>JBGSMV010000003.1:0-11994 GCA_041739995.1 Bdellovibrionota bacterium
CAGCTACTCTCAAACCCATCAAACTTCGGAAGCAACTTCGCTCCCAGTTAAGACAGGTGCTTAAGCATGCTTCGGTAACATCCAATTACGAGGCTTCAGATCAAGGCTCCTTCGGTAACACCTAATTGTGAGGCTCTCCGTTGGTGCTTGACCGATAGCAATCTAGTGCTTGTAAGTTTAGGAGGTTAGCAGAGCGTTTGGAGCGTCAAAGTGAGTTTGTTTGACGAAGCTGACCTACGGGCGTAGTTTTCCAGCCCTTCACTGCTCATTTTCAATTCTGGCTCTGGGTTGGCTTTCTCTCGTATCGCCATGAGCTGCTCTTTGACTCGCTCTTTGCTTAAGAGCGCAGCTCTGATGCCATGCGTGGTTCTCATACACATTTCTCTCTTGTGCACCACCGCCGTGTGACGGTGCGACTTAAGGATTTTCCCTGTTCTTCCTGTGGTTTTGGAGGTGCAACATGTTGCAACAGTGTCTTTGTGTCTTCCGGATGTATCGGAGCATTGTCGTGCTTCAGCTCTGTGCCAGTGTGTTTGCCATGTCCGTGCCGATCTTGGCGCTTCTGCGCGACTTCCTCGGACTGCCGACCTGGGGGCTGCTGCTTGGATTCAACCTGGCGTTGGTGCTCTGGTTGGTCGGCTCGTGTCGGACGCTCGCAATTGTTCGGCGTCGCGAAGGGGTGGCTCAGTTCTTGGGCGTCGTGCCCATCCCCGAATCGGAATCGCCTCGCGAAGTGTTTGCGCTTGGCGATGGGATTCGGCTCATTCATTACGGGGTGTGCCTGCTCGGCCTGCTCGTTTGTTGGATGACCAGCCTTGCGAGTTTTGGTGAAGCTCTGGGGTTCGAGAACGTCGATGAGCGTTCGGTGTTTGGAAGTGCCGGCATGGGCCCCTACTTGCTTGTGCCTGCCGTGAGCTTCTTCGCCCTGTTTGGAATGCAGATGCTGTTCTTGGCGCGCGTGGAAGACTGGTACCAAGAAGTTCGTCGGCTCGTGGTACTCCCTGAACTGTCTCCATCTGAGTGGGCGCTTGTGCAGACTGCGTAAGCACCGCACCACCAGTGCGAGTGTCTCGTGTTCCTTGCCCATCTCTAGGAGTGCTGCGTAATTGGCAAAGGCCAGTCGCAATCAGCATATCGGAGGTGGTGCACAGCAGAGAATATCTTGGAGAATTAATGTAGAAAGTCTCGTAGCCCGCCTTTGGTGTTTAACCAAACACAAAGTTTTCTGGTGGAATCATCGTTCCGTATTAGAGAAATATTCTACGCTACATTTGACATGTACATGATTCTAACGTGACCGCGTTAGCAGGGAGCGTACTAAAGCGTTCCCAGGCTAGCGAGGAGGATGCGGACAGAGTCATGCAGCTCCACTCTAGCCAACCAAGAAAACAACAGCCGGGAGGGAATACCCCAGGGGGTCGTTCTCCTGGTAATGGGGTGCCATCAAACGACGGCACTCCCCCTTTCCAGACGATACCTATTCCCAGCCCCCAGGTGATTGGTGAATTGATGGTGATCGCTCAGAGAATTGGTGGCGACTTTAGAATGTCAGTCTGTGTAGGAAACCCTGGAGAAGGCAGTTTTTTCAATCCTGAAACATGCGAAATCACCTTAGACCCTGTCCACATTGTACATAGTCCCCTTTTCGCGAAGTTTGTCGCAGGCCATGAAGGGTCGCATCGAGCGATTACGCTCAAACTCACTGACCTTGGGATGTCTGAAGAGGAAGCCACCTTTTTTCTCTCGCACATTGGATTTCATGCCGGATTCAACGGTTGCGAAGACAATGCGGTAAACACTTGGATGATCAAAGTCTTTCCTGGAATGGAGGGGCCGGTCAAGGCGGTCTACAATGAAATGTTCTGCCGGCCCAATGTCGAGGTGCAGCTCCCCGCTATCGAGCTTGCGCGTGAACAATTAGGCCGCTATCCGCGCTTTGGCCATTATATCTCTGAAATAATACGTGACTGGCATACCGGCTCATTCAGCCCAAATCTCGATCCAGAAGTAGAGCGAGTGCTCAAACACACAATTCGCTCGGTTCGTAAGTACACCGGGGAGACTCCGGGAGAGCATGCGTCTCACTCAGATAAAATTGTATCAATGCAACGGCGAATGGAGATCTATCGCCACGATGTGTGGCCCGAGCTTCAGAAACTAGTTGAGCTAGACCTGAAGAACGAGGAAGAGCATCAGCTTCTAAAAGATATCTTGAAGCTAAAAGAAGAATTACGGGAGCTCAAGCAAGAGAAAGCTGGAACATTTCAGAGAGGCGATCGCTATTCAGAAGCACAACGTCACAAACGAATCGCCGAAATTGAAGCCAAGCTCTCTGAGATAGATAAGCTCGGTGGCGGGGAGCTTTTGAAGCTTGACGCAAAGCTCGAAAAAATGATTCGTGAGGCTGCTGAGCGCTTGGCGAAGCAGTACGACAAGCTAACGGAGGAGCTTGAAGCGGCAGAAGCACGGGTGTGTCAGCTTGATCAGCAGAGACACGCACTTCAGCGTCAATTGCTGCAGGTTAAAGACCCAGAACTACGAGCTAAGCTGCAGCAGAAACTCGCTGAGAATCAAAAGGAACTCGCAGAGGCTCAGCGCGCACTTCACGAAGCAGCGCGTAAACTTGAGGCAATGCAAGCGTCTGGCCAGGGCGGCGGGGGCGCGGGTGGAGGCATGGCTATAGATATGAGCCAACTCTCGCCTGAGACCCAAAAGGCACTGAGGAAGTTGTTTCAGCGTTTGCCACAAAGCAACCAACAGCAAATGCGAGGACGTGCTGAACAAGCACTTAGGCGCTTCGACGATCAGGTTGCCAAGGATCTTGAGGGTAAGCTCAACGAAGGAAATCCATCGCACGCCGACAGAGAGCCTCGCTCACCACAGCCGCGGAACTGGAGTGCCTATGAGCAGCACATGCGTCAGGCCCTGGAAAACTTCGAGATTCCGCGAGAGCGCATGTCTGAGAGTCGGCGTAGTCAGAAAACGAGTGACTCGTCTCCATGGATGCGAGCCATGCAGGTGGTGGGCGACCAGGTGACGCCGCTCTATCTTAGACTCAAGCGTTTTCTCAGACCACAAGAGGATCCCGCTTGGGAGCCAGACTTTGCAAGCGGTGGCCGCCTCAACCTTGACCGCGTGATGCAGAGTGAAGCCGACCCCCGAGCGCTGGACCGTATTTGGGAACGTCGAGGCGTGCCGCGAGCGTTTGACTACCGCTTCTCATTTCTAGTCGACATTTCAGGCTCAATGCAGGGCGAAAAAGCTGAGGAAACCTTCAAAGGCTTGGTGGTTCTGGCTGAAGTGCTCGAGCGCCTCGAGATTCCGTACGAGATCGGTTGTTTCGGCAGCTTCTTTTGTAACTTAAAAGCATTCACTGAAAAATTGACCGATAGGGGGCGCGTCGCAACCGCACAAAGTCTCTTATCGAATGGAGGCGGAACCATGGATGCCTGGGCACTGGACCGCACCTACAAGCGCATGTGCGCCAATCTCGGAAAAGACAACTTCATTGTGGTGATGACTGACGGTGAGTCTGGCATGCCAGGAGACTTAGCGGCGGTGATAAATCGAATAAAAAAGGAAAAGCAAGTGAAGCTGCTGGCCCTTGGACTTGGACCCTATACCGACTTTGTGAAGAACAGCTATCCGCATGCAGTCGGGAACGTAGAGATGCGGCTGTCGGATCAACAAAGGGCGAAAGGCGCGCTCGAATTTCTCGATGTAGTGACGATTCTTCTTGAGGACATGGTGGTAAATCCAGGGAGCTACGACGCATGAACATTGGTGCGGTATCCGATTTTTGTCGAAGCATGCAGCAATCCGTAGCCTTTGATGATCGTCTTGGATTGGTGCTTTGGGAGCAGCCAAAAAACAAGATGCCAATCCTTAGAGCCTTGGTAAGACGTTTGGGGGCGGACGTAATGAGTTACTGCTCTGACACTGACCAAGAAGTAGTTCGCAATATTCGAAGGAACGCCCTCACCTCCCGAACTTCGGTGCTTCTGGTGCGGGACGAGCCGATTGGGGAGTTGAACGCGCTGATTCGACGATTGGTATGCGTAGGCGAGCGGACTATCACGGCTCCATCGAAATTCGCTCTCGATCCAAAAGTTGTGTTGATGTTGTCAGCACAACTATATCGCTCCATTTCGACTGCACATCCAGTTTTTAAAATCGGGTGCGTACTATCGCGCACCGAGAACGAAGTTCATTAGAGGGGGAAGAGTAGTATGCCTGAACCAGTACCGGCACCAGCAACGAATTCTAGTCTGTCGATGCAGCGCGCGCACGAGCGTGAGCTCATAGACCAAATTCGTCAGAAAGATCGACACGGAGATTTTCGCTCCTGCCTAGTGGTGGAGGTGCTTCGTCCCGGGAAGCAAACGGTCATTCACTTCGCCAATCCGTATCTCGAACAGCCAGGGGTAGTTTCAATTCAAACTTCGCGCTCCCGTGAAGAGGTGGAACGAATCGCGCAGAAAATTATCCCCACGCGCGAAGCCTGCGACATGATGAGTTTTCTGGCTGAGTGTTATGCCATGCGCCTCCCTGCCCTAATCGAAGGTCCAACGGCGTTGGGGAAAACCTACCTTATCAAGAAGTTCAACGAGCTGCTCTACGGCGAAGGTGTCGCTCCGCTAGACTTCTATTGCTCGGGACAAACTGATGTGGCGGAGCTCATGGCCCGCTGGGTTCCAAAGACCTCCAATAAGCGCGAGCAGGATCTATGGCAGCAGTTCCTTCGAAGTGAAGATGGTCAGAAGCGTTTGGATGCGGTGGTCGTAGAACAAAATTCTCAGTCCGGCGAGGTTGCGCATGAGGTTACGATTGCGGCACTACGGCGCCTGGCTGAGGAGGTGGGACTCTCGGGTAAGACTCAATGGGAACTGCAGCTTGGCGCGGTCCCCAAAGCCATGCTTGGTTCCCACGACGCCAAGGGTGAGTTTAGCTACTCCGAAGATAATCCAATTGGCTGTATCCTGCATGTCGAGGAAGTGGGGCTCGCTCGTCCTGCGGTGGTGAATGCATTGTTAAAAGTGCGTGGTGAGCTTGGTCAAGTGTGCCAGGAGATTGAGCTGTGGGAGGACGGTGGGCGCCGTATTAAGGCAGGCTCGAAGTTCTGGTTTGTGATGAGCACCAATCCGCCGGAAGACTACGGTGCGCGAGAACCGGTAGACCAGGCACTCGCTCGTGGCCTCGTGTTCCGTCGCTACCCCTCAGTCGATAAGAGCTCATATTTGATGGTAGCTCGCCGCTACTTTGGCTTTGAGATGGGAAATCGCCCCAAGGAACCACCGCCTCGCTGTATTCTTCCAATTTATCGACATCCGGAGCTGTGTGCTGAAGTTGCAGATTTTATGGCTGAGTTTCACGCCTGCTGCGTCGATCAGTGCCGCGGTGGTGAGAGTGGACGGGCGCAGAGAATCCCGGTGACCTTTGATGACATGGCGCGTGTGGCCTCTTTCCTTCTTACTTGTCAGGTACGAGACCACGCGACCGGAGGGTTTGACGTGGTGGAAACCCTACGGCGATCCGTTGAGCGCATGTATTTAGGAAGACTGCTTCCGGAGGAACGGGTTGAGCGCGGGGTGAATGTGCTGCAAGAAGCGGGTGCCCGGCCAAGTGGAGGCCAGGGGCTTACCTTAAGGGCAAAGTTGACGGCGCTTTTCGAGCAGCTGCTTGTGGGAGAGACCGGCATTAAAACATTCGAGCAAAAGAAGCTTAAACGTGCGGAGATTTTTAAGGTTCTTGTCGGTCGTGCGCACGACGCGGAAGAGCGTCAGCGCTTTGGAAGAGATCTTTCGCCTGAGGAGGAGCTCGAGTTCCGTCGCGAACGACTTAGATCGGAAGCCGGTCATCAGATTGGAATCGTCGAGCAACTTATCGCTCGGCGCACTCCTTCGCATGAGACCCATGGGGGTCGAACTTCCCAATCCGCTTAGTGTTTTTAGGAGTACTATGGCAGCGCTACCGCATCGTTCCTGGCCTGAAAGATCAGAATCAACACTTCGTTTTGCCGATTCCCCGAGCATGCCGCGTCCGGAATTGCCAAAGGCCTTGTCGCAGCGAGCCGAGCACGTTGTCGACGCCATGCGTAAGATCGAAGCGGATATGAGTGGACGCGAGCTCGGACTTGACGACCTTCAGCGTCGGCAGGCTAGAATCCTGCACTGGGGGGAGCATGTGCACTGGTTCGCCGGAGGCGACTTAGAGCAACAGGTATCTGACTTAAAGAGTTCATTGCTGAGATTCGGTTCCAAGGAGGCGGCTTCGGTGGCCTGCGAGCTTGCCGCCTGTACCCTTGCGGGCTCTCCTGAAGGGGCACAACTTGGACTGCGTCTGATTGGACGAGAGCCGGAAGAACGAGAGTTTGGACGACGAGCGCTACTGGCGACGCGACATGTGCGGGTCCTCAGTGGGGTGCTTGAACATGTGAGCCACTCGTGTGGGCATTTAGAGCAACGGGTCATCTCTGACTCGAAGCACCCGCTTCTGGCGCTCGCTGCCGTTGGTGAGTTGTTAGGTCCTGCCACATTCGAAGTTCTTGATCTGCCCGGAAGTGGAATCCAGGTTTCGGCAGAACAGCTCAGTTTGGTGACTCCGTTTATGGCTCATGAGAATCCGCTAATGCGTGCCACGGCAGCAAGGGCGGTAGCCTACGCACTGCAGTCTTGTCCTGAACATAGAATGAATGCGGATCTCTTGGAGGTGGTGCGTGAAAGGGTCGGGAGTGAAACCGAGGCACGTGTTCGATATCGCCTGCTTGGCATCGCAAAGTATTATAGTGAAAACGTGAGGGGCGACATTATCTTAAGCATGGTAGCTCGCGGCGACCCAGAAATTCACCTGCCCGCGCTCGAAATGACTGAAGGCCTTGAGCATCATGCGCTTGCTACCGCTCTATTGAAGAAATTTCAAAAGATAATCGAATCAGAGGCGCTCGGGGTTCCTACCCCTGTCCAGTGCGCGATTGCCAAGGCCGTGCGAGGTAAACTGACGACCCCGCTTGAGGGCAAGCTGCGCGAGATAGTGCTCAATGGCGCCGAGACCTCAGGGAGGAAGCTGCTGGCTACCTATGCGCTTGCGGGGGTTCGCGATGACGAGCTCGAGTCAGTTTTTTTTCGAAGAATAAAGGCTGCAGCCGACGATCTTGAAGCCGCAATGCCTGTTGCCCAGTGCTTACAGGTAGGCTGCCGAGAGGAGATGCAGAGTGCTCTGGCAAAGCTTGCGGTAGATCCATCTAGCAATAGATTGACGCAGTCGGTAGCGTTAAGCGCATTGCCCGCTTCCACCACACCTGCGGTGCAGCGTGAGCTACTGGCGATGCTTGTAACGGAAGATGACGAGGCTATGCTGAATTTGCTTGTTGAAGCGTTTCAACGCTTTCGGGAAATAGCCGTTCGCCAGGAGCTAAAAGAACTTGTGAGAAAGAACAACGCACGAGAGGAAGGGCTTGCGGCTGCTATCGAGATCTTGGGGAAACCGCAAGATGCTGCTGAGCTCCTGATGCTTCAGACGCAGCTCGCGGAAGGGTCCACAAGTTGTCGAATCGCTGCCGCTGCGGCACTGTGTCAGGGCGGACTCAATGGCATCGATAGCAAGAGGGTCTTCGCTCTCATGCACGAGGCGCTTAAGGTTGGCGCAACTACCTCACCCACGTTTCCTGTTGAGCGAGTTGGCTTTGCTTGTAACGCGTTCTTGCGATCAACGGGGCTGCTTTAAATATCGGTTCCTTTGTGTTCTTTGTGGTGACACGCGGAGTTTTATTTCACCACAAAGACCACGAAGGAGGGACGAATCCGGCGATGAAGTCAGATCCTTTAGGATCTGGATATAGAGCCAGAATACTCATACGTGCAGCGCTCGCCTCTGTAGGAGACCGTGCCCGTGAGTGAAACTTCACCTAGATTTCTTCGCACATTGAAGATCTTTAATTTCTCTTTGATGAGTGCTCCGCCAGATGATTTGGCGTGCAGTCCTCGGAATCTTCGTCCGGTCACGTCAGTTCGTTTGAAAGTTTCCCAAGTACGTGCAAGCCCCGAGGTCTTAACATATTCAACTCTTACGCGGTTGATAGTCTTCTTGGCCTTAGAAATTTTAATAAGTCCGTCAACTTCTTCCTTGAGGAATCGAATCTCATCGGTATCGCAATCGGTGCCATCGAGAAAGAGTCCGACGGACCAGCTACCTTCCCATTTTTCTGGATAGACGTTCTCAGCTCGAGATGGAGACGCGGTCAACAATGAGATCGCTGCGGTGAGAAATGTGTAGGATGCGATTCTGGTAATGCTGTTCATCTTCCCTAAACTCCCAAACAACCTTTGAAGGTTCCAAAAGCGGTTATGGAGGAGGCACGTCCAAAGGTGCTCTAAAGGGTTTCTTAACAGGGCCGGGAACTAAGCCGCTGGCTTAAGAAGGAGTTTCCGAATTTGGCGTGCCGCTTCGATCACCTCTGTAGGCCGAAACGAAATTAAGGCCAAGACGTCAGGCGATATCGGCAGCTCCATTGCCCTACCCTTGGCTGCGCAAGAGAACTCTTGATTTACCAGGATTTCGAGACCATCGCAGAGGTTTTCAAGCAAGTCAGAGCCTCTCCTCTTTGCCCACGCAACGTCGGACTCTGTGCTGGAAGATGCGATATCAAGCGCAAACTCTCCAAATTGAAGGTGGAACAGCGGATGGTCTAGTCCCCCAGTCTGCTTTAATTGAGTCCTCATCAAGAGAATATCGTAACAAGATGACGCTCGAAATGAAGTGTCCATTGGATGAACCACGCTGAGAGATCTCAGCAGCGAGGCGCGAAGGGCGAAGTCACCCAAGTAATTTGCGAGCTCCGGATCCGCCGAGCCTAAGGACTCCCTTAGGGCCGCTTCAGCGATAACACCTCGTGCTCCAGGTGACAGTGCAGGCGTTATGCATTGAGGCGATGTTGCCAACCTAATGGGCGTTAACCCCCGATTCGGAGAGATCTCTCCGTTCGCGGCAGGCGGAACTATGGGTTGGAATTGAGGCTCCATTACTTCTAAGCCCTAAAACAAAACTAACAGCGAGGCGGCACGTCGTCGTCTGTATCGCAGACTCCTAGGAAAATTTCGTAAAGGTAGGCAGGCCCCGAGAGTCGCCGCTTCAAGACCTGTAATTTAAATCTAATCTCGATTCTAACCAAGGGCTTATCCCGAGAGATCTTCAGAAATTCACTTTTAAGCTGACCTTACGGCACGCGAATCTGAAGCAAGCTAGGGTGACGGGCAGAATAGTGAGTAGAACATCTGCTGTTTTTAATAGTGTTATGCTTAAGCCTGTCTGTAATCGCATGGGAATCTTCGTTGGGCTCTCCGCCCTGTTGGTTCTCACCCCCTACTCGCAAGCGGATGCTTCTGGTTGTTGTTCGGCAACTGGCCTGGGCACTAAGGAGGTTCAAATCCAGTGCCCCAATGGTGTTCAAGGAAAAGTGAGATTGTCCGGAAAAAACGAGGCTGAATCTGCCGCCCTACTCCGGTTTCCGGCGGTGTTCGAAGCTCACGAGGACGCCGGCACGTATTTTCAGCCAGACAGAGAAGTAGCGGTTGTGAGAGGGAAGCTAGATGGAGCTAGCATCATCCTTAGCACCTTTGCTTCGAATGGTACTATAAACTTTCTCCTATCCAATGAGGTGCGTGGAAAAGTTTACGTGACCAGTTCTCTTGGTGGAACAGAACCGACCTGCGAACAGGCCGATGCCTCTGTGGCGATTTCTGAATCTGACCTCCCTACAGGGTTGTCCCTCGCTGATGTCTCGGGCGAGTCCAGTTCTCCCGATAGAGTATATAGCGCGCTATTTGGTTCCTAATCGAATAAATGTCGTTATCCGTAAACTTGAAAAAACCAACTAATCCTTAACGCAGCCTCATAATGGATAGAGTCTCCTCGCTGCTCGAGCGCAAGGGACTGCACGGGTTCACTGGATCTTCGAAGAGCGCCAAAGCAGCAGGAGCGACAAGCGTCTTCCCAAATGAAGAAATGGATAAAGCATGCGGGCCCTGACTTTACCGTAACCCAACGAGCGCATCAGCTTCGCGGCAAATCCTTGGGGGCGTAAAGTGTTGGAGATAACCTGAAGAGCCTCGGCGCCTTGGACAAAGGATCCATCAGCGAGCAGAAGTACCATGCCCTTTTCAAAGCTGAGTTACTTGGGTTCCTGCCCATGAGAATGCAGTGCCGACCCTTCGTTCTCGAGGGTGTTCGGGGCGAGTTTTTTTGGAAGATCTAAGCTGTCGACAGCAGCGCGCTCTCGCATGGAGAACAGCTCGAGCTTCGGAAGAGCCTCTCTGAGGCGATAGAAGTCAGCTGCCCGAGAGCAAAGCGGACAGTGCCCATAGTTACAGCAGTATATTTCTCCCGAACGAGCTCGACTTTGTCATGCGCCTTAAAGATGATAATGCTATCGTCTCTATGTTAGCTCAGAATTTTCACATCGTCTTGGTCGAGCCTCAGGAGAGCCTTAATATCGGCTCTGTGGCCCGAGCCATGTCTAATATGGGTTTCTCTAATCTGCACTTGGTGGCGCCCCTAGATTATTTAATCGATCGAGCCCGGATTACCGCGTGTCATGGTGGTGCGGTTCTCGACTCGCTTACTATTCATGAAGATCTGGAGAGTTGTCTTGCCTCAATGAAAGTTGTGGTTGGTTTTAGCGGACAACATGGCAAACACCGTCCCGCGCACGTAATGCTCTCTGAGTGGAAGCACGCTTGGATGGAATCTCCGAGTGACAAGACGGCGTTGGTATTTGGACCTGAAGCAACTGGGCTTCGTACCGATCATCTTGCGCACCTGCGTTGGACCGTGAGGATCCCTTCTTCGGAGGAGAACGCTTCGCTTAACCTTGCCCAGGCGGTGCTCGTGGTCTTGTATGAGCTGCAGCGCAATCCAGAATTGGTTCAGCCTGTAGTGCGAGAACGAGCAGAGGCGTCTGCACACTATCATCTCGATAGGATTGTGACCGAGGTTCTTGACGGCTGCGAATTCTACCGCGAAGGCACACCGGGACCCATTCCTGATCTGGTGAAAAACCTACTGCGTCGTATTGAACCGGATTCCAGAGAAATGGGAGTGCTGCTGGCGATGTTTGCGAGAATCAATTCGGCCATGAAGAAGCCAGCGTGAAGAAGCCAGAGTGTTAGCCAGAAAAGTGGTAATCCGAGCGGAGAGGCCAAAGCATCGAGACAGTAGAGCTTAGTTTTCTCTCAGCTCGGCGAGTTTTTGATTGAAACGAATCTCCTCGCGTTCTCTCAATTGAACCAAGATGTCGAAAAGTTCGTATTGGGTGACGAGCTCGTTCTCGATGCCGGCCAGTCGAGTTGACCACGCACTGGCCCTGCGCTGCTCCTCTGGTGAGCCTTCCTGATGCTCGGGTGGGGAGAAGTCAGAGGGTGAATCTGGTGGAGAGCTCTCGCCTGACGACGGCTCCGAGAATGGTCCTGAGAATGGTCCTGCGAATGGCCCTGGCAAGCATGACTGAGCGATTACCTCGCGCTCTACCTCTCGCCTTGATTGTTCCAATGCGTCGATTTCTGTGCCTAACTCGAAGAGTTCTTGGCGTATTTGCTGAACTGCAGAAATTCTACCCAGACGGATGATGGCGCGCTCTCGTTTGCGCGAGACGGGGTTAGCAGAGGTGTGGGATCGCTCACTCGACATAATGTGTCGCAATAAAACTGCAAGCCACTTCTAGGGTTAGTGTAACGGCTTCGCGCAATTGCCACTACCCTGAATTTTTAGCGCAAAAAATGGCGTGTTTGCGGCTTTGCTGGCGACATCTCACACCGACCCTTTCGCTGCGAATATTTCCATCTCATCGCGCGGGCAAGAAAAAAGCCCGAGGTATTCATTGCTGAACACCTCGGGCTCTCTATTTAGTGGGGCAAAATTACCCCAGTGCCGATCTTAGTAGCGTCCGCCGCCTCTTCGATCACCACCGTAGCCACCGCCGCCACCGCCGCGGGAGCCACCGCC
>JBGSMV010000048.1:0-4632 GCA_041739995.1 Bdellovibrionota bacterium
TTGCACCTTAGCTTCATTTTGCTCGGTGCCATGGTGGCGTTCGAGGCTTCGGCGAGCCCCGATACCTTCGGTGCCGAGTTATCTTTCGTTCTGGCGTTGTTTCTCGCGGTCCTGATTCACGAAGGCTGCCATTTCTTGGCGGCTTTGCGTCTCGGGGTAAGCACTAGAGAAGTTCTGCTGTATCCTTTTGGTGGAGTAATTAAGCTCGGAAAGGAAGTGGGTCCGCGTGCCGAATTGGCAATAACCTGCGCCGGTCCGATCGGGAGTAGCGTAGCCGCGCTACTGTCGGCCCCCTGGGCGCAGCAAATTACCGACCCCTCCCAATTTCTTGAGGCGTCGTTCGCCACTAAATTCTTTGCAGCTAATGTAGTCTTGGTAATGTGCAATCTTATTCCGGCTTTTCCGCTTGATGGTGGAAGAATTTTGAGAAGCACTCTCAGGCTTTTCTCGGCGAAGAAGTCGACTGAAATAGTAGTGCGAGTGAGCCAAGCCGCCAGCATTCTGCTTGGCCTCGTTGCGGTCGCGTCGCTCAACATTTTTCTTATTGTAATCGCCGCGGTGATTTTCTCGTACTCCATCAGGGAAATGGTGCGAACCCAAACACTGGCACTCGGAGCTCGAATTCGCGTGTCTGATGCCATGATTCCTAAAGCACAACTGCTGATGTTGCCACACGGCACTTCGCTTTCAGACGCAGCGAACAAGGCGGTGCGGTCCTTTCACTTCATCTTCCCGGTGAGTTCTTCGTCTGCATTACTCGGGTACGTCACCAGGGACTCTCTACTATCGGCGGCGTCTAGGGGCGAAGAGAATGACTACGTCGGAAGCATTGCTCAACGCGAGTTTCTTTCTGTGCCGAGTGACATACAAGCAGCGGAGGCCGTAGAGCTAATGGAGCAGAGCGGCGAGGAGCTTTGCTTCGTGATGGACGATTCGGAACTCACCGGCTTGGTGATTAAGGACAAGCTGACGGAGTTCCTGCTGCTTCAAGGGGTACGAAGCCACTCAGCCGAATCAGAGCCACCTCCGCAGGATGGACCGTTTTTCTAGGGCAGGCCGAACAAATGCAAGCTTCGTCGAGCGCTGAAGCGCACCGCGCACCGGATTCTACACAGCACAGCACCGCACAAACTCCACCCAAGGGCAGCGAGACATCAAGCCGCTACGCATCAGCCATTAAGGCGCTTCTGGCGCTTGTGGGACGGCTCCCTATTGGAATCAGGTCAAGGCTTGGGTCTACGCTCGGTGCCCTCTTTTCGCTGATACCTACGCGTGACAGAGCTTTTGCTCTTCTACAGTTACGCGCTACTAGTTCCGCGATCGCGGCCACATCGGGCAAGGTCATGGACCCGAATCGGGTACTTCGTGGTGTCTATTCGAATTTGGGCAGGAACCTGCTTGAGAGCCTAAATTTGAAGCCTTTTCTGGCTAGGTCAGACCAGCTGTTTATCGAGCGACAGTCTGAACTAATCACCCGCCTTCATGATTCAAAACGACCTATAGTTGCGCTTACCGCTCACTTTGGTAACTGGGACTTATTTGCAGCGCTCATGGTTAAGCGTGGTTTTTCGCTGATGGTGATTGGGCGCGAAGCACGAAATCCAATTCTGCAAGATGTCCTTGCGTCCCTCCGAGATGCCTATGGCGTCGAAACACTCTGGCGCAGCGAGGGACCCAAGGCGCTTAAAGAAATTCTCGGTGCACTTAAAGCGGGACGAACCGTCGGGGCGCTCATTGACCAAGATACCCGTGTTGCAGGCTCATTTATTCCCTTTTTTGGAATTCCTGCCCACACGCCAGCCACTTTGATTGAACTCGCCAAGCGCTGCAACGCGCACATAGTCGGCTCTGTGCTACGGCGTAACGGACTTGGGGGCGAAGTCATTGTTCAGCAGTTTGACCCCGAGCTTTCAACTGAAGAGATATTAAATCAGTTTCATCGATTTCTAGAGTCGCAAATTGCAGATGCGCCAGAGCAGTGGGCCTGGGTCCATAAGCGCTGGCGCACGCTGCCGAGTGGCGAGCGGCAATCGTCTGGTGACTACCGGAACCGACTGGTTGAATTGGCCAAAGAGTAAGCGTCAAGCCGTAGAATAGAGAAACTCACGTTGAGCGAGTGCCGCGAGTTGGAAGTTTATTTTGATATCTCTCTCGCTGTTCTCGCTGAACTTCTTGTGTAATTCAATAAACATTCACAAAGAGCCCAGCGAGCGCGGCGAGAATTGTTCATCGCCCCCTTAACCGAGGACTCCCGACTCCTTCGAGCCGAGCTCTATTCCAAACTGAATGAGCGCAGAGCGAGCGATGCGACAGGCCTGCTGTCGCGCTTCGGTGTTTTCAACCTTGCGCTTAAAGTCTAGCGCCTGGAGCGTCTTGGTATATAGCGCATCGTCTTGAAGTCCGAGTTCCTGACGCACCGCGCGCTCCTTTGCGCTTAGCGTCGGAAATCCAGCCGTTCGTGGGTCGAATTCTGCCTTAGAGAGCAACTTACCGAGATCTTGGTGTGAGACGCCCAGCAATCGAAGAGCTGCCAACTGAGCTCCAGCCCCCACTACCGCCATACCAGCGGCAACCATTCGGCCCTGCGAAACTAACATTACCCTTTCATCGGAATTTGGGTCTTGTCGAAGTTGCGGCACCTCCGCGCCGATTTGCATAGAAATATGCATAACGTGTTCCATCGGACTCCTTGGTTCACGAGCGATCGACGGGGACTCTTCGGTGGCAAGGTAGGCCTGAAGCTCACGAATGGCACGACCAGCAGCACAGCCTTCACTACGATCAACGGCACCACAAAATCGGTCAATGGCATAGGCAGCGGCAAAATAGGTAGCCACCTGAAGAGGAAGTTGAACACCGAAACTGGCACCGAACAGAGATGCTGATAGTCCGACCCCAATCGAGGATCCAATAGCAATTCCTGCGCGAGACACTCGAGAGAGCGAGCCTCCACGTTGGAGGGAATGAATCAACTCATGGTGGATAAATTCAATTTGGTCGGGGAGCCGGCCGTCAGTGGCAAGGCGAGCCCACAATTCCGGCGCTGCCGCGGCATGCCCTTCCACGGTAGCTTCGTTGGTTCGAGAATTATACTGCGCCGACGCACCTAAATCTTCACCTCCCGATTCAACTTGCCGGTCTCCCGTAAACTTAATGCGAACACCTAGCGCACCCGCTTTGAAGCCATTTTGCAATTCATTGGTGATGCCAAGCGAGTTGAATTCTCGAAAGTAAGAGGTGTTCGTGCTTATGGAATTCGACAACTCTCCAAAGGCAAGTCGCAGCTGCTCAGAAGGGAGCTTCCTTAGAACTTCCGTCAAATGATCGGTTGACACCCCAACCTTCGAGATGTTCGGGCTGGCTGAATCGACCAAGCGCGCACCAAACTTCACCAAGTCGGGGAAATTTGTTCTTATAGCCTCTGTTTTTGAGAGTTCCGCTATCATGAGGTGAAAGTGCTTACGTCCAGATTCGGACTCAGCCCCACCCTCCTGGTCTGGGGCGCTCCTTGCTTCCTCTCGCTCAGCATGTACAAGGCGCGGGCACCCTTCTTTCGGGGGCTGCGCCGGAACACCCTTCAATTCCTCAATGCTTAGATATCCGGCTCGTTCATGATGCTTCCTGTCGACTGATCCTTGTGCACCGCTCTGCATGTTCGCTAATTCCAACCTCAGAAAGCACACTCTCTTAGTTGATCTAGCCGGACACACTTAAACCGTTCGGTGAAATTCCTTAGAACTTATCGTCTGTGGATAAGGCCCCCTCTCCCTAATCCCAGCGGTAGCGGCCAGAGTTAAACGGCGGAGGCTTCTCCGATCATTTGGCCCACAGAGTCGACATGATTGAATGACTTTTTGCTTCTCACCAGAAACGCTATGTTTTACCCCATGAACCACAGCCCAGACCTGCCTCAATCTTCAATCAAGTTTTCATTCGGGATTTCTTCTAGGCATTCGTCCGGAAAGCGGTTGCCATGCGTCGTGAGTCTGCTTTTGCTGTGCTTGGTAGCGCTGTTATCGACGGCAGGTTGTTCCCCAGGCCGCAAAGGAGATTTCGGACATCTCGAGAAAGCCGACGAACTGAGCCGTTCCGGAGAATACGGAAAGGCTATCGAAGAGTACCGCGCCCACATGAACTATCGTCTTGCTCTTAAGAAGCGCCCGCAGTGGGAAAACCCCTACTTCTATTTAATACTCATCGGAGACATTCAGCTTGGCAGCGGCGACGTCGATGCTGCAGAGCAGTCCTACATTGAGGCCCGAGACAAGGAAGTAGACCCTTACCTCATATCGGATAGATTCCGCGGTATTGCTCGTTGGTACGAATCCAAAGGTGATCTAAAAGCCGCCATTGCGGTACTTGAGCGCTATAGACCGCTCGATACCATGCTGTATGAGTCCATGCTGGACCGCCTTTCTCGCGAACTTACGGAGAAAGAGGACCGAGAGCGCGCCGCTCGAATGGTCCCACCCCCCATGTCCAGTCCCGCCTCGAACTAAGGCAGTCAAGCTTTTGTAGGGGACTAAAAACAGTATAATCACTGGTTCCTTGCCAACTCTTGGGCGGGAACGGGCAAATTCTTCTTGAAAGCCCCGGCATTATAAGCTTCTTAGTTGAGGATAAGACGTGGCT
>JBGSMV010000001.1:0-7540 GCA_041739995.1 Bdellovibrionota bacterium
AAGCGTCCCGTGAGCTTGAAGTCCATTGATCCAGGCGACCAGAGATTTTTCGTCCCGCCGCCGTTTGTCCCGACGAAGTAGATCTCGAGGAAGTTCACAGGACGACCGTCGCCCATGAAGTTGATAGCTACGTTTGAATCGGTAGTGAAGCTGTCATCCTCCATCGCAGAAATCCGCATGTTCGGACTCTGCACCCCAGGAATATTATCCCGGAGATCGTAGACTGTGGTCGTTTGGCCAAAGCTCCTTGCTCCAAACCCGAACATCCCGAGCAGAACACAGAGGAGGCAAAGCCACCTCGTGTCTCTACTCCCGTACCTGGCCCATTCATGGGGCCATGCGACGTGTCTCATCTTTCGCTCCTACTCTAAGGAGAACCTCGTCCACACTGCGTTGTTTGGTTTCAACCAAACGTTTGTTACACAGCTGACGCTCCCTTGCTGACGAGGTTGTGGTTTGAGCTCAACCGACTCTCATCACCAAGGGAGCGTCAAAGGGAAAACCTTTACTTTCCTTGCGCCTCTTCGCCTAAAATCTGAATGCAACCAGACGTCAAGCGAAGAGGAGAAGCTTCTTCTACCCGTTTAGAATTTGCACGAGAGTATCATAGAGAACTGAGGCAGGGCCATTTCGGGCGAATCTAAAAAATGGCCTGATATTAAGGGACTGTGAAAGAAGGGGAGGGCCAGCTAGCCCGAAGAAAGACGCCCTCGAGAGGCGAGATGGGTTCTGACAATTCAATTAAGAATAGGGGTCGTTGGTTCTCAGCCTCTTCGATCAGACTGCCCTTGAGGTTTCCGTTTTGGATTAAGGTTCGCTCAGTTCCTTTTGTTCTAGAAGTCCGAATGAGACGTGTGGTGATGTTTGCAAGCTTCACTGAAGCAGGAAAATGAAGGCGCGCAGTGAGGTGTTCAACGGGGAGGTCTCGATGATCGGAAAGCACTGGCCATAGGAGGTGGACGCCTTGTTCATCGCGGGTCACAGCGCCATGCACTTCAAATTGAATTCGATAGTTTCGAGGCTCAGGGGCGCGGGGGACGCCGCTTTTGCCGATGCGGATGACTTGAAACGGGGAGGAGCCGAGGTGCGACAAGGAATGCTCTGAGTTCGGCGCAGAGATGGAAATGCGGTCGTCGTCGTGCACGTGTTGGAACGAGTACGTCATGCTGCTTTCGGAATCCAAGAAGCCTTCGATTGGTCCTATCGTCAACGGATAGAGCCATCTGAGACCAAACGCTCGTAGGGGGCTTGAGAAGGATGTTGAAAAGATGTCCGTGACTACGGCCGCTTTGTCCTGAATGTAGAGGTCTGAGGTTACCTGAAGAATTCGGTCGGCCGCGGGAGTAACGCTTGCAGAGGTATTGTGCTCCTCTTTTTTGGTGCAACTGCACAGGGCCAGAGCGCAGACGGCGAGCAATAACCTTTTGGGACCTTGTGAAAGCATATCGCTCGAATGATCTCACAGACGGGTACCCACCTAAATAGGGAAACCGTCAGGGTTTGGAGCTCTAGGTTTTCGAGCCTCTTTGGACAAAGTAGCCTCGGTCCCCATCCTAGTGCCCCGTCCCTTCCCGCATCCCCGTGATACCTCTCCCTTCGTTGACTACTTCTTTCAAGAGGGAGAGTGCCTGTGGCCCCGTACCTTGACCGTGTAACTCCAGTAAGTCCGACACCGAACATTCCGGCCACAGAGCGTGGAATTGAAGATCAGGGGCTAGAAGACCTGATGGCTCAAAAGCCACTTCCTTGGAAAGAGGTGCAGCGGCGCATAAACGTGCAGCGTGAAAACCTAAGGGGCCAGATTGGCCGCATCAGGGAGGCTCATAAGAATTTGGATCCAAAGGCTTACCCGAGAGACGATGCGCTTGCCCGTTCGGAGCGCTCGATGCGGCTACTATCGGAGCTTCATCGACGGCTTAGCCGGGACTATGGGAGGGAGAATGATCGCGTTGTGCCGCCTGAACGCATAGCACGTGAATTGAAAGCATTAGAAAAGGACTTCAATATTAGAGAGGAGCGAGAGCGGAAGCATCTTCTCTCTCTAGGCCAGGACATTATGCGTGCTCAGCCAGCACCTAGAGCCAAGACCAGGGAGTTTGAGCGATGAAATCCGGGAGTTCTCAATCCCTCTGCGCGCTACCGAAGGGCAGCTCGGCGGAGACTGTGCTGCTGACTAGGCTTCTTGAGCGCCTCGGTGCCATGGAGCATAGCGTGGTGTGTCTTGAGCGCAGAGTGTCGCGGGTCAATGCTACCCTTACGGTGCTAGAGCGCGAGTTCGCCACTCCTGAGGAGACTTTAGCTGGCCAAATCTATCAGTAACTTAACGCGATGATTTGCTCACCGCTCTTTGCTACAGTTAGTGCGTGAAATCGAACGACCCAGAACAGATACGTGTACTTCTTGTAGAAGACGACCTCGAGGCTCTCAAGAGCTTGCTGCGAGCAGTGCGCCAAAATGAAAAAGAATACGAGGTGGAAACCGCCGCTACGCCAGAGGCTGCGATTGAGGCGCTGAGTAAGGCGTCTCCGCATGTGGTGGTGTTGGACCTGTCGCTCAATGCAAAAGAGGGCGTGGAGTCTGGATTTAGGGTTCTCTCTGAGGTGCTTAAGCGCGATCACACTACGAGGGTGATTGTGGTGACGGGCCACGCAGATTTGGAGAATGGGATTAGAGCTGTAAACGCTGGTGCTTCGTCGTTTGTAGCGAAGCCTCCGAATCTTGATCATCTAATGGCGCTTATTCGGGATGCGGCAACGCAGGCGCGCATACGCCGAGAATACATGCGGGTGCTCGCGAGTGAGCACAAGGCGTTGGAGCGGCTTGTGGTGGGGATCTCAAAGCGCGCACACGCGTTGCGTGAATCGATAGTGGCAGCTTCGCGAACGTTGCAGCCTGTGCTGATTCGTGGGGAGACTGGCACTGGAAAGAATCTGTGTGCTGAGGCGATTCATAAACTCAGTACTAGGGCGGGAAGTAAGTTCGTACGATATCAGACCACATTTGCGTCGGCCGATTTAACCAGTAGTGATTTGTTCGGGCACACAAAGGGCGCCTTTACTGGGGCCGACACCGATCGTGCTGGCCTGATTCAAAACGCTGCTGGTGGCACTTTGTTTTTAGATGAAGTGCAAGCGTTGCCAGTGGAGACTCAGGTCGCGCTGTTAGGTGTGTTGCAAGACCAGCGGGTGCGTCCGGTGGGAGGAAATGCGGAGTACAAAGTAGATTTTAGACTGATTAGTGCGACGAATGCGGATGTGCGAGAGCAGTTAGAGGACGGAACGTTAAGGCCTGACTTTTACCATCGCATATCGGGATTTGAGATAGACATACCTGCGCTGCGGGATCGAATTGAAGACGTGCCTGTGATTGCAGAGCTTGTAATGGAGCAGTTTCAAGTAAAGTACGCATCTCCTCCGATGGAGCTTTCTGTGGAGGCGCGAGATGTGTTGCTCGGGCATCAGTGGCCTGGAAACATTCGAGAGCTCCAGGCAGTGATTGAATCGGCGGCTTGGAGCATTATGGCTGCGAAGCGGGCGGTGATTGAGCCACAAGATATTCGTTTCAAGCAATTGCCCACCGGTGTTACAGAGGTGGGTGCTATCAGTGCGGCGGTAGAGCAAATCCCTGGCGAGACGCTTGAAGAGAAGGTGGCCAATGTTACCTCTCAGATTGTGCAACAGGCTGTGAACGCAGCGGGCGGGAACCTTACGCGAGCTGCTCAAGCGCTTGGCACGAGTAGGTGGACTGTGCACCGGGCGCTTGGCGACCGTAAACCTCGCAAGTAAGAGGCGTAAGTCTGCGAGCGGTCCCCATCCAGCAGAACCTTCCCTATAACTCTCCGCACTTATTGTGAGTTTCGGCTCTTGTTGGCGAACTACGGGGAGAGACAGAAGAAATTCAATTGAGTTCAGGCAACTTCTCTGTACCCTTAAGGGGAATGCTCTGAGAGGCAAAATGAGTGGGTGTATCTAAATGGAGCTGTGGTGACTACTGGAATTGAAGACGCGAACGTTCTTCGAGAGGAAGCTAAAGGAGTAGTGCGTGCGGTGCGCAAGGCGGTCCGACGTAGCTATAGCCGCGCCTACTTACGATCGCTCATATTTATTGATTGGGGAACATTTAAAGCGTTCTTTGGCGGCGTGTGGGGAGTTCCGTTTTTATTCTTGATCCTTATTGGCTCAGTTAACACTGTGCTTGAAATTGTAGTGTACTTCATGAGTGCCAAACCTAAGTGGTGGCCATGGTACAGTGCGCATGCCACCTTCGTGAACTGTATTACCGTGGCGGGGTGCCTAGGGGCGTTGGTTATCGCCCTCGGCTTAGCCGTATATATCAAGGGGCCGAGTCTTCTGTTATTGCGGCGACGATTGCTATCTCGACTAACGTTCGCTGTACGTCTTAAGTCGGGGGAGTTTCTTACGTGGTCTGGTGCGCAAGGTGCACCATGTGAGGTGAAGCGCCTTACGACCAAGAGGGCCTACATCACGGGGACGCATCTCCTCTACGTGCTCTTTCTTGACCGTGCTGGAAAGACGGTACTGGACGTGTGTACGTGGGATGGCAGCGCGGTGTGGGTGTATTTGGACTCGAGCCTTGGGACTGCCGGTCGGCACACTACGTCGATAATGAACTCCTTGGTCGCAAGTTTCGTGCGAATTCAAAATAAACTGGAGTTGGCGCGAAAGTTTCTTGGGTGCGAAGCGCGGAAGCTTGAGGAGGAGGGGATTGCTGCATATGTCGAGGGAGACCCTGTGCGACAGGAAATATGCGAGCGCATCCGCGATTTTCTATACGACGATACGCGACAAGCGCGTGGCCTCATCCTGCATGGGCCTCCAGGAACAGGGAAAACTCATTTGGTGGAGAGGCTAAGAGATTTGCTCCAGGTGCACGTGGAGTTCGTGACGCCGGCAGACCTTAAGGGCTCTCATATAGGGGAGAGTGAAGCGCGCGTGCGTAGCCTGTGGGAAAAGTTAAGAGAAAATCAGCCGTGTATTCTATTTATTGATGAATGTGAAGGGGTGTTTGCGCGTAGGGGTTCGGAGAGATCGGACACGTTTTCGGATGCGATTGTCAGCAATTTTCTTTCTGAGTGGGACGGGAAGAACCGAAATCAGCGGGTCTACGTAATTGGCTCAACCAATGTTAACGAAGCGCTCGACTCGGCTATTGTGTCCCGTTGTGATGCGGTGCTTGAGCTTCCCCTGCCTGGAGTAGAGCTTCGCCATCGGTTCGTGTCGCAGGAGATTAGAGAGAGCATAGGACAGGCAGCGTGCGAGCGGGTGGCGCATGGGACGGCGGGGTACTCATTTAGGGATCTAAAGAAGCTGTGTGAGGATGTGGCTCGATGGATAAAATCGGGAACAAGTGAGCAACAGGCGATTTCGCTGGCGATGGACGGGCGTGGACGTGGCGCGAACACTCATGTGAATCCAGAGGTTACCCTGGACTCTCTCGCTTTGTCTGAAGAGACGGAGAAAGAGGTCAGAAATCTGTGTGGAATGATGAAGCACGTGGAGGCATTTCAGGAGAAAGGCGTGACGGTGCCGCAGGCAATTCTACTTTACGGCCCACCGGGAACCGGTAAAACAACTTTAGTCAAAGCGATAGCAAATGCTACTAAGCTTGCATTCGTGGCTCCAACTACAACCGCTCTCAAGGGTAGATTTTTAGGACACGCGGCAGGTGGCGTCGGCTCCATCTTTAAGGAAGCTCGAGGGCGAGCGCCCGCTATAGTGTGCATCGATGAACTCGACATAGTGGCTCCTGCGCGGACCTCTGCATCGGGAGATGTGCTGACGGGAGAGGTGGTTGGGCAGCTTTTGCAGGAAATGGAGGGGGTGGCTGCTCGAACTGGTCAGTTGTTTGTGATTGGGATTACTAATCATATCGACCGCATAGATCCAGCAGTGCTTAGCCGCTTTCGAAAGAGAGTTTACATTGGGTATCCCGAGGCTGGGACGCTGCATCGGGTAGTGAAAAAGTTCTTTGAGAGCAGGCCGTGCGGTTTCGACCGCGAAGCGATTGCGAAGGCCATTGCTGAGCGTTCAGAGGGACACTCCATGAGGGAGGTGCAAGCGGTGCTCGAGCAGGCGGAGGCTTCCGCGGTATCTAGGGCCATTGAAGCCGGGGACATTGACCAATTTCAAATCGAGGTCGAAGACATTCCGAGTCTGGATAGTCGCCCAGGGAGTGCGGGCGCCGTCGTTCACTAAGCCGCAGTACCCATCTGTGCGCCCCTTAGCGCTATCTCCATCGTTATAGATTGTGGGTGTCCAGCAAGGGACCACTAACGATGGAGATATGTATGAAAACTAGCTTAATCAAAATCACTCAGGCGCGATATCTCGCAGCCTGCTTTGTAGCTGTTCAAGCGATGGGTGCAAGCAAGGCGTTTGCTTCTGGCGGGGACATGCCATGGAGCACGTCATTGTCAAGAATTACCGAGAACATGACAGGACCAACAGCGGTGGCCGTGTCCTTGCTTGTTATCGTCATCACCACTTTAGCTTTGGCGTTTACCGAGGTGTCCGGCGGTTCGAGGAAGCTCATTGGTCTAGGGCTATGTCTCGCGCTCGCTCATCAAGCGACCGCGGTAGTGGAAATATTTGGCGGCGTTGGTGCGTTTTGGTTTTAGGTTTATGTCGACTGAAGTGATGATCCATCGTTCGCTGACCGAGGTAATACTCGTAGCTGGCGTTCCCCGAGAACTTGCGATTCTCAACGGAGGGCTCACTGCAGCGCTCACGTTTGCGCTGCATAGTTTTTGGGGAATCCCGCTGGGACTGCTCGTGCATTGGGCTGCACTGGAGTCTACCAAGCGCGACCCTTATTTCTTCTATGCGCTAAGAAGACACCTTCTGCACAAACGACGATACGAGAGTTAAGTATGGAATCGCTCCGACGTTTTCGTTCCAATCCAGATAGACTGGCTGACCAGCTTCCTTGGGCCGGGCTTGTCGCGCCCGGAGTAGTATTGAACAAAGACGGCTCATTTCTCGCGTCCATCCGGTATCGTGGCCCAGATCTGGATAGTGCTACGGGAGAGGAGTTAGATGTTGTCGCGGCGCGGGTGAACAATATTCTGAAGCGTCTAGGCGAAGGTTGGGCGATGTTTGTGGAGGCTCGTCGCCGACCGTCTGATGATTATCCGGAGAGTCGATTTGGATCTGCGGTAGCGGCGTTACTCGAAAGCGAAAGAGAGGCGACGTTTCGCACCCAGACGCATTATGAGAGCGAGTACTTTCTTACTCTCGTGTTCCTGCCACCGCCTGACTCGAAGCATCGTCTGATTGCGAAGTTCGTAGAGTCCAAGAATAGCGAGATTGACTACCAAAAGATCCTCGAGAACTACCTCCTGGAGGTGAACCGAATTGAAGACTTAATGAGTTCGGTGTTGCCTGAGGTGCAGCGCCTTGATGATCGTGAGCTACTGACCTACCTGCATTCAACTGTCTCTCCTCGGTACCACCCGGTGGAAGTGCCTGAAGTGCCGTTCTTTCTTGATGGTCTTCTAGCCGATTCGCCACTTGTTGGAGGC
>JBGSMV010000014.1:0-7233 GCA_041739995.1 Bdellovibrionota bacterium
GACGTACATCTTGGAGGAGAGAGCGCCATCGAGTTTGCAGCTGATTCCAAATCCTGGTTAACCGACACCACCCCCGTGCGTCTGTACGGCACCCGCGGAAAACTTCCAGTGTGGTTTCGCGAGTTCAATTGGGGTCGGCCGGTCCGGTACCGATGTACTAAAATGCTCTTTGAACCATCACTCACCAAAGGACTAAGGCGCTTGAATCAACGTTCACTCGGAGTCACCATCTCCACCAACGCGCGCGCCATGATTGAGTACCTTACCCGCGTCCCACAAGAGCACTCACTTAACGACGCGCTTGCGTTGATGCGACACCTTGAGGAACTCTCGCCCAGCGAAGTCGGCTCACTGCTACGGGGGTGTCGATCATTCAAGGTAAAACGGTTATTTTTATTTCTGGCAGAAGCGTGCGGCCATCAGTGGTTTAAGTCGATGAGCGTGCGCCGCATCGACATTGGGGTGGGACACATGACACTCACGCTCGGGGGTCGTTTCAGCTACAAATACAAAATGACCGTACCGCCACACCTCATACGGGAGCGGGGGCTAAGCTACAAGCGCTCGCGGTGAGGCTCCACCTAGCTATGTTCGTTTCATCGCAGAAAATCTCAACGCGCTTCGCGTGCCGTGCATCGAAGAGATGCGTCGTGAGCAGCCTTACTGCTTCCGTCATGTACTCCTTGCCCGTCTCAGCACCTGCGAGCCAATAGCCCACCTCGAACTTTGGAACACTCAAGTCACTTCTGGGCGCCCCACATGCACCCAATATCCTTTGAGACAAATGGTCTGTAACTAGATAGTTCAGAGATCTCCCTGTCTCAAACTCCGCCGAGTGCGATTCAAGGACCTTTGTCGTTTCAGCGATGGAGGGTCTGTGGGTTGCTCGGTTATTTCGCGCGATTAGAGGCGAGAAATTGAGTTCGGCCCTCCTAGCCTTCACCCACACTGCCGCGCTCGCAGAGGCGCCCCGTAGTTTTCCGCCTTGGCACCTGCGCGCGCTCTGAACTGTTTAAGGATGGTACAACACCCCAACACTGGTGCCAGGCATCGCACTTTCGGTCAGGCATTGTTGCTTTAGAGAACTAGCACATAAACCAGAAATGGCAGCAGGGGCACGGAAACCATAACCACTACAGCAGAAAGACAACCTTTGCCAATACGTTCAGGATTGAAGCCGGCCTTTCTTGCCTCCTCAACCATAATTCTATGCGCATCCTCTTTGGTTAACTGTCCCGTCAAAGAAAGAGCAAGGCACGTGCGCCGAACTTCATCATCATCCGGGTCTAATATAAATTCCTTGAATTGCTGATGCGAGTTCGGAGAACTCTTATGATCAGCATAGTACCCAATAAGAAACTTTGCTCGGTGCCATTGAAAGCGATTCAATAATAATAATTCAGCCAGTTCACATTGAATTACCGGATCATTCAACGCATATTTGCCACGAAGATCGGCGAACACCGAATAATCTGAATGTCTGCTTTTATTCCTTATTTCGGGAAGGTTTGTTCTAAACGTCTCTTCCCACTTCGTCTTTAGCGCCTCATATTTTGCGTCATCCCATATCCGGATTATCCACTGTGCTTTTGTTTCTTCTAAATCGATGCCTCGGGCGGTTGATATTGCCCTAATCGGGTGGAAGCCATGCCAAAGCGGATCGTCCACGTTTTTTTGAAACTGGCGTGTTTCATTAAGTAGTTCCACGAAAGCAGAAAACTCACCTAGTACTCGTGGTGCGTCTAGACTCGTATTCAATGTGATCGTCCTCTATTGATTGCGTAACCAATAAACGGCATTGAGAGCGCAAGTCAAGATTATTAGAGGCGGGGAAATCGCGTTTGGCCCTCCTAGCCGTCACCCACATTACTGCGCTCGCAGAAGCGCCCCGTTGTTCCTTATTGTAGCGCCTGCTCGCGCTTAAATAATAAATGCGCTCGGACGTCCTGTCCTTCGCTCTCCAATCTCCCGCCTCGGTCCCCTTCTGCCTCGGGGGCCAACGCACGCGCGCCACGAGTACGGTGTCACGCCTGCAATGTTGTCCCGTCTCGGCAAAAGGCGCCCGAAGGCTCAAGTCACAAGGTGGTCACACGCGCACACCTTGAGGTGTGCGCTCGTGCACAGTGTTGTCTTTTCGCCCTCGAATCGGCCGGCACGTCCGCTCGCTTGGGGGCCGCGCCTAAAGGCGCTCTCCGTTTGAGCCCCCAAGCTCCCCGCCGTGCCGCCGATGAGGGCTGTGCTGGTGTGGGGAGGTGGCGAGGCGAACATTCGAAGGAGAACAACATCATGAGCGCAGAACTAGAGTCTGGTTTCTTTGTCGGAACTCCCGCCTGGCATCGCCTAGGTCGCGTGGTTCCTAATGTGGCAAACACCGAAGAGGGGATACGACTGGCCGCCCTTGATTGGGAAGTACTTGAGCGCCCCGTGGCTTTTCTGGATGACACCGGGGAGCCGGCCGTTATTCCTGATCACAAGGCACTTGTGCGAGAAACCGACGGGCGGACACTTGGCATAGTTGGAGCGAAATATACACCACTACAGAACCGCGAAGCGTTTAAGTTCTTTGATCCTGTTTTACAAGCAGGATCGGCGAGACTTGAAAGCGCTGGAAGCTTACGAGGTGGAAAACGTGTCTGGATTCTAGCCAAACTTCAGCACGCAATAGCGGAAGTACTACCAGGGGACCCAGTTGAGGCATATTTGCTTCTGTACAATTCCTTTGATGGCTCCACAGCTGTGGGAGTTCAATTCACCACCGTTCGCGTGGTGTGTCAGAACACCCTAGCGGCCGCACGCGAGCGCGGACGAGCCGGGTTAGAGGCGAGTATCAAAATTCGCCATCAAGCAAAACTCGGCGAAGCGTTGGACATTGTACAAACTGCGGTTAACGCCTCTAAACGTACTTTCGATCTCACACTCGATCAGTACCGCTACTTAACCCGAAAGAACCTCACGAGCGGGAGCCTCGACCGCTACCTACGCGAAGTGTTCGACGTTGCGCCCCCTGAAAAGCTTCCGAAGTACACCGACTTTGTACTTCAGAGCCTCGAAGTAGGCCCCGGCGCCTCTATCCCCGGAGTTTCCGGTACAATGTGGGGAGCCTTTAACGCGGTCACCGATTGGCTCGACCACACTAGAGGACGAAACGAGGAAACGCGCCTTGAATCCACCTGGTTCGGCTCAAGTCGAGCCATTCGAGAGCGTGCTTTTCAGGCCGCACTAGACGCCTAACCACTACCCCCAGGGGACCACACTCCCCTGGGGATCTTTCCACGAACTAAAAAGGATTTTTATCATGGAAACTTTTCTCATTCATATTTCTTGGGTGCTTGATTGCTTTGATGATGTTGAAATTGAGGCAGAGAGCGAAGCGGACGCAGTGGAACAAGCCGAACTTTTGCGTCAATTCGATTGGCAGCGCAGCCAGGAGCGCGAGGTACGCGCCGTAGTCCTTCGCCCAAATGCCTCAGATTTGAGCGAAGACTGATTTTATTCCTTCGGAGGGTGGCGGTAGATTTTGTCTTTTCTTTAGAGGTCTACCGCCGCTCTTTTTCTCCTAGCCCCTGGCCCGCCATATTGTCTTCTTCTCTTGGGGCTCGCGCGCGCTTCGCCCCGTGGCCGGGCCCCCCTTGACGCTTGAGGACTTTGAGGGTGGTTCGTGCAGGGCACTTTGTCCAAAGTAGGTGGACAGTTGAAAGAAGAGTTTTTCGCACCGCATTTGTCGCTTCCGTTCAAATCCACTCATTGGTACCCTACTGGCATGAAGAAGAAGTTCACTAAAGGCGTCGTCGGGTTGCACCTATGTGCTCGACTGGTTGAGCAACTAGACGAGTTGCAAGAACGCTGGGGCCTGTCTCGTAGTGACACCATTAGGCGCGCTATTCGGCTTTCTTTTCTCTTTGATGACACCCACAAAACACTACAGTCCTTAAGGAAGAAACATCATGCCTAAGGCAAAGAGCAGCAAGGTACTAGAGAGCTCCTTGTACCTTACCGACGAGTGCGCTGAGGAGCTTACAGAATTGTGCGAGCGGTGGGGTGAGACCGGACAAGCAGCCATTACTAGAGCAGTGGCTCAGGCCTGGGGATTCCCGGAGCTTGAGGTGCTAGAACCTCAGTCTTCAGTGGTACGCGCTAAGTAGTTTTAGTCTGTATGTGTGGAGTGAGGCTTGTGGTTGGTGAGACTACCGCGAGAACTCGGCTGTGAGGTGATTGGCGTAGCGGTGTTTGGTCTATATGTGTGGGGAAGGGTAAGAGCAGTTTCGATGACTTTGTGAGCACGCGGTAACAGACCTTTTTAGTATTAATTGAGCATAAAAAAAGTTTCTAGCTTTCTCTTTTTTGCTTGCACACATAACCGCGGGCGGTTATACTTAGAGAGTAAACAGTAAAGTCATTTAAGGAGAAACATCATCATGAAGCACCAACTTCCTTTTAGCGTGTACCTCACAGAAGCCGAAGACGACGAAAGAGTGTTAGCACTCTTTCAGTGCGAGGCAGAAGCAAGGCACTACGCTGAATCAGTAATCATCGGACTAGCCCGAACGTTCAACGCCACTGACTACACAGTACGCATTGAGCGCAGAGGCGAGACAGTCGAGGAATTAGAGTCTATTCCGTTTGTCCTTTGATTTTTTTTGCCCGTGAGATAACCGCGGGCGGTTATACATATAATTCGATTAATTGGAGAACACACTATGCACCAGCCACTAGACACCCATTGCGTACTCAGTGACGCATTCGACGCACTCACCTTCGATTGGATACCAGAAAAGCGGGACGCACGAAGGCAAGAGTTCAGAATAATCAAGGCAGAACTAGAGCGCATACGCTCCAGACAAGTCGAACTCTGTACCAGGCTTAAAAACCTAGAGAGTGACCTTTTCTGCCTACTCGTAGAGGAGGACAGACGATGAACGTACATTTCACCGCATTACTATTCCATTACGAGGTTGCATACTACGAAATGACACTCGCTCAGCTTCGCTCCGACTCTTCCACCGAATGCTTTGCACTAGGAAGACTCACAGCGTACCGAGAACTCCTAGAAGAGTACTCACCGCTCGATTCTGCTCCCACTGTCGGACTCATTCGAGGCGCTTCAGAGGCAGCAGCCAGAAAGGCACAAAAGGAGTTTCAGGCCAAGACCGGTAGCTAACTCCACACACCAAGCCTCTCTCCCACTAAGCAGGGGAGGGAGGCCCCTTGCCCAGCGGCGCGTAAGTGGTGTGTTCCCTTTTTTCTAGTCTCTTAGAACACGCCCTTTTTTCCCTGCGGGGCGCCCCAATCCCCCAACTGTATTTTTTCTTTCTATAAAGCAAGCGCGTGCGCCATGGGTACCTGGCACAGCTTGGTTTGCATTCACGGATGGGGGAGGGGAACAAAAACTCCCCTTATCCCGTGCCCATCTGCGCGCCCCATCGAGGGTTTAACTTCACGAGTAGCATGCCGCACGTAATCTATAACTCTACCCAAAGGAGATAACGTGTATGGCAAGAAAAAAATCCCCGGTTTCGATTCGTGTAAAAGATAGCGTTACTGAAGGTGAACAGCGCCTTGTGTCCATTGAGATTGTGGCACCGCAAAGTTGCTTCGTGCTCAGTGACACGTTCGCCCAAGAAGGTGCCATTGAAGCGCTTCCAAAGCGCCTAAAAGACACCATTCGAGAAGTAGTTGAGGCCTACATTGACTCAGGCAGCCAAACGTTGGCAGAGGTTTCAAAGCTCCTAAAGGAGCGACCATTAAGCCAAGAAACAACCCCTGAAGCCCCAAAGGCAGAGCCTCAGCTTGCTCTAAACGCAGCGCCAGAGCGCTCGGCACCCAAAGCCACAGCATCGATTGCGACGAGCGTAGTACGCGAGTCAATCGGAGTAGGGGAGCCGGTGTTTAAATCCATCGATACGGAGACTGACGAACTAGTAGTTAGTCCCGCACCAGTGGCTTCACCAAAGCGCGAAGCAGGCTTCTTCTCTCGTGTCGCTAAGCGTAGCGATGACGCAGTGAGTGCCCTGTACGACAAGCGTTAGCGCTTTGGGGGTTCTCTCTAGGATTTTCTCAATACCGATTCGACCGCTCTCCTTCCTTTGCTCTCTATAGGTGAGTTCGGAAGGAGAGCGGAATGCAAGATAAAGGCTGTCTGCCAAAGTTGATTAAGTAGTGAAGAGAACAAAGAGAAAATGTCGGACGGAGTGAGAGTGCGTCGGACGAGCAGAGATAAGTAGTCAAAGTAGCTTGGTAAGAGCGTCGGACGCACAGATAAGGAGTTAATATCATTGTGGTCAAAAAGCACCTGGAACTAAGCACCAGAGACGACATGACCCTCGACCCACAGTTTCGTCGGGGCCGTGGCCGCAGCGCGTCAGCGGGACTAAAAAGCGCGCGATTCTTTCGTAAGAATCTCACCACCAAAGCGCACTCTGGACGCGCCGGTCGAGGGGGCGGATACGGTCAAAAAGTCATCGTAAAGACCAGCTACTTTGACCACCGCAAAGACTCAGGAACCAAGCTCTCAAAGCACCTTTCCTACCTCGCTCGAGAAGGGGTTTCGAAGGACGGGGAGCGCGGTACATTCTTCTCCAAAGACCTCTCCGACTCCCCCCTATCGGAAGCGCGCCGCAACGTTCGCGAATGGCAAACCGACGAGCGCCACTTTCGGTTCATAATTTCCCCCGCCAACGGCTCCGCACTGAACCTTCCTCAGTACACAAGACAAGTAGTGCAAGAACTAGAAAAGGAGCTTGGAGTAGGACTCCAGTGGATTGCCACAGAGCACCACAATACTGACCAAAGCCACGTGCATTTAGTGGTGAGAGGCGCCGACTCAAGTGGACGTGCGCTGCGCCTCGAAAAGAACTTCATTAAACATCGCGTTAGGGAAATCGCTGAGCTCGTGGCAACGCGCACCCTAGGCTTCGTTCCTGAGCAAGAGATTGCCCTTAGACGCGAAGCCCAAGTCGCCCAATTGCGGTTCACGTCATTGGACCGAATGCTTCTCGATGACCTCCGGACGAGGGGCTCAAAAGTAGTGGAATTCAACGCTCCGAGAGCCTTTACAAGCGAGGCCGCCAGAAAGACCCGGCTCCTCAAACAGCGCCGCGTTTCATTCCTATTCGAGCTTGGACTTGCCAAGCGCAAAGGCACGGCGCGCTGGGAAATTCACCCCGACTTGGAGAACACACTACGAGCCCTTGGAAGACAAATTGAGGAGGAGAAAAACCTGTACCGATTGCTTGG
>JBGSMV010000004.1:0-47071 GCA_041739995.1 Bdellovibrionota bacterium
AGTGGAGCTCACTTATCAGCGTCTCCCTGGCTATGAGCACCTGTCTCAGAGGGAGTATGCGCTTCTTATGGGGCAGAAGCTCGAATCTAGGCGCCAGGAAGTGGTTAAGGAGCGCTATGCCAAGGGCCTTGGGTTCGCGGGGAGAGAAGCACTTCTAAAAACCAGAAGAGGCGTAGTGCCTCGGAGCACGAAGACTAGTACTGCAGAGTCGCATCGTCCTCGGGTTCTGTCTGTCTGCAATCAAAGGCGAGCAGAGTGCCGTCAGTGGTACTTCGACCTGTACTTTCTCTACAAGGACTGCTCTCGGCGCTACCGCCAGGGAGAGCCTAATGTCGTCTTTCCCTCAGGCACTTATCCGCCAGCGCTGCCAGTGGCGGCTTAAAATATTCTCCAAATGTAGTCGCTGCTGGATGCTGGGTCGCAGGGGTCCACCTTGTACCACAAATTTGCTCATCAAAACCTCCCATAGTGGGCGCTTCGCTGAGTGAGCAGTCACCTTTCGCAACATTTTGGTCGTCAGTTCGGGTGCGTGACGAGATCGCTTGCGGAACTGCGGGGGTGTTGCACATTGTCACTGAGAGAAATGGGGGCGTCATCCGCGCTGGTTTCAAGCAACTGTGTGCGGGTACGATCTCTGGCGATGAACATGTAAATCGCGGGAACGACAAATAGAGTGAAGACTGTGCCAATTATCATGCCGGTCACCAACACCCAGCCGATACTGTTTCGCGCTCCGGCGCCGGCACCGCTGGCGAGGATTAGCGGGAAGTGACCCGCAACAGTGGCAGTAGAAGTCATAAGCACCGGGCGAAGTCGGACCGAGCTCGCCTCTATGATTGCTTGTAACTTGTCCTTGCCACTGCGCTGAAGCTGGTTTGCAAACTCAACGATTAATATGCCGTTCTTTGATACCAGTCCGACCAACGTAACCAGACCCACCTGCGAATAAATATTGAGCGAAGTAAAATCAAAAAACACAAACATCAGTGCACCCGCAAGAGCGAGAGGCACCGAACCGCCAAGAATAATCAAAGGATCTCTGAAGCTTTCAAACTGCGCGGCAAGAACGAGAAAAATCATGATGAGCGCCAGTATGAGAGTCTCAGTTAGGGCATCTCCTTCCTTTCTTAACTGACGGGACTCCCCCGCGTAGTCAACCGTATATCCTGGAGGAAGGACTTCCTTAGCCGCAGCCTCTAGGACTTGTAGTGCTTGATCAATCGAGACCCCTGGAACTTGTGCGCCTTGAATTTTTGCGGAGTTAAGTTGCTGAAAGCGGTTTAGGGTTCGCGGCTGAACAGAATCAGCTATCGAAGCAATGGTTGATAACGGAACAAGCGAATCGTTGGGACCAGTGACGTAGAGATCGAGCAGTTGCTCAGGACTTATTCTGTCTTTGCGCTTGCCCTGCGCAATCACCTTGTAACTTCGCCCTGCAACGTTAAAGCGATTGATGTAGTTACCGCCAGTAAACCCAGCGATATCCTGGCCGACCTGTGCAAGGTTGAGTCCAAGCAGCGCAGCCCTATCCCTATCAATCGCAATCTCACTCTGAGGAAAGTCATACTTAAGATCACTGTCAGCAAACATGAAAACCCCACTCTCGAAGGCCTTTTGGACTATGAGGTTGGAGTACTCAAAGATACGTAGCGGACTCTCAGTGGATGAAATAACAAATTCGATAGGAAAGTCGCTTCCACCGGGCAGTGGGGGAGGGCTTGTGAGAATGATTCGAACTCCTGGGATATTCGCTACCTTTCCCCACGCTTCTTGCTCAAGCTCTTGAACACTGCGGGAACGCTCGCTCCACGGCTTAAGCAGCATCCCGGAGAACCCCCCTTGTGGGTTGGTGAGCTGAAACGACTTAGAGAACTCAGGAAAGCCTTCGTATACCTTGTTCACTTCCTCAGTGAAGCGAGTGGTTTCTTCAATCGATGCATTGGGGGCTGCTTGAACAATTCCGAACAGAATTCCTTGATCTTCCTTTGGTGCCAGTTCCTTATTCGAAAACAGGTAGAAAGGAACAATGAAAAGCATCAAGAGCGCGGCGCCCAAGGCAATGCCAAATCTATACTGCAAACTTCTGGTCAATGCTCTGTGGTAGGCGTCGTGAACGCGAGCGAAAACGGAGTCAACGAGTGTCTTGAAGCGAGTCTCTGACTCTTCTCGCTTCACGAGCCGGGAAGACATCATGGGAGAAAGAGTCAGTGCCACAAGGCCTGAAACAAAGACCGCTCCTGCAAGAGTGAGCGCAAATTCTCTGAATAACGCGCCAGTCAGACCGCCTTGAAATGCTATTGGGGTGTAGACGGCGGCAAGGGTGATGGTCATCACGGTGATCGGACCAGCGAGTTCACGTGCAGCGGTGAGCGCAGCTTGAATGGGGGGAAGCCCCTTTTGAACGTGACGCTCGACATTTTCAAGCATGACGATAGCGTCATCGACCACCAGTCCTACTGCGAGCACAATTGCAAGTAGCGTGAGAAGGTTAATAGTGAAACCAAACATCAACATCATCGCCGCAGCTCCTATGAGCGATAATGGAATGGCAATCACCGGGACAAGTACCGCGCGGAACGAGCCAATAAAGAGGAATATTACAAGAATGACGATGAGAATAGTTTCAGAGAGAGTTTTCACTACCTCATAGATAGCATCTCGAATATACGCAGTGGCGTCGTAAGGCACGCCAAGTTGCATTCCCGATGGAAGGTCGTTCTCGATGAGCGGGAGCACATTTCTAACGTGGCTAATGACGTCAAGAGAGTTCGCATTTGGCAGGGGCCAAATTCCCATGAAAACTGCAGTTTCTCCACTGAACCGTACTTCCTCTTCGTAGCTCTCAGCGCCAAGGACCACATCGGCGATATCACGAAGTCGAATAACCGTATTTCCACTCCGTTTGACAATCAAAGACTCAAATTCTTCCCGAGAGCGAAGATCTGTGTTTGCCACAAGATTAACCGAGACCAAAGATCCCTTGGTGCTGCCCACTGCAGAGAGGTAGTTGTTGCTTGCCAGGGCCTCGTTCACTTGAGAGGGAGAAATTTGTAGCGCGGCCATTCGATCAGGCTTTAGCCAGATACGCATGGCAAAAGTCCGCGCCCCAAGAATGTCCGCCTTCTGTACACCGCTCAATGCAGAGATTCGCGGCTGTACTACACGGGTGAGGTAATCGGTAATCTGATTCTGCTCAAGGTCCTTGGAGTAGAAGCTCAAGTACATCGAGGCGATACGGCCGTCGGCCGTTTCTACGTTAATTACCGGTGCTTCCGCCTCAGGAGGCAACTCGTTTCGGACTTGGGCAACTTTTGCTTGAATCTGAGTGAGTGCGGCGTTTACATCAAAGTTAAGGTGAAGGTGGGCCGTAATGGTGCTCAGACCTTGGGCGCTCGAAGAATCCATGTAATCGATGCCGTCAGCACTCGCGATTACCCGTTCAAGCGGAGTGGTGATGAATCCGCGAACTAGGTCAGCATTTGCACCCACGTAGGCGGTAGTCACCGTCACTACTGCCAAATCGCTGCGGGGATACTGTCGAATGCTGAGGCTTTGGATCGCCTGGTATCCCGCCACCAAAATGATGAGATTAACGCAAATGGCGAGAACCGGACGGCGAATAAAAATATCAGTAAATTTCATGGAGACTCTTTGCTAAATAGCTATCTTCCCAAAAATCCGAGGGTCAAAATGTTTGCTGGCCTAAATGTCAGCGGGAGTAGGCGAGGTGCTATTTGAAGGAGCGAAGTGGTTGTTCACTGCGACCGCCACGCCGGGGCGCAGTTTGAATACTCCTGAAGTTGCGACTTCGTCTCCGGGTTTGAGGCCCTCCAGCACTGCGATTTGGTCTCCTCGTTGCTCGCCAAGCTTCACGATTTGCGATCGGACTCCCACATACTCTTCACCAGCGGGGCTCTTCATGTCTTCTAAAACGAAGACACTGTCACCATAGGGAGCATAGCTAATACTCGAGCTCGGAATCGGCATTACCTTTTGAGAGGTGCCAAGCGAAACACTTACACGAACGAACATGCCAGGACGAAGGCGCTCCTGCTCGTTGGCCACGGTTGCTTGAAGAGAAACATTGCGTGTGGATGGATCCACTTGAGGATTCACTGCCGTTAGCTCGCCAAAAACTTGCAGAGGAGCCTCGTTGATAGTGACTTGTACCTGTTGTCCTTGGTGCACATCGAACAAGGCTTCTTGGGGTAGGGTGAAGTCAACAAATACGGGTTTGAGAGAGAAAAGTGGAATGATACCGGTACCGGCTGCGACGTATTGGCCGACATTAACCTGCCGAATACCTGCGTACCCACTAAAAGGAGCGATGATTCTCTTGCGAACAATAAGCGCAGAAAGTGAGGCGACTTCTGCATTCGCAGTGAGCAGCGCGGCCTCGGCACGGTCGAGGTCAGACTTGGAAACTGCATTACGCTCTCTGAGGGGACGTATTTTAGCGATTTCTTGTTGAGCCAATGCTTGTTGAGATTTCGCACCCGCAAGCTGGGCTTCTTCCACTGAGGTGTCGAGTTCAATTAAAACCTGATTGGCCTCAACTTGGGCGCCTGATTCAACATTAATTCGTTTTACTGTTCCAGCCTCTTCGGCGCTGAGCGTTACGCCATTCGGTGAGGAGACGCTGCCAACGGCGAGACGGTTCATCGGCCACTCTTCTGTCGCTACTACTACCGTGGTGATTGCTTCAGGTGGAGGGGAGAAGTGGGAGTTCGCCGCGATGGCCGCGGATATGGATAGGTACTTATAGAGGCCAAACGCAACAAACAGAACGCCGAACACAGCGACGGCGAAGAGTGCTTGAAACTTCCTTGAACGTGTTGGTTGGACCAGTTTATCTTGGGTGCTGCTAGTCATCGAAAACTCCAATCTACTTAAGCGGTAAAATCTGGTTAATTAAATCGTCCTCGCAGCGAATGCCCTGCAAGGTGAAGCGAATTACATGCTCAGCAATTGAATTGAAGGCGAGGTCGTCTGATAAGTCCTCTTGCCGAATTCTTTCAACAAATGGGCGATGGGTTACGTAGAAGGTACACTGTCCCACAATGGAGGCGACTATTTGAGAGCGCACACTGTCCGAGAGCTGCGGTGAAAGAGTCTCAAGCACCGTCACGAGCGCATTGTGTGTGGGTCGAGAGAAGTTGGTGACCACAGAGTCGACGAGTTGCTCAAATAGTTCACCGTCCTCTGACGAAGAGCATAAGACTTCTCTACACATAACTCGGGTAGCTTGCGGGCCTGTGGGGCGCAGGATGTAGGTGAGCAGACCGTAGATGAAATCCCGCAGTCTTTGAGCTGCATCGAGACGTGAGGTGCAGGGGCCTGAACCCGTTAATTGCGACCGAAGCATGGTACAGTCGTTCAGCATGCAGTGAACGGCGGCGATAAAAAGACTCTGCTTTGAGCCGAAGTAGTACTGGATTGCACCGAGATTTACCCCGGCAGCTTCGGCAAGTTCACGAGTGCTCACCTGCGAGTAGCCACGCTCAGCGAAAAGGCGCTGCGCCGCGTTTAGTAAGGCTTCTCGCGCTGATTCACGCACACCTCCTCCAGCTTGGATATTTTGCGACATGAACCTATCTTAGTCAGTCGACTGAATGCCTGCAAATTTGCGAGCAACTAATTGAATTAAATAGATTATTTAAGAGTAAGGACCTGAGCGAAAAGACTTTAGGCAGCCTCCTCAAGCGCAAGCTGTTGGCGGTCCATCATGACGGTAGAAGCACGGAAAGTCTTAACGTGCTTGTCCGGGTGGGCGACGACCATCACCGCAATTCGGTCCAGCATTGGATACTGGTGCAGGAGCGTGCGCACTAAGTTTTTATTGACCTTCTCCCAATAGTCATCCGAGGCGGAATACTTCTTAAAGAAGTCCTTAACGACATCATCAAGGCGCAAAAAATCTGGATACTCGGCAGCGCGTTTGTAGCGATACGAAACCAGCACATCGACTGTTCGGGACTCGTGTTGATGGAACAACTGAAGCTTAGGAACCTTGAACTCAAACTGTTCAAGGCAGGGCTCGGCGAGCCCAAGCTCGGACTCAAAAAGTCGTTCAATCAATCCACGTACGAACGGAATTGCAGAGACATCTCGAGCCATGACAATCTGCTCGGTTGAGTTTGGAATTTTGATTACTCTTACAGAAAATCGAGAGCCAGTGATCGGATCGACATCGCGAGAAGAGAAGTCCCTTTCAGCCGCCTCAGTGATAGCGCGCAGTGCTTCATAGCTTTTCAGCTCACTTTCCGTAAAAACACGCACCGATGCCTTATTGTGACCACGAAAGATTATTTCCCATTTTTGACCATAGTGCGGAATGATCGCGCGCCACTCGTTTGGCTGGTTCCGAGAGTTGTTGCTGGTAGAGAGAATCTCCAGGTTTCTCAGAAAGTCCTTAGGACTTAGACGAATGGGAACGCCTCCGGGGCCAGGCACTATGACTAGTGGTGGCCCAGAGCGAAGTTCGGCTTCGAACGCTTGACTGAAGTTTGCTTTGTCTCGCCGCGTACCCCTGGGCTTAAGATTGGGGAGGCGCAGAACTTCACCCCATGAGTTTTGGAATTTATCAGTGTTTAGCTGAAGAGGGGCGTCGGCTGGAGAAACGGGCCCGGGCACAATCGGTTTGGGCAGAAGAGGCTCGGGTTGATCGGGCAGCATGAGGCACCTCTGGCTTCTCGCAAATCACCGGCGACAATCGACAATGCGAATTCGACTGATTCCGCTACGGAGCTTCGCCGAAATCCTACCGCAAAACCTTGTCCAACCAGTGTGATTTTTGAGCCTTTAGAATGACTACTAAGGCCCGAAAGATACCCATACGGCACGATGCGAACAGAAGTTAGACGTTAACCTGTCGATTTTACCTCAGGTTCCTGCGCTGTCCTCAGACCCTAGCAGCTCGGTAATACGCAAGCCGATTTGTTAGGCGAGCGACCGGGAGAGCTACGGATTGCGAAGAAAGGCACCCTTTGCGTTGCTCGAAAATATGAGTCCCTTAGTGAGGAGCTTCCCAGTTTTCAGGCGAACGCCACAGTCGCGATAGAAGCAGCTGCTTTTCGTGGATGAACTCCTTGGGGAGTCTATCAAAGAGCTTGATGAAGAGCTCTTCGTGCGAGAGCACTTCTCTCTTCCACTCCTCCCGATTTACCGACATTACTTTACAGAAGTCATCATTCGAAAAGTCGAGTCCCTTCCAGTTAAAGTCTTCATAGCTCGGTACCCAACCGAGCGGGCTTTCGATAGAGCTGCCAGTCCCATGTACCCGGCTCACAATCCACTCAAGCACTCGCATGTTTTCGCCGAACCCAGGCCACAGAAACTTTCCGTTTGAGTCTTTGCGAAACCAATTGACAAAGAAGGTGCGCGGCGGGCGTGCAAGCGTTCGACCAATGTTGAACCAGTGGTTGAAGTAATCGCCCATGTGATAGCCGCAGAAGGGGAGCATCGCAAAAGGATCTCTTCGCACTTCTCCAATTTTCCCTGCAGCAGCAGCGGTCATCTCAGAACCCATCGTGGCAGCGATGTACACACCATGTGACCAATTAAATGCCTGCAATACCAGCGGCACTAAACTCGCTCTGCGCGCACCGAAAATAAATGCCGATATAGGTACGCCTTCAGGCTTTTCCCAATCAGGATCCAGGGTAGGGCACTGTGATGCGGGGGTGGTGAAGCGAGAATTTGGATGTGCTGCCTTGGTTCCCTTGGAAGGGTCCCAGGGATTACCCTGCCAGTCGATTAAATTGGCCGGTGGAGTATCATTCATCCCCTCCCACCAGATGTCGCCGTCTTTGGTCTGTGCGACATTGGTGAAGATGCTGTTCTTAGCAAGAGTCGCCATTGCATTGGGGTTGGATTTATTAGAGGTCCCTGGAGCGACCCCAAAATAGCCAGCTTCAGGGTTAATCGCGTATAAACGCCCATCTGCACCTGGTTTAATCCAGGCAATGTCGTCTCCGACCGTGTATACTTTCCAGCCCTTGTAGGATTCTGGGGGAATCAGCATGGCAAAGTTGGTTTTCCCACAGGCGCTCGGGAAAGCGGCGGCCACATAGGTTTTTTCTCCCTGCGGTGACTCAACGCCAAGAATAAGCATATGTTCGGCGAGCCAGCCTTCGTCGCGCGCCATGACAGACGCAATTCGAAGTGCAAAACATTTTTTGCCTAGCAGCGCGTTTCCGCCGTAGCCGCTTCCGAATGACCAAATCTCTCGATCTTCAGGGAAGTGAACTATGTACTTCTCTTCGTTGTTGCAGGGCCATGGAACGTCAGCTTTGCCTGGTGACAACGGCATGCCGACGGAATGTACACAGGGAACGAACTCTCCGTCAGAGCCAAGCTGATCAAGTACTGGCTGCCCGATGCGAGTCATAATTCGCATATTGCAAACGACATATGGTGAATCTGAGATTTCAACGCCGATCTGCGAAATGTGAGAGCCTAGAGGGCCCATGCAGAACGGGATGACGTACATCGTTCTGCCACGCATGCAGCCCTTAAACAGACCTTGCAAGATCTGTCGCATCTCCTTTGGATTCATCCAGTTGTTCGTTGGTCCGGCATCGTTGCGCACTCGGCTGCAAATAAAGGTGCGATCTTCCACTCGCGCTACGTCAGCAGGGTCAGAATTTGCGGCGAAACAGTTGGGCCATTTGTCTTGGTTCAAACGGCGAAATGTTCCTTTGGCTTCAAGCTCCGCGGCTAAGGAGTCGTATTCTGATTGAGAGCCGTCACACCAATGGACTGCCGAGGGCTCACAAAGTGCGGTGAGCTCAGATATCCAACCAAGCAGTTGCTTATGAGAGGTGAATCGTTCACCTGAAGAATTCTGTCCTTGCGATGAGCTTGGCATGACACACTCCTTAGTGCTTACTGAGCCGAAAATGGAAGGAAGCCCGTCCTGATGAGCCCAGACACAGCGAACTTTCCACTCTCTCCCCCCGACAACCCACCACAGGGTTACCGAGACAGTGATATTTTGGGACGGGTGACGATGCGGGGCGAATTCGATCGCCGTGCAGCGCCCCATCAAGGCGCGAAGTTTAGCTGATTTTTCTCAAAGACGTAAGGGCTTTGAACGTATAGAGGCGCGAAGTTTACGCACAGTGATACTCACATCATCCGTTGACTTTCTGAGTTCGAGGGCACACAGAAAACCTACTGCGTTTCTAGGAAGTAACAACGTGCCTTGAACCGTTCAAAGGGGACTCCCGGCCAGAGAGCTCGGTTGCAAAGCACCTCTTTAAAGCGATTTACATCATTATTTGCCAGAGCTGATTGGAGTAAGGCGCGTGTGCGCGGGGTGTAGTCGCCTCGGAATCTGAGGTCGACTACCACTTCTAAGAGTCTTGGGTCTAGACCTTCCCAAGGTACCACACCGTATGCGGATACACTTGATGGGTGGCTCGATATCCGCTGCACATCTTTATACATGGTTTGCCAAGCATTCTCAAAAAGTACCCGTTCTTGGGCAGGGGAAATGGGATCCCCCAGATATGAATCAACAAAGGCGTGAGCTTTCTTTCCCGAGAGTCCCGCGGCAAGGGCAAGGTCTTTTGCCATCAGTAGAGGCAGGCCTGCAGAGACGAGGGCGGCTTCCACTTCTCTCTTTGACCGCATGCTCATATCGTAGCCGCGTCCAATCGTGACTCCTGAATGAAATCCGGGATGATGCGGAAGTCGAGAATAGTATGGACTGTCGGGGGCGCTGGAGCCTTCAGCGTGCCAGGTAAGAAGTCCCATCGAAGGAACGGAGACGGCGGTAGGGTCTAAGGAGCGAGGCGTTCGGACAGCGGAAATCATAGCTGCAAACGCTGCCTCTAAGCGTGAGCGATAATTGAGCATGCTGAGATCTGTTAGTGATGACATAAGTACAACACTCGCTCCTTCAGAGCGCCGCGCTATATCGCGGCGTTGAGATAACCGATTGGTGACGTGGGCACCGGTATAGAGGTTATCTTCGGTGTTTCAGCGGAAAAGTTTCGTCGCTTGCAAAAGCCTCTTTGGCTTCAATTGGGGAACATCTACGTGGCGGGGGGTTGAAATCACTTCGAATCGGGAAGTGCCTTGATGGCGGCGGCGAAAGCATCGCACACATACTCAATATTCGATGGATTGAGTGCCGGAACAGAGATTCGACCGTTACCCGTAAGAAAGATTGAGTATTTTGACTTGAGAAACTGAACTTGTTCTTGAGTGAGTCCGGTAAAAGAAAACATTCCGAACTGATCGACGACATGCTCAAAGTCGAATCCGCGCTGCTTCATGCCACTTGCAAGAGCTGAGCGCATCGAGGCGATTCGTTGACGCATGACACCAAGCTCACGGATCCAAAGCTCTTCAAGATCTGGATTAGTAAGCACCTCAGCGACAAGCTGAGCGCCGCGAGAGGGAGGATTGGAGTAAATTGCTCGAACGATCTGCTTTATCTGACTTAAGGTGGCACCTGCCTCAGTAGGACTACTGGTCACTACATGCAGGGTGCCGACTCTTTGGGAATAAAGTGAGAATGATTTGGAAAGCGAGCTCGCAATAAAACACGGAATACCACGAGCAACAAACTCACGGATAGGCGCAGCATCTTCTTGGAGGCCATACTTGAATCCCTGATAGGCAAAATCAATTACGGGAATATGGCTCGAGCGCTCAAAAAACGCCCCCAACATGCGCCAATCTTCTGGCGAAAAGTCCTTGCCGGTGGGGTTGTGACAGCAGGCATGCAGAATGATGGCGGTGCGCTGCGGAAGCCCTTCAAGATATCCGAGCACTTCCTCTACTTGCACGGCCCGACGAGTGCTGTCGTAGTACGGATACTCAAGCACTTGAAAATCGAGCTCAGAAAAAATTCCACGGTGATTTGGCCAGGTCGGATTCGGAATAGCGACGGCGAGTGGAGATTTCAGAATGCGACGGACAAGATGCGCTGCCAGGCAAATAGCCGCAGTGCCCCCTGGGGCTTGGACCGTAGCGACGTTCGGCAAAATCGTTGAATTCTCACCGAAGGTAAGTTTTTGCATCGCTTGCACATAGTTAGGCAGGCCATCGATCGGAAGGTACCCTTCGATGTGTGGGCGTGCGAGAAGCCGGTGGGCGGCATGAGAAACTGCATCGAGCACAGGTGTCACCCCATGTTCATTCATGTAGACGCCAGGACCTAAATTCTGCCTGTCCTTATGGGTAGACTTAGCGAAGTCCGAGGAGAGCCCAAGAATTGGATCGGGGGGCAATTCGGCAAGAGAGGAGAATAAACTAGCGACCACAGGTGATAAACGATTCATTTTCAAAACCCTCAAGGTTCAAAAACCCTCGGTCCCTCTCCTGTTATTCTCACGGCACAGGCCCCGTGAGGGCGCCAGCAGCGGTGAGAACGACGCACCTTCGGCGCCTTGATGAGCAGAGAAGCGGGAAATCAAAGGCAGAACAGATCGTAGAGGTTGGAAACAGCACTGTCAAACATCTGAATTTATGAGGATAACTAGGGAGATGTGAGGTCGTAGGCGGGGAGAGGAAACTTTTGGATAAAATTGCCGAAGAGCTACCCCAGAACCAATCCGAAAGTTGTTTTACGGAAGTTTGACCAGATGGCTACTAAGCGCAGCACCAAGACGAACCGTCCGGAGAAGAAGCGATCGAGCCCTAGTCGACGACAATCTTCGGCCTCAGTGGATGACGTGAAGCAAGGTACCTCTTCTCTAGCCGATCGCGATCAGCTGATTACGCGGTATCAGCGCTTTGTGAATGGGCTGGTGGGCAAGCTGATCAGAACTCTCTCGCTTCCTAGTGACCAAACTGATGAATATGTGGCGGCGGGTTATTTGGGTCTAGTCGAGGCCGCAGAGCGCTTTGATCCAAATTCTGGGGTCGAGTTTAGCACCTATGCATATCTCAGAATCCGCGGAGCGGTAATCGATAGTGTTCGCGAGAGCTCGTATCTATCGGCAAAAGCGCTTCGTTTTGCGAAGGGGATGCAAGCGGCTCACGAGCTTCGTGAAGCTGAAGTTCTTGGAAGAAGCAAAGAACAGGGCAAGCCAGGTGTTGCTGAGATGCTTGATAGTGTGGCGAGTGGTGCACTAGTGCATCGCCTGTGCGGAGACTCCGGTCATGACGCACTCACCCATGCCACGGCTGTTTCCCAAACGCCTGAGTCCCTCATGGAAGAAGATCAGGGGCGCTCCGAGATTCGTGAATGGGTCGGGACTCTCCCCGAGAAAGAAAGAGCAATTATCGAAGACTACTATTTTAGGGGAAAATCGTTCACCGATATCGTTGAGTCGAGTGAAGGCATGTCAAAGTCCTGGGTTTCGAGGCTCCATTCTCGCGCACTGCAGCAACTCAAAGAACGGATAGTATTTCAGGGGATTACTCCACTTAAGTGCGAAAAAAGCAAACTACAAAGCGGAACCCCATGAGCAGGAAAAGCTAAAGTCATTCGATAGGCTGTATGTCCCAGATGGATCGCTATGAAAGGAAAACGTTTTTCAATATCAGTTGCTCATGTGTTCATTCGGATCATAGCTGGCGGTCTCCTGATCTCAATGTTGCTCGGCTGCGACGAGCAGATCGTGCACTACTTGTCTGAGAATGAAGCAAACGTTCTGGTCACTCATCTCGCGGATGTCTCAATTTCTTCAAAGAAGGTACGGCAAGCGGATGGTTCTTGGGCACTTGCCGTTGATGAAACAGATCAGCTTCCTGCACTGAGAGCTCTCAGTGCTGCCCGCCTATTGAGATCTAATGAACCAAGAGAACCAGAACGTGGATCTCTCGTCGTGGGCCGAGACGAGCAGCGCTTTCGTCATGAACGAGCATTGAGTGCGGAGATCGAACGAACTCTTACCACGATCCCCTCGGTGCTTGAGGGAAGAGTGCATTTGAATTTGCCAATTGTAGATCCGCTCTTCGGGCAACGCCTTGAGAAGCGCCCAGGTAGTGCGAGTGTCGTCGTGGTTGTGCGAGGGGAGGGCCCCTCCAAAGAAGAGATTGCCTTGATTGTTTCCGGGGCTTCGGGAATTCCCGTTGCTCTTGTATCGGTGATGATGCAGCAGCCGCCTCAGCATGAAGTCGCTTCAACCACACGCGGGATTTTGCCACTGGTGGATGCTGCAGTAGCGAGCGCCCCAGGAGTAGCGCCGAAACTCTTAGGACCGGCAGAGATCGGTGTACCTAATCCCAGCTTCTTTAGGGCTCACCGCGGACTTCTGATTCAAATAGCGGTTTCTTTGATGATTTTCGGCGGTGGTTTGTTGCTGCTTCTTCGTCGGCGCCCCAGTGCAAGAAACCTCTCGTCTGCAGGAATAGTGTGAGGTGTTTCGATGAGGAATGTAATTATCGAACAGGGCAACACGCAAACCGCTCGGGAGATTGCTGACTATATTGCTTCGGAACTGTTGCGCACACTCAGGAGTTCGCTCGGTCACACGCATTGCTTGGAGATTCGAGCAGGCGCTTCATTCCAGCTACGCTCCCATTATGAGCAGCGCCTTTCAGTACAATGTCGTAGCAACGGGACGAGGGCCGCGATTGCTTTATCGACTGAGCATAAACCCCTGTCTCGTGTTGCGCTCTACCATCTTGTTCGTGAAGCGACGCGTACTCCTTTTAAGATTGATGGCCTGTGTCCTTTCGTGAGTTCTCAGGAGCGCTGTTTTCAGTATCGAGTGTTTGATAAGGCAGGATTGTCCCTGGGCGTGCTGTGTGTGTGGGTCGATAAGGGGACGGTTAGCGAGACGAATCTCTTTGCCGATACGGGGCCATTGCCTGAAGAACAGACGCCGCAGAACGTGCAGATGCTGCTTAGTTGCTCGATTGGCGAACTTTCAACACAGTATGAACTTTCCCTTCCGCATGAGATTTGCGCGGTCGTTGCCTCCATTCCAAAGATGATTCGATTGCAGCTACTGGCGCGCACCGATACGCGGATGGACCCTCTTTCAATGAAAATAGTCGATATAGGAGAATGTATGCAGTCAGAATCACAATCTTTGGATCCATCTTTGCAGTTCACCCTTGATCTTGGCTGTCTCAACATCTCTTTGGAAGATTTCGTTTCGCTTAGACCGGGCAGCACTATTCGGGTTCCTGAGATCAACTCGTCGACAGGGTTCCTGAGGTACGGAGGAGAGCCGGTCGCCTCTGTTGAGGTGAGTTTCGAGGCGACAGAACTAAAGATTCGGGTGGTCGATTTCTTTAGGGTTCCCGTCAGAGACGCGCAGGGCTGTGAGGTAGAGGTTGGTAATTTGATCGGTACGCAGCACCCCGCTTAGCCGCAATAGCCAAAAACTCTTCATAAGAACAGAGACTTACCGCTCTGCCCGCTACAGGTGTGTGCTCATATTTTCCCGGCGTGGTTCGCGCCGAGCAACAGGAAACTTTCGCTGAAAATCTCCGATAAGGCAGCACAGTAAATGACGGTACTCCCTCGAGTGCCAAATTAGCTAAGGCTGCAAGTTGAGCAGTCTAGGTATCAAAGAGGAGTGAATTATGGCGAATCCAATAAGCATCAATCACATGGGAGCCCACCTTGATTTTGGAAAGGTGGCTCGGTTTCTTCCTGAACCAACCAATCGTTCAGGCCTCTCATTCTCTTCAGTGCTTGAAGGGGCCTCTGGTCTTGTAAGCAAGGTTGCGGGAATCGCACTCGGCGGCGGGGGCGCGCAACAGTTCCCAAACTTAGACCCCGGATACGCCGACCTGCTGCAAAAGCAGATTGAAGTTCAGGTGCAGATGCAACTGATGACTCTTTATTCAAACATCGAAAAATCACAACACGAGACGAAAATGACTTCGTTACGAAACATTAGAGTTGGCTAGGCGTGTTAGCAGGGATTCAGAGATATGAAACTTAAGACATGGCAAATTGAGGCATTGGCTTCCGGGCTTCCGATTGCGGAGACCCGGAAGGTCCGACGAGTTTCACGCCGACTGTTGGAACTGCGTGATGAGGAGACTTGGGCAGCTGAGAGCGAGGAAACTCGCACCAGTTCAGCAGGCATGTTTGGTCACCTCGGTGCGAGCGCAGTAGAGCAGGGAGCCAGGAACTCGTTTCAAAAGCTAGGAGATAGGGCCTAAGTCATGAAGGAGCTTGTTGTTCCGTTTGGGTTGCTTGCGGTGATGGGAAGTTTGCTGCTGCCTGTGCCACCGATGGCGCTAGACTTTATGCTGGTGGGGAACTTGGTGCTGGCGTTGGTTCTTTTCCTAAGCTCGCTCTACGTATCCGACTCACTCAAGCTCTCATCGCTTCCCTCACTGTTATTGATCGCCACTCTCTATCGACTGGGACTTAACGTAGCCACGACTAGGGCAATTCTAAGCGGTGGAGACGCAGGGCAGGTGGTGTTGGCCTTCGGCGAGACGGTCATCGCGGGGAATCTCGCGGTGGGGCTAGTGGTATTCGTGGTCCTTACTCTGATTCAGTTTGTAGTGATAGCAAAAGGTGCCGAACGTGTCGCGGAAGTGGCGGCGCGTTTTACTCTTGATGCGCTTCCGGGCAAGCAAATGTCCATTGATGCGGATGTGCGGGCGGGGTTGATTGACTTTGAAACGGCGCGGACACGAAGAAATGACTTGCAAACTGAGTCAAGATTTTTCGGGGCACTGGACGGTTCAATGAAGTTTGTGAAGGGCGACGCAATCGCTGGCTTGTTCATGGTTGCGGTCAATATTGTCGGAGGACTAGCCGTGGGCACCATTGGAGAGGGCATGAGTTTCTCCAGAGCGGTGCAACACTTTACCTTACTCACCATCGGAGACGGGCTGGCATCACAGATTCCTGCACTCTTGAATGCACTTGCCGCAGGAATGGTGGTTACGCGCGTGTCACGCGGCGATAATCAAACTTTAGCTCAAGAGGTATTGCAGCAACTGGGCCAGATTCGGAGCGTGAAGGTCATCATCGGGCTGTTTATTGCCTTGATTGGGATCGTTCCCGGAATGCCGGCTCTTCCATTCTTGAGTCTGTCAGGAGTCCTGCTTCTTTCGGCGATTCTCTCGCATGGTAAGGGTACCGGTGAACCAGTGAAGCAGGTTGAAAAATTTGAACCGCGAGTGCCTGCCACACTGGCCATTGAGGTTGGGGAAAAAGCGCGAACGCAGCTGCACGGCTCTCCAGCGCTGATGCCGACAATGCTCAAGTTTCGAGAAGAGACCCATCGTCGACACGGTTTGGTGATCGGGCTTCCAGAGTTTGAAGTGGCGCGAGAGTTGACCAACGGCTACCGCCTAAAGCTGCGTGGCATACCAGTCGCACAAGGAGTGCAGGGAGCTGAGGCGACGCAGACCCTCAAGCAAATCTTCGAAGCGTTGCACACAATTGTATCTGATCGGATGGTCGAGCTTATAGACGACATCATAACCCGTCGCATGCTTGATTCTCTAGAACGAGAGGCACCTGAACTGATTGCTGCAGTTGTTCCAGCTGTGGTTACAGTTACTCAGTTGACTGAGCTGCTACGGATGCTGGCGCGTGAGCAAGTCTCGCTAAAGAACTTTGATGTTATTGTACAAGCGGTGGCTGAAAGTGGCTCGAAAGCGGCCAATGAGCGGGTGTTGCTTGAAGAGGTGCGCATCGCCTTGCGCCGAGTGATCTCACACCAGCACGCTCTCGCTAACGCTAAAGTGCGCGCCTTAGTGCTGGACCCAGTGGTCGACCTCACTATTGCCCAGACTGAGCGAGAGAATCGCCCACTCTCGGTTGATGTCATCGCTCACATTGCTGAACAGCTCCTATTGCAGCATTCGGACGGCCGAGTGCTTGCAACCTCGCGTACCTCACGGCGACTGCTTGCGGATTGTCTTCGCCTTCGAGGCGTGACGATGCCGGTGATTGCATTTGATGAGCTGGCCGAAGGGTATCAGTTCGACATCGAAGGACGCGTGGACATATCAGAGGAACTTTCGGCTAAGTCAGATGATCAATTGTTGGGAAGTCCGTTTGGTTCTCAAAAATCAACCGAGGAGGACAGAATATGAAAGCATTTGCAATCTCAGTACTGAGTGTTGTGTGTATGAGTGGGTGCGGGCTCCTTCTGGCTCCTCCCAGCACTCCCTCAGTTTCCGAAGCTGAACGTATAGAAGCCATTGTTCAGCGTGGTGTTCAAGCAATGCAGCGTGGCGACCTCACGCGGGCCGACGCTGCATTCGCGCTTGCACTCGAAATAGGCTCAAGTGCGGCCGCCCTGGATGGTCATGGATGTGTAGCTCTACTTCAGGGAGACTTTGAGGTGGCTGAGCGGTATTTTCTAACAGCACTTGGGCAAGATCCTAAGTATAGAGGTGCCCTAGGAAACCTGGCACTTCTCTATGATATAAGTGGTCGACCGGTAGAAGCGGCGGCGCTGTATGAGTCAGCGATTAGGGCCCTTCCGACCAATGTGGCGCTTCGAAACAACTTTGCAGCGCTTCTCGCCGATAACAAAGAGCAGAAGACTTTCAGTGGCAGGCAGGGGGCTGAAGACCCTACAGGGCTGAAGTACAGCCGTGCGGCGCGTGAGCTGAGGAAAGCAGCAACGCTTGCAGCACACCCGATAGTTATGAGTAACTTAGAACGAATGGAGGCACCATGAATGCAATGAAGGCCGAAAAGCAGAAAGCGAACACGGCAGCAAATAAGAAGGGCAAGATCTCTGTTCGTCCCCCTTCGGCGACCAAAAAACCTGAAGGTGCTGACCAAATAGAGGAACAGCTCGCCAAGGTTTGGGCGGAGGAAGTGATAGCGTTGCAGGCGCAGCGTTTCACCACAGTGGAAGCAGCTCTTGGTGCGGTGGTAACTCAGGTGGTCAAAAGAATGTCGGGAGATGACGAGATGAAGGAGTTTCTCACATTCATGTGCGAAACTGATCCGGATATGCTGGACAGTCTCCGTGAGCTGCTTGTGCGTGCTTAGTCCGAATGTTGTCTAGCAGGCTGGTGAAAAGGTGCTCTCCTTGGGACTTTTTCACTCGCTCCAAGCTCTTTTCGCGCGACGAGCGGCGTGAAATCCGCGTCGCTTCTCGTACTTACGCTATGCTCCAGTCCGCGGTTGGACGTCATGTCCTCCCTATCAGGGTCCGCCTTCGCTTGAATATGCCTGCGCTGCTATTTCATTCGAGGAGGCTACGGAGGATAGGAAAGCTTCGGGGGACAAGTCGGCGGGACGTCGTCGTCTGTGCCTACGGCACAGACTCCTAGCCTTGTAAGCGTTCCGCCAAATTTGGGATCTTTTCGGCCACGTTAGCATCTTCGTTTGAGTGTGTGGCCTCAGCAGTGGTTGCTGAGTCTTGGGTCGGCGCCTCGTTTGTCGCTGTAGAGGAGGCTTCAGCGGCACTTTCAGTATTAACGGAAGGGGCGTCTTCTTTAACCTGTTTGCGAGCAACGAGGCGTTTTCTAAGACGACCGAGTCTTGTGGCAGGGCCGTTGCTTCTTTCAAGGCAGAACTCAATCATGGCGTCTTGCAAGCGATCCGGACCGCCGCGCGCAAAAAGTTTTCCAATTTCTACTGATCGTTTCAACCCCGCTACCCGACGTGGAAGATCGCGCCTGGCAGTTTCGAATTGCTGTGACTGACGCAGCGTCATGGCAAGCTTGTCTACTTGGGTCAGTACTAAAGCGGCGAGCGCTTCGTTGCGGTCTTTGGCAAAGAGAATCGCATCGGCGATAGGCTCGCCCTTCGTTGCCATGATAAGGGACTCGTCGATTGAATCCTCAGTGAATGGCTTTACGATAAAACCTCTCGCACCCAGCATCAGCAGTCCAAAGACGTCGTCAACATTAGGCTCCCATGAACTGGGAATTGCTATGGTGGTGTCGTCGAGTTCAAGTATCTTCGATAGAAAGTCACCACTGGGCATTGAGGTCTTCTTGGCCTCAAAAATGATGTGTGAGAAACGGCGCTCCTCAAATTTCTTGAGTGCCTGAACGTGGTCTGGTGCATCGCTCACAGTACCGATGCCGAGTCGAACGATCATTTGCCGCAGGCTGTTGCGCATCGAAATTTCTGGTTCGACTACGAGAACGGAGATCTGTTTACGATCTGCGTCGCTGAGACCAGGCGGGCCGCTGCGCTTAATTTGTTGAGCGAACGAAGATTTCATCAAAGATCTTTCCCTTCCTGGCTGGGTAGAGGTGTAGCGTCTGCCCAGCCTTAATAGTATCGACGGGTTAGCCGAGGAGCTTAATCCTAGGAGTTTCCACTAACCCCTCGATAGTGTTTGTGTTTCTGGCAGAGGAACAAGAAACTGGCTATAGAAAGCCTATGACTTCACCCAAACCCCCACGAGTGCTTATTGCTGACGATGACCAAGACACACGTGGGTTAGTACAGCTCGGAATTTCCATGCTCGGGTACGAGGTGATCGAGGCGACTGACGGGGCCGACGCCTGGGAGAAGTTCCAGTCCGAACTTCCCGCTATCGCAGTTCTTGATAACAACATGCCAGGACTTACCGGAGTAGAAGTGTGCCAGCGCATTCGCGCTCATCCAGACGGTGCCATCGTGCCGGTGCTAATGCTTACTGCCAACGAGCTTCTTAAAGATAAGGTCTCCGCATTCGCAGAAGGAGTCGACGACTATCTCACTAAGCCTTTTCATCTCGAGGAGCTGCAAGCCCGCGTAAAAGCCCTTCTGCGCGTGCGAGATCTCAACCAACGTTTAGCGGAAAAGAATAGTGAGTTAGTAGGAATGCAGGAGCGACTGGTGAAGCAAGAGCGCCAGACGGTGGTGACTCAGCTTGCCGGCACCGCTGCTCACCAGCTGGGGCAACCGCTTGCGGCCATAATGCTGAATTGCCATCTGCTCGAAAGATTGCCTTCTACTGATGAACGCTTTCAAAAAGCGCTTGGCGCGGTGAAAGCTGATACGAAGCGAATGGCTGAGCTGATAGAGCAATTGCGCGGTGCTGACGCCCAGAAAACCACACCGTATCACCAGGGCGAGCAGATCCTTAATTTGGGTAAAGACCCTGAGCCAGCAGTAGATTCAGCGCAAAAGAGCGCGAAGAAGGCCTAAACATTCATATTTTTCTGTTCATTGGCGGCGCGCCAACCTGGAGTAGCGCGGGCACTCTGCTATTCTATGAGGCCTTCGCCATGGGGGCGAGTGTCGTTCTGCCTTTTTAGCCAAAGCTCATCAAAAGGTGAAGATCGGACCAACTTTTACTCATAGTAGTTATGGCAAGAACTGAACCGTCTATAGAGCAATTGCTTGCGCGACAGGAGAGCACACTCGAAAGAGCTGACCGCACGATTGGCAAGCTTACCGCTCGTCCTGAACTTACTCAGAGGCAACGTGCAACGCTTGAGGCTGCTCAATCAAAACAACAGGTAGCACAGCAAGCACGCGCTCGCCTGCTTGAGCTAACGTCATGGCACAGTCAAAAGGAAAGATTTGGCGCCCGGCGTTGGGAGCAGCGCTACCAGAGAGTCTCAGAAATAACTTCCATGCCGCACAATAATCCGTTTGGAGTGAGTATTTCGAACGAAGAGCTTCAGAATCGAGTAGTTGCGGCGCTTTCGTGGACGCCATTATTTCGCTTTCAAAGGGCGTATTGCAAGCCAAATGATTTTATAACACCCAAGTTTATACTTACGCCTGAGAAGAAAATTCAATTTGTCGGATTAGATGAAAAGGCGCTTCGTGAACATTCGGTTGCCGCATGTCTTGTAAGCCCCGACCGGATCTCCAACTCGCTGGTAGAGTCACTACGACTTCACAAATTTACTGAGAAGGAGCGTAAGTCTCCGATGGCGATGCTGGAAATTAAGGCCTCGCCGAAAGTGACTGATACTCTAAAATTGATATTTGATGCAGGCGAGTTTATTCAAGGGTCACACACGAGAGTGATGGTCCTTAGGAATCCTGACCAGGCTTTATGTAAGCGATATCCTCAGGCTGCGGTTCTAAGTACCGGACTCGAGGGGTCAGTGCTCTATTTCAGACATTCAGTAGGCGCTGAAGTCGGCCGTTCTGGCAAGCGTGACCCCGGTCGATGGAGGACGGCCCCCCCCGTTTTTGCCCAGCACTTTGCGACTGTTCTTAAGGCCTATCGTCGTTCGTTACACACGGTGGGTAAGTATGCCACTGAGTACGAGGCTCTCGTGGGCGTTCTTCATGACCTATCGAATCTTAAGACTGATGTCGCGAGAAATTGGAAATCCAAAGGAGGGGAGAGCGAGAACAGAGCTCTTCTCGAGCGAGTCAAAGAGACGGTCTCCAAAGATCTTGAACTTCTAGAAAAAGTAGTCGACCCCAATAAGAAAAAAGTTCGAGAGGGGATGCGCGAATTTGCGAACCTGCGAGATAGCCTTGGGCGATTTAATCCGACCGCCAAGGAAGCTCAGATTCGGGCAGCGATTACCCAGATGGAGCGACGGGTCCAAAGCATCGTGCCTCTTAGCGGCTATTCTGAACAGGATCGAAAGGATCTTTTGAAGGTCGTATTTGATCAAGGCCAGATTCTACTCGATTTCCGAACTCATCTTGAGTCACTCAATGAAGATTCGCTTCTTGTCGAGGGTGGAGACCGCCGGCGCACCTCGGGATCGAAGGGTGTTCAAGACACTTTGTCTCGTATTGTTCCTAACCGTCATAGGCTCAATGAACTGCATACCCGACCGTTCTTGACGTTCGAACGCGCACTTTCGGTAGGAATGTCCGATTTAGAAAAGGCGTTAGTAATTGGTTCGGCCAGGGATGCCAAGCGGGCGATAGCGCAGATGCATCTGATCTGCAGAATATCAGCGCTCACCATCGGAATCTCACAGCTTGAGGAAAAGCTCTCTGATCCCAAGACGTGCGATGGAGTGACGGTTTCAGAGCTTGCCAAGAAAAGTGAAAAGCGCTGCACTGAAGGAAAGTTTGAACAACATCTTACAGATGCAGAGCGCAAAATATTGACGGACCTAATGCAGGGCTTCAGGCCGATCGCTAAAAACCTTGCAGAGAAGGCGCATCTCGTTGGTGAGGAGCGTGCCGCGCTATTTCAAGAAGCGAAAGAATCGCTCGGAAAAACTGTTCCAGAGCGTTCAGTGTTTACCTGGCTCAGTCGCCGTAGATAGATCGCGAGATCCTGCCGCGTGTTGAGATGAGATAATATAGGTCCAGGGGATCACGGCAAGAGCGAGATAGATCAAAATGAGCAGTGTAATCATTGGCCGTACCCAGCGACGCTGATGGGCCTGAAACATCAGGATTCCTGCCAAGAGAACGGCAATCAACTTAACTACGAAGAGTGCCGGAGCGGTGCCATAGGCGACCATTAAAGAGCGCAGAAAGGAATTCCCCTCCATGTGGACTCCAAGAAGAGTGAGTCCCACATAGGTCAAAAGCCCGTCGAGAACTTGGCAGCCGACGAGTAAAAGTCCAAGTAGAAAAGCGCGCTTCGAAAGAGACCAGGTGCCTACATGAATGAGCACTGTGGGACGACGCTCGCGTTTACCAGACATGGAGATATGTTCAGTCTCTCCGGCGACACCCCTAATGTTAAAGCGCTTCCAGGACATGTGGTTCAATTAGCAAGAGTATAATAGGGGATGGTAGCACAAAGAGTGACCTGGCAAAGAAACAATGAGGCAGGTGCGGGTGGAAAGACTAGCGGACCTCCCTTCAGAAGTAAGTTCTTGTGGAAGTCCGCCTTAAAAACCAAACAAACCTCGTAGAACCTGTGTCTCTCATATCGGGACTTAGCCATCAGGACAAGTCGCAAAATGGAACCACCGCGCTTTGTTCTCACATTAGTTGAGCACTCGCATCAAAGCGGCCCATTGGCCTATGCCGCCTCGCGCGTTTCTGGCGGAAGCTCCTTTAGTCCGGTGAACTCAAGATAGTAACGGGCAAGCTTTCTTCTCAACATTAAACGTGAGCGGTGAAGCCTGGACTTTACCGCCGGAATAGAGAGATCCAAGATCTCGCTGACTTCTTGATTCGAGAGTCCATCAACATCGCGAAGGACAAATACTGCGCGGTATTGTGCCGGTAATCGATTAATTGCTTGATCAAGAATCTGCCGCAGCTCGTTGTTCTGGGTGATGGTATCCGAGCGATGTAGAATTGGATTGTCCTGCTCAAGACATGCTTGACGAATTTGAGGAGCAAGATCCTCTATCGAAATAGTGTGTTGCTGCTTTCGCTTACGCAGCTTCATGAAGGCAGCGTTCACGATAATGCGATACATCCAGCTTGAGAACTGTGACTGGCCGCGAAAGCCGTCAAGCTTGCTATAGATTGTGGCAAACACGTCTTGCACTACTTCTTCCGCATCTTCTTGGTTGCGGCAGAATCTCATGGCAAGGTTATAGACCTTGCTTTCATAGCGACTGATTAGTTCTTCGAAGGCCTCCATCGAGCCCGCTCGAACTTCTTCTACCAATGACGCGTCGGATACTTTTTTCTGCTTCATACAACTCACTCCCTGAGAAACCCAAAATCCTTAAAGAGACATTCCGTGTCATCTGAGCGAGCGCATTCACCTGCTCTCTCAGCATGCCCCCCTTTTGTGCCATCTCAGGGGTTTTATTTGTCACCGTCGCGTCGTGTGGCTGTAACAAATGTGTAAAATGGGCATTCGATCAGCACTTTTCCGAAACGGAACAGTGATTGAAAGGATTCAGCAGCGATATCGAACAACGTTTTTGAGGTCTTGGAGTTGCCTAAGAACGTGGGTCTAGCTTGCGGTGGATCCAGCGAAACCGAATGACGTCCTTTAACATGTCTAGGGAGTCCAGAATCAGGTTTACCTTTGAACCTGGCACGTTCTCCCAATTGATCGGGACTTCCGCGATGCGAAGACCGAGTCGTCGCGCGATAAAGAGCAGTTCCACATCGAAACTAAAGCGCTCCGCAGTTTGAAATTTAAAAATCCGCTGTGCTGAGTTACTCGTGAAGAGCTTGAAGCCGCATTGAGTGTCGGCAATCCCGGGAAGAACCAGCGCGTTCACGCAGGCATTAAACGTACGACCAAGGTATTTTCGGTGCCAGCGCGTCTTGATGCTGGTATCTTTAGAAAATATCGCACGGGAACCAATCGCCACATCAGCACCGCTTTTGACGGCCTCGAGCAATCTGCTTAGTTCAACAAATGGGGTAGCTCCATCTGCGTCCGCGAATAGTCGCAGCGTTCCACGCGCCATCTGCATTCCGACTTTTACCGCATGCCCTTTCCCGTAATTCCTCTCGAGAGAGTGCGCTCTGATACCTGGGTGCAGGCGACTAAACTTTTTAGTGACTGTGACGGTATCATCTGTGCTTCCATCATCAATCACGAGCACTTCGTAGGACTCGAAGTTACGTTCGAGGAAATCAACGGCATCGAGCAGCATCGGAGGCAATCGCCGTGCCTCGTTTAGCGCCGGTACGATCACGGAGATCTGTGGAATCGCATCGGGGAGTGTGCCAGTTGATGAGGGTTCATCCGTTGACATGTGATCGTGTGCTCAGCTCTGTTTGATTCCGTTTTGCTGGGTGTGCAGTCGCTGCCGCAGTGGCTGTTCCCTCGCTCTCCGCTCGTACTTGGTCGAGGGTCTTTTTCCAGTTAAACATTATTACAGCGCCAGGAATACCGACGACTAGGTACTGAATAGCGTGCTGACAGATTGCCATTGAAAGCGCGTGTTCGCGCTCTACTCCTACTGACATAAGCACCGCCGTAGCGACTGCTTCGATGACACCAATGCCACCGGGAGCAGCGGGTATGAGTGAGCTGAAATTGACCGCGACTAAAAACAGTACGCACTGTGCCCAGGTAAGGTTGGCTTGAAAGGCCTGAGCTACGCAGTAGTAAACGAGCAGCTCGACGCTCCAAATAATGAGCGACCATGCGGCGATGCGCGGCATCTTGCGAGGTGAACAGAGCGGAGAGAGCCCGTGCAGGAATAGTTCAAGACGATCGAGGGCATACTCTGAAGACTTTGAATCTACGCGCTTGTGGAGTTTCTCTGCAATCTTCAGCAATTTTGCTCGAACGCTTAATACTGCGACTACGCTCACGCCGACTCCAGCGAATAGCCAAGCGACGATCAGCATGTTGTGTGAAAGATTGGCGTCCCCGACACCCAGCGCAAACAAGACAAACAAAAAGCTTATGGTTAAACCATCAACCAGACGCTCGCTCGCCACTGTGGCAAGCACAAGTGTGCGCGTCTGTCCGGCAATCTTTGCGCCCATGTGTGCGCGCACGAACTCTCCTGCGCGGGCAGGGAGAATGTTGTTCATGAAAAAGCCAAGGAAAAGGACTCGAAGCGCACTGGAGAAGGAGAGAGTGTGTTCAGGGAACAGTTTCTGCCAACGGCGGGATCGTAGAATGTAGGAGAGTGCGGTAAGTCCTATAGCGAGGGCTACCCACCAGAACTCAACTTCATGAAGGTGCGACACCAACACGCCAAAATCGATCCCGTTGAAGGCGAAGTAGAGTGCCGTTGCAGTAATGATCCACGGTAACACTTTTATGGCGATGCCACGTAGTACACGCAGAGCGCTGGTACGGTCGGTCGCTTGAGGTAGAGGGTGAGAAGACCCAGGTTGCGTGGCAGAGTTCATAGTTATGTCATGTTTACGACAGAAGTAGCCCTTCACGTGTTGTCACAGGCCGCTGCAACCAAATCCTATGTCCGCGTTAACCCTAAGGGGTCGATTTGCGCAGCAAATCGGGGGTAAAAATATTATCCGTTCACAAAATGCAGTCGTTCCCGTTCAGGGTACGACCACACAACTGCCACCACTCAGGTATCTTTCAGCCCAATAACGTCCTAACACCACCACTTCATTTACCCCGTGAACCGTGAACGGATACGGACTGGGGCGACACGCTATCAGGTCTTGAAAGTCAGGCCAAGGCGGGGGATCGTGAGCGCATATGAGTACTAACCAACTACGTGATGCTCCAGAGCTTCTAAAGCGCCACATTCGTGATGTTCCGGACTTTCCTAAGCCGGGGATTATGTTCCGCGACATTACACCTATCTTGCGGAGCCCAGACGCTTTTTCTACTGCGATTGTAGCCCTGAGTGAGCTTGCCTTGGTGGAACGCCCTTCGGCGATTATTGGGATCGAATCCAGAGGCTTTCTCTTTGGGGCGCCGGTGGCGCTCGCACTCAAGGTTCCATTTATTCCAGTACGCAAACCAGGGAAGTTACCGGCTGCGCGCATGCAGGTTGAGTATAGTCTTGAGTACGGGTCAGGCCAGCTTGATATTCATGCTGACGCGCTTGATAAGAGCGATTCTGTGGTGATAATTGATGATGTTCTTGCGACCGGTGGCACCGCACGCGGCGCCGCCAAGCTTGTAGAAATGCTTGGCGCTAAGGTCTCAGCACATATCTTTTTAATCGAGCTTGCTGCGCTCAAAGGCAAAAGTCGCCTGCCAGAGTATAACGTGAAGAGTCTGCTTTCGCTTTGACCTAACCCAGTAGGCGGTCGTCCGCTTATCCGATCGGTTCTTCGCTGGTGATGCCCCTCACGCTGCAGCGTACTAAAGAATCGAACAGAGGTTGCATGGTGTTGGCAGAGGGAACACGTCGGTCAACGTCCAGCCATTCGTTGGTGCGGTACCAAAAGCTTTCACTACGTTCCACCCTCGAGCGACCATTCCACACCGTGATTCCAGAGGCTACATCGATAATCTTAGTGTGCAGGATCGCTTCATCAAGGCTTTTCATCGATTCCAGAAAACCAATCAAGACTAGGTCGTACCCTGCTTCACGAGCGACGTTGATGGCATCGTGATTTCCAAGGAAAAATTCGTCCTTCTTGCCTGGCCAGTCGTAACGATTGAGTACTTCCACAATTGTCGAGGCTTCTGTCCGCACCAGTTCCGATCGCAATGACCAAGCGAGCTCGTTGCCGAGACCGGGGCGTTCCGTGTTGTAGGCGGAAACATTTGCCGGGGCAGAGAACGGGAGAATTGCCATTCGCACCGGGGCCTGAGAGTGGAAACGGGTACTTATATAATCGCGAAGGACTAGCCTGACATATGCATGGTTCTTGCAATCTGTATCGTACGAGGCAGCAGTTGCCGCACTCTTAGGCCTGAGGTTGGCACAAGAGACTAGTGCAAGCGCGGCGCCGCACATGAGGATTGATGAAAGCTGGCGCACCGTCAGACACGTGCCGCGCGAAGCGAGGTGATGTGTCAAGAGTTTGACGGAAAGTCCCACTGAAGAGCATCGAAAGAGAAAGTTCATAAGTCGCTGCCATTAAAAGGAATTAGCTATGTTCACAAGGCACCAAGCACTCCCAGGACTCTCCCCTAAAGGTTCACGGCAAGCCCCACGAAGGACGATACTTCAAGGATTGTGCCAAATCTTCCTGATTCTTTCTTTATTGGCGCTGCTGGGAGCTTGTAGCCGTCGCTATGACGATCTCCCGGCCTATCTTCCTTACTGGTTCGACGAGAAACCAAATGAGTCAGTAGGACGCTTTAAGACTTCCTACCTTACCGAGCAAATTGATGAGTACTATCGCGGGGTCAATCCTGGACCTATCGGAGTGACCACCTTCGTCAACATTGACGATCTCTACACCACCTCAACCTTTGGTCGCATGGTGTCTGAGCAGGTCATGAGCGAGCTCACCATGAAGGGCTATGACGTCATAGAGCTACGGCATTCTGATGCCTTACAGTTTTTAAATCCCAGCGGGGAGTTCGCGCTTTCACGAGATATTGCTACGGTTCGTCGCGAACGAGAGCTTGGTGGTGTGGTTGTTGGCACTTACGTGATTTCTCCGGTACGAGTCTACGTCAACGCGCGCTTGGTGGATCCAAGTTCTTCAGTGGTGCTTTCAGCCGGCTCAGTCGAAATGTCGAAGACCAAAGAAATTGCGCGTATGTTGCGTAACGGTTCGGTTCCAGGAACTTTAGAGCGAATCCCCGTGAGACATCTTGGGAATTCTACCTATCCGATGATGGGCTGGCCGGGCATGAACACGCGTCAGTTTGATGATGAGTCTTCGTCAGGCGCCCATAGCGATTTCTCCCTTACTCCTCAGTACGTTCCTGGCGGACCTGTGGGAGCGCGTTAGCGTCGAGACCTGCGGCGCTTAGCGACATTTAAGTGATCCGCTCAAAGCGGTATTGGCCCCCGGTCACTAGGCCCTTTATGTAGATTGAGTGCTGAGATTCTTGCTCGGCGTGATGCTGGGTATTCAATTCGCCGACGAGTACGACCGGGAAATTCGAAACATTCAGCCGCTAATCGCTTTCAGACCAAGCGCGATTGATAGTCAAGCGAAGTTGCGCATCTCCGCTACCTGAAAGGTTGTGAGGAATGGTTTGAATTATAATGCGAATGTCGGCCCGTTCAATTTCGTGAAGTTGAGGTGCGGGGTCGATTTTCAATGTGTACCCATTAAGCTCTCGCAGAATTGCTTGAGTCTCTGCTTCGGTGGGCTCCATCCATGTTCGCGATAGTTGGTCCGTAAGAGCCGCGTCGACCGCTATTGGGGGTTCCCCGCCAGCGCTGGATCGCCCGATTTAAGTTTGGCCTTGTGTTCATTCGGCTGCATGTTGGTCATTCGCACATCCTTGTTGGCTTTCTAAATAGAGCATCGATTCCGCTAGCGCTCTTAAGCGGTCATGGCAGAAACTTCCAAGGGTGTGCGTTTCTCGATGATTGAAAAATCTGGCCCTTACACAACAGATAGCGTCCTCTCGACAGCATCGAGGAGCGTTCTGAAGCAAACTCAGTCAGGCGTGTAAAGGAAGATGAGATCTTGGTCCATGCCTTTATGATCAAGTGAGCGTTCGAAGACCAGTAGATTGGTAATCGCAATGAGGCAGTGCTCATGGTTGGGCTTAATCTCGAAGTGCTTACCTGGCTCCATCAGGTGGACAGTGGGGCGAGCGCCAGGGGTCTCAGCGAGAAGAAGAACACCCAAGCCTTCACGGCCCTCCATGCGCTCTTCCTTTAGCTCATGCTTTTCGTAGGCAAGATATCTGCCCGAGTTTACCACCAAGAATTTTTCGACCGAAGGATCCTTACGGAAGGTAATATCCACGCCTCCCCAGGGAGTTTTGATAATCTGACCAGTGCCTGAATCGATGTGGGCGAGATGCTTATGAAAAGCCTCACCGGAAGAAGGCGCCTTCACATAACTTCGGCCTTCCTCGGTGGCGAAGCGGCAGAAGGCGTTGAAAGCCGCAGCGCTCATAAAGCCCTGTGGGGGCAACGCGTGATCGAGAGAAGTAACGAGCGGGGAGAGATCGACGAAGGTGTCTTTCTTTAATGGGCTGTTCATCATAACTTTTCAAACTCGCAGCTCAGGGAGGCTATCCCCGCAATCTAAAAATGGCGAATACAAAGTAGACAAAAAAGAGGTTTCTTAAGCCAGCACTCTTGCGTATTATTCAGTGCGTGTTAAGAAAACATTAGGCCGTCGACTGCGCTGGACCAGGACGACATCGTAAGCTTTTAGCTGTTAATCCGTAGACTTGTCGCGATATGCGCTCAGGGGAGTTGTTATACGCGACCTTAAGCCTCGAATTTTCTAAAGGTATTCCGTGTCGGGAGATGTTTCTCAATCATCAAATAGTTCTCAATCATCAAATAGTCCAGTTTTGCACCCGTCCGCTATTGGACCCAGCCTTCCTCACATCGATCTTTCGGATCCATCCCTTGAAAGCTTAGACGGATCGTCCGAGCGAATTCCTCCTGATAGAGAAATTGTTCCGTATAGTCCGGCTGGAATATCCATTGGGTTGGGAGTGGGGCCTGGCGCCTCCATTTCTATCGCGGGTTCTATCGCGGCAGAAATATACCCGTCGACTCAGCCTCACGCGTGGGCTCAGGCGCTTGATCCAGCGCGAGGGTATCGTCCTACCGGCATACTGGTGTTGGCCCCCACCCAGAAGATTGAAATTGAAGCGCAGGGCGTGGTCTTCGATGTTGATGAGACAATCCTGCAGGGCACTGGCCAACATGTGCATGACGGGCCAGAGGCGCGGTTTGCCCAGGCCATTGCAAAGTTGCTGCGAAGTCATGACGTTGATTTCGATTTATCCAAGTGGGACGCAAACTATCGCACGCATACGGGATGCGCTGAATCGGATGTGTGCATTAAGCTCGGCCTGCAAGTGCTCAAGGACTATAATGTTACCCTGAGTCCTATTGACATTAGAGAGGAGAGTCATCGAGTCCTGGAAGCCGGTTTCCCCGCCTTCATGGACAAGGTCAGCCTGGTGCAGAACGTCGGCTCACTGGTCTCTAGAACGAAAGCGGAAGGGCTGAAGCTCGCAACTTGTACCGCAAGTTCAGGGCAGTTTATTAGACGTGCCCTAGACCACTTTGGCCTATTCAGTCAGTTTAATGCTCACGTGTTTGAAGCTACGAAGAAGGTTGGTGATGGGGTATTCTCGGAAGTTTCAGTACAGAAAGCCTGCGAACAGTTGGGATTAGCTCCACAAACCTGTGTAATGATCGGAGACTCTATTTCCGATTTCGGCTCTGCTGCTTCGGGCGAGCGCCCCCTGGATTTGGTGGTGGTGCGGTTGCCCAATGAGGGTCGAGCAGAGGCACTCGAGAGCTTTCAAAAACAGCGCGAGCAAGCGTTGGCTATGAACGGCGATGCGCTGACGCGCACGGTCGTGGTGATCGTAAGTGATTATTCACAGGTATCTATAAAGTATTCTCCGCAAGCCCGGGTAACTTTTAAGGTGCCCCCAGTCGTTGAAGGGGATCCTCCAGTCGCGCATGCCTGAGTCGAGAGCCGTGCCTCGCGTTTCGACTTTTGCTTTCGGTAGAAATACTTCCTCTAAATAAGAGTTTGCTTACAAAGAGGCGCGGCGTCCGTTAGTGTGTATCGCGCAGAATGAGGCGCAGGGATTCCTTAGTAACAAGAAGTCAGATCGAAATGCCTTTGATGATTAAATTGAAGCCTGCGCAGACGCGCCCGATGAGGATGCTAGGTTGAATCTTTCCAGCGAAGGTTCAGATACCCGAGGTTCCCCAGGGCCGAAGCCGGCGAGTTCTTGAGCGCTGACTGAAGACATCGCCCCCTTTGTTTTAGCCACAAGTGCACCGAGCTTGTTGCCGAGTTCGCAAGCGTCTCGAACACCCCCGCTATTTAGTAGGGTGTGACAAAAGGCAGCAGAGAAGGCATCACCACTGCCGATGGTGTCTATGACGTTTACTCGATAGCCGGGCGCATAGACCGGCGAGCCTTGAGAGGATGTCGCAAAAGCCCCGCGTTCAGCCATGGTAATGAGCACGATATCAAGATTGAATTTCTCAAGAAGGGATTGAGATTGCTCCTCCAGAGTGGAGCCCTTGAGTGAGAAAAGCTCAGCAAGATGCGCTATTTCTTCGTGGTTCAGTTTCGCGATATTGCAGGCCTTAAGAGACTGATTCAACACGGCAGTGCTAAAGCAATTCTTGCGAAGGTTGACGTCAAAGAATTTTAACGCCCCTGAGGCGCTTTCGAGTAGTTTTGAAAGTGTCTCCCTTGAGGTGGCAGTTCTTTGAGATAGTGAGCCGTAGCAAAAAAGAGTGGCCTTTGAAGCCTTCTCAAGTAGCAGTGCTGAGGGCTCGATGAAGTCGTAAGCCACTTGCTCGATGATTGTATAGGTGGGAGTTCCGATTGAATCGAGTGCCACCTTGACGGTACCAGTTGGGTGCTGAGGGTCTCTCTGCACCAAGTCGGCCGCTACGCCGTGCTCTTGAATTGCGGAAAGTGCCGAGTCTCCGAGTGAATCGGCGCCTATGCGGCTGACCAGATAGGTGGGTATTCCTAACGTACTAAGTCGATAGGCGAAATTTCCTGGGGCCCCTCCGAGCACTCTCCCTGTGGGGAGCTCATCCCAAAGCAATTCACCAAATGCCAAGGCGTATCTGGGGAGAGGTAAATTCATGAAGGCACCATTCTCAAAAAAGGCAGCGAAACCCTCCTGTACCAGGGATAAGGGCAGGAGTGAAGAGTTTTAGAATAAGAGATTCGTAACCCTTCACGTTGAATCTACTAATCGGCGCAAAGCGCAAAGATCGCTGGGTCCGGGGGTGAAAATACCATCCGGTCACAAAATGCAGGCGTCCCCGATCAGGGGATGACCACAGAACTGCCACCACTGAGTATTTTTCAGCTCAATACCTACCTAACACCGCCAGTTAATTTTACCCCGTGAACGGATATGAAATCCTCCCTGCGCGTCAAGGGTGCTCAGATTCCGACCAGTTAGGGGAAGAATGCTCTTCTCCGCCAGAACAAGAAAATTGACTCTAAGGTTGCTTACTGTTTCATTTGCGGAGAGCGGGGAACCGCAGTCCTTTTGGGCAATTCTCGAGGTAACTTCAGACGTTCTGGACTGGTGCTTTGACCGGATCTTCGCAGAAAGAAATTCGGTAGGTGTGCACGGCTTTGATACTCTTTAAATTCAACCAGTTACTTCTCTGGTCAGGGAAGAGATCCATTCTTGAAGAGCGAGGTTGGTTTAAGTAACATAAAGTTGAGTCGCTCGACCAATAAGACGGCGTCTCTAGTGGATTTAAACAGTGGTTTTCTGTAAGAAGTTCGTAAGCGCTTCTTTCTGTCGGTTCCTTGAAAATTCCGTTTGTTGATAGCTCGCCGCAGGCCTCTAGGCCAGTTCTGTTGAAGCCGGTGCTGGAGGCGAGCAGGATGCTTGGATAGCGCTTGAAAGACGCTTTTGACTAATAGGCTACGATCTAGAAGTGACTGGGGAGTGAAGTGAAACGGGGATGACGACTCAAGGCGAACTTCCATCGACGCAAGACTTGAATGCCACCGCAGCAGCAGTTATCGCTGACAGTACACTTGCCGCTTTTGCACCAGATGACGAACAAGCCACGCTGAGCGGCGCAACATCACAAACTTATCACGGCTGGGTTTGCTCCGGGCCATTCTTTGAAACGGTGCTCTTCGTGTACTGCGCAGATCGCAACATGGTTCGGTCGGCAAAGCTCGGTGCTCAGGTACCCATTTCCTTCGACATCTTTGATCCCGACGGCTTTCATTGTAACCGGGTGGATATTCTTGCTGGCATTGGGCCAGTCTCCGCCGTCGAGTGGGATCCATTTCTTGGAAGTTGTAAGTTCGAAGCAGGAATGAAGCATGCACACGTCGTGGCGCATTTGCCCCCAGGGTTTCGTGCGGTTTCACGCCTGGTATCACAGCAGTCTGGCTGTTTGTTTGGAAAAGCCTTGAGACTTACCACCACGACTCGAACTTTCATGCCCGTAACGCTGGCACGTGATCGGTTCCCCATGCTGGTTCTTCTCAACCGCTCGGAAGTAGAGGCGACGGTTCGAGGACGACTGTTTTGTGGAAAGAGAACCCCAGAAAATGTTTGGAATATTCCTGCGAACGGATCGCGCATATTGAGTATTGCGCACGAGTTTGGAGATGCCATTGCGTTGGAGCCGGAAGAGCAGGTCCAGGCCTATCTTCGCATGGGAGTGCGTGGTGACTACGAAGTAGGAGCCCAGTTTATTGAACGCCTACAAGGGCCAAGCGATGGGAGTGTTTTCCTCGCGCTTGGATAGAAACTGATGGGCCTCCTGTGAGGGGCAGTTGGAGAAAGGCATGCAAACGGTGCGGTGGTTGGGATTCTGTGTCTCACAGTCGATGAGCAGAAGCCTGTTACATTTCTTCCCGTCTTGTGAGAACGCGAGCGCGCCCTATCCGGCGACCTGCACGCTTACGTTGCTTGCTGGGGAGGGCTCAGGACAGAACAATGCAGTGCAGCCTCATGCAATCCAGCGAAATGGTCCTGATGCTCGCGGCGCTCAGTTGGACGCGGCTCCCCCAGTAAGGGCAGTAGTGGCGCTTGAGGGCGGACGCCTCGGCCATCCTGACGGATTGCGACTCGAAGATGCGTTTCCGACGCTTCGTACAGAGGTCTCCGGACTGTTCGGCATTCAGGTGGAAATCAGTACCCCTCAACCGCGATTGGATGTGGGCAGCTCGGGCTGCGTACTTGAAGTGATTTCGCAAAGCCAACCCGTGCGGTTCGTGCCTAAGAAACTGCTTGGAAAAGAGTCATCAAATGGACGAGATGCGGGACGTCGTGGAAAGTGGGCGGACAGTCGCACTAAGGCCCCTGCATCTGGAGCGACCCAAATGAGCGTCGTTGCTCAAGAGCAGCGATCTTCAGTGAGCATGAGTTCGGTCAGCGGAATGGCAATTTTAGACGGGCAACAGGCGCCCTCGCTTGTTTTCGTAAATGCTTCGAATAAACCGATTTCCGCCGCGGTATTTTCTTTAACCTCGCGTGGTCGCGAGCCGGGTGCGGAAGGGGAGGATTTGCCGGTTGCGAGCATTCAGCTTGCCGCGGGACAAACGAGAGAGCTTCCCTTGCAAGACGGCGCGTTTGCTTCAGCGACAAGCCACGAATTCCTATCAGGGCGTTGTCAAAGTTTGCCGTTCTGTGTCGAGCTGCGTGATGAGTCCCTCTCGAAGGAGGGCGGGTCGGAAAATGAAGGAAGCTCAGGGGAGAGTGTCGCCAGTGTTGAAGCGAGCCAAGTAGGCATATTTCTTGTGCACCGTGAGGCAAGAACGAAGCGGCTTGCCTCGGTGGTTACTCTTGAAAGCGCTGATTTCTAGTTTGGTCGAGAAGAGTTATGAGTATTGCATTTTTTAGCCCATACGGTCTCGCTAGTGAAGAAACAGGCGTGTTGGCGCTGCTATGTAGCTACCTGCGTCAAAGCAACTACGCGGTGAATTCCTTGCAGTGTAATGGAATCTTCTCATTGTGTGAGCGCGATGCGGAAAATGGCTGGCGTCGTGGAGTGCGGAGCTGTTTCTCCTGCATGCATGAGCAGAGCGCGGTGGCACGTTGGAGTGGCGCAGAAATTCACGAGCTGTCCAGGTTCTTAGACCCCGATGAGGTGAGCGAGAGTCGCCGCTGGTCGATGGCGCTTTCACGAAAGACATTTGAGGCGTTGCCGTATGGTGACCTTAATGTGCTGCCCTTGGTGAGAGACTCTTTCGTTGCCCGTACGGGAAGAGACAGCATTGAAAATGCTTCTGACGAAGAGTTCGATACCTTACGTCGTATGATGCTCTCCTCAGTTCGAGCAATGCTTGCAAGCAAGCGGTTTCTTAAGACTAAGGATATTCAACTTGGGCTTGTGGCGGGCTGTAGGGACAATGTTTCCGCCGCCTTTGTTGCAGGAGCACAAAGTGCCGGTGTCGCTGTGGCGGAGTTTCGATGGGACATCCTGTCCCGTTCAGTCCAGGTGACGCACCCCGCCGCGGACAAAGCTTTTTCTTGTCCGGTGGTCTTTGATGATGTGACCGAAATGCGTACTGACGCCCGTACTTGGCCAGGTGAAATCATTCGCTTGGTTGATGAGTTAATGGTGTTCCTTGAAATTTCCACCAGTCAGCTCCAGCTTCCACTTGCGCAGTAGTTTAAGGCCCTTCAAATCGTCGCTCTGACGCTTAGTCTCCTTTGAGGAACTTTCGGTTCCGTTGCGCCCCCTTAACGCCTGCCCACCTGTGCGGGATATCAGGGTGGTGGGAAACACGAGCAAAAAGGAAGTTGGCGGCTTAAATACCATTTCCCCAAATAGCCTTCATATTACAGGAACGCATAGATTTCGGTGGTGAGTCCGTGTGTGTCAGGGGTGCAGTTGTTGGGGGATATCGGGAAATGATTACTAATAGAATTAGTGGTTCTGAACGAGTTGGCCGAGAACCAAATGCGGGCGAGTTAAGTGCCCCGCAAGCTACAATCGAGCGCCTATGTGCGAAGTATGGGCTATCATTCATCCGAGATCTTCAACCCGATCTCGGTGTAGGGACTTCTACGCACCTCGTGCGAAGAGGGAATGAAGAGCTAGTTCTCAAAGCTTTGACACCCGACGCGCAGTGCGGCGGCGAAAGGATGCCAGTGGGGCATCTGTCGATTGGGCTCGCAACCCTGCGTCGTGAGGATTTGGTATTACGGGCCGAGCTTCCAGGGCTTCCGCAGCATAAAGGAACTCTTGTCGGCGAAGATGGCAACAGAGAGGCGGTGTTAAGGAGCTTTCATCCTGGCAGCTCAGTAGTGGATCTCGTACAGCAAAGCCTTTTGAAAGACGCAGATTTCGAGCGCGCCCTGAGGGCACTCTTGGAAAAGGCAGACGCTAGAGGCTTTCGTCTATTAGACACCGACGCCTCCAACTTTATTGTCGCCGCCGAGTACAGCATCGTGAATCCTTACGCGGTCCATCGTACTTTGATGCTGATTGACCCAGAGGCTCTCTCCCCACGCAGCGAGTATGTGGAAGTCGAAGGCCGAGATCCGGTGCAAGACGTGATGAACTCACTTCGCGCGAAGGTTGCGGCGCCTAACGCAGACCGACTGGCTGCATAACTCTCTTTCATTCTTCGTCGTACGGGGGTCCAGTTCCCAGGGCCTGCTTGTGCTCGATTTCTTGGCCTTAGCCGCACCGCCCCCGATATAGGAAACTTTCTGACTGAAATACCGATTAGTCTCTTGGTACATGACGGCAAGAGTGTGGGTCGTTTACCAGGGACGAGATAGCGCTTTGGCGCGATTTCTCAAGGCAATGAAAGGCAATTTTTCCTGAAAAATTGGCCAAAAAAGGAGCTTTAATGCACCGCGCCCCACGAATCCTTCATAACTATTCGTAGGGATAGAGCATTCTGGGATGGAGCATCAGGGGAGTCGAAGAAAGGTTATGAAATTCATATCGTTACCGCAGATTATTGGGTTCGTAGGAGCTGCCACTTATCTTCTTGGAGGTGCTCATTTACAGGCACAACCTCAGGTCATACCGGCTGGAGGGAATCCTCGCAGTGCCAGTGTCACTATCGATTCTTCCACAGACCTAAGCCAACCAATTTACTTTTACTATGTTTCTCCCGGGAATGAGACGCGAACCGTTGAGGTCACCTTGGAGGGTCCAAATGGAGCGACAGCGACAGTCGAGATTGCCAAATTCCGAGGTAGTGCCCAACAGGCTGCTGCTGCTATGCCGCGCAAATTCCAGATGCAGATGAATCGGGCATTGCGCGTGTCTGGACCGAATACCTCCTATGCTTATTCACCGCGTATGGGATCGTTTCCTGGTGGTTGCACTGAAGCGCAGTACCAGCTCTACCTCGAACTGATAAACGCTACTCCTGAACTTTCAGGCGTTACCCCAGAGCAGTTTTGCGCTGGGTTTGGCGGTGAGGATCCACCTCCGAGCGGAGGTGATGGTGGCGGAACTGGGCAGATTGGTAACGAAGTTACACAGATTGGACTGTTGAGGAAAAATGCTTGTGCGGGGGCGAGACGCTCTCGTTACCTTGTGCGAATGAAAGTGGATCTCTCCGCGGTCGATCCCGCTAGCGTGCAGGGTGGAATTCAGGTGCGAGGTGCTTTCCGTGAGCGAAATTACACTGGATCCAAAGCCGCGAGCATAAAGCCACGCTCGGATGGAATGTTTGCACCAGCTCCCTTATTACTCATGAGTTCGGTCTATTCGTACGGAAGTGGCGAGCGCATCGTGTTTTCTCGATGGAAGAACAATAAGCCAAAACGAGCAATTCCGGTTCGTATTGAGAACTACGTCTATTATCGTGGGCTTGCACTTACTCGTAGCGTGGCCACAAGCTTTCTGAATGGAAAGGGCAAGGCCACCTTTGAGATAACGAACGGAGAGCGCGCATACTCAGTCTGTTTCGATATGCGTCGAGCACGCCAAAGTCGCAATGGCTACCCGATTGGGGATGACGCCTAACTTCGACCGAAAGTGTGAGTGTCCTGAGCGAGGAGGTCATTTAAGTAACTTCCTCGCTGTTCTCGCGGAACTCATTGTATACTTAGACATTTACAAAGAGCTCAGCGAGCGCGGCGAGAATCGTTCAACTTAGTCCACTAGCGATTGGCGCACTCGCATTCTAAATTGCATCGTTATTGTTGCTGAAGAGCGGTCCATCCCTGGACGACACCTGCTTCGATGTGAACCTAGCCCTGGCTTACATACTCCAGCAAAAAATCGCTTCGCTTGCCCTCCGTTGCCACGCGACCGAGCGGGCCTTCCCTGGCCAATCTCGACATCAGAACGTGACTTTTAGCCGGCAGGCGTGGTGTGCGGGTACTCTAGACCTAGCTCTCGTAGCTTTTGAAGGTACCCTTCAATAGTTGCGAGCTCTTGGCACGCTTCTGGAGCTTTTGGTAGTGATGCGGTAAGCGCGAAGAGTTGAAGATCGATAAATACTTCACGCAAGGTTGGTTCAGAACAAATACTAGTCATCTTGACCTCCTGGAAACACCTCGCAACACATCCTTCGTGTTGCGAAACTTTGATGTAGCCAAGGTAAAGGTTCGGCCAGGTGCCCAAACAGCTTTCCATTTCGGCGCGAAATAATTTTAAGTGGCAAGCTCTCTTCTTCCTAGACCGTCTCTTACGCTACGGGGGACAAGTCGATGGGACGTCGTCGTCTATGACAGTGTCACTGACTCCTAGGAGATCTTCGTATTCGAATGCACAATAATAGATTGGTGCTTATCTAGATCTTTCTTCTCACCGATAGTTTCTGATGTGAGGGACAGGGTTATGCTGATTTCCGATAAGACATCTCCTGGCGGCCATAAAGGGGCATCGACGATTGGTGATGCAGGGCGCGAAGGTGAGCACATAGAAGGTCACGCAGACGAGTTTTCCCCACAAGGGTTTCCGCGACTAATGGAAATCAAGCTCCAAGGCCCAGTGCTACGCGGCCTTCCCGAGTTACCTCTATTCACCTTGTCCTTGTCGGCTATCGGGCTTTTGTTTGTCTTGTCTGGATTGAGTCCAGAAATTGCGAAGAGTCCAGTGCCGAGCGCGGGGCTCCTCGTTCTTGTGCTGTGTCTCCCTGTTTTTGTGCTTGAGCGGGTGGTGCTGTGGCAGATGGTGCGAAGTCGCGCCAACGGGATGAAGCCGTGTGTTGAAGAGCTCAAAAGATTGCGCGGGTCGTTGTACAATTACCTTACGGGGCTCGATAAGCGAACGATGCGGTACTTCCACTGCGTTACCAACAGTAAAGTAGTGACATACTTCATGCTGCGTCAGATCGAGAACTCTCTGACGGAACTATTAGTAGAATTTGATAGGCTCTATCTCACTGCCAACCAGACTAATTTATTTGGAATCCAAGAACGCTTGCGCGGCAATCTTGATTATCGTGATGGCTTTGTCTTCAATTCAGGGAGACTTTTGCATTGTCCGATTGCCTTTCTTCCCAGCCGAGTGCACGAGCTAGTGAATGAACTCGAGCGTGGCATCGGTATGATAGAGTCAGAGATAGAAGCGTTCCGAGACCAGGTGTCCGGCACTAAACAAGGACGGCACCGAGATCCCTATTCTGAAGGTGGCGAAGATTTTACGCCGGTTACCCCGACTGTGGTGACTAAAGAGCCAAAATAGCCAATTCCACAAAGAATCACATTCCTTGATGCCTGTTCAAGCAATGGCAGCTACCTGCCCCAGGTATTGGGAAATATGAATACAAAACGTGGCGAGGGGAAAAGTTAGAAAAAGTGGTCCAGGAGAGCGCAGTACGTAAAAACAACCTGTGTGTTGGGATTCAGAGTTAACTAAATCAGCTTCACACAAACCAAAAAGTCCATTGCCTCAATGTTAGCTTTAAACCTGTCGTGTTCAATCTAAGGCTTTCGCCATTAGGTGAATCTGAAAGGTAGCTTCCTTAACCTCTGCGTCAAACCGGGTTTCCTGTCCTCCTACAGCTCTCCGCCAAAGTGGCTTTAAAGCGCTCTAGGAGGACCGGACAACCAAACCTGGTGAAAACCAAAAAACCGTTCTGCACTGCGCCCCCTGGATAAGGATGAGCTGTGTGCCTCACTTACTATTATGACGCAGAGACGCTCGAATTCGGATGTAAATTTTTTGTCACATCCTTTTGGCAACTGATAGCCAGGCCAGAGGCATCAAACTTTCATTAGAAATTGACTGTATTGGCAGCCTGATTGGGGGGAGAGATCGCGCCTTTCAAGTGCTCGAAAAGCGAGCAATCTTTAGCCATTCGGTTGTCAGCACTTTAGAGATAACTCATCGCATGAGCTCCATCGGCGCATATTCAACAACCTACAATTGTAGGGAGATGCACTACCCATTTCGGGAAGCGATTGAGTCGTGGCTAGGGTTTGCGGATGAGGTGGTGCTTGTTGATGCCGGCAGCACTGATGGTACCTGGGAGGAAATCTCATCGTGGGCCAATCGGGAGAGTCGGCTGAAGGTCTTTCAAGAACCGGTCGACTTTTCTCATCGTCGCTGGGCTATTCGCATGGACGGGTTTCTGAAGGCCAAGTCTAGAGGCCATTGTACTGCTGAGTATCTCTGGCAGGTGGATAACGATGAGATCGTTCCTCCTGCGGACTGCCAGCGTATCCGTCAGCTTCCGCAAATTCTTCAGGGAGTGCTCACAGAGTTTCCGGTGGTCCACATGCCCATGGTTGAGTTTTGGGGGACTCTCGATCGCGTGCGCGCAGATTTTGTGTCGTGGAAGCCACGATTCAGCCCGAATGATCCGCGCATCACCCATGGTATCCCGCTTGAATTCCGGATGGTAGACCGCTACGGAGACGAGTACCCGCGTCCATTTGAATCAGATTCTTGCAACTATATCTATCGGGACACACGCGAGAGTGTGCGGGTGTTGTTCCCACTAAAACTTCCGCCCTCTCTGTCAGATCCAAAAATTGTAGAAGAATTTTACAATACCGGACTCGATCAGTTTCCGTGCGTACTGCATGCCTCGTGGTTGAGCCTTCACCGGAAACTGCGCCATTACAAGAACTTTTGGCCATCGTTTCACTCCTCGATGTATAACCTTGATGACGCAGATCTCCCGAAGAAAAATGCGATGTTCGATAAACGCTGGTCTGAGGTGACTGACAGTGACATTGATCTAAAAGTTAAAGAGCTGCTTACCCGTGGCCCCTATTTCTTTGGTGATAAATCTCGGCAAAAGGAGAAGGCCCTTACTATCCCTTATCGCGGTGAAATTCCGGCATCACTGCGAGATTGGTTCTTGAGAGAGTCACAGGCATGATCCAGGGACGTGTATCCGTTATCATCCCCGCCTATAACTACGGGCGCTATCTTGAGGAGGCGGTAAGAAGCGTCCAGGCGCAGAGCTATAGAGATTGGGATATCACCATTGTTGATGATGGCAGCACCGATGATACGCCAATTGTCGGTGCGCGGCTTGCAAAGGAGGATCCGATTCGCATTCGGTTCTATCGAAAAGAGAACGGAGGAGTAGCGGCAGCTCGGAACTTTGCCATCTCGCTCTCAGAGGGCGAATTCATCATGCCGCTGGATGCGGATGATGTACTGATGCCTTGTGCGCTCCAAGATTTCGTCCAAGCGCTTCGTGATGATCCACAGAGTGGTTACTCCTACTCAAATTTAGAGAACGTGAACGTGCTGCCGGGCGACCAACGCCTGTGGCATCAGGGCCCCTTTATGCGCGGAAGGGTCACTTTAGAGAACACCGCTGCCTCGGCTTCGATGTGGAGGCGATCGCTCTTTGACGCCGGGGTACGTTATCGACGCATGATCTTTGAAGACTGGGACTTGTGGCTTCAAATCATCGCGCACGGATTTAGGGCCTATTACATTCCAAAGGTGCTGTTTCAGTACCGTCTTCATCTGTCCGGACGAACGGCTCGCAACAGGTATTTATACTTTCCTGGAATGCTGGAGGTCGCTCGCGCAAATCCGACCATCGGCGAGGCCCACATGGTTACCTGGGCTGAATCCTGTTTGCAGAATTCCCCGTCGTGCTGGGAAAAATGCAGCGTAGTCTTTCTGCCTGCGACCGAAAGCGAAGTTGCGCGTAATTTTTCAGGCCCGATGCTCGGTTTGGCCGGGGCTTTCGTTCAGCAAGGACATTTTTGCGCAGCGCTTGGCTCCTATCGTTCCAGTAATCAGCTGTGTGACGGAGTGGCGCTGCTTGGAATCGGCGCGTTTTCGCTGGATGCAGTTTTGCACAAGCTGGGAATGTTAGGCTCGTCAGTTTTGGTGATAAGCGAGCTGTCTGGGGAGTTTAATGAACTGATCGAGGCGCAGCGAAACATCAGCGCAGTAGTCTCTTTGCGAACGGGGGAGGAGCCTTCCTCCACTCTGACCCAGGAGCTAATTGTTCGCCGTAATCGTTTCATCTGGCGGGGCGAAGAGGAGCTAACTGCTGAGAGCGTCGCAGAGAAGCTCATCGAAATGACGAACACCTGCCACCGCCTGAAGCGAGATGAGGACGTAAACTTCTGGGACCGAGTAAACGCTCTCAGCACGCTTGCTCATGTTAAAACGAGCATAAAAGGTGCGGCCGACCAGGTAACTATTATAGTGGCATTGGATGAGATCTTCAGCGCAGGAATTACAAACACAGCGCTTCAGGCATCACTTGCGAGTGTGCGCCGGTGCGCTGGGAACGCGAGGGTGATTCTGCTGGAGTCCGGAACTCAATCGCTTGGGAGGCCAGAAATTCAGGCAATAGCCCAGAGTCACAATGCCGAGCACCGCTACTTTCGGCGCAGGGAGGGATACTCGCGAAGTACCCTCATTAATCAGGTGCTTCCAGAGATTGGAACTCAATACATCTTAATCGCGAAGGCAGGCGCAATCTTTGAAGCAGTTGCTTTTGACGCGATTTCTACTTGTATCGAGGAATTTCCAAAGCAAGATCTATTCTTTGGAGAGTGTGCGGCACTAAAGGTCCTGGCTGAACGAGAGTTCGTGGAGCAGCCATACTCGTTGCGTGGAGCGGCTTTCTTGCGCCATGAGACGCAGCCGAGTCTGGCGCTGATACGAACAGAATGGCTGAGGTCTATCGAAGGCTTCTGCGAAGAGCTCTTAGAGGAAGGAGCAGACCTTGACGAGCTTCGCTGGCAGGCAGAAACCCTTGGGGTGCGCTTGGTCTGGCTTCCTACCGCGTTGGCGCTTCACCCTTGGCATATCTCGAGAGCTACGCTTGCGGCATTTACTCACAACAAGTCAGTGCTGCGTCGCTACAAGCAGATGCCGCGGCATGCCATGAGGCGACTATTAATGGAACCCGAACGAAGTTCACCGCTGGCACAGCCAAGTCCGGAGCGCCGGGAACTTGAGGCCAAGTTGTTTGCGCTTGCCCATAGAGTTGAAGCGGCGCTCCGGGTTGGGCAAGGCGGACCAGTAGCGCAGGCTCAGGTTCTGGCTCAATGGGGTGACACCTGCGTGGTGGACGGAGAGCACCTCAGCGCTCGGCAAGCGCTTGAAGATGCCGAAGCGTTGGACCCGGAGAGCCTCGATGTCGCCCTTGGACTCGCGCGTGTCGCGGCACTTAATGGCAAAGTGATAACTATTGGGCACTACGCCAGCAAAGCTCTGCGTTGTGATCCGCACAATCAGGATGCGAGAACGTTGCTCGAAGCACTTAACGTCACCTGGTTCAAAGACAGTGAGGTTGTAAGTGAAAGAGGCTAAATTTTCAGTAGTCACGGTTTCGTATCAGCATGCCGATTTTATTCGGCAGACTATCGAGTCAGTGATGCTCCAAAGCTACCCTGCGGTTGAGCATATCGTGGTTGACGGTGGATCCACCGATGGCACGCTTGAGATTTTGAAAGCGTATCCACATTTAATTTGGACTTCGGAGCCGGACCGTGGGCAGTCGCATGCGCTTAACAAGGGCTTTGCCCGTGCGACCGGAGACATCATTGCTTGGATCAACTCTGACGATTGGTATCCGCCAGGACTGTTCAAGGACGTGGCTCTTGCTCTCGAGGATTACCCGATCGTGATGGGATCGTGTGAGGTGTGCGACAAGTATGGGGTGCGCCAACATGTCGTGAAGAACTACGAGCGTACTTGGCATGATCTTCTAAAGTATTGGGTTTTTTGCTCAAGCCCTGCACAGCCATCCATATTTTTTCGTCGCGAAGTGCTTGAGGAAGTAAAATATGCCGCAGGAAAGTATTTGGATGAAGATCTTGAGTTCTGCATGGATCTCGACTTGTGGCTAAGAATTGCGGAGCGCTATTCGCTGGTGCGACGAATGCCAAAAGTGTTCTCCTACTTGAGAACCTATGACACGAACAAAACAGGGGAGATGATGGATCTCACCTATCGCGAAATGTCTCGTGTCTACGAACGTCACGCGCGTCGGCGCGTGATGGCTGAAACGGCGCATAGCGTGGTCATTCCCGCGCAAGAGTTTTCGGAAGGACTTCTTGCCTCGGTAGAATCTTTTAAGAAAATCCCTGCGAAGTCAGCAGAGATGCTGGTAGTTGATCATGGCTCCCAGCCAGAGGAAGCGAAGCGATTGCGAAGAAAGGTTTTAGAGCTTGCACGCACTGTTCCTCACAATACCCTACGTTATGTCAGGGCTAGTCCCGGACATCAGTTCGAGGCGCTGACCCATGCCATTAAGGCGGTGCGTTCGCCGATTCTTACTGTAATGCAACCTGGTGATGTATTAGCTCCTGATTGGATTCAGTCGTGCGATCGTGCCTTCGAGCGGGACAACACTGCTTTGGCTTTGATGTACGGAGACGACCCCAAGGAGAAGGAACAGTTCCTGCTTCGTACTGAAAAAGGCGTCGCGTTCCGTACCGACGCGATATTCGTGGCTCCGCGCATACTTCCGAACTTTGTGGCACGTACGGTGGCACTACTTGAACTTGGAGGTTTTAAAGGAAGCGCTGAGTCCGAGGGCACGAACCCGCTTTGTGCAATGCGACAACTGCTACTACGAATTCTCTACAAGGGCTGGGCTATTCTTGGAGAACATACCCTCCGACTTCCTCAACACTCTCGTCCTTTCGCCGCAGAGGAGGCGCTACTGCCAGTATTTCAGTTGTATATCAATGCGCAGATGATTGTGGATCTAGTAAAGGAGTCAAAGCTGGAGCCATTCTTCGAGGAGCGCAGTGTTCACCAGTTCACGATAGTTTTCCCTGAGAATATTTCGAGTAGTGCTGAGAAATTAATGCAGACGGTTCCACTCGACTGGGCCGACGTGCTTTTAGCACGAGGGGACCGGGCAAAGTTAGAGAGTTGGGTGCAGCGTGCGCCGCAGTTCATTCCGGCGTGGATGTTACTCGGAGAAATTGCCGAGAGTGGCCAGGATATGCAGCTTGCCGAGCGGGTTCAAAGTGGAATGTCCGCGGCGCAGGCAAACATTGCGACGCTCTAATGACGGCGCTAAGGAACACTCCACCCTGTTTAACCTAACTTATTTTGCATGCGCTTTCGCGGCGGCTGAAATCGCCTCTCCGGCGCTCCAAAACACATTACTGGTTGGGGCGCGGTGAATAAGACCGCCTCGCGAGAGCAGAGATTCAACTGCGGGGTTCAGACCAGCAAACAGAAGTTTTGCCCCGTGTCGCTCAAGGCGCTCAGAAAGTTCGGAGAGGGTCATGAGACCAGACGAGTCAATTAGCGGGACGCCTCTCATTGAAAGGATTAGTGAGTGGGTGTTGTCGAGTTTTTTGAGTGCCTCGACGAAGTGCCCAGTGGCAGCAAAAAATAGTGGTCCAGTCACATAAGCGACCGTTATGTTCTGGTAGTGCTCGACATCTGATTTGCCGACTGGGTCGAGCCTAGTTGGGTCAACTGGGCTCAGTGATACGGTCAGATGAGACGCCTGATTCAGGAACATAAGCGCAGAAATCGAGACTCCAATAAGGATCGCCCAGGTCAGGTCGAGGCTGATAGTGGCAATTAAGGTGACAAGAAACTTGGTGATCGCCGTGAAGAGACGCTTGTTGAAGTAAAAGCGCAGGGCGTGCCACTCATTCATTCTGCAAGCCGTGGCGATGAGGACTCCCGCCAGAGCGGGGAGAGGCACTCGGGAAATAATTGGGGCGAAGAACCACATCGAGATGAGCAGTGCCAATGCATGAATGATACTTACGGCCCGAGTCTGACCGCCTGACTTGATGGCAACAGAGGTGCGGGCGATTGCGGCGGTAGCAGGGACGCCACCACAAAAAGGGATCAACATATTGCCCAGGCCCTGCGCGATGAGTTCTTGATTCGCATGCAGAGGTTTACCGGTCATCTTTCCAGCGACGGCGCCGCATAGCAGCGATTCAACGGCGCCCAGGGCGGTAATGGAGAGGGTGGGTACGATATATTTTTCTATGGAGATCCAATCCAGCGAAGCGAAAGTGAGATGGTGGGTGAGTAGGAGGGACCGCGGAATCTCCCGAATCGTATCTACTGGAAACTCGAAGAGGATCTCTGCAGCGGTCGCTAAAATGATGGCGAGGAAGGTGGCAGGAAAGCGATTGCCGAGGCGCGCGGGCCACAGCAAAATGAGAAACGCCACTGCTAGGCCCATAATGAGCGAGTATGGATTGATCTCGAATGAATGCTGAGTAAGTGCGAGGAGTTTAAGAACTGCTGAGTCTGCGTTCGGCGAGTTGATGCCAAACAAGTTGTCGAGTTGTCCGACCATGATGATGACAGCGATGCCAGAGGTAAATCCGGAGATGACGGGAGCGGGGACGAAGGCCACGAAGCGACCAAGTTTCAAGATTCCCAATAGAAAGAGTAGAATTCCTGAAAGCGCACCCGAGATCCAAACTGCTTCGAGACCATAGCGTTGAGCGAGAACAATGAGAACCGCACTCATTGCGCCGGTCGGTCCAGAGATTTGGTAGGGGGCGCCCGACAGCGAACCGATCACAATTCCTGCGATGATGGCAGTTACAAGACCTGCGGCAGCGGTGGAGCCAGAAGCGACTCCGAAGGCCAATGCTAGCGGTAAGGCGACAGCGGCGACCGTTAGTCCCGCGTAGAGATCACTGCGAAACGTTCGCCAGGAGTAGTTCGAAAACTCGTCGCGGTATGACTGAAAAGCTTAGCAAATGAGCTTTGATAGCGGCAGGCATAAATCCTAATATTCTCTGTATTGTTATGTAGTTAGGGGCGGCACAAGCAAAAATTGGGCGGAGGTGTAGGTGACATGGCAGGAGTTCGTAAACAATGGAAAGGAAATTCTGATAACTTAACTCCCATGACCCCCGATAAGCCTCATAAAAAAGGTTACCAAAGAGAAGCTGTTTGAGTGGTTGAAGCCTCATAATTCCAGTTACCGAACTTTTATAAGGTTCTGGAAATATGAGAGAAATAGTAGGTTTTGACGAGTTAAAGCACCGCTACT
>JBGSMV010000005.1:0-63707 GCA_041739995.1 Bdellovibrionota bacterium
TCCTTCTGATAAGCTTAAAGCAGCCGGTAAGCCCTCGTAACTCAGTTGGATAGAGTGCAACTTTCCTAAAGTTGAAGTCGGGAGTTCGAACCTCTCCGAGGGCGCTCTTCTTTTAGCATTTTCGTGATCCATTTTTGATCCTTTTTGGGTCTGTTTCAGCCAAGGAATCCAGTGGTGGTTGGCGCATGCTAAAGAACTCAAGAGAAAAAATCTTGGGGTCAAAAAGCTAGATTTGGATGTATTTCGGGTTGCTTTCATGATCCATTTTTGATCCATTTCACTCCAACTTTACTCAGAATCTCCCAGCAAGTCTCAACACATCGTCCTTGATCGAGAGTGTGTAATGCTCTACGATAATTATATAATTTAACGTCCCGGCGTTGTTCACAAATCGCTGGTTCGGCAGGTCGCATCGCAAGGTGGTGTTCCTAAACTTGGGGTCGCAGGTTCAATCCCTGCCGCGGACGCACTTTTTCGCTTCAGCGAAAATGTGTCCGCCGTAGCGCGAAGCGCGTAGGTGGACCTGATTCGAATAGTCTTCAAAAGTTCCAGTGTCCACGGAACCGGCAGGGATTGAACGCCCCGCAGGGAAAGAGTAGCAATCCCTTGGGAGCGAGAGCGCAGCGCGAGCTCCCTGCCGCGGACGCCAATTCCATTGCAATAGAAAAGTGGAGGAAGGACCCAAGGACCTTTTGGAAAGGGTGCGTCTCTACGAGAGCTGCACCGTCCAACCTCCATGCGAGACGTACTCATCCCATCATCCCGTGTAGAGTCTGAACACGGGGCTTAGTCTCTCGACCTGAGCTTTGCGAGCAGTCGCAGGATCTCGAGGTAGAGCCAGATGAACGTCACCAAGACGCCGAAGCCGCAGTACCACTCCATCCATTTTGGCGCCCCGCGCTCAATGCCGCGTTCGATGGTGTCGAAGTCGATGATGAAGTTCAGAGCGGCCATGCCACACACAAACACGCTGAATCCGATCCCCAGCCAGCCGTTGCTGTGAACGATGCTGAGCTGGGAGCCAAAGAAGGCGCCCAGGATGATATCGACGATGTAGACGCCGAGGATCCCGAGCATTGCGGCGGTCAGTCCGATCACGAACTTTGGACCGGCCTTGATCACCCCGCTAGCAAAGATGCCGAGCATGACCAGCATCACCATCACGGTGGTTGCCGCAGCCTGCATCACGATTCCTCCGAACTGGAGCTCATACATGGCGGAAATGCCGCCGAGCGCCAGTCCCTCGAGGCCGGCGTATACCGGTCCAAGAAACGGGGAGGTCCTCTTGTTGAAGATGATGATCAGACCAACGACCAAGCCACCAATCACGCCGATCCACATCAGCTTTTTGACCTGCGAGAGGTCAAAGTTCGGCAGCGGTTCGTGTTCCCCTGAATTGGGGTTGATCACCACCTGCCGCATGACCGGCTTGCCCTTGCGGTCGACTTCGCCCGACTCGACAGATGCGAGTGTGGAGAAGTCGAAGTCACCGAAGCTCCTCATCGCAATGGACCAGGTGATGCCGCCAGTGCCGAGCAGAATGGCGATCATCAAGAGCAGCTTGGTCGCGACCCCGAGGCGCGTCATGCGCTTGGGGCCCGGCGGCTCTCCGAAGGTATTCTCCGTCAGAAACGGATTTCCGTTGCTCATGAAGTTAGACAATGTCGTGCTCCTTTCGGGAAGGCTGGTGAGTGAGGCGATTCGTGTGCGGTGGACCTGATACACAGGTCCGACGGATCGCAAAAAATATTGAAATCAAAAAACCCCTTAAGGTCTCTTGGGTCTTCCCATATGAACGAAGGTTTTCACCCTCGGAATGACAAAGGAGCGAGAGAGGCAGTTAAAGCCGCAGGGCAGCAGAGTGTAATGAGAGTATTCTCCATAAGCGACTTTAGGTGATGCGTGTCTGGTGCTCCCGAGAGGGTGCCGTGCTAGGGTTGCAGTCACGGTATTTTGGCAGTCGATAATAGATAACGCTCTGAAAATACAGGTAAAACTTATGGTTCTTCGCGCGGGGCGATTTTGGGATTAGAGTGGCATTTTGTAAGAATGACGTGGCTGCACATTTCTCAGTCTGCCCCATTTAGGCAACCTCACTCAGTCAAGGGAGTCTCACGGTGGGTGCTCGAAACGGAGGGGGGTGGGTCTGATCGAGTTTAGTAGCGGGTTCATTGTAGGTCAGATCGGGAAGTCCTTTCGCGTGTGGTCATTTCGTCAATAGGGGATTTGCAATTCGAATCGTTGATCACATAGATACGCAGGGGACTTTCTCGCTGGGTGCCTACCAGAAGGGGGCGCCGCAAGGGGTTTGGGCTCAAGGAGTATCCTCGACAATAATAGATAGTAATGTCCATAAATCATATATTGCGACGGCTCTGCCCTGCCAAGGGCGCCAGCGTAAGGCACGCTCGCTTTCCAAGCGCCACGTTTTGCAAGTTGAGACTCTGGGCGCGAAGGTGCCAAGCGGGGTACCGAGAGCGGTAAAAATGGATAGAAGAGAGTTCGTATGAGTAGCTGTGATATGAATAGCTCTGCAATCATCTTCCCTGGACAGGGTTGTCAGGCACCAGGAATGGCAGCTGAATTCTTCCGTACCTACGAGGAGAGTCGGCAGGTTTTTGACCAAGCCTCGGCTGCTACAGAACTAGACCTTCAAAAAATTTGCTTTACCGAGAGCGAACTTTTAAATCGAACCGAGTTTACCCAACCAGCTATTCTTACCGCTGAGATTGCGATATGGGCAGCGCTGAAAAAGCACTTTGCGCTCGAGCCAGTCTGCTATGCCGGCCACAGTCTTGGTGAGTACACCGCATTGGTGGCGGCTGAGGTGATAGAGCTTAAAGACGCGGTGAAAATTGTTCGTGAGCGCGGAGCTCTGATGCAGGCAGCAACTCCTTGTGGATTTGGTGCCATGGCCGCCTTGATTGTAGAGAACATAGTAGATCTTAACATCGAACAGGTTCTGAAACAGTCCGGCGCCGAACTCGCAAACATCAATTCAAAAAACCAACTAGTCATTAGTGGTGAAGCGAATGCGGTGCGACTTGCGAGCGAACAACTTGCGAGCGAGCATCCGGAAATACGAGTGGTGCCTCTCAATGTCAGTGCGCCCTTTCACTCAAGTCACATGAGAAAAATTGAAGCAAAATTCGAAGAAGTGCTGCGCTCCTTCGAAAAGAACTTTGTGTTGGAAAATGCCCCTAAAGTGCTCAGCAATTATTCCGGCATTGCTCATTCCGGTGAGGGATTGGTTCCGATGCTTGTGCATCAGGTTTCCGCCCCGGTCCGTTGGATGGACAATATGAAGGCGCTGAGCCTCGCGGCGACCACGCTGTATGAGGTGGGGCCTCAACGTGTATTATCAAAATTCTTAGACAGTATTGGGCGTCAAGCTAAAGCCATCACCGATTTGCGATCCCTACAGCGAGCTTTCGGTGGCACATCTTCAAAGAGTGAGGTATCGCATGTCATTTAAAGGTCAAAATTATTGGGCTTTGATTCTCGGAGGCTCGAGCGGGTTCGGGCTGGCTGCGGCGAAGGAGCTCGCTTCGCGCGGCATGAATATCTGCGTGCTCCACCGCGATAGACGCGGTGCCATGGCTAGAGTTGAGCAAGAGTTTGATTCTATCCGAGCAGCGGGGGTTCAATTTAAGGCCTTCAACATAGACGCGCTTAGTCCTGATGGGCGTGCCACGGTATTGGGAGAACTGCCCGAAGTGCTTGCCGGTGGTAAGGTTCGCTTGCTGCTGCACTCCATAGCGTTCGGTAGTCTAAAGCTTATCGGTCCTCGACTTGACGTTGGAATTTGTCCAACAAGTGGACTGTCCGAAAAGCTGGGGCTCAGCGCTCAGGCCATACAAAGTGCCGCTGATGAGCTTTTTGCGGCAGGAGGAGTGGCGTATCACAGTTTGGCGACACAACCCACCTATAATGATGAGCTTCTTCTTGATCAAGAAGAGTTGTTATCAACAGTGCATGCCATGGGAGCAAGTTTGCTCACGTGGACTCAAGAGCTTTTCCGGAAGCGACTCTTCGCCAGTGACTCACGAGTGATTGGTCTTACCAGCGAGGGCAATGAAGTAGCCTGGCTTGGATATGCTGCGGTGAGTGCCGCCAAGGCGGTGCTTGAGTCAGTGTCTCGTAGCATTGCGAAAGAGTACGGGCCTCACGGCATTCGCTCTAATATTATTCAGCCCGGTGTAACTGATACTCCTGCGCTGAGGCTCATTCCTGGCGGTCAGCATTTGCTCGCGCGTGCGGAGCAAAGAAACCCACTCGGACGAACTACTCAAACTGAAGATGTCGCTCGTGTCGTTGCGTTCCTCGCCAGTGAGGACGCAAGCTGGATAAATGGCAGCATCCTAAGGGTGGACGGGGGCGAGCATATTTCTGGCTCATAGTTTAACAAGATAGTTGGGCAAGATAGTTAAAGAAGGTGAAGTGTGAAGTTAGCTGAGTTTCATGAAAGAACGTTTTTGACCAAAGAGGAGATCTTGGCGCACTGCTATGGTGCTTTGGTGGAAGATGCGCCCAAGGACTTCGTGCGATTGCCGGCGCCACCCATGCTGATGCTCGACCGTGTTACTTGCGTGGAGCGCGACGGGTCAAAAGGCAAAATCGTTGCAGAAAGAGATGTGCGCGCGGACGATTGGTTTTTCCCTTGTCACTTCAGCGGAGATCCGGTGCAGCCGGGATGCCTCGGTGTTGATGCTATCTGGCAGATGATTGGGCTCTATCTTGGTTTGCGTGGAGTCGCGCATTCGGGACGGGCGCTTGGCTGCAAAGAAGTAGAGTTTCGAGGACAGATTCGGCCGTACAACAAACTAGTGCGCTACGAAGTAGACATCCGACGCTATACCGTACTGGCTGAGCAGGGAGCGGCCTTGGCGATTGGCACAGGCAAGCTATTCGTCGATGACGAACATATTTATACCGTTGTAGACGCCAAAGTTGGAGGCTTTAAAGACATAGCGTACTCTGATTATCCACTTCGCTCCGAACGGTCGGTGGGCGGAATTATGGAGCGGTGAGGTAGACAATGAGCGGTGGAATTGCACTGGTTACAGGTGGCGGTACGGGCATTGGTGCGGCCTGCTGCGGCCAGCTTGGAGCAGCGGGCTTTCAAGTCGCCGTGCATTATAATCACAGCAAAGAGCGAGCTGAAGCGCTTGTGGCTCAAATCCCAGGCGCATTCGCCGTTCAGGCGGACTTAGCTACTACGGAAGGATGCGACTCTCTTGTGCGCGAGGTGGGTGCTCGAGACGGCGAAATTTCTGTGCTGGTGAACAACGCTGGAATAGTTCTTGATAAGCTGCTTTTCTCTTCCAGCTTGGAGGACTTTGAAACGGTCATCAACACGAATCTGCGCACTGCTTGGTATCTCACCAAGAAACTTTCCAAGATGATGATGCGGAAGCGCTCGGGAAGAATCATTAATATATCGAGTGTGATTGGGCACACGGCAAGTGCGGGTCAGTCGCTATATGGGATGAGCAAGGCGGCGCTCGATAACTTCACCAAATGTGCGGCCCAAGAGCTTGCTCCATACGGCATTCTTGTAAACTCCATCGCACCTGGGTTCATTGACACGGAAATGACCAAGCAAATGCCTGAGGAGCGGCGAGCAGAGATATTGTCGCGAGTTCCTCTTGGTCGAATGGGTACCGCACTTGAAGTGGCCGAACTGGTAGGGTTCTTTGCGACTAAAGGCGGCTATTGCACTGGGACAACCTTTCATGTGAATGGAGGATTGTATGGTGGCTAACGCGTGTCCCGAGGCAGAGCGAAAGAGCATCCTCGAACAGATTCCACAGAAGCCGCCTTTTCGATTCCTGAACGAGATACAGGAGTTGTCTGACGATCACATTGTAGCGAAGTACCGCTTTACCGGTGAGGAGTTCTTCTACGCAGGCCATTTTCCTGGCGATCCAGTAACGCCTGGAGTAATTTTGCTTGAAGCCATGGCCCAGGCGGGACTTGTGGCACTAGGAATTTATTTGCTTCGCAAAGAACGACCGGAGGCAAAGATCAGGACTTTATTTTCTGAATGCGCCGTGGAATTTTTAGCGATGGTACGACCGGGCGAGGAGGTTTCGATTCGCGGAGAGAAGGTCTATTGGAGACGCAACAAGCTTCAGTCGCGAGTAGAACTGAGGCTTGAAGACGGAAGTCTTGCCGCGTCAGGAACAGTTTCTGGTATGGGAGTAGCAGTGTTGTGAAAAGTGAAGATAGACGAGTAGTAGTGACAGGGCTCGGAGTCGTGGCCCCCAATGGGCACGGATTGAAGGAGTTCGAACGGGCGCTTAGAGCGGGGACAAGCGGCATTCGAAAGATTGCGGCGCTTGAAGAACTGAATTTTCGCTGTCAGGTTGCGGGAGTTCCTCAGAACATTCCTGAAAAAGCGACGCAGTATTTTTCTGACGAAGACTTGCTCGCCATGAACCAAGCCATGATTTATGGGGCGATGGCAGCAATAGATGCTTGGCGCGACGCCGGATTTAAAGTGCCTGAGCGTAACTCCGACGAAATATTCTGGGACACCGGCTGCGTTCTGGGCTCTGGTCTTAGTGGTATGGATACTATCGGTGATGTGCTTGTGCCGAAGATAAATGCCGGCAAAGTACGTCGCATGGGAAGTACGCTGGTTGAGCAAACCATGGCTAGCGCCATCTCAGCGAAGCTTAGCGGGCTGCTTGCTCTAGGGAACCAAGTCACGTCGAATTCGAGTGCTTGCAATACTGGCACAGAAGCTATTCAGGATGCGTTTCTTCGCATACGGTTTGGCCTGGCCGAGAGAATGCTTGCGGGCGGAGCAGAGTCGTCTTCGGTTTACGTGTGGGGTGGTTTCGACGCGATGCGCGTCTTGAACGGTGAGTCTAACGATCAGCCGACAAAGGCGTCTCGCCCCATGAGTCACAGTGCTGGCGGGTTTATACCAGGCTCAGGCGGTGGCGTGCTGATGCTTGAAAGTCTTGATAGTGCACAACAACGAGGGGCGCGTATCTATGCCGAGCTGCTCTCTGCGGTCGTCAACTGTGGCGGACAGCGTCAGGGCGGCAGCATGACTGCTCCTAACTCAGCTTCGGTGCAACGCTGCATTCGAGGTGCAGTGGCAGCGGCAAAGATTGCGCCTGAGGAGATTGATGCAATTAATGGGCATCTCACCGCCACCATGGGTGACTTGATTGAAGTAAATAACTGGGCGCAGGCGCTCGAATGCGGTCCAGGGAAGTTGCCGATGATCAGTTCGACCAAGTCGATGATTGGGCATTGTCTTGGGGCGGCAGGCAGTATCGAGGCAGTCGCTGCGGTGCTTGAGTTAGATCGCGGTTTCGTACATGGTTCAATCAACTGTGAAGATCTTCATCCAGAACTTGAGTCTTTTGCGGATAACATCGTGCAGAAGACGCGAGATGAGGAAATCTCCGTGATTGCCAAATCGAGTTTCGGCTTCGGAGATGTCAACGGTTGTCTGATTTTTCGTAAGTGGCGCGAATAAGAACGCGTTTTTTGGTAAGGAGAATGGAAATGAGTGATGAAATATTTGAAAAAGTAATTGAGCTTGTCGGCCCTTTTTCTAAAGACAAAGAGGCGCTTAAGAATGCCACTGAAAACTCGAGTTTCTTAAAAGATCTTCAGATGAGCTCTTCTCGTCTTGTCGATGTGGTGCTTGCCATTGAGGACACCTTCGGCATTGAAGTCGGTGACGACGAGGCTGATAAGATTCTTACGGTGGGTTCTGCAGTCTCACTGATTCGAGCAAAGCAGGCAGCCGCCGCTTAAGGCAGCTTCAGTAGGGCCCTGCGTTGAGTATTCGCGCTGAGCGGTGCTCGTGCCAGTAAAGTGAATCACATGATTTCAAAGAGTGAGGTTGACGGTGCCTCGGTGTCGCAGGGCACTGAGGTCAACCGCACGAGTCCGTATCGCAGGCCTTCCGGGCATGTCTCGTTTATTGAGCGTACCCGGCTTCAGATTCAGAGGCTTGCAGGGCGTCTTAGTATCTTGCCGTTGGGTGGGGTGATTGTGGCGGTGCTGCACCTAAGGGGGCATCGCATTCACCAGCATGCGGAGGTTCGGAAGAAGTTCCTTGAGATTGTGCGCAGCGGAGAGCCGATGATAGTGGTCGCGAACCATCTCACGCTTGTTGATTCCGTCTTTATGCATTGGGCGCTGGCGTCCATGCCAAGGTACTTTCTTAACTATCGATTGTTCAGTTGGAACTTTCCCGCAGTTGAGAATACTCGCAAGAAGAGGAGCTGGTCAGTCATTACCTATTTAAGCAAGTGCATGCTGGTAGACCGCTTAGGTGATGCGAATCACACCGGGGGGCTTTTGGCGAAGATGGCAGGTCTGCTGCGCCAGGGCGATCTGCTTACCTTGTTCCCAGAAGGTACGCGCAGCCGAAGTGGAAGAGTCGACCTCACGGCCACCACCTATGGAATCGGAAAGCTGGTTCAAGCGGTGCCGAACTGCCGAGTTCTTTGCGTTTATATGCGTGGTCGAATGCAGGACACATTTTCCGACTTTCCCAAGCGCGGAGATATATTTGATGTCGCTCTTGAAGTCATTTCTCCCTCTAGTAGCGCCAGTGGACTGCGAGGTGCCAAAGAGCGCTCCATGCAAGTCACTTTGAAGCTTAAGGAAATGGAGGAGCGCCACTTTGAACAGCGTGCGGCCACTATCGATCGGCAATGATCTCGTTGATCTTCGGACGAGCGAGCCGCCACTTCATGCCAGATATATGAGCAGGGTGTTCACTGCCCAAGAACAAGAGGCGATTGGTGATGGCTTGCCAATGCTCTGGCTTCATTGGGCTGCTAAAGAGGCAGCGTATAAGGCTTTCAAGCGAATTGATTCGACGCTGTCTTTTGTGCCGCTTCGCTTAGAGTTTTCTAAGGACTCGACATGTGTAAGAGCGCCCAGTGGGGTGGCGCATTGTCGCTGGTTCATCAACGAAGAATTTCTCTATGTAGTGTGCGCTACGGATCGGCAGATCGTGGCTTCGTCGGCTATAAAGAATTGGGTAGGACAGCTCCAGAGCGAGGATACACTGGAGGAGTCCGCGACAATGTCGGTGGCGTCACGCCTCGTCAGAGAGTTGGCCTGCCAAGGTGCGGCGAAAGAGCTTGGAGTCCCACAGGATAGTCTTAGTATCAAATCTGGGGGCGTGCCCGAGCAAGTAAGTGGGCAATCAGGTGAGCAGAAGGGCGCCGCTCCGCAACTGTTCGTGAATGAGAGAAGGTCAAACCATTTATTGTCTTTTTCGCACCATGGGCGTTTCGCTATCTGTTCGTTTTTAGAGCAAACAGCGGGAAAAGCTCCATCTACGCGAGCCTCTGAAGCATTTTCGCCAAATGCGCCCTAGCTTTGAGCTGCCTTGAATTACAAGTATCGGGGAGGAGGTGGGTCTGACTACTTACGAATCCACTGGCCGCCTGGTAGCTGAACGAAGTTGCCAGCCTGGGTATTCTCAATGGCCTTCTTCCCCGCAAGTTGTTCCACCGTGGAAAGCGGAGTTCCATTCTCTGTAGCAATAGATTGATATTTTTCCTTCCGCTGACGATTGATGTCCTTTTGCAGCTTCAACGCCTCTACGTCGGTAGTGGGGGGTACGACGCCAAGGTACCCCGAAGTGGTCTCGCCGAGCGCGCCGCTTGATTTCGCCTGATCGAGGGTGAGGGCGTACGCAGAGATGGGCATTGCTATCGAAAAAAGAGTCATGACGAAGAAGGCTAAGAACCCTTTAGGAAAACGAAACGAAGTCATCGGGCATTCTCCAATTAAATAAGCACGAGCAGCTAAAACAATTCGCTTTTCTCAGAAAGAACCTGATCCAGATCCTTCTCAACTTTCACTCGCACTTCGTGGTCAATTTTTACATTTAGATTTATTGTAATCGGCTTATCCGGGACTTCTACGGCGACGCGAGGAGAACACCCTGTGGTAGCGGTGATTAGAAGCAGGGCTGACCCTAAGAGAAGTAGCGGACCAGAGCGTTTCGCCATAATAATTCTCGTTAGAAGAAAAACTCAAAAGGCCTCAAAAGGCAGAGAGATCGTATTCTCTCCAACCAATGACATTTAGAGCTACGCTCACCGTCTGCCGTGCTCCTCGGGTTCTGTGCTCTTTGACTATAGTACACAGGATTACGAGCGCCATATCATCCGCAAGCCAACCAAAGGCTAACGTCCTTTTCCTATCTCGCGCGTAACCTCCGTTACGGCCGCTTGTCCTACCCGCAAGCTCTTCAGCAGGGAGGGAACATTCTCTTCCACTTCAAGATTGACGTTAACCTGCTGTCCTTTATTCACTGCTGGGTTCATACCGGACGCCGATACTTGAGCCAGTAGGGACCCTTCAGGATTCAGAGTGACTTTTGCTTGCAGTGAGCTGAAGCGATAGTCCCGCAGAACGGAATATACAAGCTCGAGGCCAGGAGGAGCACTTCCGACCGAAGCGCTTGGCTGATACCTGATCCACCCTCCCTTACCTGTAGATCTGAAGGAAGCCTCCGAGACGGTAGCCCCTGTTGAGCACCACTTGACAGGGATATGGCCCTCCAGCTCGCCTTCTGCCTGTAGGCTTTGACTCCCATAGAGTGCCGCTATCTGGGAAAGTTGCACACCACTTACAACGAAAAGTGACTCGGTGCACTCCTTCGCCGTGGTGGACATTTTGAACACTGAACTTCTGAAGGTGCCACCAAGGAGGCGTCCGCTAAAGTCGCGGATTCTAAGATCGAGTGTTTCACTATCCAGGCCGAGACTTGGAGTTCCTGTGAGGTCTGAAATTAGAATGCCTGAATTAAGTTCCTCTAGGCGCAGCGGTCCCGAAGAAGTTGCAGAAATATCAAGGGGCGTCGTCGAGGCCACCACTACGTTAAGGCGGTGCGCGTGGACACCAGAGAAGGCGAATGCATCTTGCGACCCAGATACGTTATCAATTGATACATGAAGAGCTCCCGTGATGCCTTTCGATCCGTGCGAGCCGGAGCCCGTGAGCTGAAGATTTCCGCTATGAATTTCGACTGCATCGGGAAATAACTTACTGAGCAAGCTAAGCTCGCTCTTCAACGAGAGTAGATCGCAGCGAAGCTGAGGATTCAAGAAGCATTGAGCAGAAAGTTTGAAACTGTAGGCCTTATTTGTAGCTTCAAAAAAGACATTCTCATCTCCAAGCTGCAACTTTGCACTTAAGTCGAATTCGAGCGCTTGCTTAGATGCGGGAGATTTAACTATCAATTCAGTGGTGAGTAGCGCGGGAGTCTCCCGCAGGTCTCCCGCACTCATGGATAATAAGATATTGCTAAGAGAAGTCCGCCAGCCTGGTGTCGGTAGGGTCAGTTCGTTCATGCTTATGCGAAGAGGTGTTTGCAAAAGAAGCGAACGGTCTTTTTCCTGAAACTGCACTGGTTCCAGGAGATGTCCGCGCAGAATCAACTCGTCAGAGAGAGCATACTCGCCGCTGAGTTTTAAAATCTGGAATTGTCCGCTAGAGGTAACGGAGCCTGAGAATTCAGCCGATCTGAGAGGAATCGGTAGCGTGGAGAGCCCCGCCGTTGTGTGAAAAGTCGATGAAACTAGAATGTCGGGTTTGTCCGAAGCGGTACTAGCTTGTCTTAAGATGAGGTCAGCGAGAAGCCCGTTTGAGTCGGTGAGCGACAGCTCGACTCCTTTTTCTCTTGTGAACTCAATGGCGAGCTGGAAAGGCGAGTTGGCTACCAGCAGATCGCCCTCAAAGTGCAAATTACCAGCATTCGAAACAACGCCTTTTAGAATAATGTCACTACCGAAATGAAGTTCGAGCTGTTTCACCTCGATGGAGTCGAGTGGCAGCTCGGCGGAGGTTAGTTGGTGAAGAAAAGAATAAATATTTTGGTTCTCAAGAACGGATGGGAAGAGAGACTTGTTTTCAGATGCACTTGGCAGGCCCACCATAGATACTGAGATTCGGTCAGCGGAAAATCGCTGAAAGTGGCCCATCAATAAGTCCAAGAGGCTCCAACTTAATTGAGGAGCGATCAGTTTAATCGACAAAGTTTCATTCCTAAGGACAAGCTCGTTAATCGAGATATCGTGGGAACCTGCCGAGGTAAATTCGATGCGCTCGACAGAGAAGCCTGAGCGCTCGAGTGCGAATTTAGCAAGCAGAGAGGCAACATTCGTCCGATACCAAAAGAGAGTGCTAAGAGCAGCGACGAACAAAAACACAAGCAGTGCTGCGATGGGTAGTCGAGATTTCGGTTTTGGGTCGTCAGAGGCTCCATTCATGAGATGAGGATTGCCTTTTACCAATATGAGCGAAAGTCAAAGGCAGTAATCTAAGCGAGTAACGTCTCTGGACCCGCCTGGGTAAACGATTCCCCTCGGTCACGCCCTCAATTTCTACGCGTTTCAGCGGCTTCTGATGGGAAAGTAATTATTTAGCAGGATTTCCCCAAAGGACCGCGAATGCAAGTTGCGCTTCACGATAGGGTACTTGATCTGCGCCCTCCTTTTCGAGGAGTGCGGGGGGATATCCTGGTAAAACCTCTTGTACCACCACCTGGTTTCCTTCGACTGAGAAATACATGCGCCAAGCCCCACAACCCATGCGAAATATCCCACCGGCTCTCTTGGTGATGCGCCTGGTGCGATGCGGTGTTGGGTCTCGTTCAAGAATTTCACGAGCACGAGGGAAAAATTCGATGCCCCAGTGTTCTTTCAGCCACTGGAGCTGTCGTTCCGCATGTGGCTTGAGCTCAACTTCAAACTGCTTTGGAGTGGCCTGCAATGATTCGACTTCTTGCAGCCATCCGAGCTCTGAACCAGGAAATGCATCCGCTTTAGGAAGATATGGCTTAATATCTAAAATTGGAGTTCCTTCGACCAGGTCATTGCTTCCTACGACGAGCGACAAGCCCGAGACGCTATGTAGACTTACCGCGGTTAATCCGATCGGGTTAGGTCTATGCGGAGAACGCGTGGAGAAGACCCCGCGACGTTTGCGGTTCCCTCTAGGAGGCAGAACCATGGGGCGCCAGGATTTGTTGCGATGGAACCACCATACCAGCCAGATGCGCTCGAACCCGGCGAGGTCCGATAGTGCGCGCTCGAATCCGTGTCCCGGTAGTAACTCCACCACAGAGCGTTCTTCGACGTGCAGTTCTGGTTGATGAGGTGCCTGAAACTTGACGTCTCGCCCAGTACGAATGAACCCGATCGGCGAGAGTGTTAATGGCAGGTCATCAGGAGAGGTGTCCATAAATGCATGTTACTCGGGAGTGCGCGAAGATCTTCGGCGTTTCAGAACCCGGTCTCCTGCGCTACTGAAATTCTTGCTGCTCTTCGAACGTGAGAAGCTTCTCGGAACCAAAACTGCATTAATTGCGCCAATTTAAGGAGAGATACTTATTCTTTCACGAGAAGTCCATCGATGCTGACTAGGGTTCAGATTTGCCCGGCGACTTGCCCAGATCGTCTATAATTCCCTTAGAGAGCGCTTTAACGAAGCTCCGTACGGAGAGGACTCCTTGTAAATTCTCATTGGAATTCACAATCGGAAGGTGACGGTACTTCCCCTCGGAGAAGGCACTGAATGCGAGCGCAATCGAGCTGCCTTCAAGGACTGTTTTCGGCTGAGGAGTCATGACGGCATCAAGCGTAGTGCTCTTAGGATCAAGCTGCTTGGCTGCCACGCGTTGAACATAGTCTCGTTCAGTAAATATTCCGATCACTTTACCCGGTTGGTCACAGACTACCAAGCTGCCGATATGGTGAGCGTCCATCTTTGCGAGGCCGTCAGCGACCGTGGTAGCCGGCGCTACGCTGATGGCGGGATCGGGTTTGAGCTTTGAGATCGGGTCGTGAAAGAACTCCGCTAAGGCAGAGGGGTCTACAAGTTCGTCTTCCTTCGAGCTAATGGCAGGTGCGGCGATTTTTGAGTAAATCAAATCTACAAGGTCTCGTACGGAAAGCATCAGGGTGCGTTGGGGGGGACGAGAGATGATGGGGATATGCCTAAATTGCCCGACCGCCATGAAATAGAGAGCGCGTCCCAGGCTTGCATAATCAGGGAGCGTCTTGGGGTCTGCTGACATGGCGCTGCTTGCAGTGGCTTCAGATAAGTCCCGCCCTTGAGCGTATGCGCGTCTTACAATATCGCGCTCACTCAAGATTCCGACTAGCGTTCCCTCAGCATTGACCACCGTAAGGCAGCCCACATTTTCGAAGGCGAGTTGCTGCACTACCTTGTCGAGAGCCAGGTCAGGAGTTATGGAGACCGCCTCGCGTAAGGGGAGCCCTCCAATTTTTCGATCGATAAAATGCCGCTGGAGAAAAGTCTGTGCTTTGGTCGACATGGCGTAACTTTATCCCTTCATCTCAGGGTGCGGGAAGCCCTAACTCACTTTCAGGCTTATTTTGTTTGGAGTTTAGCTCATTCTCGCTGACCAGGGTGAAAGCGGAAGTGAAAAGTGCTTGTGTTACCATTTGCAAGAGGCCTGTGGGGGTTAGTAGCTAGTGCCACGGGCTTCAGGTAATATGGTGCCGGCCCCTCTGAATGGAAGTCAAACCTCCCTGGCCAGAACTTAGGGAGCAAAGCACTAATAATCTCCTCAAATAAGGCGTGAGTAGTGGAACAATCTGAACCCAGTTTAGTCGATGTCGATGTGGAAACACCTCTGCATCCTAACTTCTCAGCGCTCGGCCTCGCGTCAGGGTTGCTTCCGGCTCTTGAGAAGCAGGGCGTGAGTGTCCCGACCGCCATCCAATCCGTGGGCATACCCGTAATTTTGGACTCGAAGAGTGTGTATCTTCAGTCCGAGACGGGTTCGGGAAAGACACTGGCCTACCTGCTTCCCTTGTTTACTCGAATCGACGCAGCGTTGCCTGCGGTGCAGGCAGTGATCGTTGCGCCCACGCATGAACTCGCCATTCAGATTCACCACCAATGCACAGATCTGGCCCAGCAGTCTGGAATAGCGCTGCGATCTTTGCTTCTGATTGGAGGAACCCCCAAAGATCGTCAAATAGAAAAACTAAAGAAAAAGCCTCACATCGTGGTGGGATCTCCGGGGCGAATACTGGAACTCATCAAGGCCGGCAAGCTCAAAGCGCATAAGATCTTAAGCATTGTGCTGGATGAAGCCGATCGAGTGTTGATGGATGAACATGGTCCCGATGTTCTTGGAATCATCAAAGCAGCACCCGGTTCGAGGCAGCTTATCTTCGCCTCAGCGACGCAGCGCCACGAGAGTCGTGAGATTATTGAGAAGTTGGCACCGCAGTTGGTTATGCTCAACCCAAGCCCCGATCTTATCAATCAGAATATCGAACATTTCTATATAGTGTGTGAAGAACGCGAGAAGCCAGACGTACTTCGAAGTGTTTTGCACGCATTCAAGGCCGAAAGAGCGATGATCTTTGTGCATCGCAATGAAACAGCAGAAAAAATTACGGACAAGCTTCTGCATCACAAATTTCCTTCGGCTGACCTTCATGGTGCAAATTACAAAGAGGATCGTAAGCGCGCGATGGACGGTTTTAGAAGTGGAAAGATAAAGGCGCTGATTTCTTCTGATGTGGGCGCTCGAGGCTTGGATGTGAAGGGCGTCACGCATGTCATAAATTTCGACGTCCCCACAGAGAGTAAAGCGTACTTACATCGAGTAGGCCGAACTGCTCGTGCAGGGGCGACTGGCATTGCTATCTCCTTACTCACCGATTCACAAGGTCGGCTTGTGCGAAGATTTGAAGAAGAGCTTGGTATCGCAATGCGAGAATTCTGTATGCGCCACGGTGAAGTGATGGAAGTGAAACGCGAGCAATGAAGACAAGGTCAGTGAGGCCGGCGCAGTGAAGCAAACCGTAGTGGTGATTTCCGGCGCTGGCATGAGCGCAGAAAGCGGCTTGCGAACTTTTCGCGATTCCGATGGTTTGTGGGAAGGGCACCGTGTTGAGGATGTCGCGACGCCACAGGCTTGGCAGCGTAACCCTAAGCTGGTGCTCGAATTCTATAATCAGCGTAGATCGGCGCTCGCCAAAGCGGTGCCGAACCAGGGCCATCTTTCTCTGGTGGAATTAGAAGCAGCTTTCAATGTTGAGATTGTCACTCAAAACGTAGACGACTTGCATGAGAGAGCAGGCTCGTCGCAGGTGCTTCACCTTCATGGTGAGCTCACTAAGGCACGCAGTCTCATCGATGAGTCCTATGTTCAATATATCGGGTACGTGCCGATTGAGTGGGGGCAGATGTGCCCTGCGGGTGGACAGCTACGGCCCCATATTGTCTGGTTTGGTGAAGCGGTGCCCGCAATGGACCGGGCCGTTGAAGTCGTGTCGCGTGCAGACATTGTCCTCGTGATTGGCACCTCGCTGGTAGTGTACCCTGCGGCGGGGCTCGTCAGTGGTGTGCGAACAGGGGTACCGATTTATGTGATAGACCCGCGGCGTCCTTCGGTGGAGCGCACCGCGCTGGTGCAATTCATTGAAAAGCCCGCCACCGAAGGCGTCCCAGAAGTGGCGGCTTTATTACTTAAGCAAGCAGGACGGAAATAGCCCCGACAAATCGGCACTATGCGTATCGGTGCGTCGAAATGATTGTATCTAGAAATGACGGTATCTCTAAATGATTGCGTCTAGTTCGTGTGAGACGGGGTCACTTCGAGCCAATTACCAGGTGACCACAAGTTCATTCATGACGGCGGACGCGGCCCCTGACGCCGGCTTCGCTCGCCAGCCTAGAGTGCACAGCGAGCAGAGCTTATGCATGGCAGACTCGAGGGCAGCTTTTTCTTCAAATTGTGTGGGAGAAAGATCTCGCGTCGGCATCTCGGCAAGAACTAACTCAGAGAGTCCTTGAGCCTTCGCATTTCGAATCTGATCAGAAAACTGGGTAGCAAGTGAGGCGGCTCTTGCGGAAATGCGATCGGCTCTCTCCATTACAGAGCGGTCGGCATTAGGTCGAGGAATGGCAAGGTTGAGATCTGGATGGGAAGACGTTTCATCCATGTTTGTGTGGGCTGTTCGTCGAGGCCGTGGGGAGAGATTCGGGTGCATGTTCATGACTCCTAAAGAGTCGATATTACATGAAAGCTTCAGCCTAGAGTACGGGGTCGAGGTCTTTTTTCTCTGAAAATCTGGCATAAGTTGGCCAGGGAACAGGAGGATCGTGTCTGCTTGACGATGCGCTTTTTTCTGTGGTGTCCTGGATGCCGACGGCAAGCATCTGACGCGTCAGAGTGCTCATACGGAGAAGGACAGATATGCGAGGCGATAAAATCAAAAAGTTCAAAGCACTTGCAGGGCAGCAATGTGCAGGTGGCCTTGAGATGGGAGACGAGGCTCGGCGGAAACTAGGGGCTCAGCTTTTGCTCTCAGAAGTCCTCGAGTATGTAATTCATGGACTCGGTGTGGAGCCGGAAGTAAACGGTATGCGTATCACCGCGCCGGATGAGTTGGCGTATCACGCAACCAGTGCGCCCGACGCAACCGAGATGGTAGATGGCATCGCAGATGTTGCCTACACGATGTATTGGAATGCGCTCGCGTTTGGTCTGCCAATCGAAGAAGCATTCGAATTGGTCTGCGACAATAATCTTGAAAAGTTTGTGTCTCTTGGTGAGTGGGCTTCCGGAAAAAGTTCGTTGGACGTTTCTGAGTGGGACTGTAAAAAAGGAATCGCTTGGCCGCCCGAGGTTGTGCGGGTCGACGTCGTTGGATTCGAAAAGGAATTTTTTGCCGTGGGGAAGGATGCGCGCGGCAAGGTGAGAAAGCCGTCTTCTTACCAGAGCGTTGATCTAGCCCCTTTGGTTGCCAATAGCTGACACAAGGGGTTTCAAGGCTCTAGTGCCATTATTGGGCTCCTAAGCGGCTCAGATTCTACAGAATCACCGTTCCGTGATTCCTTACGGTTCCGAGGGAACTTGTAGGTTAGCGGTCGCCTCGATGTTACAATCGTTGAAGAGGCAGCGCTCTTTCAATCCAGGTGCTGCTGGGTGTTTACGGGTGGTGTGCTCTTAAACAAGCCGGTCAACAAGCAAGGTGATCCCATGGCAGCACCCTCCGAGCGCATCTCCAATTCTGCAGATCGAAAAACCTCACAGGTGGATCACGCTCGTCCTGGACGCGAAGCAGTCGCCGTCGAGCTTGACCAGGACACGTTCAGATTTCGTAGCAGCCCAGTAGCATTCTTAACTCAAGGTTTTCGTTTAACCACTGGCGCGCCGACTGGCGTTGCGGAGATCCACAATACTCCTGCCGTTTTAAGAGGTGTAGTTGAGCAAATCAGAGATCTTGCGCGTCGCGTCACCGCGGGCGAAGTGAGCACAGCGGAAAGACGCTCGACTTTGATGGATGCACCAGCTTTCCTTTCACGCCAAGATATTGAACCCGTGCTTGCAGGGCAGGCGAACGACTACATAATTGAGGCCAGGGTTTCCCGCGTACAAGTCGAAGATCTTGTCAAAGGACTGCGGACCCTTGGCTATGATGCGGTGGGACTTGAAATGCCAGACAGGAACTCTGAGGGTAGTGACACTGCAGGTAACTCGAGGTCAATTCCATATTCTCTGCTTGCGATTCGCAATGGGTTTTGTGGGCTCGATCATCTGAGAGATGCCCTCGAGGTACTTAGAATGCCCGCGGTATCCCTGGATACTCCGCATCGAGAGACGATGCCGGAGGCCGCTCATGCGGAAGTTCCATTACCTGCGGCAGGGAAAATTTCTGCTGGCTCCACATAAGCCAGGGCCTAAAAAGAGATTATGACTGCGGACGCTCAGCGCTTCCAAAGATCCGTTGGTACACTCCACGCACACTTGCCGCAAAGTCTTGGCAATTGTTGGTGATAAAATTGTAGGGTTTTTGTAAGCCCATCCTGGCGATTGCCTTTCTAACCAAAGAGCCGTCGTAACACTCCGCTTGCCATTCATAAGAGTAATGAGAAAGGTCTTCTTGAAAGAGGCCGTGTTGACCGAAACCTATGTTGTCACCACTGGCGTCGAATTTTATGTGCTCATGCGAGAACTCTAGGTTGCGGCGATCGAGTGTACCGTTCGACTTGCTGCCAGAGAACCCAGGAATCCAAAATGCCCACGACAATGCTCGTTTGCCGAAGCGTGCGCACTCGCATAGCGGAAGCCCTGCACCGTTGTCTTGCCTATCGAACCCTGATTCTAACTCCGATCCTGGGAAGCTTTGCGCTGATGGAGAGCTACACCACAGGTTCGTGCTGGTGGGCCATTCGAGGGAGGCTTGGGGTGAGGTGCTCCCGAAGAACGAGTGTACCCACGCCTCTCCTTCCGAGCTCTGCATTTGGTGAGCGCTTGATGGTGACGCGTCAAGATGCTTCAAATTAGTCATAAAATCCTCGATGCTTCAGTGCTAGACATTGAAGTAGCGCCTGTTCCTTTGGCGATCATCGCTGTTGTGATCCGCAGGGGTCTTATCGGAGAATGGCCTCGATAGTTTCCTGGGGGGCTTAGAATTCACTGCCCGGCGCAGAACATTGAGACTGATCAAGGAGTTGGATATGCGCGCGTTTGAGCGGCGTGAAGCAAAGATCGTTTCGGGTGAAGGCCCGCAACAACGCATACAGGCAAAGCCGAGCGGATTCGCGTGGGCCTGGTGCCATTCGATATCTGCAGCGGTGCTTGCAATGCTGTGCCTGTCCGCCTGCACAGAGACCATGCTTCCGCGTCGGCCAGCTCCGCATAGTGGTTCGTTACAGGAGAGCGCTGAACAAAAAGTGCTTGAGCAGGTGGCGCGACTTGAGGAAACAAGCGAGAGAAATTCATCGAGAATGGAGCAGCTCTTTCGTTTGACCAGTGCCCGCCTCTCTATGCTTGAAGCGCTCTCGGCCTACCAGAGTATGGGACTTAAGATTTTAGCGCGTGGCGAGTCTCAGGATCGCGCGGAAGAGCGCAGACTTTTTTCTGAACTCTCCCGACTTGGAGATATCTCACGCAGGACCAATCAGGATGCAAAACGGGAGATGGAAGCGGTGCTTATGGAAATCCCTCCCGAAAGTGTGCTTGCGGAGGAAGTGCGCGGATGGCTTGAGAATCTAAACGCCAGTAATAGTTTTTCGAGTGGTGCCCCGTCGTCTGGCGGGCGCGTCCCCTCCGGTCGGTGAGATGATCCTCGCTGAGGAAGAGGCTGAAAAGGAGAGAGCAAAAATGTATCTAACGAAGTCAGCCTTCATGCTGGGGCGCACGTGCCCAACCAAGCTTTACTATCACGTGCAACGCTATCCCAACGCGAATGCGGGAGATCCTTACTTGGAACTTCTGGCCGAAGGCGGGTTCGTAGTGGGTAAAATTGCCCAAATGCTTCATCCAGAGGGGGTGCTGGTAGACACATCGAACGGAGTCGAGGCGGCCTATGCTCAGACTCAAACTCTGCTGGAGCAGCCTAAGGTAACTATTTTCGAGGCAACCTTTATCTCAAAGGGGAAAGCCGCCTCAATTGATATTCTTCGTAAAGATGGAGAGCGTTTCGAAATCTTCGAGGTCAAGTCGCAGTCGTTTGATAGTGAAGAAGATCAGCGGGTAAAGGCAGAAGGAAAGCGCGGATTGATTTGGAATGCGAAGGGAACTGCAATCCGTGCGGAATGGACTGACCGCATAGATGACGTGGCGTTCCAGGTGCTCATTCTCGAAGAATTGTTTCCGAACGCGTCTTTGCGTGCATCTTTGCTTCTGCCAGACAAGTCGAAGCGAGTGATGATGGAAAATCTCGCCTCTCAGTTTGGCATTGTGCGAGAGGCCGAGAGTAAGTTCGCCAAAGTGACCATTGATTTCTCTGGAAATGTGGAGGAGCTACGCCAGAAACACTTTCTTACCGCAGTGCCGGTTGATGACGAAACGAAGTTAGTGTTGCCGGTGGTGAGAGAGGTTAGTCAGCGTTTGTGTGCGAGCCTCTCGCCCTCTATTGAGAAGATACCAGCGGCGCTTGGAAAACACTGCCGGGATTGTGAGTACCGCTGCGGTGATGCGAAAAGTGCCACGGAGACCGCGCCGCTGGGGCTTGAAGAGTCGCGAGATGGCTTTAGAGAATGTTGGGGCAGTCTTGCTGATGTGGAACCGCACATTTTTGACTTGTACTTTGGCGGTGCACTTAAGCGTAAGGGCGCCTTTCTCATTGATGAGTTGATAGCTGAGGGCAAGGCCTCGCTGTTTGATATTCCAGACGAGGCGCTCACCGGAATCCGTGGAGAGCGGCAGAAACTGCAGATTGAATGCACGCGCTCCGGCAAGGAGTGGATTTCCCCTGAGCTCAAAGACTTTTTGGGCGGAGTAAAGTTCCCGCTATTCTTTATCGACTTCGAAACTTGCCGCCTTGCGGTGCCGATGCACCGTGGCTTGCGGCCTTTTGAACAAGTGGCATTTCAGTGGAGTTGCCATGTGGTTGAGAGTCTGGATCAACCGCCGAAACATGCAGAGTGGATTAATGTTGAACCGCGCTTCCCTAACTTTGACTTTGCACGAAGCTTGATGGAGCAGATCGGAGATGACGGGACGGTCTTTGTTTGGGCGCAGCACGAGCAAACGACGCTTAAAGATATCCTAGATCAGATGAAGCGCTTAGAAGTGAAAGACGCATCCCTCGAGAAATGGCTCGACTTGATGGTGAATTCTCCAGAGACGCAAGGTCGCATGGTGGATATGAATCGACTTGCGCTGTCGTACTATTTCCACCCCAAAATGCGAGGAAGTACCTCGCTTAAGTATGTTCTTCCTGCCGTGTGGGAGGCCAGCTCCGAGGTTCGGAAACTCCCGTGGCTTGCGCCCTATGTTAAAGAGCGTGACGGGAAGCTGCTAAGTCCCTATGAAGTTCTTGCGACCACCAAGATTGGTGACGAGGAAGAATGTGTTCGCGAGGGAACTGCGGCGATGTCTGCCTATCAAGAAATGCTGTTTGGTGAAGGAGCCCGCGATGCTGCGGTGCAAGCAAGTTGGAGATCGTTACTTTTAAAATATTGCCAGCTTGATACCTTAGCGATGGTGGTGGTCTTCCGACACTGGCTGCACGGGTAGAGTGGGAGTTGAGCAATAGCCCGTCGTTCGGCTACCCCGGGCTTTCGATGCCAAGATCTGCTAAATTCGAATAGGATTCTCCGCTTGCTCTTTGTCTCGGAGATAAAAGCCCTAACCAAATAGTAGGCTCATCCGCTAGAGTATCGCAATTATATCGACCAGGCTCTTAGACTCTTCACGCTTTCTGGTTGATTTTTATTTACGCGGAGACCACAGAGTTGGCGCAGTCGAGTACTAATGCTCCGTTTCGTCTCTGCGATAACGGCCCTACTTAAAAGTTGTTCCACTGGACTGCGGGGATGGGTGGTGTCGCCGGGGGTATTCGCCGGATTCCTGTCGATTTCGGAACGGTGACGTTTTACGTATAGTGATCGCCAGGTCTGTCTGAGGAATATCAGTTCTCAACCTTTTGAATTTTACACGAGGACCGTATGAAATTGAGCTTTTTAATCATGTTATTTTCTCTCGGGGTGCTTGCCATGACCACAACTGTTCAGGCCGAAGTAAAGACAGAGGCAATTGTCTATGAGCATCAAGGAGCCAAGTTAGAGGGGTTTCTTGCTTACGATAGCCGTGTAAAGGAACGGCGTCCTGGTGTTCTATTGGTGCATGAGTGGTGGGGGCACAACGACTACATAAGGGAGCGTGCTAAGCAGTTTGCGAGTTTAGGCTATGTGGCATTTGCGGTGGATATGTACGGCGCGGGCAAAGTCACCGCAGATCCAAAGCAAGCCTCGGCGTGGAGTAAGCCTTTCTATGACGATCGTGATTTTTTTAGATCGCGCTTACAGGCAGGACTCCAGCAACTCACTCAGCAACCTGGAGTAGAAAAGTCCAAAGTTGCAGCGCTTGGGTACTGTTTTGGTGGCACCGCGGCTTTGGAGCTGGCACGTTCTGGTGCAGACTTGGCATCAGTCATTAGTTTTCATGGAGGCTTAGGGACGCCAAAACCTGCAACAGCGGGAACGATGCGGGCTCAAGTGTTGGTACTCAACGGCGCCGACGACCCCATGGTAAAGCCAGAGGAGCGTGCGCAGTTCATGGTAGAGATGAGAGCAGCGGGAGTGCAGTGGGAGTTTGTTGAGTTTGGTGGGGCCGTTCACGCATTCACCAACAAGGCAGCGGATTCGTACGGCATTCCTGGTGTGGCGTTTAATGCGATCGCAGAAAGGCGTTCTTGGGAGCGGAGCAAGGCGTTTTTAGCAGAGACACTGGAAGGGCAGACTGCCGGTGGTGCCGGGTAGTCGCTGCGGTGCGCCCGAAGCTAATTGCCTCTATTCTTCTCCGCGACCTCAGCGTCCCCCGCGTTATGAAATAGTCAGGTGATGCTACCAAGCGCTGATAGCAATTTGCACCAAATCTAGCATTCCGGTGCTACGCGTAGCTGCAGTGGAGAGAGATTGGGAAAGCCATTTTTAACGCTGAGGTCACGGTGGACACGGAGAGGGAGTCTCTCTCGATCTATCAATAACCTGTCTCAGAAGCACCTAAGGCAGACACACCTAAGCGGCATCGAATCTCTAAACAAGCCCACGATCATAGCCCGCTTCGAGCACGGGAGGCTCAAAGATCGCGTTGAGAAGAATCGCACGCAGGAAAGGGGACTCCTGATCCTGTTCGCGTAGATTGGACTCAACCATTGCGACGGCCTCTTTCATTATTTTCGAGAAGTCAGCTTCATTAGTTACTTTTATATTTGAGGCTTCTACGCCATCGGCAACTTGATCTGAGTGTTGATAGGTTTCGTTAAACTTGTCGGCGTAGTTTTGAACCACTCCCGAAGAGACCTTTTCAACAACTTCATTGAACGCGTAGGCGCCAACTGCCAACAGATGCGGTGAAAAACGTGAGAGGTGCTTTTCAATAAAGGCGAGGGCCGGCTCGTCGCGCGGCGAACTCAGTATGGTCTTTAGGTCTTTCACGAAACGCGCACCCTGCGGGTCTTGTTGCACTTGGCGCTTCAAGAAGTTTTTGATGGCGCTGTTCACGTTAGGGGCGGCTCGCAGAGCGGCTAACGCATCCTCGGCCGAGTATGAGAAGATAGTGCCTTCAGGTCGATCATTTGTTGTCATTTGGGAGTCTCCGAAGGCGGCAAGAACAGCACGAATCGAGAGTATTTTCCATACGGTCGAGCATTACTGAAGAACTAAGAGAACTGGCACTGCGACTTGTCAGACTGATGTCGTTTTCTCTAGACTGTAAGTCTAATGAGCACCCGCGTCGCCCGCACTCTACCGCTTCGTTGCAAAACTCCTGATCGCTGGGCGGCCCTCGCGCTGTCTGATCCTGGTCGTTTGTTGAATGACCATGCCCATTTAGAGAAGAAAGCTGCCGCAAATGCGCTTGACCTGCTGCTCATGTGGCCGTCGGGTGACCCGCCAAAGGGCTGGACTAAGTTCTTGAGCGCGATTGCCAAAGATGAAGTTGGGCATTTGGCCACCGTGCTTCGACTGCTCGAAAAGCGCGGGTTTCCACTGAGTAAGGCGCACCGATGTCAGTATGCGCATGAACTTCGTGCCTTGGTTCGAAAGGGGCAAGGGCCTGCCGAAGTGGTTGATAGATTGCTTATTTCTTCCTTAATAGAGGCCCGATCGGCTGAGAGATTTGAGATTCTGGGCCGCTGCGCCGACGATTCTGAGCTTACCAAACTGTATCGAGGCCTTTGGGCATCGGAGCATGGGCATTACAGAATATTCTTAGAAACTGCTCGAACTGCGGGCGAGTGCTGTCGTAAGGCAGAAGATGTCGATGCGCGATGGGAGAGACTGCTAGACGCCGAGGCCAAAATCATTCAAGCACAACCTGCCAAGGCGCTACTGCACGGTTGGGTATAACGAGCCTCGGGCGGGGGGGCGATCTCCCGAGATAGAGCTTGGTCCGCTCCCTAATTGCGTGCAGCGTTGGGCTCGTGCGGGCAGATTAGATACACAGTTATTGAACAGAGAGATTCTCTCCAACAGCCTAGGGAACGGCCTCAGAGGCGCCTGAGTTAGCGAGAATTGAATTCAACAAGCGTTCTGAAAAAAACCGTAACCATTCTAATACCTTTTGACATCTGATGATGTGTAAGCTAAACGACAAGGGTTAGTGCTCTGAAATTATTGGTCAAAGTCGATTTTAAACGAGCATGAGGGTCGCTCCTCTTGGGATCGTTAGGCGACCGGGGCAATTTTTTCGAATGAGCTAAGTTCTCTTGTCTGAGAGGGTGTTCAGCCTGAAGCGCAGCTTGTCTTGTGCGTTATCACTTAACACTTTCGAAGTGGGATCTTTGAGTCAGGGCTTAATCGAATTCGCGATCTTTACTGGAGTTCGCTGTTCGAGAGAGTGAGTTTCAAAGAGCTATGTTCTTAGAAGGTAATGATTTCGAGGAGATGCGACGGTGAATAAATCCGAACTTATTGAGCGACTTGCAGAGCGGTCTGGACTCAATGTGATTCAATCGGAAGAGATCGTAAACCTCATCTACAAGAAGATGAAGGACACCATGGTCAATGGTGGACGTATCGAGATTCGAGGATTCGGGAGCTTCGTAGTGAAGCAATACCAGTCCTATCAAGGGCGTAACCCAAAGACTGGCGAGAGGATTTCTGTACCGCCCAAGAAGCTGCCTTTCTTTAAGGTAGGCAAAGAGCTGAAGGAACGAATCGATCAAGAGAATTCGACCTTTCCTGCGACGCAGCCAGCATCCTAATGCGGACCAGATCGTATTTCAGCTGATCGACCGTCGTCTCAGTCAAAAGCCGATCAGTCTTGGAGGAAGCTTCCTTCCGTTCCGCCTGAGGCCCTTTCTGCGCTGAACGGACGTTGAATTACGGAAAGAGAACCGCGTTATTTATTGAGTTAGCGCCTGTCGATGGAAGGCAATCTTTGAGGTCATTCTTTGACCTCATATGGAACAGAGCGTGGCCCTTATGTGCGTTACGTTTTATTCTTGAGGTGGCCCTTTCGAGAGTAGGCGGGGTAAGCCCAAGAGGGGGTCCTTGGCGCAGATGACTTGAGGCTTCGACCGCATCAGAGTAAATCTATTCTGTCATGCTATTTGAGAATTGTGTCGAAAGTATCTCTTAAGACTGATGTAGAGGCGCCTCGGGGCGCGAGCCCTTTTGTGGGCTGGGGTGTGGCGGAAGCTGTAGAAATTTTTGGAGATTAGAAAGTATGTCGATTGATTTTTTATTTGAACTTGAGCGTGTGATTGATGGTGGACGGACCGTGTACGCGTGTCCCGGACCAGGACGTAATCAGTGGGTAACCGGAAAGACGATCGACGAGCTTAAGAAGACCGCACAACGTGCAGCTGACACTAAAAAAATGGCGGTCAGTATCGTTCGGCTGATCCCGAAGAATGACGCGGTTACGGGGGACCTCTATCTTGTTCCGACAACTGTTGGCGATCCAGGTGCTCGTGGAGAGCCAGTAGTTCAGTGGTCGACTGTTGAAACTCGAGAAGCTGCAGATATGATGAAAGATGTCCGTAAGGGACCCTCACCATTTTTTGGTATGCAGGTCGAAGAGACAGTCAATCCTTCACCGGGTGTGGCTTAATCTTCTGCTGACTAGGCCTTTTTCAAAGCAATAAAACTTAGTCGTGCTGAGATTTCGGCTGAGCATTCGTTGGTGAGTTCCTCTCTTGTTTCTATTTTAGGTGAGGCTCGCGAGGGGTTCTCTTGCGCTCGATACTCCTCCTCGGAAGCGGACTTTTGTGGTGCGCACATTCCCCCATGTATAGTAGGTCGCATAACTTATGCGACCTACTATTGTTCTGAGTGAGGAGTTCGATGAATAATCCTCGTCGGGCTCGCTGCTCTCTTTGTGAATATATTTAATGATTTACACAATGAGTTCGGCGAGAACAGCGAGAAGAATACTTCAATGAACTTCTGACTCAGCGCACTATCTCCGCCGAGCGGACGTGAGGCCAAGCAACAAATAGTGTCTAACCTGAAATAAGACAGGAAAGTGGCCGCCCAAGACAGCAGGTCCGCGCCATTTACCAAGAAACCAAAAAAAGGAGTCTTAGTGCCAGCTCCGCTTTAAGCTCGCTTAAGCTACGTTATGCACTGTACTTGACAATCTTCCGGTGTATTCTCTGGCGTGAGCGGGGCCGATCCTAAAGCAGTGCCCTCGCAGTAGTATGCTTGGAAGGCAGTGAAGGCGTATGCAAAGTGATGGTGTTCAGATTGATTCTGTGGCGGCGATTCCGTGCCAAGTTGATATCGCTGAAGTGATTTCCTCTCGCTATCCATATTCGGCAAATGAACGCCCGCTCTCTTGGGATGAGCGCGTGAGTGGACATGATGTGGTGTTGACCACCGATGGTCAAACCTTGCGATTAATGAGTGATGGCCAGCAGTCCCCGCCAAATAGGGGCTGGGGCATCGTGCTCACCGGGGGTAACCCGAAGAGTGGCTATCAATGGACTTTGTATAGCCTTCCCAAGGGTGCTGCGGTCTCCAGCGGTCCGCGAATTTAATGTGCTGAGTCAGATTCATCTAGGTATTTTTCTCGCTGTACTCGCTGGGCTCTTTGTATAATTCATTAAACATACTCACAAAGAGAGCAGAGATCGCGGCGAGAATTATTCCTCCAACTCCTCGCTCGCGATACTGGTGCGCTTGCGCGCAGCGCTAAGCCACTGCGTGCGGGACTACTTCTGCCGGAAAAATTTGCACTACGGGTTGCTCCGCAAAGATCTTGGTGATGTCCAATCCAAATTGTTGATACAGATCTCTCGGACAAGAAGTGTCTGCCAGGTAGTGCCGACCCACGAGATCTTTGGCGCGAAGTAGGCCTTGCAACGGACAGGTTAAGGAAAGAGTGGACGAAGCATATAGCGGTATGGTGGTGGCTTGACCTGAATTCGGATCTATTCCCGTAGGCGATTCGACACAGTGCACCGGAGTGGCAGCTTCATTCAGCAGAGAGTTAAGTTTGCAGGCCAGCGACTGCGCGTCGTTTGCTGCCTCTAGGCGTCGCTCAAACATTCCATAAAGAGCCATGTGGCAGCTTTCGATGATTTTATCTGGGGCATCTGCGAGGAGGTCTTCAAGTTCAATCACCGGTATCCCTAGGTTCTCTAAGGTGAAGACCTGTCGGGCCAGTTCACTAACCTCAGAGGCTTCCGACACAGCTTGGGCAGGAGCTGGACAACCCAGTACTACGACGCCATCAGCGCCCGCAGTAATCAGATGCCGCATGGCCGCAAGAGCAACCCAGCCTGCCGGACAGTCAGACGCGAAAGTCACTACTTTTCCTTCGAGTGCGCTTTGTCCAAGCGCAAATCGGGCCACCATCGCCATGGAATACGAGCAAGCCTCGACCAGCTGTGTCAGGGAAAGGCCGAACCGCGAGGTGAGGGTGCCCCACATCGACTCAAGTTGCTCAAGCGTGATCCCCGCCACCAAAGTGCCATCTTTGGTGCGGAAGCTGGTGGGTGCGGAATCGGGGGTATTCAACTCGAAATATCCTTGGAAAAAGAGCGTCCGCAGAATGACAGGAAATTCAGTGGGTTATCGCAACAGCAACCTGCCTCCCGCTCGTGACGTGCTCATGCGGTGCAGACTACTTAAATGCCCTCAAGCGTCGCAAGTGGAATGTCGACTATATAGGCGACTCATGAAGCTAAGTAAGCAATATGACTAGCTCGGATCACTCATTACTGGCTCCTCAGACTCGCATATTGATTGTGGATGATAATCCACAATACGCGCGTATTCTCCGCATGATGCTGGAGCGAACGATGGGGTACTCTGACGTACGCACCGTTGAGACCACCGAGGCCGGGCGGGAGTTGCTAGACGCACAGAACAACGAATTTCAGATTATCTTCGTCGATTTCCACTTTCCAAATGGCAAAACTGGTGGCGCTTTGCTTGAAGAGTTGAAGGCCAAAGGCAAGCTTGATGGGCTCACTGCGTTTCTGATCACGGCTGAGCCATCGATGGAGAGTATGAAGCAAGCACTCGCAGCGGGAGCGCGCGGAGTGGTTGCGAAGCCTTTCGATTCTTCTGAGCTTCGGCGCCAGCTTGAGAAGGCAGAGCGCGCCAGAATTATCTTGTCAGACGATTCCTAGTAGTTTCATTGCACGCTTCCTATCCATGGCGCCATTCCATCTGTGGCACCTTCGTCTGCGCTCGAACATCCCGAGATAGTAACTCGCAACACAGGGTAGCATTATACGCTGTCGCGTCCATGCGCTTGGCTTGGATGGGAGTGAAATATGGGCAGTACGGGACCTCAGCGCGACATACGAGCACCTATACCGCGCGAACACCTTATATTTAGCCGTTTGACATTAACTGCAACGCCACCGTAGTTTTGCTGCGCTCTCTAAAGTAGGCGAGGGCAAACCTGAGGTGTCCTGACTTAAGAGTTCGATGAATTATTCTCGCCGCGCTCGCTGCTCTCTTTGTGAATCGATTTAATGAATTACACAATGAGTTCAGCGAGAACAGCGAGGAATATACTTAGATTAACTTCTGAATCAGGACACTAGAGACCTAGAACCTGTCGGGGATAAGAGCGAATGACTTCTAAACGTAGACTTGCGGTATGGGGCGCGACTGGCCTGGTCGGCAACGAACTTATCGTGTTGCTGGACCAAAAAGGCTCCTGTTTTTCGGAGATTCGCCTCTTCGCGTCCGAGGAGTCACAAGGAGAGCTCTATAAGATTGGAAACGACGAAGTTAGTGTAGAGACGCTTGGAAGCAATTCCTTCGAGGGAATCGACATTGCGATTTGCGCAACTCCGGCGAGTGTTGCCGCCACACTTATTCCGGAGGCCTTGAAAGCTGGTGTCACCGTAATCGATTGTGCCGGTGGCGGGGAACTCTCTGAGGGCTCAATCCTGCTTTGCCCCGAAGTCAATGCACAACAGCTGACTCGGGAAGCACGGCACGTGGTCATGCCGAGCCCCGCTTCGTCTCAGCTCGCGAGAGTTCTGAAGGTGATAAATGACTTCGCGGGCCTCAAGCAGGTTTTTGTCACTTCACTGCACGCCACGTCAGGAGCAGGGAAGAGCGCCCTCGATGAACTTTGGAATCAAACGCTTGCGATCTTCAACCAGAAGGCAGTTGAGGAAGAGGAGCTTGAACATCAAATCGCCTTTAATTGTATCCCGCAAATAGACCTGTTCCTTGAACACGGGGAGACTCGAGAAGAGGCTCGTATCATTAGTGAGACGCGCTCGTTGCTTGGGGTTCCCCATCTTCCGATTGGGGTCACTTCGGTGCGCGTCCCTGTGCTGTATGGATATGCCCAAGCGGTGCACTTTGCTTGTGAGAAGCCGATTACGAGCGAGCAGTGTATCGAGTTATTGGGTGCACACCCTGATGTTCAGGTTTATCCGCATGCGAACGACTATCCCATGCCGCTTAACGTGGTAGGAACCGACGAAGTTCATGTTGGCCGGATTCGAGCGGATAGTGCGGTCGCAAACGGTATGGCCTGTTGGATTGTTGCCGATAATGTGCGCCGTGGACTTGCGCTGAATGCACTAAGAAGCGCTGAACTTTTGGCGGAAAGCTTCTCTCATTAAGGCCGAGCGATGCCATGGCGCAGGGTAGTGAACGGAACGAGGACAACCCGTCTTCTGGGATCTGCACCCGAAATATTAGGCTCGTTGTCGAGTATGACGGGGCCCCCTTTAGTGGTTGGCAGGTTCAACCGGGCCAGCGCACAGTGCAAGGAGTTCTTTCTACAGCGCTGAGCACCGTTTTGCGGCGACCCATTGGAGCTTTGCATGTCGCCGGAAGAACCGACGCAGGAGTCCATGCACGTGGGCAAGTATTAAATTTCTCCCTTGAGATCCCTTCTGATCAAGAACTTCATCTTTCGAGAGTCGCTCATTCAGTAAGCGAGCTTCTGCGCGGTGAAGTCTCCGTGCTCTACGCTGATGAGGTTGCGCCGATGTTTCACGCCAGAACCTCGGCCGTATGCAAGCAGTACAGTTACCGCATGGTGGTGCGCGATCGGCCACTGGTCTTGGACAAGGCGCATGCTCATCTTCTCAGAAGCTCGATCAATATTGATCGCATGATAGCCGAGGCGCCAAGCTTAGTGGGCACGCATGACCTTTCTAGTTTTCGTGCATCTGACTGTCGCGCGCTCGATCCAGTTCGAGAGATCCTCGAAAGTGAACTCGTTTTCGAAGCCCCGTACCTTGTGTACCGAGTGGTTGGACGAGGGTTTCTCAAGCAGACGGTGCGCGCAGTGGTGGGAACACTGATTAAGCTTGGTAAGGGGAGCGAAACAGAGGCCGGCGCTCAAACACTTAAAAGTATAATCGCAGCTCGGGACCGCCGTGTCGCTGGCGTAACTGCTCCCCCGCAAGGGCTCGTTCTCGATTGGGTGCATTATCCAGAGCCCTTCACGTTACCGGCGCCTTTCTGTTGGCAGGCTGCACCGTGTTTCCATGCAGCTTAAAGTTTCCAGGCTGCTCCAAGAGCGTCCCAACAAGCACGAGGTTGAAGGGGGAGAGAACGCAGCCTCAAGCACCAAGCACAGCGGTCGCAAGCTCATACAGAATGTTCCAAAGAGCGGTGACCAGAGCGAGCAGTCCTGAAACTCCACTTGAAACCCAGGCTCCAACAATGCTGAAGATGGTGAGGTTCATGGCGATAATATACAGGACGCCGACTCCGTAACCGCCTCGAATGCCGCTAATGTCGGTCTGCACAGGAGAGATGTCACGAACGTTGAGAGCGGCGTCTGCACCCCAGACTAGGCCTGCGACAAGGAGCAGCGAGGTCAGGCTTTCTGGTAAGGCGAGCGCCGCAAGCGGAATGCCTACTATGCTAAAGAGCGGCAACCAATAGGGCGCGAGCGCGATGAAAGCGTTATATGCAGCGGTTTGCTTTGTGTATTCATAGGTAAACGAACCGGAGCGATCAGCGACTTTAAATCGTTTGGCTCGATTTCCGGCGAGATTAGAAATAACTGAATGCTTTAGCTCATGAATGAAGACGCAAAAGCGTTCGGGGAATAAATATCGTGCCACCAGAAAGCCAACGACGCTTCCTCCCGCGAAGCTGGCCCAGCGTGGCAGGGTCGCCAGGCTCTGCAGAGATATGAGCGTTAAGGAATTAAGAAAGCCAAGCACGCACAAGAAAGTGAGGGAAACAAAAAATGCGAGCCCACCGACCCGGTTGGTGTGGGAAAGTTCTTTGGCGCCTTCTTTTCGATCGTTCATCGCTAAAGGCCTTCTGCGGTAAGAACACTTCGCTTAAGCGCGGCAATCGCCTACTCCAGGCTCCCTCTCATGCGGGAACTCTCGGCAAGCAGCCACTTACTCAAGCGCTGCAAATCCAGGGAGCCCTTTTCCTTCGAGGAGAGCAAGGAAAGCACCGCCGCCCGTCGAGATAAAGGAAAACTTATGTTCAAGTTCCATCTTGTGAATCGCAGCGTCGGTGTCACCACCGCCTACTACTTTTAGGCCATGCGCCGAAGCGACTGACTCGATCATGTCGGTAGTGCCTTTGGAGAACTCTTCGTTCTCACATACCCCCATTGGGCCGTTCCATACGATGGTTTCAGTGTTCTGTAGGGCCGTTCGATAGAGAAGGTTCGTGGCGGGCCCGATGTCGAGCGCCATTTGATCTGCTGGAATTTCAAGGGAGGTTACAGTTCGCGCTAGGCCCTTTGAAGTTGGCGAGGGAGCGACCAATAAATCCACTGGCAGATACAATTTGCAATCGCGTCGAGCCAGGGTGCCCAGAAGTTCAAGTGCCTTTGGGAAGTACTCTTGTTCGAAAAGTGAGCGTCCCACCTGCAGCCCTTGAGCGGCTAAGAAGGTGTTCGCCATTGCTCCACCGATGATCAGCTTGTCGGCTTTTTGGGCCAGGTTCATCAGAACATTAAATTTGGTTGAGATCTTAGAGCCGCCCAAGACCACGCATAGTGGACGCTTCGGATTTACCAGAGCCTTCTCATAAAATTCCATTTCCTTCTGCATCAGAAGGCCCGCGGCTTTTTCCTTGAAGAGTCGTGGCACGCCTACCATTGAGGCATGCTTGCGGTGGGCTGTGGCGAACGCATCCGAGATAAACACATCTCCGAGGCGAGCGAGTTGTTGGGAGAAGTTGGCGTCGTTTTGCTTCTCGCCGGGATGGAAACGCAGGTTCTCAAGTACCAGGACTTGCCCAGGCTCTAGCGCTTTACTCATCGCTTCGACTTCAGGGCCTACACAGTCAGGCGCGAGGCGTACGTCAAATCCTGAAAGTTTTGCGAGCCGCATAGCGCAAGGCTTGAGGGAGAACTTCGGATCGCGCTTCGGCGGGTCTTCGAAGTGAGACATTACGATTGGTTTGCCGCCGTGCTCGACAATGTATTTGAGTGTGGGCAGAAACTGGGAGATGCGGTTGTCGTCAAGAATACTCAAATCGTCTTTCAACGGAACGTTGAGATCTGCGCGGATAAGTACGCGTTTGCCTTCGAGAGAGAGATCCTTCAAGTATCGCATAGTCATAAGGTGTTTATATCAAATCTTATTCGGAGGCTGTTCTGGCCGTTTCATTTCTCTTGCAACCGCTAGAGACGTACGCTTCTCTTTTTCCGCGGGCTCGATCGCATACCGATGAGGCACTTGTTCTCTGCCCAATGTTTTTATTCTACTGCACCATTCAAAAATGGTCATCATTGGTACGATGTATTATCCATCACCAGGGGCACAATGCCAACTTATGTGGGCCAACTTATATGGGCCTGTCTATGTGAACTTCGCTTACGTAGACTCCCAAAGTGCGGTTAGATGCCGGAATCATCGTCAATGAAGAGCGTTTCGAGACCGAATTGACGCTCAATTTCCTCTCCAAGCGAGCGGACTCCAAACGTTTCGGTCTGATAATGTCCGCAAAACAGAGCATTTATGCCTAGCTCCTGAGTGGCGTGATAGACCTCATGCTTAAACTCACCAGAAATGATCAAATCGAGACCAGCAGCCGCGGCGAGTGGCAGTCCACTGCTTCCTGAACCACTTAAAAAGCCCACGCTCTTGACAAGATCCTTGCCCGACGAAAAAAGTCTTGGGAGACCGCATGTTTCGCTTTTGGTCCCACGCACTAGCTCCTTCGCTCGTTGAGCGATTGCCTCAAGCCGGAGAGGGGTAACAAACTCGCCGCGACAGCCGATGTGAGCGCCGCCAAACTCGAAAAAGGGCACGAGGCTTTGTGCACCAAAGTATTTGGCAAGGCCAACGTTGTTACCGAACTCCATATGTCCGTCGAGGGGTAGGTGTGAGGTGTAGAGAGAGAGTTCGCCACGCATTAGTAGCGAAATCTTTCGACCCAATGCACCCACCAGCGCCGACTCTTTGCCCCAAAACAGCCCGTGGTGAACGACAAGCATCTGAGCTCCTCGATCTATGGCCTGCCGTATAGTGGATTCGCCGGCGTCTACCGCAAGCGCGACACGAGAGACGGGCGCGGGGGTAGGGCGCGATTTGGGGTGCGCCCAACTCGCATCGACCTGTAGCCCATTGACGGAGTTGTCTGCGAAACGAGTGGTTTCGAGCAGCTGGTCTAAATACTGTACAATTTCGGGAAGCTGTGTCATGACGAGGCTCCTAACACTGTCTTTTGGTAACTATAGTATGGGCTGGTTCTCTCGAGCAAAGGCTCCGAAATCGATTCCTGATACGCCGCTCGCGGTGGAAGGCCTTGAGGTGGAGGATGGGTCCGATCGTCTTCAGATGCCAGACGATATTTGGACGAAGTGCCCCACCTGCAGTGCCATCCTCTATACCAAGGAGCTTCGCCGTAGTTTCGGCGTTTGCCTCAAGTGCGGTTATCACTTTCGCCTGAAAGCCAGGCAGCGCATTCCTCTCCTTACCGATCGGCATTCATTCATAGAAATTGATATTAATCTCCGCTCCACTGACCCTTTGAATTTTCGTGATACAAAAAAGTACAAGGAGCGGCTCAAGAAAGCTGAAAAATCAAGTGGTTCCATCGAAGCGGTTATTACTGGGCGTGGAAGAATGATGAATATCCCCATTGCGCTTGGGGTTTTCGAATTCGGATTCCTGGGCGGCAGCATGGGCTCGGTAGTGGGTGAGAAGCTGGCCCGTATGGTTGAGATTGCACGCGACGAGCGCCGCCCTGCCATAATTGTGTCAGCGTCCGGTGGGGCGCGAATGCAAGAAGGAATCTTCTCGCTCATGCAGATGGCCAAGGTCAGCGCCGCTCTCGCGAGATTGGGAGAGGCTCACATCCCCTACATCTCTGTGTTAACGGATCCCACTACTGGGGGCGTTGCTGCTTCATTTGCCATGTTGGGTGATGTGATCATCGCTGAGCCTAAGGCGCTAATCGGATTTGCCGGTCCCCGAGTAATCGAGCAGACCATTCGACAGAAGCTACCGGAAGGCTTCCAGCGCTCCGAATTTCTGCTTACCCACGGGATGATCGACCGCATAGTGCAGCGCGCGACTATGAAAGAAGAGATCGCTCAAATTATTCGAAACTTCGGATTTTCAGCTTGAGACCTGTTTTTTATGGCGCATTCCAGAATGCGAGCAGGGAATTTTTGGGCTATCCGACGAGGCACGCTTATTCAATACTTCTGTTCTATTGGGCAGCCAAATCCACTAGGTCTCTGGGCGAACGGCCTGTCAGCAAGCGGATTCGATCCCGCGAGCCTAAGGGGTGGCGAGAGTCTTCCTCTGTAGTTGAGTAAGGTTTTTGTATGAACGAGGCGGCAGAGGGCAACGGTTAATTTGGTCCCGCTGAGAATTGTTCGGCTCGGAGATCTAAGTTCTGTTTTAGATATACCTAAGGCGATATTTACTGCGAGTTTCTCCATGCATGAAATTCAATTCTGTACTTTGCGCTTTCTCTCCCGCTGCGGCTTCCGTTTTTATCCGAGGGTGCTGGCAAACAGTGCTCTGACCCCCTACGTTTTCTTGCTGTTCTCACTTTTCATTCCGCTGGATCTGGCAAGTCTGAGTTTTTCGTCATTCGCCCACGCCCAAATTTCTCCCAGCCAAGAGGTGAGCCCTCCGCGTGCTGAGCCCCTCTTTAACGAAGATGCACGCGACGAGAAGGTTCTAAAGAAGCAGAACCTTGGGGCGGTCATGCGGCGCGATCAGCCTCCGAACAGCGAAGTAAATTTTGACGCTTCGGAAGTGCAATTCGACAGAGATTCAAACATCGTGAAAGGTTCGAAGGGAGTGCTCATCTCTGGAAACGGCTTACAGGCGCAGGCCGAACAGGGCTCATTGAATCTCACGACGAAAGACGCCAAGCTTGAAGGGCAGGTGGTTATTTCCGATGCAAATGGAAGGGTTCTTGCCGAGCACGCCGAATTGAACGTGGAGAGCGAGACCGGGAGTTTTAGCAACACTCGTTTTGAGCTTGAAGAGACGGGTTTTGTGGTTAACGCCGAAAAGGCCAAGCGTCTTTCAGAAACTGAGTACGAAATAACCGACGGGCGATTGACTACATGCCAATGTGATTCTGAGAACGGTGACGATGAGAGCGTCCCCTGGCAGATTAAGACGGGACGTTGCCACATTACGCAGGAAGGCTACGCGCATGCTTATGACTCCAGCCTCGAGATGTTCGGAGTTCCCGTATTCTACACGCCGTATTTTGGATTCCCGGCAAAGAGCGAGAGAACTTCCGGCCTGTTGGCACCCTCGGTCGGTTATAGTGACACCGAAGGTATGCTCTTGCACCTGCCCACTTTCATCGTAATCGATGAGAGTACTGATATGACGGTAACCCCGTTCCTAGAATCAAAATCCCGAGTCGGTTCGGCGGTGGAATTTAGGAAAGAATTCTCGCGTGAGAGTAACTTAAAATCTCGGGTTATTTATTCGAATGAGTCGCTTCGAGGCGACGACCTTCAAGGTACAGTGCCCTCAGGCTACGACTTCACTAAAGATGATACTCCTTGGGACACGAATCGATTCGGAGGTTTTCTCTCTCAAGGGTGGCGCTCAGAGCCGGGGGCGGAGTGGGGAAGTTCACTCGTTTCTGATATTCATCTCGTGAGCGACGATCTGTTTTTGAGAGAAATAGACGATTCAGAAATCGGTAGTCGCCAATCTCAGTACACCACGTCGTCTGTTGCGGGCAGTACCTCGTTCGGCGAAATGGGGTCTCTCACTGTTCGCGGAGAGTTCAATCAGTCATTTGAGATTGACGACGATCTAGTTTTGCAGCGCCTGCCGGAAGCCAAGTTCCAAACGTCGAGAACATATCGTCCCTTTGGAGTGAATCAGCTAGGATTTAAGCTCACCCCAAAACTTGCGGTGAGTACCACTGACTTTGTAAGACGAGACGGGTATGATGGATTTCGAACTGATCTCGCTCCATCAGTGACTGCGCCGATTCGCTACAAAAACTATTTTCAAAGTGCAGCGTCGGTCGGGACCAACCAGACTTATTACAATCTCTCCGAGACCGTAGACCCTAGTACCGGGGAGAAACTGGATGGCAATCAGACTCGTACAGTCCCCACGTTTTCATATTCTATCGGGACAGGCGTCGAGCGAGTGTTTGAACTTGCGCCCGACAGTTGGCTTACCGAAATTGCCGGTCTTGGGAAGGATAACCGAGATGTGAAGCTCGCTCGTATGAAGCATAAGATTGAGCCGTTTATAAGCTATCTGTATGTCCCCAAAGTCAGTCAGGGAGATCTCCCCTTGTTCGACTCTTTCGATCGCGTCCGCGAGCGCAGTTCGGTTACTTATGGGTTTACGACCACATTGTTAGGGCGTTTAGTAACGAACACGGTGACCTCTCAGGAAATTCCGGAACTTGCACCGCGTATCGAGGACTTACCTGCCTTTGCGGTTGATCAGCCCTTTGAGGATCTCGGTCTCACCGCCGCGGATCCGACTTTCGCTAACGTCAGCGCCAGAGAGGGGCAGATTCGACGCTTGGCAGTTCTTAGAGTGCGTCAAAACTACGATTACTTTGATGATGAAGCGAATAGTCAGCGCGAAGAGGGAGAGCCAGAGATTCGGGCCTTTTCTGACGTCGGTGTGGATATCGGGATATTCCCGAGCAACTACTTTGGGCTTTTGATTGCCACGAACATTAACCAAGAGGATTCCGAATTCTCGTCATGGAATATGGTGGCGAGTTTGCGCACTGATCGAGGAGATGCCTTGAGATCTCGCGTGAGCTACGTCAACGATTCGGTAAGTCAAATTGAGGGAAACCTTGAAGTCGTTTTGACCCATCGGGTGCGGGCTGCCTATTATACTCGCTATGATGAGCTCGAGAGCGAGTTCATCGAGAATCGAGTAGGGCTTAGAGTCCGAAGTGACTGTGACTGCTGGTATTTTGACGTTGGAGTGGTCGATACCATCAACCCAGATCAGCAGTCTGTGATGGCAAGCTTCACCTTCGCCGGGCTGGGCTCCGTTGGTCAGGGCTTTATGCTCGGCCAAAATGATGCCTCACAGTAGATACGTCACAGTCGCTGTCTGATATTCTCTTAGTCACGAAAGGGTCGAGAGGCGCAACATTGCAGATTTGGCCAAGGGCCATAGCTTATACGCCTGCAGCAATGGCGCAGGCGAAGCCTATTGGGGCTTAGCGCTGATGAGCTTCAATATTTGTAATTGGTTAGCGCCCTGGCAAGTTTTGATCTTAGAGGCGACTCTCCGTTAGGCTAGGGGGCAGGCTCCGATTCGAATGGTCCGGAATTATTGGGGCCGAGGGATGAGAGCTTGGGCAGGCGAGATCCATAGAGAGTCCCCAGAGAGAGTAGTGAAGGAACTAAATGTTATGACAAACGTACTGATCACCGGAGCTGCTGGTTTTATTGGCAGCAATCTTGTTCACCTTCTTGCTGAGGTTCGACCAAGTTGGAAGGTGCATGCCTTAGATCTGCTCACTTACGCGGGAAATCTCAAGAACCTTGACGGTCTTCTTAAAGAGAAGAAAATCTCGTTCTCAAAGGTTGATATTGCCGACCAATCAGCAGTGACCGAGCTATTTGCATCACAGAAATTTGATTTAGTTTTTCATCTCGCCGCTGAGAGCCATGTAGACCGATCTATCCTCAGTGCGTCTGAGTTCGTGCGGACCAATGTGGTCGGTACGCAGTGCCTGCTCAACGCGGCTCTTGAGCAGCATCGTGCCGGAAATATGATTCGATTCGTACACATCTCAACTGATGAGGTGTACGGTTCCTTGGGACCCACAGGAGTGTTTACCGAAGAGACGCCGCTTGATCCAACTAGTCCTTATGCCGCCTCTAAGGCATCGTCGGACTTGTTGGTACAAGCGATGGGTCGCACCCACAAGCTTGATACGGTTATTACTCGATGTACAAACAACTACGGCCCCTACCAATTTCCAGAAAAGTTTATTCCTTTATTTGTCACTCATTGCCTCGAAGGGCGGAAACTTCCGCTGTATGGCAATGGGACAAACGTGAGAAGTTGGATTCATGTCAGGGATCACTGCGAAGGGTTGCTCAGTGCGGCTGAGCGCGGGAAATCCGGAGAGGTCTATAACCTGGGCGGAACACCTGAAGCTGAGCTTGCCAACGTCGCGGTGGCGCGACTTATCATGGAAGAGTTAAACGCACCTCCGGAGCTTCTCCAGTTAGTGGCAGACCGTCCCGCGCATGATTTCCGGTATGCGGTTGATACGGCTAAGGCGCGGCGTGAGCTTTCTTGGGAACCGCAGCACAAATTCCGCGAAGGGCTGCGACATACGATTGCTTGGTATCAGAGCGAGAGAGCCTGGTGGGAAGAGATCGTCTCGGGTGAGTATCGCAAGTTCTACGATCAAAATTATAGCAGCCGGAGATGCGCGTGAGACTTCTTTTGTTTGGGGGTAGTGGTCAACTTGGCTTGGAGCTAATGAATCGCGCCCGAGATCTGAACTTTGAGATGTTTTCTCCGGTTCAGTCTGAGGTTGACGTGACGGAGCGCGAGCAAATTGTGAGGCTTGCGGAGAAGTCTGGGCCGCAGGTGATCATTAATTGCGCGGCATACACCGCAGTGGACAACGCAGAAGAAGAAAAGGACCTCGCATTTCGAGTGAATTGCGACGGAGCTTTGAACGCCGCCTTGGCAGCTAAAGCTTGTGGTGCGCGCTTGATTCATATTTCGACTGATTATGTGTTCGATGGCTCGGCTAGTGTGCCCATTCCTGAGGATGCCCCTACACAGCCGCTCAGTGTGTACGGAAGTTCTAAGCTCGCCGGTGAGCGCGCGGTGCTTGATTGCCTGGGAGACAAGGCCCTGGTGGTGCGTACCTCGTCACTGCACGGGCAACATGGGGCCAACTTTGTTCATACCATGGTGAAGCTCTTTAAAGAGCGCGATCAAGTTCAGATTGTCGATGACCAATTTATGAGTCCCACTTGGGCCGGTTGGTTGGCTGAGGTTCTGTTGGATCTTTGTCGCATTGAATGTCACGGGGTGTTGCACGCTTGTGGTGCGGGGGTTTGCAGTTGGTACGATTTTGCAAGCGCTATTTACCAGGATATGAATCCCCTACTGAGGAGGGAAGTATCGCTCGTGCGCGTGCGTGCGGCTGATTACGTGCGACCTGCAAAGCGCCCCGCATACTCAGCAATGAGTACCGCAAAGTTAACTGCGCTGCTCGCGCGTCCAGCGCTTCGATGGCGTGAAGGACTCGCAAGTCATTTGAGCGAGATTCGGGTACTTGCTGAGGGCGCTGAACATGAACCGTCGAGCGAGAGGCCGGACGTCGCATAGCGGGACTTCAAACGGGAAGGTTGGCATGAGTAAGACTCGAAGTGACGTAGCGGTTTGCATCCTCGCTGGAGGGGCAGGCACGCGCTTCTGGCCCCTAAGTAGGGCACTTACACCAAAGCAATTTTTACCATTGGGGACTACCTCTGACCCTATGATTTGTGCCACGGCCCGTCGGGTTCGTGCTATGCAGCCGACTCCTCAGCTTTGGGTGGTGACCAGTAAGCTGCTTGCGGAGGAGACTCAGCGCTTAGTTCCCGATGCGCATATTGTCGCCGAACCGGTAGGGCGAAATACCGCAGCTTCAATCGGTCTTGCGGCTGCGGCCGCAGCTTCGGTCAATCCAGAAACGGTCTTAGTGGTGCTTCCTGCAGATCACGCCGTTAAGGATGAAGATCGGCTCCGTGGAATCTTAGGTGAGGCGATCGCCCTCGCGCGTGACAATGAGCTGCTGGTGACGATCGGTATCGCACCTTCATTTCCTCATACGGGCTATGGCTATATTCAGCGCGGTGAGCCGTTTGGTGGCGATCGATCGCAGTCATCCTACCGCGCCTTCCAAGTTAAGCATTTCTACGAAAAACCGAATTCGGAGCGGGCTCAAGCCTACTGCGAATCGGGAGACTATCTATGGAACAGCGGCATGTTTGCATTTCGCGCCAAAGTGATACTGGCAGCGATACGCGAATGTTTGCCGGCTCTCGCTGACGGCTTGGACGAGATCGGAAAAGCCTGGGGCGGTGCCGATCAGGACATGGTGCTGGCGCGCGTGTTTCCTACGCTTGAAGCGATTTCTATTGATGTGGGTGTAATGGAGCACGTAAAGAATCGTGCCTTGATTGAGGCCCCTGACTTCGGCTGGAATGATGTGGGCTCTTGGGATGCGTGGGCCGAGCAGTTCCCTGCGGACAAGCACGAGAATGTCTTCTCTGGAGATGTAGTTGCGATCGATAGCGAATCTTGCATTGTGAGGTCGGGGGGGCTTGGTGCGTCTGAAACAGCGCAGAAGAGTTCGGGCAGAGTGATTGCATTACTTGGCGTGAAGGATCTGGTGGTGATCGATTCTGGAGACGCGCTGCTGATTTGTCCGAAGTCCCGAGTTCAAGAAGTGAAGAAGGTTGTCGATGTATTTAGAGCGCGCGGACGTCCAGAGCTTGTATAGTGGCTTTGGGTGATACTCCCTACTAGAGTTCTGTCGTCTTTGTCGACATTTAGAGCTGTTAAATCATGAGCTTAGGCGCTGCGGTTGTATAGGGCGTCTTCTCAGGCACAATGCCATCGCCTCTTACTGAGCGCTTCACTCGTATGCGACTACGACGTTCGGCGAGGACATTCGGCGAAGACGTTTGAGGGGCACGTTTCATTGGGGTCTACTATTTGTAGCAGTTAAGTCGGCGTTTATTACCGACGCTAGCGTTGTGTGACTTTTGTCTCTGAGTGAATCAAGAGAATTTGTCGGGCTGGGCAGTCAGACAAATTGTTTTAAGTGAGCTCCAGAGATCCTTAAGACATGCTTCCTGTTTGTTTAAGGGAGGTAGAGTGACTAATTCTCCATCGAGTTCTCCGTCCGGCAGGGTTCCTCGTGATCTGGCGCCTGGCAATTTTGGTCCCGGATCTTCTGTGCCGCCGCTCGCGCTTTCAGGCCTTAACCCTCCATCTCGTCCCGGACTGTTTGACGGAGTGACGCCCGCACCCGTCGATCCCATTTTTGGCGTTCTCGCAGGATTTCGAGCCGACCGTCGAGAGGAGAAGGTGAATCTGGGGATCGGAGTTTACTGTGGTCCGTCCGGACTTACCGAGCCGCTGGAGGTGGTCAAGAAGGCAGAAGCGCAACTGGCACAGAGGCACGAGCGTCCTGGGTATCTACAGCCAAGTGGACACGCAGAATTCTGTTCAGGAATTGAAGCTCTGGTACTTGGAACCGAGTCCATCGCGTCCAGGCAGGGCAGAGTGCTTGTGCGCCAAGCGCTTGGGGGCACCGGAGCACTTAGACTTGCGGGTGATTTGCTAAGTGAGGTTCTTGGAGTTCAGCAAATAGCGGTCAGCAGACCGACCTGGGAAAATCACGCTAACGTGTTTTCATTGGCGGGCTTCAAGGTAGTGGACTATCCGTATTATTCCCCCGAGCGGCGCGGATTGGATTTCGAAGCGATGCTAAACGGCATCAAGGCCCTCCCGCCGCGTTCAGCATTGTTGTTGCACGGTTGTTGTCATAATCCGACCGGAGTCGACCCGAGTGCGGCGCAGTGGCATCAGATTATGGCGACCGTTGGAGAGAGAGCCCTGATTCCAGTGCTTGATTTTGCCTACCAAGGATTTGGTCGAGGAATGCACGAGGATGCGCTTTCTGCCAAGCTTTTCGCAGCGTCGGGCTTACCGTTTTTTGTAGCGCAGTCTTGCTCCAAGAACTTTGCTCTTTATGAGAAGCGCACCGGGGCTATGATCTTCGTGGCTGAGAATCAAGCGGATATCGCGCTGGCCGCGGGACATGTTCAGCGGCTCATTAGAGGCACGTACTCAAATCCACCGGCCGACGGTGCTCGAATCGTCGCCCATATTCTCTCTAACAATAACCTATGCGGTGACTGGGCAGTGGAGGTCCGCGCCATGCGTGACCACGTCGATCAAATGAGGCAGCGGCTGGTCGAGGGGCTTAAAAGCCGAGGGGTAGATTTTTCATATGGGTTGGAGCAACGAGGGATATTCATGTATCCGGAATTTAGCCCTGGCCAGCCCGAACGCCTTCGTGCTGAACGAGCCGTTTACGTCCTTGATAGTGGCCGACTGTGTGTCCCGGCTCTAAACGCACGAAATATCGACTACGTAGTTGATAGCATCGCCGCGACCGCGTGAGGCTGATTGGCCACGCAGTTCCCGGGCGAAGAAGCCCTTCTTTGAGCTGGAATCCGCCTAATTCTCCGAGATAGTTGCGCTTTTGAGGTGAGTTCTGATATCCAACGGTATCGAACAGAAGAATTTCCAAGGAAGATTATAATGGCCAAGAAAGTAGCACTCATCACTGGAATTACCGGACAAGATGGTTCGTACTTGGCTGAGTGGCTTCTGAGCCAAGATTACGAAGTGCACGGCATGGTGCGACGTGCTTCCGTTGAAAAGTTTGAGCGAATTGAGCATTTGGTCGGAAAGATTAATCTGATTCAAGGCGACCTGCTCGATCAGTTTTCTTTGATTTCTGTCCTCAAAGAAGCCAAGCCATGTGAGGTCTATAACCTTGCGGCCCAGAGTTTTGTGCCGACTAGCTGGGCACAGCCAGTGCTCACTTCTGAATTCACCGCGATTGGTGTGACCAAGTTGCTTGAGTCCATTCGACTGGTGGATCCATCGATACGATTCTATCAAGCATCGAGCTCTGAAATGTTCGGTAAAGTGAGAGAGACTCCCCAATCTGAGGACACCCCATTTTATCCAAGATCTCCCTACGGTGTGGCTAAAGTTTATGGGCACTACATCACCGTAAACTATCGCGAGAGTTACAATCTGTATGCCGCCTCCGGTATTTTGTTTAATCACGAGTCGCCTCGCCGCGGACTCGAGTTCGTCACGCGCAAGGTGACCGACGGCGTGGCGCGCATTAAGCTGGGAATGGCCAAGGAAATACGACTTGGAAATTTAGATGCAAAACGCGACTGGGGCTTTGCTGGCGACTACGTGCGAGCCATGTGGATGATGTTGCAACAGCCAGAGGCCACAGATTTTGTTATCGCCACTGGCGAAACCCGCTCCGTCAAGGAACTGGTGGATGCCGCTTTTGGGTGCGTCGGTTTGAAGTGGCAGGACTACGTCAAAGTGGACGAAAAGTTCTTCCGCCCTGCCGAAGTTGATCTGTTAGTGGGTGACCCGAGCCGAGCCAAGAAAATTCTTGGATGGAAGCCAGAAGTTTCCTTTGAGCAGATGATTGAGATGATGGTTACTTCTGATCTCGAACGATTGAAGCGATAGCCGGGCGCCCGTTAGAGAAGGATCTACGCCCGCATTCCTGCACCGGCATTCCTGCACCGGCACTCCTGCACTGGCACTCCTGCAACTGTCGCGGTCCAACGCTCCGCTCTCACCCTGTCTCCGCGAGAATAAACCTTAACCAAAGAGCGCGTTCATCCCCGGGAACTTCACCTAATCACCGAAGGGGTCCTGGGGTGATTCAAGCATTTTAGCTAGATTTTTGTTGTACGGAGACAGGGAGTCTACGGAGAGGAGGTTGTACCTTGTGCGGCGTTGCACTACCTTCCGTGCTATGCGCGCACTGGTAACCGGAGCTTCAGGGTTTGTCGGACAGCACCTTATCAAGTATTTGCTTGGTGAGGGTGATGAGGTGTGCGCGTGCTTTCTGCCCGGAACCTCATATCCAGATCTGCTTTCTGACCCATCCTTGAAGGTCAGTGCTGCACAGAAAAGTGCTGCAGAGAAGGCTAATGCGCTTACCTGGTATCCTCTCGACATTGCTAGCCTCGATGATTGCCGCACCTTGTTCAATCAAATCCGACCGGAGGTAGTGTACCACTTGGCGGGAATATCGTTCGTCCCCCAAGCCGAAGACGATTTTATGGGCGCCTTGGCGGCGAATGTCGCCGGCGTAAATAATATCACCCGTGTTGCTCACGAGCTTAATAGCGGTGTGCGTGTGGTGCTGGCCGGTTCCGCAGATGTGTATGGCAAAGTGACGCATGAACAGCTTCCGGTGAGCGAAGAGACACTTGCGCTGCCAGTCAACGCGTATTCTACCACAAAGTTAATGGCTGAGATTGTGGCGGATCGTTGGCATCGGCTCGGGCAGGTTTCTGTGGTGGTGCTTCGTCCCTTTAATCACATTGGCCCCGCGCAGGACTTTCGTTTTGTGGCCCCCGGGTTTTCCAAGCAGCTCGTGATGATTAGCAAAGGTTTGCAAGACGCGCGTATTCAGGTGGGCAATCTTTCTGCGCGCAAAGATTTTACCGATGTACGCGATGTGGTGCGCGCCTATCGTAGTGCTGCACTAATCAAGTCTCGCGTCGATCGTTGCGAGCGTTTTGTGATCTGCTCAGGAAAATCAGTCCCCGTTCAAGCCATTTTAGACGGACTGATTGAGGTCTCGGCGCTTGAGGTTGAGGTAACCTCAGATCCAGCGCGCATGCGCCAGGCCGAAGTCCCTGAGCTATATGGATCTTACGCCAAGGCGGAGCGGGAGCTGGGATGGACTCCGCGCATTTCGCTTCAGGAGTCGCTTAGGGATATCTATGCGGACGTGCTTAAGCGAGTTTCGAATGAACTTGAGGAGCCTCGTTCCGAGGGTGCCTCCTAAACTGTTGAGGGTAGTGGAAGTTTTCCGGGGAGAGAGCACTTCAGTTCTTGCTAAGTTCTTCGATCCCCGTAGAGGTAAGGCGGCGACGATTTTTTAGCATATACGACGGAATTACTACGACATCTCCAGGAGAGAGCTCTCCATTCGCGCTTCCGAGCTGATTCATTCTCGCTAAACGGGCCGCGTTTTCACCATCAAAAGTGAACCATCTTGCCACCACCGACAGCGTTTCATTGGACTGAGTCACGTAATGCACGAGATCTCCGCGTGGTGAGATCTCCGCGTCTGTTGCGGGGGCTGCGGCAATCAGAGCGCGAAGTGCAGGAGAGGGGCCTGAAGTATCACCAGATAATTTCTTAGGAGTAGATTTGTACGCTACCGGGGTGACTTCCCTTGGCGAGAGTCGAGCACGAGCGGGCTCGGCGCGAGGCATCTTAGAGCCCTCGGTACGCTGAGCAGCGTCCGCATCCACTGATCGAAGCGCGGCCACTAGGGTGGGTCTTTCTAACAGTGCGGGGGATTGGAATGCCTCTGATGAGCCTCTGGTCGATGGTCGAAGCGCCGCCTGATGAGCCTGGGATTTTTGCGCGGTGGCAGCAGTTATTACTTTGGCGCTGTTCGCTTCTTGAACAATGGCGTTCGTGCCCTGAATCGGCCCCGTAATAATCCAGGTCTGGTCCGAGGAGAGTAGCTGGTAAGTTTCAGGAGGAGTGTGATAGTGCAGAAGGACAGTAGTGGGGCTAAAGAAGGAGTTCTCAATTTCAAGCGAATTAGGAGTTCCCCGCACCTCAATAAACCCTTTGAGTTCGGCACTACGTTCGATCTCTCGGGAGAGAAACAAATTTCCTGCCAGGTACGGGTTCGACTCACTCAGTGCGATTGGGCCTCGATCATTAAGGCGAACCATCAACGGATCGTTAGCGCCAAGAGAATGGTGGCTGCAGCCCGCACCGCAAAGAGTCAGGACACATGCGCCCACGACACCCAGAGCGAACGAAGATCTTAGATGAAACGATGTGGCGTCAATCAATCCCATAAAAACTAGGGTTCTCGCAAAGTCCTGCTAACTCTTCGGGGCCTACCACGACGTTCTCTCTGGCGATGCGACGTAGTGTCGTGACCAGTCCTCGTAGCGGCGAACTCCTAGGTTCTGATGCTATCTGATCGAGAGAAGTCTTAAGATCGATCGTCTCTGATGATTTATGTGGGATTTTCGCAGGCTTAGCGTCAGCAGCGGAGGTACCCTGGTTCGCGGAATCGGAGCTTGCCAACTCCACTGCAGAGGCTCCTGGCTGTATAATTTCAACTTGGAAGGTGGCCTGACCAGGGTCGCTAAACCCGAGTGCGGATCCTGGTTCATCAAGCTGACTCCTGCGACGCGCAAGGTATTTCTCCAGTCCGAAGGCCGAAGATTGCACTTCCTCAAGATCGCTCGAGGTAAGTTGTACCAGAAATCTTTCTCTAGCCTGAGGGCGCTTCGAGCGCACAATTCCACACTCAACAAAGAGCGTAGAACCGTTCAGGCGATACTGTTCAAATTCTGGGACTTTAAAGAGCGATCCACGCGCGATGAAAATACCGACCCGTGAAATTACCGGGGCTGAGATCGATTCGAGTGCGGTCTGATTTTGAGTCGGTTCCGGGCCACTAATCCAAGAGCACCCCACCAAGAACGAAGAAATGAAAGCACTCCAACCGATCGCCCCAGAATAGCTCAACAGAGCAGCTAAAAATGGCCTGGGCCTGCGGGCTGACTGGATGGTGGGGGTGCGGGCTGGGCGGTCAGGTAATCGATTAATTTGCATGGAATAAGTCTAAGGGGGAGCCGACGAAAAGGCCACCCATTTGCTTAGTGCTACCGGCCTGGCTACCATTAGGCATGGGCAGCGTTTCACTCATGGGTTCTGTATCGCGTGGCTTTTTTTGCGCGCTTATGTGCGCGTCCCTGCTTAGCTGCAGTGCAAAACCCAGCGGTTCTGCCCCAGAGGGCTTTGACGTCGGCACCACACAGGACGCAGTAGCGATGGACGAAGCCTCCCAGGATCGCCGTGATGCTACCGAGGTCGCAAGGGGAGTCGAGTCGAGTCTTCGTGCTTCTTTGGGCGAGGTTGCCGGCCGCTATGCTGCTGAGTCTGAGGGCGGAGAGGCCAATATTTCTCTTTGTACGACCGATTTCGACTATGAGGGCGGTCTTAGTGTCACCACTTGTTCTGTTATTTCGGGGACGGACGTTTCCGGCAATGACCTGTCCTCTTTAGAGTCGGCCTTCTTAGAGGAGTTCGAGGACTTCGATGAATTTGGCGACTCCGACGATGCCTTGCACCTCGACCACGATCACGTGACTCAGTAACTAATAGCATCCGTTGGAGCCCCCCTTTGTGGAGCCCCATCAGTGTCCCCCATCAGTGTCAAGGCAGTCTCTGCGGCGTACAGTCTTCGTTGGCAAACTGCCTTAATTGCAACACTGCGCACACGTACCGAAGAACTCCAGCACATGGTGCTGCACCTTGAACCGACTGTGCTTCGCGATCTCTTTGAGCACGCGAGTCACGTCGAAGCAGACGTCAACACATTCTACGTGCTGACACGAAGTGCAGATCATATGGTGGTGGTGCCCATCGTGAGCAACGAATTCGTAGCGTTTCATGCCGTCTAAAAAGTCGACTTCGACCACAATGCCTTGCTCTACAAGAAAATAGAGCTCGCGATAGACGGTGGACTTGTTAGGGCGGAGCTTTGCTCGGGAAGCCGCAGATTTAATGTCGGCGACCGACAGTGGGCCTCTGGAAAATTCCAGTAGCTCCAACATAAAGCGCCTTAATCGAGTGACGCGGAATCCCGCGGATCTTAGCTGAGAAACGATCTCGTCGACTGACGGATGTTGATCGGAGTGAGTGTGTTTTGATTTTGAAGGTTCGGCTCGGCCCTTCTCATGGAATGGGGCATGATCATGACCATGGACAGGCGCGCGAGCGCGCTTGGTTCGTGATTTATTATCCCGCGATTTAGTTCGGTTAATCGGCATGGCGGTTATCTGGGCTTGATTGTTTGGATTCCCTGTCGTTCTGCCGACCTCTTCTGGCGAATAGCGCGACCGATTCGCGCAAAGGGATTTCTATTATGAGCGCCTTCTAGAATGAGGTCTTCTAGTATGGGGCCTTCTAGTATGGAGCCTTCTATTCTGAATATGCCGGAGGAGGGACTTGAACCCACACTCCCGTGAAAGAACCGGATTTTGAGTCCGGCGCGTCTACCATTCCGCCACTCCGGCGTATCTAAAGATACCGTTCCTGCCCAATATCTAGCCGCCCAACCTACCTCAAATCCAGCGAGAAGTAGAAACACTCGGTCGCAAAACCCGATGCTACAAGCCGATACCTGAGGAGTGAGCAAGCAGGTTTCTTAGGCCGTAACCGAGTCTGGCGTCAAGACTTGGCATTGAGGTTCCTGTTCTTCGGTGATGTTTTAGGAAGGGGATGTTTGGAAAAGGGGACTTATTGGCTGCCGGAGGTATTTATTTTGGCTCAGGAGCTAGTCCTTCCTCAAGTGGGAGCGCGGATCGAATCAAGCTCTCAAGGTGCTCTGGGGCACTTTCTAATGAGAGTGCTGAAACTTCGATTGGTGCAAGTGCGTGAACGTGAATTCGGGCGCCAGGAAAGACTGGCAGCAGGTTCCAGCAGGTCAATTTCCAGCTTCCTGAGGTTGCCACCGGTATAATGATCCCATCGGGCATGGTTTTCATCAGGCTCATAATGCCCTGTGGTCTAAAGTGCTTCATGCGACCATTGCGGGCTCTGGTTCCCTCTGGAAAAAGAACTGCAGCGCGCTTGAGGCGATTCATTTCAACTCCGAACTTCTCTATGGCGGTTATTGAGCCACGCACATTGCTACGATCGATCAGCAGGGCCCCCATATTTCTCAGTGCGTGCGAGGCGCTAGGAATGCCGCGGCCAAGCTCCTTCTTGGCAATGAACCCAGGAGTAAGGTGTCGAAGATTCCAAAGAAGCAGCGGGATGTCATACAGACTTTGATGGTTGCTGACCACGACTGCGGCCCTGCCAGGAGGAAGATCGCTAAAACCGTGAGCAGTTACGGATGTACCTATGAGGCGCAGGCCGCATACCAGGGCTCCATTGCCGAGCGTGATAATCCACCTGTAGAACCGCTGGTTGACGTAAAATGCAGCCACGATCATGGGATGCCACAGCAACACGGTGCACACGAATACGGTCAGATAGATCGGTGTCAAAACCCATCCGATCGCGACTCGAAGCGGGGTGCTTTTACGTGGTGTGGTGTCGCTCATATCTAGAGACTGCTGACTCAAGCAGCGTAAGAAGTTTTGTGCCGGCGAGGGAGGAGGATAGTTCCGATAATTTTTGCCTTAGGCTCAACATTATTTCTGACTGTTGCTGCTTCGAAGGTTGCATGTGGAGATGCCTAAGATCGTCAAGGGCACGAAGGCCCGCCACGAAATGTGTATCTTGCGGTGAGAGTAGGCTGTCGGTCTCTGCTGAGAAACGGTCGACTTGAGTCAGGCGACAAGCGCCGGCTCGCATTGCGGCTGCTAGCAACCTTTCTGAGGGGCAGTCTTTTAGGTCTAACGCTAAAGAGGCGAGGCGAGTCGGGCGTGGAGCGAATGAGGCTCCTGGAGCGCGCGTGGAATCAGCCTCCGTGCACCCTCCGCTGTTAAATAAGCCGAGGTAGAGTGTACTGAGGCGTAGTGTTCCCTCTAGGCCCAGACCCCGATGGAGTCGTTGCCACAATCCGGTGGCATCGGATTTTAGGTCTCCTGAAAGCTTGAAAGTCGTCGTTGGAGAGTTAGCTTCGGTGGTCAATTGAATGCTCGTTCATCAAATGTCGTTCTGAAATCGCGTCGACCCTAAGTTCCCTGCTATGGGCACCGCAGCATAGCTTAAATATATTACAATAATCAATTCAGATAGTTACTACCAAGCAAGCTGTAATTACCCGTTCTAATTGCTTTGCTGGTGGAATCCTTCAAAATCATCGAGCCTAACGGGCAAAGTGAGAAACTCATATCTATATATACCCAAGAGGTCGAATTTAAGGTCGACTGAAAAGTGCGGTAAACGAACTGAGCTAAAGAGGAAGGCTAGTGGCTAACAGATTGAAATTCGTGGCAGTAGGTCACCCCGGTCTTCGCGTATGTGTCGCAGCGAAAGCCGTTGCGGCTGCCTCTGTCTTTTTTCTGTTGCTGTGTGGCGTCAATCTTTTAGCGCCTCAACTAAGCCATGCCGAGGTCCCAAAGGGAGAAGAGGATCTTAAGATCCCGCCACAATTCGTTCGCGTGTCTACTCCGAACTACTTCCCTCAAGTGCCTGCGCCTGAAGAGGGTCGATTCGCTCCGGAGCTTGGCACCTATACTTTTAAGGTCGGCTGGCAGGGAATCCCCGCGGCTACTTTAAAGCTCACCACGGAGCAGCATGGGCTCTATTACAAAGTCATCGCATCCGCTCGAACCTATAGTGGTGTCGAGCTCTTCTATAAACTTCGTTACCGAGCGGAAGGATTAATATCTGCCTTTGACTTCTCTCCGGTGCGGGCCAGTTTTTTCCAAAGTGAAAATTCGAGAGAGCGCTTTACCGAGATTTCATTCCTCGAGGATGATCAGGTTCATGCGGTATTGAGCGGAAGTAAGCGCAAGACTGAAGTGCTTCAGTTCTCCCCATACAATTCAATGCTTGAGCCTTTCTCCGCCGCGTTTCTTGCTCGTAGTCTCGACTGGAATGTGGGGACTTCTCGCTCGTTTGACACTTTCGCAGGAAAGACTCGCTACCTCATCACGCTTGAGTGCGTGGAGCAGACCACCATGGAAATCAACGGTGAAGATAGGGCGGTGTGGGTAATCGAACCACGAGTGATGAATCTCACTAGCATGAAAGATAATGGCAAGCTCAGACGAGCCCAGATCTTTATTACCGCCGACAGTAGACGCGAATTGCTGCGCATATCGAGCGAAGTTTTTATTGGCTCAGTTTCGGCATGGCTCGATTCTTTCCAGCCAGCTCCGTCAGCAGGAAACGGAACCGTGGTTGCTCAGGGTGGGCGCGCGCCGATTCGGCGCTAGTTTTTGGGCAAGTACGCCCGCTTTCCTCTCCGTGACCACCGCGCCCTCCGCGTTAAAATCTCATTTGCAAGTTGCCACCGCAGTTGCGCGTAGCATCGAGCCGCACGAATGTATTCGTAATCCAGGCAAGCCTTGATCGTTTTGGCTGATTACTTAACAACGCGCTGGTACGGGGTCTCCTCTCGGGTCGGCCATCCTGAAATCGCGTCCGAGCAGAGAGGGTCGGTGATGCAGGGCAAGAATTTAGTGAACCATTGGAAAACCGCAATTGAGGTTCTTGTCCGTATCTGCCGAAGTCTTGCTAGTGTTTGGTTACCGGCATCACGAGGCTTGGGCCTAGATTGAACAGTGGCGTTTAAGTGCAGGGATCAAGGGGCGTCGGAAGGTGAATTCCGACGCCCCCCTTCTCCTGTTTGCGCAAATTCCGGTGGCCCAAAGCAGATGAACTGCGCTCTGTTATGCAGCAATCGGAAGAAGACCCTTCGTCTTGAAGTGGGCGAAGAGCTCATCTTCATTACTGAACACCCCGTGAGCGTGGTTTGAGATGAACGGGGAAGGGGCCCGCTTGGGGAGCCACACCACGTAGACCCGCTTGCCAGATACGAACGCATGATGGAGCTCGCGCTCCACGCCAGAGGAGAGCGACGGTTTGCCGTCAGGCAGGTCAGGTACCAGGCTCACGATCATGTTGCTCTGCTCGATCAGTCGGAAGTCTCGGTCGCAGATCTGCCGATCGATCTGAAGGTCCAAAGCCAGAACCTCAGCGACTGACAGATTGACCTCGCTCTCGTCTACCATGACGGAGAAAGTCTCCTGACCCTTCTCCTGGGCGGCCTTTGCCATGAACACGATCCCCTTCTCGTCCACATCCGCCGGGTCGAACACGATGAACGACTCAGCCAAACGATCACGGAACGCGTCGATGCGCTGAAGGACCTCCGGCATGTCCATGACATGCGTCATGGGGAATGACGGATAGACCTTGGTCTGTGTCGGGTCAATGATGAGCCGCGCCACCGACTCAGCACGACGATCGTGCGGGCCCCGTGCGGCGATGAAGGGGAGCGCGGGGGCAGGGAGCCATGTTGCCATGAGATCCGAGAAGCACAGCTCGGCCTCTCGTGCCACCATTACATCGTCCATAGTGTGAGGCAGCACGTGGTCTCTGCGCAGGCGCTCGTGCACCAGGTGCACGTTGTCGACCACGTTGATCATGAGCGAAGGACTCAACGTAGCAAGGATGTCCGGGTCTTGAGCCGGGAATAGCCCGTGCGCCCAACGGAACGAAGCGTGTGAGCTGATGAGCGTCCAGAGTTTGGGATCTCGCTCGGCGATGATTCGCCTCATCACCGAGCGGCGAAGCGCTCGAAGATGACCACGAGGAAGCTTTAGGATCTCCCCACGCGGAATCGACAGATCCTCCTCGTACATCATCGACCCGGTGTTGTAGACTCGAACGTCGGTACCACTAAGCTCGCGCAGGGACTGAGCCACCTTATTGATGAAGGGGCCCTTATCGACGCCGACTTGTCCGGTGAACATCACCGGTCGGCTCAGTTGCTGAATGCTACTCATGATGAGCGCCTCCTAAGAAGGAAGCAGCATGTGTGGGATTAGGAGGTACACCCTCAAATAAAACTCCCTCTGCTGCGCTCAAATGAGTGTGCAGCTATGCGCGAGTTCTCGTGTGAGCGCAGCAGCGGGTTTTAAAAACCGTATAGAATTCTTGCCACTGCATCACCGACAGAACGTTCTCTGAGCCCGATCGGCGATGCAGCGCGAAAAACTGTCTACCCAAGTCCGAAAGCATGAAGAAAGAGCAATATAAAAAGAACGAAAGGGAACTGGCTGAGAAGAGTGCTGGATTGTAACGAGTTCCTCAGCACAAATCGAGGCTGCGAGAGCTCGGCGACAATCTGGGTGAGTTCAGTCTGTTAGCAGCGGTCCCCGCGTTTGGTCGTAGCTGCTGGTCATTTTATAACACGGGTGACGCTGAGATCACGGAGGGGAATCAAGGAAATTTTCCTCTCCGTGACCCCCGCGCCCTCCGCGTTAAAACTCGCTTCCGCAATTACCGCTTCAGCTATGCGTAGCGCCTGAATGCGGGAATGGATGTCTCGTGTGATCCGTCCGTAGTCGTAGCGGCGGATCATTTTACCACACGACGCAGAGGTCTCGGGGAGGAATCAAGATAGTGTCTCCCTCCGTGATCCCCGCGCCTTCCGTCTTAAAAGGGGGATGGCGTATAATGATCTTGCACGACAGCAACAGCTGCTTCTGCCCAACTTTCTTCATTATGAAGGTAGAAGCGAAGCGAGCTGAGATTGTTGGGAGTTTAGTTTGCCAATCAAAGACTCCAGTCGCGCAAAGCGCTGAGTCAGGAGCTGCTCCTGCTGTAGGAGTGAGGCTTCAATCTCAGCTACGCGCGCTTCGATGCTAGTGATCTGGGAAGAATTTCCTTTTGACGCCTGGTCTATCAACCCACTAAAGCGCGTAAACTGAGCAATGGTCCCGTCTACTTTCGATAGCTGTTCCCCGAGACGCTCAAGAATTCCGGCGGAACTCTCGGCATCTGAACTCAGAGCGGAATTAAAAACGGTCTGGTCGAATGCGAGTGTGCCATCGCGCTGAGTGGTGACCCCTAAGTCCGATAGAGTGTTTACTAATTCACCGCTTCCGCTTGCAAGCGAGAAGGCGCTACGCAGCGAAGTGAGAACGTTTTCATCCAGTGACGATCTCGCCAGAGCTCCGAAGATGCTGGTACGCTCATTTCCCTCGCCCTCTTGGGACACTAGATCGTTCTCAGAAACGAATTGAATCACTTCGTTGTAGGCATCAACAAAATCTTGTACCGCAGAGGCGCTCTGCGATGCATTGACCCCAACCGAAATGGTGGCGTCGCCTGTCTCTCTGAGCGAAAGAGTGATTCCAGGCAGAACGTCACTGACGGTGTTGCTGGAGCGAGTAATGGTGCCACTGATTCCAGACACGGCGAACAGCGCGTCTTTCGCGTTGTCGCTGGCGTTCGAATCGAAGGCACCGCGTGCGCTAAGAGTACCGCCAATGGCGATGTTCAGTTCACCTTCGGCAAGTCCTGTCTTGCTCGAGTTGATGACGATGCGATAATCAGGGTCATTCGAGGTGCCCACGTTCACTACGCTGGCAGTTGCCGCGTTGGTCTGCTCGTTGAATTGAGTCACGAAATCAGAAAGCGTCGTATTCTCATCGACATCGATATCCACCGTATCGAATGAATCGCCGATCGTGACACTGACCGTATCATTGAATGCGCTCCCGTCGGAGATTTTCGCGTCGCTGCTGGCATAGGCGCCCGCAGTGGAGCCGAATGAGAAAGTCGCATTCTTGGCAAGCTGCGTGACGGACAGTCCGTACGTCCCTACCGCTGCGCCGTTGCTGGCTGTGGCGGTTGCCACTGTTTCATCTGAAGTGCTCGCTGTCTTCGTGAGTGCGCCACCTCGAACTACTCGAAATTTATCAGCCGCCGAAGAGAGAGCGGACAGCAGCGACTTCAGATCGCCAAGTGCGCTGTTTGTTTCCTGATATTCTGCGACCCTGGATTGCAGTGGTCGAACACGCGCCACACGTTCGCGGTCGAGCAACGCTTCGATTAATGCTGAGGAATCAATCCCAGATGCTATGCCAGAGAAGTTAATTAGAGGTGCCATCGCTATACTACCTTGTACTGCTCGTATGCTCGAATACTCTCGGGGCTGAGAAATCCGGGCGCGTCCTATGAGCTACGTTCCTTCGCTCTATAGGGAATATCGGTGAACTAGCGTGACTCTTGAGGAGAATCGAGAAAAGCGATGTGAATAAGAGAACTTACAGGTGCGGTTTTAGAGGAGTATCATAGGCAGCCTAAGAGAGATCTGCAGATTGAGACTATTGGCAAGGCTGGGGCTTCGCCCAAGAGTCTCCTGGCCGAAGGGGTGCTAGCGGGAACCGGGTGTACTGGTGAGCTTGAGCCAAAGCGATGGCGATGGTCAATACGAGATGACTATAGTTGCTGGTCGGCGTAACTATCAGCCGGAGCCCCCAAGGCCGGCGAGTGCGGATGTGAGTGCACTCTGTTGGCCTTGCATTCGCCCAATTGTTGCCTCCAGTCGCGCGAAGCGCTGTCGCATTAATGCTTCCTGCTGGGCAATCGAGGCTTCAGCCTGTGCAATCCGGTCATTGAGATCGCTAATCTGCTTTTTGTTTGAGTTAAGAGAGGAGTCCACCAGGTTATTGAACCCGATATACTGTTGAATAATACCGGTCTGTCGACCGACCAAGTCCGCAAAGCTTTGCACGATGCTGGTGACCGAGTTCGGCTCTTTCGCAACTGCTGAGGCGAAAGCGGTGGCATTAAACTTTAGAGTGCCGCCCCCAGTGCGCGTTTGTGAGTTGTAAGGATCGCTTGCGGTGGTGATGCCGAGATCGGCGAAGATTCGAATTTCATTGGTTGCGGTGCTGCTTTCCCCAGTATTGAAAAAGGCCGAAGCACTAATCTGTGATCTAATGGAGGTGATAGCATTGTCGTCAACGCGCGTGAGCGAAAGTGGTTGAAACGTGTTCGAGACATCCTCGCCTTGCTGTTGGCGAACCACCTGGTTGTTTTCGTTTACGAAAGCGACCACATCGTTATAGGAGTTGATGAAGTCTTGGATGACTGAAGTTGTTGCCGCAACGTCATCAGCGACGGTAATGGTAGTGGGGCCACCTTCGCCCTTCAGACTGAAGGAAAGACCTTGAATCAGATCGGTTACCGTGTTGTTTGGGCGAGTAATGTTTCCGCTGATGCCGGTCATCGAAAAGCTTGAATCCTGAGCGGCCTCTTCTGTGCGCACATTGAACGCCGGTGGAGTGAGTGCCCCTAGCGCGTCGAATTCCCCGGCATCCCAGTAGATTCGCCCTTCGGCGTCTCCCATCTTGGTGGACTTAATCAAGAGCCGATAGTCAGGAGCGGCACTTGTGCCGACATTCACAAGGCTCGCGGTCGCCGCAGTGGTTTGCCCATTAAAGGCGGTGACGAAATCACTGAGGGTGGTGGTCTCGGTGATATCGATATCGATGGTGTCAATGGGCGTTGGAAATCCAACCTTGATCGATAGTGTATCGGAGAACGGGTCCCCAGCATTTTCAGAGATTACAGCGCTACCGGAGGTATATGTCGATGAAGAGGCTAGTGAGAGCGTGTGCCCGCGTGCGAGTTGATTGACAGTCACTGAGTAGGCACCGTTGGCGGCGCTGCCGCTAGCTGACGCGGTGACGGTGGTTTCGTCAGACGAAGTGGCACGCTTTGCAAGTACGCCGGTGCCGACGGTGGAGAGCGCGTTAAGTTGATCTTGCAGGGTTCTAAGAAGAGATTTCAGGGTATCTAGTGCGGTATTTGTTTCTTCAAGTTGTGTGATCTTCGTTTGGTGAGGACGCACTCTCGTCGCTCGAGCGGCGTCTGACGTTGCTGAGATCAGTCCCTCAGTATCAATTCCAGACGCAATTCCTGAGAAATTAATAAGCGGCATAACTTTCCAGCATTAGGCAAATACTGCCGGGGAATTAGAGATAAACCTCACCACACGGAGAGGAAAGCAAGTCGGATGCCAGCAGCGAGGGGCCTCGCTCGGAGCTCCAAAAGCGCCTCCAAGCCTCTGGCTCTAAGCCCAGGGCTGTGGTGAAATTCGCCTATGCAGATTGCGATTTCGTTTCTAGGCGCTTCGGGAACCGTGACTGGTTCTAAGTATCTAATTGAAATTCAGGGCCAGAAAACCCAGCGAATTTTGGTGGATGCTGGCCTTTTCCAAGGTAGTCGCGAGTGGCGCGAGCGCAATTGGGAAGACCCTTCCGAGCAGGTTCTGCGATCGGTCGATGCGGTACTTCTTACGCATGCCCATATTGATCACACCGGGATATTGCCACGATACGTGCGCTTGGGATTGAAAGCCCCAGTATTTTGCACTGAGGCGACAGCCGATCTGGCGCGCTTGCTGCTTCCAGATAGTGCGGCGCTACACGAGGAAGAGGCGCGATTCAGAGCGAGGAAAGAGGCTTCGCGGCATCATCCTCCTCTTCCGTTGTATGAAGTGAGGGACGCCGAAGATGCCTTAAAATTGCTCAAGCCTGTATCCTTCGAGCGAGAGCATGAGATTCTTCCTGGTGTCTCTGCATCATGGATGCGGGTGGGGCATATTCTTGGTGCTGCCTCTATCCGCCTAAAAATTGGTGATAGGGTTATCAACTTCTCTGGAGATCTCGGGCGCTATGAGGTGCCGATTTTAAAGGATCCCCAACCGGTTCAGCTAGGAGATTTATTATTGATTGAGTCTACCTATGGCAACCGCTTGCATGGGTCGAGGGAGCCTGGCGGAAAATCCCCGCTCGAAAATCTGGCTAGGGTGGTGAACGAGGGCGTGAAAAGAGGAGGCGTCATCGTCGTTCCTAGTTTTGCGGTCGGAAGAACCCAGCTGTTGCTCTATTATCTACGACAGCTTAAGGAGCAGGGTAAAATTTCTGATGTGCCGATTGTGGTAGATAGTCCAATGGCTACGGATGCGACCGTTCTCTATAGAGACCATCCTGCTGACTATGATGAAGAGGCTCTGCAGATTCTTAAAGCCGGGAGACAACCATTTAGTCCGAGCAAACTTTTTTTTACCAGTGATAGAGAGGAATCAAAGAGGCTTAACGCTATTGAAGGGCCACTCATTATTATTTCAGCAAGTGGCATGCTGTCTGGCGGGCGTATTTTGCACCACTTGCGCCACCGTATTTCCAGCCCGAAGAATACTATTTTGTTTGTGGGCTACCAGCCGCCTGGTGGGCGCGGAGATTGGATCAAGAGCGGAGCGGAGACTTTAAGAATTTTCGGCCAAGAAGTTCCGATTCGTGCGCATATCGACGAAATGAGTGAGTTGAGCGCGCACGGCGATCGCGACGAAATGCTGCGCTGGTGCCGAGAGTCTATCGCGCTTTCAGGTGGAAGGGGTCCTGGACGAGTTGCCGTGGTACACGGTGAGCCTGATTCGGCGAGTGCCTTTGCAAAGACGCTCAAACATGAATTCGGGTGGAATACCTTTGTTCCGAAGTACCAGGAAAAGATCTTTCTTGAATAGGGTCTTGATGTTTCCGAAGACAGGCAAGCTGCCTTAAATTGTGCAAGTCCTTGCTCGTCGTGGCTGATTGTTTGATAACACGGAGGACGCCGAGGTCTCGGAGAAGAATCAGGAAAACTTTTTCTCTGAGTCTGCGGTGCCGCCAGTGGATTCTAGCGGTCAGTTCTGAATGCTTATCCCAGCAACTCCCGCACAAGAGCCGGTTGCTGATTCGCTTGGGCAAGGACCGCCACATTCGCCTGTTGCAATACTTGCAGTCTGACTAGTTCTGCAGCATCTGCCGCCACATCTGCGTCTCTGATACGGCTTTCAGCCGCAATAAAATTCTCTCTCGCGACTTGCAAATAACCCACCGCGACATTCAGGCGGCTCTCGGCCGCACCTATAGTTCCGCGTACTGAGCTGAGTGAACTAATCGCTGCGTCGATTTGATCGATGGCGTTCTGGGCGGCGAGTTGGGCGGCAGCAGAAGTGACATCAATAATGGAGAAGGAAAGTGCGCTTGAGCCCGGACTCGCGAGCCCAAGAGAGGAGAGCGTTGCTTGAACGCCTTGAATTGAAATACGTGAATTGGCTGTTCCATCGAGACCGACCTGTAGGGTTACGGAGTTGCTTCCCGAAAGAAGTTTCACACCGTTGAATTCGGTAGTGACCGCAATTCGTTCGATTTCCGAACCGAGTGCCACAAATTCAGAGGAGAGCGCCGAGCGCTGAGCATTGGTGTATACTCCGTTCGCGCTTTGAGTGGCGAGCTCAGAAAGTCGCGAAAGAATACTTCCTATCTGCTCAAGTCCCGCACTTGCGATTGAGGTGATAGATATTCCGTCGTTCGCGTTTCGGATGGCGACAGTGGCTATTCTGCTATCAGCTCGCAGTGAGTCTGCCAGGCTTAAGCCCGCAGGGTCATCAGATGCCTTATTTATTCTTAAGCCCGACGACAAACGCTCGTAGACACTGCTTAGTTGCTGTGTAGTACGGCTCAGTGTGGTTTGAGCTTTTAGTGAGGCGACATTGCTTGCCGCGGTGATAGTCATATAGAGCCAACCTCCTTGGCGTGGACCTCTCGCGCACACCCATAAGGAGCCGCGGCCTAGCGAGTATCCAAATCCATTTAGGCTGACATCAGGGTTGCTCTGCGAAAAGCGATCGGTTGCTGACATGCCGCGAGATAGCTCTCACAAACATGGGCGCCGCATCTTAGCCCTACAGCACTCAGCGGCAGAATTGGCGCCACAGTTAACAATCTGAGCCATTTTTCTGCTAAAGCTTCTAAATGATAGGCAGAGTTGTGCGGCACGCGCTGTTTAGTGTGGGACTAGGAGAATTGCTTACAAGAAGCTTTGGCAGGGACAAAAATTGGGCGACATGCCCGGTAGACTGAATATGGGGAGCTAAGCTGCTGCCTGCCCGCCGCTACTTGAATCATCGGAAGGTGCGCTGGTTGCTGGTGGGCCACTTGCTTCACGGGCTTTCTGAGCTGCGTCCTTCTTCTTGCGTTCCTCTTCCTTCTTAAGGCGAGTGTAATCAAGATAACAGAGATTTGCTTGAATATTATCGGTGTTGGAATACACGTAGGCCAAGAAAAATTCGGTTATCGTGGCTTTGCGGTTGAGCAGCTCTTCGGCAAGTCTCAAGACCAGGGCAGTCCGAGTTTTGTTTTCGCTCTCAAACGCTTCCCACCACTTGCGGGCACTGCCGGTAGTGTTGTCCCAGTCCAGGGTCTTCTTTACCTCTTCGAGCTTCGCTACCACCTGCTCCCCAGTCCATCCTGCGGTGTTGGTAATTCCCGCGGGCAATCCGCCCGGTGCGGTGGAGCCAGAAGCTGCAGCAGAGGAAGAAGCGATGGGCATCTCTTCCGAAAACTCGATTGGCTTCTCTCTTAGCTTGAGAGTCTCTTGGCCCTTAAACTCCTCAAAGCGCTTGAGCATCCACGGGAGCTTGTAATACGGGATTAGAAATCCCTGGAATACCGGAGTATTTGGGAAGAAGAAGGTGCAAATGTTATCGGCTGGCTTTGCAATTTCATCCTGAGTAAGTACAGGGCGCTGTTGCACCTGCTCTTGCATGCTGTCGTTCTTGCTTGCGAAGAACTCAATCATCTTACGATTGGAGCCGCTCGAATTGGTTTGGAATCGGATGGTCATTTGTCCCGATTCCTTGGAAGCCCATTCGCCATCAGCCTGATCAAGGTTCGGCATGAAGATCTTGGTGCTAAAACCCGCGAGTACCGAATCCGCGTGTTCCGAGTAGTTAGCCTTCACCTGGGCAATGGACTGAATCGCCGCGACGATGCTGATATTACGAGAACGCAACGTGTTGAGCTTCACATGAATGTCGGGCAGTCGTCCGAGTGCGGACGCGAACTCGTCGATTACGAAGCCTACAGGACGTGGAAGCGCGGTGCCGGGGCAACGCTCGGCGAACTTGGTCAAGAAACGCAGAAGCTCGACTACGATAACGTTCGCCATGGGCCGAAGCATTTCGAGTTCAGATTCGCGCAGCTCAACGATAAAGAGCGTTGGCTTGTCGATGATGTCCTGGACGTTTAGTTCATCCGTGGCAGTGGTCGCTCGTATGGCCTGAAGATCCCAAGCGCCAAGCCGCATACTGAGTTCGGACATGATGGTGTCCGCATTTTGAGAGCCTGAGCGCGCCAGTTCCACGAACGTGCGCGTGTTCCGCAGTGCCTCAGGATGAGCCTCGAGCCAGTCAGCGAGCGGCTTCATACCAGACTGCACAATTTCGTGTACGCGCGGCATCGAGAGCGTTTCTTTGGGATCGTGAAGGAGTCCCACCATGATGGCATTCAGAATCTGGAGTGCGTTATTTCGGAAGAATGGGCTGTCTGACTTTGCGGTTGGCTGATCGGTAGCCATGATGATGGTATTCGCAATCAGTTTCGCGTCCGTGTCGTCCTCAATCTTCCCGAGAATGTTCCAACTAAGCGACCGCGCGGTGTCTAGCGGGTTGAACAGTAGGATGTTCTTGCTGGGATTGTACTTGGCGGTCAGGTTTGCCAGCTTTTCCCACATTTCAGGCTTTGAATCGATTACGATCGTCGAGCGTTCATGATTCAAGCAGTCGTCATACAGTACAGGGAGAATAAGGCTGGTCGTTTTACCAGATCCGGTCTTGGCAACCATCAGCATGTGCCGGTTTCTTTCGTTGCGGGGGACGACCAGCTCTGCAGACTTGAATGCGAGTCCGTCGCTTCCACGCAAATCAGAAACATTCAATTTTGTGTCGTATTTTGAATCACCGCGAGTCTTGGTCCACTTCGCAATCTGTTCAGTGTCGGCCAGGTCGGCAGAACCAAGTTCATTTGAAGCGGAACGTTTTGGTCTGGGGGCGCTACGGGCAAAGAACGAAGCGAAGGACAGATCGCCGATTAAGCTTCCGGTCTTGCGATATTCTTTAACGCTGTGAAATCCAACTAGACCAGAGTAGGCGAGAAGACCGAGCGTGAGTACTTCTTGATAGATATGGCGAGTCTCGAGTGGTCCAACCAGGAAGTGAGCGAACGGCTCTAAGAAGGGCAGCGGCACGAGTAAGCCTTGGGTTTTCGGGAGTTCCGTCAGCCACTGAGTCATCAGCGTGGCGACTTCTTTGCTCTTCAAGAAATGAAAGCTGGCCGCGGTGATGAAGGCAACACTGATGGTTCCCGGAACCCATGTTTCTTTGACTTTCTGAAATTGAACCAAAAGCAAAAAGAGTCCCGGTCCACCAAGAAGGAGGATGCCCACCCACTGTGGCTGTAGATATAGCCAGTGAATGAAGTGGTAAGATAACTCTTCAAAGATCTGAAACATGGTCCCTTACAAATGGGCTCTCTCATGTGAGCCCAAGCAGTCTTTGAGGCTCTCGTCTGTCTACCGATTTCAATCGCTCGACAGTGAATCCAATAAGCGCATAGCGGCTAGAGAGCCACGCATTCTCTAAGAACTCATCGCGCTTACGGGTCTCAATGCTTCACTTTCGATTACCTAATAGGATGGTACCGTAATCGCCTAGAACAACCACCGTTTCTAGAAACGAAATAAATCTAGTCACTTAGAAGAAATGTGACTCTTCTGGTGAGATTGACGACTGTTGGGCTGCCGAGCATGGTCAGGCAGATAATCCTAAATGGAGCGGTAGCCCCGCTTAGGAACCCAGACAGAACACGTAACTGTTGGGGGAGGCGGATAAGAGCGCGGGGTCATGGTCTCATCCGCTGGGTGACCTTCAAAATGTGGGATTCTACATACTTTGCGCTCACTTACCCCCTCAACCCGCTTCCTACTGCTCTTTCTAGGATAATACATCACTTTCAAAAGGTTAGGCGCGCAGTCATCTTTATAGAGAGCTCTCGACGCGCTCTCGTAAGCCTACCCCCGGAGAGCCTCACAATTAGGTGTTACCGAAGGAGCCTTGATCTGAAGCCTCGTAATTGGATGTTACCGAAGCATGCTTAAGCACCTGTCTTAACTGGGAGCGAAGTTGCTTCCGAAGTTTGATGGGTTTGAGAGTAGCTG
>JBGSMV010000006.1:0-58188 GCA_041739995.1 Bdellovibrionota bacterium
CAGCTACTCTCAAACCCATCAAACTTCGGAAGCAACTTCGCTCCCAGTTAAGACAGGTGCTTAAGCATGCTTCGGTAACATCCAATTACGAGGCTTCAGATCAAGGCTCCTTCGGTAACACCTAATTGTGAGGCTCTCCGCTGTTGGTGGCTCCCCCGACGGCCTAGGACTATAAGACGACACAGGACTAAACGCCGAGTAGTATCGAAAACGAGCTATGGTGAGAAGTTGGATGATTCGCTTGCACTACAAAGCTCTGAGCTTCCGCGTGGAGCCCTAAAACACCAACCTTCGCCTTCTACTCCAGTGGTTCCGCCCATGCAGGCGCTTTTGGTCTAGTACCTCGGCGCTTTTAATATGGTGCCGATAAAATCACCGCACTAGGCCGGAGAGTTGGGCCTCCCACTAGAATCTCGGCCTAAAAATGATGCAGCACCGGCTTAAAAGCCCTCATTGAATCACTGCACAAGCGCGGGTGATGATGTATTGTCAGCCCCTATACCCGTCCTCGGAGATGAGAATTGCCAGTGGTTCGCATCACAACACATATCAGGGCCCGCCCCTGCACTCGCTCAAAGCACCAAGATTCTGCCTCAATGGTAGAGTTCGCCCTCGTTTTTCCACTGGTCCTTATCTTCCTACTTGGAATCATCGAATCTGCACGCTACTGGGTGACGGCGAACCTACTGCTCATGTCAGCACAAAGTGCCGCCATTCAAGCAGCGCGCTACGATAGTTTGGGAGTCGATCTGCGACGATTGGACGTCGCCGCAACGCCGAATGGGACCGGAGGCGACCCCATTGATCAAGCTCAGTATCTTCGTTTCGTTCAAGATCGATATAAGGTGATCGATCGCGCCACTCAGCTGCCCTTTGCCGGGTTTGTGGGTCTTGGCACGAGCAGTTCCCTTGTTCGTTTCGTACGCTTTGATATTCCAGAGGTCATAAGTCTTGTAGGATCGGGAACACTCACCCCGTGGATTGATCCCCGCGCTGAAGTAGATGCGATTCTGGTAAGACCAGGAGAGTCGTTTCAATCCTCAGATGAAAGCTTTACCTACACTCATCCAACCCTCCCCATTTTAGGCCCAACTGACGAAATGGGCTCACTGCTTAACGATCACCCAATGGTGGTATATGTTCGCGTAAAGTTCGGCTGGCTCATCCCGCTCATGTCTGAGAGCACGCTATCGGCTCAAGGGTTCGCCTGGATTGAGCGTGTGTATGACGGAAGTATTCCAGAATTATTTGGGGAGCCGCCAACTCCAGTACCACCTCCCACGGCCACGGTCACACGAACTGCAACCGCTTCACCAACGATCACCCAAACTCCGCTTCCGTCGGCCACTCCTACCATTACTCTCACCCCAACGGTGACTCAAACGCCGACTATTACCAGTACGGCAACGATTACCTCAACACCAACGGAGACAGGAACTGCGACTCATACCGCCACCGTCACCAGCACACCCACAATCACGAATACACCGACTATAACGCAGACCCCTACAGAGACCCCGACAAGGACAGCCACTGGAACCGCAACTGAAACTGGCACCCCAACGGCAACCGCCACCACCACGCAGACACCTACAATTACGTCCACCCCCACCATCACCGGTACGCCGACAAACACAGGTACCGCAACAAACACGGCGACGGTTACTTCAACGCCGACCGAGACTTCGACGCCAACTATCACCAGGACGCCGACAAACACTACCACGCCAGCTTCGACCGCCACCGCTACGGCGACCTTCCGACCCCAGGGCTCAGAGGAGTGATTTGATAGAAACCAAACGAAATAGGCCAATAAATCAGTACGTTAGCAATGTTAGGGTACAGGCTTTATCTCGTTACGAAATTTGCCGACATATTAGGGGATGGTCTTTGTTATCCTCACTACTTGGCGGAAGCATTCTGCCTGCTGTCGTTTAGCGACAGGAAATTCACGCGGAGCAATTCTGCCCCTGCTCTTACTTTTGCTAGTCCCCATTCTTGGACTCCTCGCGCTCGTAGTCGACCTCGGTGTGATTCTGAATTCGAACCGAGATCTCGAGCAGAAAACTCGCAATGCTTCACTCAGTGCGCTCTCCGCATTTCAGGACCAATATCGATATTTAAGTACACAGCCCATTGGTGAGCGCGGATGTGAATACTGCAACCTGTTCGGAGTGAATTGTGTTCCACGCTGTTCGATGGAAGCCGCTTCAAAGCGGGCGAACGAAGTCGCCTTTACAAATATGTCTCTTGGCGAACGCTTCTCAAGAGACCCCTCCTCACCCATTGATGAATTCGCTCCTAAGAACTCCTCTGCAACTTCTACGATTCCCGACGAGAGCGAGTTTCGAATGGGTGTATACTACTGGTTCCCGCCATCTGAGTGTGGCCAAGAACTTCATCCATCTTGTGACGCCGAGTATCCTTTTTTTCGTACGGTTGACCTGAACGACAACGCCGAGCTTGCTAATGCAAACGCAGTAGAACTGCGTGCAACTTTCCCCGCTTCGAATCCAATCACTGCCATTTTTGCAAACATATTGGGCACTAAGGAGTTCAGAGTTCATGCCACGGGAAGAGCGGCAATCCTGCCGCGCAATGACATGTTTCTGATTGACCTTTCGCGCTCGATGTACCGCTCGAACTACCTTAAGGATAAATACCAGGTCGGAGATCCTGTCAGAGAAATTGACGGATCCCGCGCTGAATTTGGTTACTTAACCGCAGATGGGGCCTCCGGTCTGAACTGTCCTGTGAATACTACCTTAAGCGCAACAAGTGCCTGCTGCGCTGACTTTTGCGCCTCTAAGCCGTCCCTGTGCTCAACTTGTACCGCACAAGCTTGTGGCGACACTGGTGGTACGTTTAGCAATGGGTATATCGAATCTGGTGACGGGTATAGTCAAGATCGGACACGCTGGAACGAGCTCGATCTTGCTCAGCCCTTTCCCGACAACGAACTACCTGTGCAAATGCAGCACTTTCAGTCCGAGTATAAATGCGTCTCGGTCATCAGCAATTGGTCTGATTCTGGCCAATCTCGACGAAACTATCTAATTGACTTTGCAAATGCAGCAAACAACTCAACGATGTCTGCAAGGCCAGAACCTTTGTTCTCTGTGCTAGAAGCCACCAATTCAGCGCTGGTTAGCCTGCAAAATCGCAATATGTCTGTCGACAGAATCGGTATCATTGCATTCGATGACAAAGAGAATAACCGCGAAACTTTTAACCCTCGCATTCTCCTACCGTCACCACCCGGCAATCTTCAGATCGCCTCCTGGGAGCGCGCCACAAATCGTACCTATTTTGGTTCGCCCTCCTATGGATTCCTTTCAAAGTCACTCTTCCCACTCGCTGGATCGATGAGCGACATATTCCAACCGCTGCGTGAAGCGGCCTATTTGATATCGCTCGAACCCTCATATCGAATTGCCAAGAATACCATTAATATCTTCACTGATGGCTTGCAAAACTGCGTCTACGACGAGCTACCCAGCGGCGAATGGTGGTCAGGGTGGGAACGTCGTGGCATTTGCGAAAACTACGGCACTAACATAGTCGAAGGGATCAGAAACTTAACGGATCCCGACTTCGTAGACGAACTGAAACGAAGACAGATCTCCGTCAATATGATTCTCTTCGGTGAAGAAGTTCGTCCCCACAAATTAGTTCGAAAGAATGCTGCGGGCAACGGTTGTCGCGATCAGATTGAAGACAATGCCTCCGGTGCACCTGCTGGCGCATTCGTCAATTCCAATTGGGAATACTATGAGGATCTGCTAGACGGCCCCAGTCCGGACCCAAGTCAGCTTGATCTAGAGTTTTCCAATAAGAGCGGCGCCTCGCCGTTCACCGCTCCGAACCATCTTTATGAGGGTCTGGTTGCCCCAACGAAAGGCCTGTGGCTCCCCGTGATGCCCCCATACGAAGTTCCTGGGGCGACCGGTCCCGTCCCAGTTCAATTCTGGGGTAAAATGCAGCACGAGTGTGCAACTGCTGAAGACACGGATCCGCTCCAAAATCTTATCCTGCGTGTCAAGGACCCCACTGACCCTACAGGGGTGAGGGAAATTGACATCGAGGTCACGGACGGCGCAGGCCGCCTACTCTACGATCCCCTCGGAGAATCTGTCGCCGGACAGATGCGGCGATTTGTTGATCAGATCATTCAGAGTCCGTACGTCCTCGTTCCATAGAAGCGACAGCCGGCACTTCCCCTCCAGAGGTTTTAAGTCGCTGCGGTACCACAAACTCTTCCTTTGTGTATTTTTGCTCTGACTGAGTCTCAACCAGCAAAGTATAACACACGCCCGGCGCAACTCGGGACGTGCCGTGCTTTGCTCCTAGTCCAATGAACCACGGTTCATTGGACCCAAGCTCGAACTCTTTGGTCCACACCAAAGTTCTCTCTATACTCTCTCTTTTAAATCCGGCTAAGCGTTGCAGCTCAAGGCGCGCTTCAATTGCGGAAACTTGAGATCTATCCCCTTCTGTTCCAGGAATAATCTCTGTACCAATGGGGACATACGAAAGAGCTACGCGAGGATCGACTGCCACACTCTCGTCCCGCCAGCCTTTCGCCCTTGCCACATTCTTGGAAGTCACAATGCTTGCGCGCGCGAGACCAAGTGAACCCGCCGTCAACGCGTTACCCTTTACGCTGGCCTGCAGCTTGGCGATGACTCGAATCAGTCGATAGGGCGTTTCAACGAAAAATTCTTGATCCTTTCCTCTCCTGCGATCCATCTTGAACTTGGTTCTGGGGCAAAGGATCAGTGCCCGGGCATTTTGTCCCGCTAACTGAACTCGTGGCATAAGCAGCGCCATACCAGACGCCCCCTGACCTGCAATAAATTTGCGCTCTGCCTCGCGTTCAGAAGCAACAAATTCAACTCCTCGCGTACTTTTTCTTCCAAGCCGCGAATGCGTCAACACCGTGAGTCGGCCGCGAAAGTCGATCTTTAAATCAAAATGCTCAGGATCGCGTTTCTCATCAAACGGTAACGAAGAGTGTGGATCTCGGCGGAAGCGCAGGAGGAGTCGTTCGAGCCCGGTAGAAAGCTGCGGAAGATTCCCCTCCCATGCGTTCTTTAGCGAACGCTCAGCGAAGACTTCACGTCTCTGTGGAGGAAGTATCAGCACTCGATCACTGAGGGCGCTCACCTTTACAAGTTGCTCCTTCTCCGGTGAGAGATCTTCAAAAACTTCCCAGCCATCAAGAAGCTTCTCCTCGCTCCCAACGGTGGCAGAAGACCCGTCGGCGCCAGTTGCCGCTTGGTCTGGAAGTACTTGTTCGGTTTCCACTGGAGAAACTCGCTCCACTAGTCCCGTTTCAAGCTGGCCAGCTTCATGGGCGCTGGCCTCCCTTGAGGGACGCACCGCAAGTAGTGCGCTGGACGCGTCTGCTCCTTCGAACGCCTGCATCAAAGCTGAATTCTCAGCGTTCTGCGCATCTGCCAGCTGCAAAGTAATCTGGTGCAGCGCCACGATATTTAAACACAGCAATATTTGAAGCCCCGACCTGATCTGAAAAGAACGACTTGATGTCCACATTAGCCCAACTCACTCATCACACTCGAAGTATCACTACTAGTTCTTTGAGAACATGAACCTACGCATGTCGATACCCAATACGAGGCCAATAGAAAATAGAACTGAGAGCAGCCCAGATCCTCCGTGGCTAAACAGTGGCAGAGGTATACCCACCACGGGAAGCAGTCCAATGACCATCCCCACATTAACAGTCGTATGAATGAAGATCATAGCGACAATGCCCAGCACCACCATGGCAGAGAACAAGTCCTTACTCCTCGCCGCGATCTGTAGCATACGATAGAGAAAGGCAAGATAGAGACCTAGAACTGTGATGCAACCAAGAAACCCCCATTCCTCTGCCAAAACCGAAAATACAAAGTCCGTGGTGTGCTCAGGAAGAAACTCAAGCTGAGTCTGAGTCCCCTCCATATATCCTTTACCCAAAAGCTTGCCGGACCCCACTGCAATTTTTGATTGATTGATATGATATCCGCTGCCGCGCGGGTCTAATTCTGGATTTATCAACACTTCTATTCGTCGACGCTGATAATCGTGCAACGACATCCAAGCCGGATAAATCGAAGCCAGTCCAATTGCCATCACCACCGCAATAACTCGTAGGTGAACCCCCATAAACAGCATCATAATAGTGCCAATAGAAGCCACTACGATTGCTGTTCCTAAATCTGGTTGTCTCAAAATCAGCGCGGCTGGTAACAAAAAGAGAAAAGCAATCGGAAGTACCTCTTTAAATCGATACCCACCTGGCCGAGGAGGATGCCGTGAGAGATAGCGCGCCATGGCAAGGATCAATGCGAGTTTGGTAGGTTCAGCCGGTTGAATTTGGAACCCAAGGCCCGGAATCACAAGCCAGCGTTGAGAGCCGTTCACAATAACCCCAAACAGATCAACCAAAACTAAAAGGGCAAGAGCGCCGAACCAAGCTGGATAGGCTATTCGTGACAGCATCCCAGTCGACACCGAAACCCCAGCGAGCATAGCCGCCACTCCGAACAAGAGAAATACAATCTGCCTCGCAAACGCTTCACTAGGAATAAGAGGAAGCCACCATGCCAGGGACACCATGCGATTGGAGTCATAGCCAGCACTGAACAGAACCCCGAGTCCCAACAACGGTATGAAAAACGCCAAGAACAGAAGCGGATAGTCAAACTGCTTTAGAATGCGTCGATCAATTGGCACGAGTCGACTCCTCTACGCGTTTAACGGGGGTCACACTCTCTGTGCCTGGGAGAGCAACAGAGAGCCCTCTCGATTTCATAAAGTAGGCCTGGAGCACCTCTTGGACGACCGGAGCAGCGGTAACACCCCCATGACCTCCGTTCTCGACTATCGCTGCGACTACCAGTTCCGGCGCCTCCGCCGGGGCAAATCCTGCAAACCAGGCATGATGCTCAAACGCATCAGATTTTTCGCGATGATCGAGGCTGACTACCTGAGAGGTGCCAGTCTTTCCAGCGACGACGATATTCCATGCAGCGGGCAGCTTTGCCCTGCGAGCTGTGCCCTGAGGATCATTCACCACTCCAATCAAATCCGTTCGGATCGTCTCAATAATGGATGAATCGAGACCGAGCTCCCCCACAACCTCTGGAGCAAAATTGTCGTCCACAAAAGTACCATCTGCTGACTGAATGCGCCGCACCAGCGTCGGCCGATAGAGTTTTCCCCCACTCGCAATCGCCGCAAGTACCTGCGCCATCTGGATTGGTGTGGCCGTGACCGCCCCCTGCCCAATCGCCACCGAGGGTGTTTCTCCGGGATACCAACGTTGCTGCTCGGGATCTCGATAGGCCCGCTTTTTCCACTCGGTTGACGGTACTAAACCTGCCGACTCATCCCCAAGGTTTATGCCAGTCGGCTGCCCCAATCCGAAACGTGATGCGTACGAATGAATACGATCAACCCCAAGGCGATTTCCCACAGTATAAAAGTACACGTCGCACGACTGAACAAGTGCGCCAAAGTGATTCACCGAGCCATGCCCCTCACGCTTATGGCAGCGGAACGTGCGGTTCCCGATTTTCATTTGCCCGCCACAACTCACTCTCTCAGTCATTGACATTACGCCAGAATCTAAGGCCGCGGCCTCCATCACTACTTTAAACACCGATCCTGGTGGGTATGTGCCTTGGGTCGCCCGATTGGTGAGCTTCTTGCCCGCTCCCTGAATGAGATCTGCCCAGACACCACGTGGCATTTCACCGACAAACCAGTTGGGGTCGAAACGGGGCGCAGACACCATCGCAATAACTTCACCATTTCGCGGATCAATGGCCACCACTGCGCCCTTATGCTCGCCGAGCGCCTTTTCACCTGCTGCCTGCACATCCTTATCAATAGTGAGCACCACATTTTGACCAGAAAGCTCACGCTCAAAAGATGCCTCTCCGGTTTTTGTCCCCGCAGCGTTTACCACCACTTCTTTGATCCCACGCTGGCCTTGGAGAAATCGCTCCCAACGGGCCTCAATTCCTGTCTGTCCTACAACATCTCCCATGCGGTAGCCGGTATAGCCGGGGCGCTCGAGTTGCTTGGCGCTAATTTCCCCGATGTACCCGATCACATGTGCGGCCAAATCTCCAAATGGATACAGGCGTGCAGGAATGACACTTACCTGCACCCCGGGCAGTTCCCATCGCCGGGCTTCCAGTTCCACAACCACCTCTCGGGAAACATCCTTTAAGACCATTCTTGGCTCAAAGGGGCGACGCCTTCCCGGAGATTTCGCCGCGCGCAACAGTTCGTCTGCTGGTCGATCAGTCAACTCAGCAAGTCTTTTTATAGTCTGAGACAAATCCGGCACATCTTCGAGCACGATGTCGACCTGAAACGCGGGGCGATTCTTGGCGAGTACCACTGAGTTTCGGTCAAGAATTAATCCGCGCGGTGGTTGCACATACACTTGTCGGATTCGATTATTCTCTGATTGGTCGCGAAAATAATCTCCGTGAATGGCTTGGAGGAACCAGAGCCGCAGAATCAATACACCGAACAGGATACAAATAAGCACCGCAAACACGGTAACGCGGGGCGCTATCTGAATCGGAATTTTCTCGTATGAAGGCATTTGAAATAAACTCTAAACTCAGATTCGTTTCAAACCACACTCTCAGTCGCCCCACTGCTGCGAATGTCCGCACTTGCGGAACCTCTGAAAAACCAATATTTCTGCCTTCGTGCGCTTTGTGGCCGTCGTGGTTCAATAAAATTCAGGCCAATTTCTAGACTTTGTTTGCACCACAAAGAACACCAAGACAACTAAGATTTAGTTTTTCAAAGGTTTCTTAGGAAGCTGTGCTCCTCTGATCACGAACAACTGTCTATTGGTCTCCTTGCTCGCGAAACCTTACCCCGCTTCACGGCATTCACTTCAAATACATTTACACCAACCTCGATACCCGAATCAGCCGCAACTTTCGAAGCAGCGCGAAACATATCGGAGCACAGAATGCGCTAAAAAGAGCCTCTAAGGTGAGTCGAGTCACTCCCGTTGTCCACTCGAACTCAAACTCTCTAAATTGCATGCTCAAGACTACGAACACCACTTGAGCAATAACCGAGCCAATCAATACGGCGGTAAATGCCGTCAGCGGTGAATCGACGAATATTCGCTGCGTCATTGACGAAAGAATAATAAAGACGACCACAAAGCCGCCCGCCCATGGGCCGACCAGCACTCCGGAGCCAAGATCGAGACAGAGACCGAGAAAGAAAGAAATCAGCAGTCCATGCAGCGACGGATCGTGAAAAGCAAGATATGCCACCACCGTCAGCAAGAGATTCGGAACCACTGAACTGTCAGGAAGGAACATTCGGAAGACGGTTCCCTGCAAGAACAAAGCGAGTGCCGCGATGACTGTTATGATCCCGATCGATCTCATACCTTACCCAGCATCCTCTGTCAGAATTGGATTTGCGCCTGAGAGAACAATAAGAACCGTCTCAAGCCTTGCCAAATCGGCTGCGGGCTTAACCTGTATTCGCTTGAACATTCCCTGTCCGGCGCGACTCACCTCGGCGACTACTCCCACGGTAATACCCTTAGGAAATATTTTATCCATGCCTGACGAAATCAGCCGATCTCCAACTTCAATTTCATCCTCTTGTAAGACGTAGCGAAGCTCGCACTGCCCCTTGCCCACTCCCTGAACCGTGCCGCGCACTCTACTGGTCTGCACTAGACTATCTACCGCGCTGGCATGATCGGAAATCAATAGTACGCGCGAGGTATGTGGGCTCACACCAGTCACCTGCCCTACTACTGCATCACCCTCGATTACTGCGAGCCCAGGGACCACTCCATGCAAGCTGCCCTTATCCACCGTTATCGATCGAACCCAGTTCGAGGAATCGTGCCCAATCACATCCGCGGCAATGCCTTGTAACCCATGCTCCTGAGCGGCCCCTACGAGCTTGCGAAGTTGCTCAACCTCACTCTCGCGCTCCAAAAGTCGAGAGTTGTCCTCCTCAAGAGCCGCCAGTCGCTCGCGCAGTAAAATATTCGCCTGCTCGGTCTCGACCAGCCAGGCGTACTGGGTCCACAGATCTGAGATTTCTAGTGTAACAGTACGAACTACGTATTGCAGCGGCCGCATCACCTCGCCCACAGTATGTACACCTACCCGGGCAATCCATGGGTGCGACGAGGAGTAAGCCGTCAAAAATACGGACAAGACAAAGAGAAATCCGCCTGAAAGAAAAAGACGCGGGGGGTTCATCACTGGATAACGACATCTCGCAATAGCTCGAGCTGATCGAGCACAGCTCCCGACCCAAGCACCACTGCCGAGATCGGATCATCAACAAGCACTACAGGAAGTCCGGTTTCTTTTGATATGAGCTTGTCGAGATTTCGAAGCAGGGCGCCTCCTCCAGTGAGAGTAATTCCCCTCTCAACAATATCGGCGGCAAGCTCAGGCGGGGTTTTCTCCAAGGCAATTCGCACCACTTCCACAATCTGATTGACCGGCTCAAGCAGAGCGTCACGCACATCTTCCTCAGAAACCTCTACCGATCGAGGAACGCCTTGCACCAGATCTCTGCCCCGAATTTCCATTCTGAGATTCTCACCGGTTGGAAGTGCCGAACCTACTGCGATTTTCACCTGCTCCGCGGTGCGCTCGCCGACCAGCATGTTGAATCTTCGTTTGATAAAGTTACCAATGGCTTCGTCCATCTTATCACCGGCGACTCGCAGCGAGTGCGAGAAGACGATGCCCTTCAATGAGATCACCGCGATCTCTGAAGTACCGCCACCGATGTCCAGGATCATACTCCCACACGCTTCGGTGATCGGCAGTCCCGCACCGATGGCAGCAGCCATCGGTTCTTCAATCAGATAAACTTCTCTCGCGCCAGCCGACTCAGCAGATTCACGAACCGCTCTCTTTTCGACCTCAGTAATCCCATGAGGAACACAGATAATAATTCTAGGGCGCACTAACGAACGGCGATTATGAACCTTGCGAATGAGATGCCTCAACATTTGTTCAGTGATTTCGAAGTCTGCAATGACTCCTTCTCGTACCGGGCGAATGGCAGTGATGCTCTCGGGAGTTCTTCCCAACATGTTCTTCGCTTCGGTTCCAACCGCCACTACTTTTCGCTTTCCACTGATGCTGTCGTTTTGGACGGCGACCACTGAAGGCTCGTTGCAAACCACTCCATGCCCCTTCTGATAGATGAGGGTGTTAGCAGTTCCCAAATCAATCGCGAGATCATTCGCAAAGAGACCGAAAAAAGATGCGAATACCATAGGAGAACCACCTTAATATCACTCTTCCCTCAGTGCGGTGCCGGATAGGCTACTACGCACGCAGATTCGTCAACTGCGCATGACTGCGGAAATCAACCACCGGAGCTTACTAAAACTTTAAGTAAATGAAAGTAAAAGACAGCCTCTATAGAGGAAAGTTGGGCTGGCTCTATGTGCGCATCAGAAGCTGACTGAAGTGACGCTTAGCGCCCCATCGTCGTTCAACACTACGGGCTTGACGGCACCTAACCCGAGCGCAGCTTCACGCAGTACCGCAAGCTGCTCATCCTGAGACAATCTTCGGTCCACAAAGAGCAGGCGTTTCTCTGCGAGACGACAGCTTCCACTCAACACTCTCCATCCGGAGCCCGACCTGAGCTTCTCCCTGCGAATCTCCAGACCGGCCCCTTGAAGCTGTTGAATAAGGTTTCGAATCTCCGTCTCCTTGGAAGCTACTTCGCGCACTTTATCGTTCTTCTCTCTTTTCATGGTCAATGAGCTCACCAAATACTACCCTGCGAAACTCGACGAAACAGGAGCTTTCGACAAACTTTAATCAGTAATTTCATTCAGTTAGACTAAAAGCCTGCCATATGGAACTAGGAAAAAGAGGCCTCTAATACCGCATGGCCAATACTTGTTTCCCCCTCGGCTTCTGATACTATACGCCACTTCTCTGGCAAGAAATAGTGATTCTTTCTGCCTTGTTAAGGCCGCACTTCTCGATCGACTAGTCGCTTTAAGAAGCACTAAGGCGGCATTGTCTGATTGTTATCACAGTACTCGCTTCGCGCATGGGCACGAGACGTGCGGTGCGTGCGAGAACTGTTATGCACTCGAGAACACCAAGGTGCACCAGGGAGACAAGAAGTAAGGACAGATGGCAAGCCAACTTGCACTTCTGAGTTTCTACGTTTGATTTTATCAGTCGGGCCTATTTAATTAGGCGCTGATTGATCAGATAACTTTAAGGTAATGGGCGTTTTGAAAAGAGACGCCGTATTGAGGCACTTGACCATGAACGATTCTGACAACAAAACACCTTCTGATTCTGAAACTCCTGCTTCTGAGAACGGAGAAGCAGTCGCTAGTACAGAATCGTCTGGCACTGCTACTTCGAACGCAGCGATGTCGGGCACAGATAAGAAGTCTGCTCAAGAGAGCGCCATACCAGTAGCGCTCACTCGCAAGGAGCGTGCTGCGATTATCGCAGGCGTCGTTGACTCTCAACTCCGTTCAAACATTCCTGTGTTTAGTGCAGGAGATACAGTAAAAGTTCACGCCAAGATTGTTGAAGGCAACAAGGAGCGTATTCAGATTTTTGAAGGTGTGGTGATCGAGCGCCAAGGGAAAAACGGCGCCGCGGCAACTTTCACTGTCCGCAAGATTTCATACAACATTGGCGTCGAACGAAAGTTCCTCGTGAACAGTCCTCGAATCGATAAGATAGAAGTGGTCAGCCGCGGGCAAGTTCGCCGCGCCAAGCTCTACTATCTTCGTGGAATGCGCGGGAAAGCCAGCCGAATCAAGAGTCGCTTTGATGCCTCTATCGGAGCATCAGTGAAAAAGGGCGCTAATAATTCGAAGCCTACTGGAGAAACTCCAGAGGGCAGCGAGACCGAGAATTCCTCCGCTAATAGCGAAGGCTTGCAGACCCAAGCGTCCGCTTAGGCTGCCACTGCTTAATTCGACAGGCTCGCCTTGACTCTTTCCTGTTTTCGGTAGCATTCCGGCTTTCGGCAGTATTCGCTGACGGAAGAACCCGAAGTACGAGCACGGATCCAGAATCCTTCAATCGACATTCAACAATCGACATTCAACAGGCGACATTCAACAGGCGGGGCGTTCAACGGGTGGACCGTTGAAAATTTCAGTGAACTCGAGCTTCCTTGGTAACTGGCTTCACTTCAGACGAAGTCTTTGTCGTTTGATCAACTGCGGCACTGGCAGTCGGCTTGGCAGTCGAATCTTTAGCGCCAGAGTCTATGGGATTAGGGTCCTTGCTTCCCGAGGTAAATGCCGGAGAAGTTGCACTACTCCCTGAGCTTGAAGCCCCCTTGGAACTAGCCTGAGCGCCTTTTGTTGAGGCACGCTCCAAATCACCAGACTGAGAACCACTCTGCGCCTTTCCACTCGGCTCTTTCCCGTACTGCAACTGACCCACTTGAGCGGCCAGCATCTCGGTTGTTCCAGAAAAGAAGCTGCCCTCTTGAACAATGAGCGCAGGAGTCTTTACAGTGCCTTCGAGGTGAGCGCCGGACCAAAGCTCTACACGCTCACTCGCAACAATTTTCCCCGAGACCTCTCCCAGAATAACGAGAGTCGCCGCTTCAATGTGCGCGTCAACTCGCCCCGTGGGTCCCACAATCAGAGCTTTAGAGGAAAAAATCTCTCCGCTCAGCTTGCCGTCAATTCTCACCGGAGTATCGAAACTCAACTTTCCCTGAATGACCGTCCCTTCGCCTAGCGCGGAACGCGTCTTTCCAAAACGCCGAGCGAGCACGTCTTCCGCGCTGCCATCTTGCCCAGGAAGAAGTACGGCCGACGCGCCGACATATTCCGCTACCGCAGACCCACCGCCTGCCGAACTACGACTGGGCAGCTGGCTTGTCTCGCCGGAGGACATTTTTCCGGACGACGGAGAACTTGAATCCTCTCCTTGCCCGGACGCATCAGTCCCCTCTTCATCACCTAGTTCTGATTTTTTCTTCCAAAATGACACTGGACCCTCTCGAATCTTGACACTCTCCCTTTAGATTACTTTCAGGGTTCAAAAAACTCCAGAAATATGAATGTTCGCCATATTTCCTTCGATCTTAAGCACATCCTCTCAAATAAGACGCTCTACGACACACTATCTTCGGCGAGCGCCTCGAGATTTCACCTAGCGCCCTGTTTCTCATCCCCGTATCTTTAAGAGTACTCAAAAAAGGGACGTTTTTTAGAAGCTTCCCAGAGCAGATACCCCCGTAGAGGGCGAAAACCACGCAGCACCTTAGATTTGCATGATCGGAGAACCTTGCAACAGTCCCTTGGCACGCCCTAGCGCTAGTAAGCCCCTTCCCTCGATTCTTGACCGCCGTTTTCTCGCTACACGCATCGAAACACCAACAGGAACAAGCACCTTGGCGCCACAACGTCACGCGTGGAGTTTAAGCCTAATGACCTCTCAGCTAACTGCTTCTCGAACACCTCGTGTGACCTCCGTTGGGTTTCTGGGTAAGTTTGTACGCGCTTCAGGCGATTACCTCCGCGCGCTCTTCAACCAAACTCAACTGATGGCCCGGGAGATATGCCTCGCAGTGGCCCTGTGTCTGAGCCTACTAGCGCATCCAAACCACTGTAGTGCTGAAGCTCTCACTAGACGGTCTGAAGGCCCCGCTGAAGCTCAAAGGGCTCAACCTCGCTATGACGTTAATGAATTTGACCGTCTATCTATTGGCGGCGCCCCGGCTGGTGTGTCCGCGCTTGCTCGAGGCTCTGAAGTATTCCGTTCTCCCGCCTCTGGTGCGCTAGGAGACTCCGTCCGAGCACGCCTCAGAAATGACGCTCTCCTGCCAAGCGGCACTGCAGTCAAGCTCGAACCCGTTCTCCTCAATACCGCGACAAGCCGGGTCTCTCTCCGGTCCGTTCCTCAACTGACCGCCACGCTCTCCGGTCGCTTCGCCGGTATTACCCCAAAGCAGGAATTCGTGTTTTTCACGATCAACCCGACTCTCCAAGCCGCCGTGCAAAAACTGGTAGACCGAGCCCCTCACCCTCACGTCGCGGTGGTAGCGATGGACCCGACCTCAGGACGCGTGCTCGCCCTAGCTGATAAATCTCCCAATATTCCAAATCTCGCCTTACATTCCGGTTTCCCCGCCGCTTCACTTTTTAAATTAGTGACCAGCGCGGCCGCCCTAGAGCAAGGAAAAATTTCGCCGCTTTCTACCGTTTGGTTTCGCGGCGGAACATACACTCTAAACAGATACAACTATTTGCCAGACAGAAAGCGCGACCGGCGATCCATGTCTGCCTCTGAAGCCTTAGGGCGTTCTTGCAACCCAGCCTTCGCCCGCATTGCACTAAACTTTCTCGACCAGCGCGTGATTGAGAGCTATGCCGAACATTTTGGATTCAACACGAAGCTGAATTTTGATGTACCTCTCGCGACAAGCGAGGCAGAGATCCCCGCTGAACGCTACGCTTTTAGTCGCACTGCGGCTGGCTTTGGTGATGTGCACTTGAGTCCGGTTCACGCAGCCTCTCTCATGTCCGCCATTGCAAATGACGGCATCATGCCAAGGCCTTTCCTTATTGAGCGCATTTTAAATCGCTCAGGCGAAGCACTCTATCAAGCAAGACCCGAGGCCGTTCAACCAGTAATAACTGCGACGACCTCTCGAAGACTTCGCGACATGATGGAGTACACCACGACCATTGGAACTTCGAGACGCGAGTTCATGTTGAAAAATAAGCCTGTGTTAGGAAACATTAAAGTTGCCGCAAAAACGGGCACCCTCACCGGAACGAACCCGAAAGGCATGACCAATTGGTTTATTGCCGCGGCACCAAAGGAAAATCCTGAAATCGCCATTGCCGTGATCGTCGTCGATCCAAGAGGAATCTCAACCAGAGCGTCCAACATCGGACGGCACGTGTTCGAAGCGTACTTTAAGCGGTAGCGCTGCACCGACCGTCTGCGAAACCAAAAAACACCCGTCCCAAACCAAGACCCTTTAAGTATGTAAAGTCATGCCACTAGAACGGTGGTTACTCTCAAAGTTGACTGTCTAACCAGCGAGCGATAGTCATAGGTCCCAGTCTCCTTTAAATTTTGGAGTAATTATGGCCCCTCAAAAAACGATTTCCTCGGTCATGACAGCCTCACCACACACCATTGGTCAGGAGCAACCACTTTCAACTGCCCAAGAGATGATGCGCACCAACAGCATCCGACACCTTCCGGTAAAGCATGGCGGTCAGCTGGTTGGGGTCTTGAGTGATAGGGATATCGAGTTTGCGCTTCGAATGGAAAAGACCTCCCCAGAATCCTTGAAAGTCGAAGACGCCCTTACAAGTAGCGTCTATACCGTGTCCGAAAAGACACCCTTGGGAAAAGTCGCGACCGAGATGGGCGAGCGGCGGATCGGATGCGCCCTGATTATAGATGAGCGTGAGCGCCTCGTGGGTATTTTCACCGCCGTTGATGCCTGCATAGAACTCGGTGAGTTGCTGGCCAGCTGATGCAACGTGCCTGGAGAACCTAGCTTCACCAGGCACCCTTCCCACTCGATCTCCACCCAAAGGCCCATATAGGACTCCGCTCGGCCGCTCTAAAGGTTGCGCCAGCAGGGCTTTCCAGGAATCATCCCACAGCAGTTATTTCACCACTCTGTGAGCGAATGTCATGAGCAACTCCACCACCAAAGAAAACACCACCCAGACCAGGCCATTTGCAGTTTTCAATACAGTCTCCCGTAGCATTGAACCACTAAAGACTGCACTTCCTGGAAAAGTAAGCCTCTATTGCTGCGGCCCCACCGTCTATGACTATCAACACATAGGCAACTTCAAAACCTTCATCTTTGAAGACGTCTTAGTAAGAAGCCTGCGATTCGCCGGATTCGAAGTGAATCACGTCATGAACATCACCGACGTAGGGCACCTTGTCGGCGACGGAGATGATGGCGAAGACAAAATGCTAGTCGCGGTAAAGCGCGAGAAGAAGAAATCAGCCGAAATTGCCGAGTACTATACCAAGATATTTTTTGAGGACTGGGACAAGCTTAACCTCTCACGCCCTTCTATCGTCTGTAAGGCCACCGAACACATTCAGCAGATGATAGCGCTCATTCAGCGCATAGAGCAGAACGGCTTCACCTACGTTGCTGGTGGTAACGTGTACTTTGATACCAGCAAGAGCGCCAACTATGGGCACCTCGCGCGCTTAAACCTCGAAAAGCTCAAAGCTGGTGCGCGCGTCGAGTTAGACGCCAACAAACGAAATCCCTCCGACTTTGTTTTGTGGTTCACCAAGTCAAAGTTTGAAAACCAAGAGCTCCAGTGGGAGTCGCCTTGGGGACGCGGATATCCTGGCTGGCATATTGAGTGTTCGGCCATGTCCATGCAGTACCTTGGCGAACACTTCGATATCCACTGTGGTGGCATCGATCACATCCCCGTTCATCACACTAATGAGATCGCTCAGTCAGAAGCCGCGCTGCAAAAGTCTTGGGTTCCATTATGGATGCACTCCGAGTTCATCATGGTGAACGCCGAGAAAATGTCGAAGAGTAAAGGGAAATTCTTAATCCTTGACGACGTAATCGAGCGCGGGCTCGATCCGCTGGTGTACCGCTTCTTGTGCCTCAACTCTCACTATCGCTCCCAGCTTAATTTCACCTGGGACATTCTTGAAAATGCGGGGAAAGCATTCGACAAGCTTAAATCAGCCGTGCTCTCATTTAAGGCTAGTTTCGGCTCAAGCGCCCCCGCCCTTTTGCCTGAGGAATCCCTCGATGATACAGCCGCTGCACTCAGTCATCGCTTCATGAGCGCCGTGTGCGATGACCTCAATATGCCGCTTGCGATCTCTGTATTGTGGGAGACGGTAAACTCTAAGGATCTAGACTCTGCCCATAAGCTCACTCTGCTCTACCGAATGGATCAGGTCCTTGGTCTTAAAATGGAAGACTGGGCTGAAGTCTCGCTTGAGATTCCTCCAGAAATCGACGTATTGCTCAACCAGCGAGCGCAGGCCCGTAAGGATCGCCAATGGGCTCGCTCCGACGAATTGAGGGCTGAGCTTCAACAATTAGGCTATACCGTCACTGACGATGCCAGTGGTCAGAAGGTGCGGCGCTCCTAAATATTACGATCAGCACAGCCAAGAGATAAGCCCCTTCCCGAAGTGAAGACTCTAGAAGTCTGTAACACAGCCCTGCATATGAGGTTCCGCCTTCGCTCGCATGTGCCTGTGTGCCATTCAATTCGGGCAGGCTTCCTCTTCCGCGAAGGCTACCGAGGACAAGTCGGCAGAACGTCGTCGCCTGTGCCTGCGTCACAGACTCCTAGCGTCGAGTCCCGCTTGGTTTTGCGCTGCGCGCATGACTCGCTGTGCTCCGCGCTCGATTTCCGACTCGAGGCAAGGAGCGTTTGGGCTTCAAAGCCTTACGAACAGAGGCTCGCGTTGCTTTCGATCCAGCTTTCTTAGACGTGGTCTTCTTCGTGCGAGGACGCCGCAACCCGGGTGCCCTTTTCGCCGCTCCGCCTTTAAGAGTTCGCTTCGCAATCAACCCCTCTAAACGCTTCTGCACTTCGCGATGAATCGCAATTGGCCCAAGATCGCCGTCAATCTCTTCGAAACCATATTCCTTTGATAGCTTATCGAGTTCACGTTGAAGCTTGGTTTGATAGCGAACAAAGCACTGATACATGTCCCCCGACCGTTCGATGTCCATTCCCGACTCCCAATAGTCGAGAGCGCCATGTTTTCTAAAGCTCCTTTCGGCAAGTAACTTAGGATTGGTTCGAAGATAGAAACTCATGTCAGGCTTTAGGGCCATTCCATAGAGTGATCGATTCCACTCTACGTTCGCTCCTCGCACCTGATCACGGGCCATAAGAGTATAAAAGTATCGGTCAGCCACCACGACAAATCCGGCACGCAACGATGGAATTATCACGTGCTCAAGCTGATCGATAAAATCCGTGGCGTAGAAAAGACTCATGGTTCGAGGGCCGAGGGTATTCCCCAGCATCGCTTCTTCGATCTCAGGCCCCACCAACTCGGAATGCTTTAAACCCACCGCGACAGTCGGAAACCCGAGACGCCCGAGCCAGTCGCGTAACAATGCGCCTTGAGTCGACCGACCCGAGCCGTCGCCACCCTCGACCACAATGAGCAATCCCTCAAGCTCGCTCGGATTAATGTCCGGTATTCCTTTACCGTAAAAAGTGCGCTTGCCCATTATCGAATTCCCAATTCATTCTCTGCTTAAATTTTTTGAGATTGACCGTCTGTTGTAAGATGCTTCGCATAAGCTGCTGCTGCTCTTCAGGCGGCCGAGTGGCGTCAATCACTACAAAATGAAACTCGCGCTGCATCCGCTTGTACTCATCGTAAATCATACCTTGGAACAGCCGAAAACTTTCAAATGGGTCGTCAGAGAGTCCGAGGTCCATTCCGGCTTCATGGAATTTTAACTGTGGTCGCCCCGCAAGAATTCGATTCAGCGCGACTTGCAGTGGCACATTAAAGAAAAAAGTAATGTCCGGTAGTCTTGCAAAATTATAAAGGTTCCTGAGCCAGATGCGATCACAGCCCCTAACTGCGTCTCTTGCAAATGCGGTGAATGAGTAGCGATCGGCAAGCACCAAGTAGCCGCCCCGCAAAAGAGGCAGTATCTGTCGCTCGTATCGATCCGCAAAATCAGTGGCGTGAATCAAGGAGAACGACATGGGAGTGAGAATCTTTTGCTTCTTTCCCTTGCGCGTTGATTTTTTGACCAGGGCTGAAGAATTCCATTCTGTAAAAAATACCCTGTAGGATTCAAGCTCCAACCAGCGCTTCAAGAGCGCAATCTGGGTAGACTTACCTGAGCCATCGAGTCCTTCGACCGCAATGAGCTTGCCTTCGATTACCCCCTTACTTTCTTCCCACATACAAAATTCCTGCTTGGTTCACTTACGATCTAGTGTTCTGAGCTAGAAGTTCATTCCAGTATTTTTCTCGTTGTTCTCGCTGAACTCATTGTGTAATACATTAAATATATTCACAAAGAGACCAACGTGTTCAGTGAGAAATATTCACTGAACGCTTAACTCAGCACACCGACAAGCTCGTGAAAAAGCTCCGTCCGAGGCACTTTTCCACAACTCTGCTCGTTACTTCAAATCTTCTCGACTAGAAGCTTGCGCTGAACGACCTTTTCAAACACATCAGCCTTGTTGGCCACCGCCCGCTTATCTGATTCAACGCTCGGAATAAAGTCCCACAGGACTCCATCTTTGAGCCCAACATTGGGGGATAAAGTCTCTTTTGTCGATGCCTCCATCCGCCTACCGATCATTGGCTTGTTGCACGCCGCCCTTGTCGTCGACCCCGCGCCTTCCCTGCGCTCGTATGCCACCGTGGTTCTAGAAATCGCTCGACCAGAATGAAGGCTAAATCCCTCCTTCCAAAAACTCTTCCACATTAGCGCGTGTAATAACTACCGCCGGGGCTGCCGATTTGAATTCCGAGTAAAATTCATCAAGCGCCTTCTGATGACGTTCTTGCACGCCGTCCCACGTTATCTGATAAGGGATAATGGTGGTTCTATCTTGTACTACAAAATCAACTTCTCCACTTTGGCGCCAATAGCACACCTGCGAGAATCGCTTTCGCAGATGAAGGAACACCGCTGCTTCAAGTTCTTTTCCACGATCAGCACCGCCCTTAGTGATTGTCGCTGCACGCAACCCTAAGTCGATCGGATAATACTTACGATTGCGCGCTACTCGTTGTCGCTCGGAGAATGAAAAATAAAGGCAAGGCTGTATCAGATATGCAGCCTCGCATGCTTGTAAATAGGTACCTGCTGTATCTGGCGAAATTCCTAAAGTGGCTGCAAGAGACCGCTGACTGATCTCAGAACCGAGAGAGGAAAAAACCAGCTTTGTTAGTTGAAACAAAACCGTTGGCGATGAAAGTGACAGATTACGACGAACGTCTCTTTCTATAATGTCGTTGAAATATTCACGCAGCAAACGGTGCGGCTCAGGAAATGTAACGGCGCGCGGAAATCCGCCGTTTAGCAGGTACTCTTCGAAAGTTGAGAACTCTTTTGCCTCTCGCAATTCATTAAGGGAATATGGAAATAGTTCCACCGTGAGATGTCGCCCTGTCAACGCGCTACCGATTGCTCCGGATAAAAGTCGTGCATTCGATCCGGTAATAATAAAATGATTGTGACTATTCGACTTAGCCAGCTCGCGGTGGAACCACTTTGGCCAATCTGTTACCGCCTGAATCTCATCAAAAAAATAATATCGATCTGAATTGGCAGCGCCAACACTGCTACCAAATTTAACGATTTGATCGAGCAGGCTAGGGTTCAATCGATTGCTAATTCGTGGGTCTTCAAAGTTAGCGAAAAAACACAGCTCAGGATTGAGCTGAAACTGATCGATAAACTGTGTCAGCAATGTAGATTTGCCGCAGCGGCGCACGCCCTGGATAACTGTGACCAGATCCCGTTGCGGTTTAATAATTGATTTAAGTAGTTCGCGCTTAACTGACGTAGACAAAGACAACTGCCATGAACTCCACTCGCGTATGAGGAGCTCTAATTCAAGTTCATCACCCATAAAGGCAAAATACACGAGCTAAATGAAAGTGTCGACTGAGATAGTCACTTTTATAACAGGCTGATAATATTTAGAAAAATGGCGCATTTGCCTTTGCTCAGGATCGATATCCATTGCTGAAGGCAGCTTTTTGATTCTCACCGATCACCAAACCAGTCTGAATTAGCTCAAGCGAGTTACTATTAAGAAAACCGAGACTCCCAGACAACCGTCACAGACTCCTATCAGGGTCGTGAAAAAGTGCCAAGGAGGGCACTTTTTCACCAGCCTGCTAGTATCCGCAACTTCAGACCTTCTCGACTAGAAGCTTGCGCTGAAAGACCTTCTCAAACAAATCAGCTTTGTTGGCCGCCGCCCAACGCTCAAGCACTCGTTCCCCCTTTGATTCGATGGAAAGAGTGGCATGCTCCTTTGTCCACCGCAAAGTCAGTCGGCAGCGCTCTCCGCCGGCGTGCTCTTGCTCAATTCCTTCAGCTAATCGCAAAAAGGAAGCCAGCTTGCGTACCCGTTCTCTATCTTTTTCAGCGAGCGCCCGATACTCCTCGTGCTCATCTTTAGGCATCGATTTACGATGATAGCGCGCTATAAGCGCTACCAGCTCGCGCTCCCGTCGATTTAAGCCAACAAAAGGAGTCTGACGAATTAAGTACTGCGTATGTTTATGATGCCCACTGACGCTAATTATCGCGCCGATATCGTGTAACCACGAAGCTATTTCCAAAAGAACTCGTTCCTCAGCCCCGAGACCATGTTCGCGCGCACTTTGGTCAAATAAATCGAGTGCATGCGCCACCACACGCTCAGCGTGTTGCTCGTCGAAGTGATACCGGCGCCCCAAGGCCCGAGAAAAGGCAAGCACCTGTTTACGATGCGCACCCCGTTTGTCAGACTCAACGCTCGGAATTAAATCCCACAGGACTCCATCCTTAAGTCCAACATTGGGGGATAAAATCTCCTCGGCGCCCACGTGACGCATAATCTCTGAAATCACGAGGCCTGCGGGTAGAATGACGTCTGCTCGGTCTACTCGAAGCTTTAATCGCTCCACGCGCTCGTCGACGCTCATTTCTGAGATCTTGTTTAAATACTCCTGAAGGTCCCTCAAGGAAGCCGAGCCCAGCCCGTTCTTCGCTCTTTTTCCACCACACTGATCGACCAGCGCCTCGACATTTCCGCCCGTCCCCACGCAGATATCGACGCTCTGGTCATCAATCTCTAAGTCTAAGCGCCGATGAATTCCCTCCACGTAACGCCGAATGAGCTTCCCGAAAGCAGCCGGAGACATCTTCTTTTCACCAAGCATCTGAAGAAGGCGCACGGTTCCCATTTTGACGCTATCGGAGAACACGACATCTCCATCTCTGGTAAACGAAATCTCTACGCTTCCGCCTCCGATATCGATTAACACTGCACGCTTCTTGGAAAGGTCTACCGCGTGAGAGACGGCCAGATGCACAAGCCTAGCCTCTTCTCCGCCTTCAATAATCTCAATCGCTAGCCCTGTCAGTTCCTGAACAAGCCCGGTGAACTGAATTCTATTTCGTGCTTCACGCATCGCGCTGGTCGCCACTACACGCACATGCTTGCAGCCTGCCTTCTTAATCGAATCTCTAAAGCGTTTTAGTGCGGCGATGGCGCGACTTTGAGTCTCTGGTTGAATATCCCCAAGTGAGAAAACGTCTTGTCCAAGACGAACGGGCTCGCGAAAGTTTTCAAGAATAGTAAGCTTTCCGTTAGAATCAGCACTGCCTATTGCGAGACGGATCGCATTCGAACCGATATCTACGGCACCGAGAACAGTCATAGCTCAATATCCAGCAATGAAAGGATCGTTCCTTTGAGTACAGTTCTACCGTACAGTTAGAATTTTCCGAAGGACCAATTCCGCATTTCGTTTCAGAGGGCTCGTGAGGATTTTTCTCATAAGACACGGCATCGCAAGAGACAAGGAGCTGCTGCCGGCAATTCCTGACGACGAAAGGCCTCTCACCGATGAGGGTCGCAAACGACTTAAAGCCTGTCTTCCCGGGTTCAAGCTGCTCATTCCTCAGCTCGATGTTATGCTCTCAAGCCCTCTTTTGCGGGCGAAGCAGACCGCAAACCTCATTACGCGCGCGCTTTCGAAAACTCTCAGCATTCAAATCGATTCGAATCTCGCGCCAGATGGATGCCTCAATTCGTTGAGGCGTTCCCTTCTCTCACTTCCTTCAGCAAGCGACATTGCCTTGGTCGGTCATGAACCATGCCTGTCAGAGCTTGCGGCAATTCTGCTGGGCTCAGAACGTTCAGTACTTTCGTTCAAAAAGGGCGGGGCCTGTTGCATCGATGTTCCAAACGCTCCTCACTCTGAAAACGCGGCTTTGCTTTGGCATGCACCGCCGAAGCTGCTACGAGCCCTGCAAGCCACCTCGAAAGAAAACGATTAGGTCTTCACCTGAGATAGAATCCACTTCGCACCTTCCAAGATGCTCGTTACCGAAGAATCAGGTTTAGCTGAGAAGAGTCCGTCTTTCCCCGCCCTTCCAGAACCAACTAAAATAGTCCTAAGGCTCGCTCGTTTTCCGCACTCAATATCCGAACTCATATCACCGAAAAAGAAACTCTTGGACCGATCTGCTGGTAGTTCATCAAAGGCCCGATCCAATAGCGCGGTACCTGGTTTTCGACACTCGCACTGCTCCGACATAGAGTGCGGGCAAAAATATACTTTGTCGATGCGCACTCCATGGGCGCTCACCTGCTTAAAAAACTCTCGGTTAACCGCGAAGAAATCTTCCTTTGAAAAGTATCCAAGTCCGATACCTGGTTGATTCGTAACCACCACCAACGCAAAACCATTTTCCTGGAGCAGTTTCATTCCCTCGACAGCCCCATCAAGAAGCTTTACTTTTGAGGGCTCGGACAAATATTCGACATGTTCAATCAGGGTCCCATCTCGATCGAAAAACACCGTGGCCCTGGGGGCTGCAGGCTTCGCGTCAATGGATCTTATATTTTCACTCTCAACGATACGCTGAATGATATTTGAACTCGATCGCCCTTCAACAAAGGGAATAATTTCAATCGAACCACCGTAAGACTCGACAAGCGGGGCAGAGCTCAGCTGTTCCTTCTTATAATCTCCCGCTTTGATGTAAATATCCGGCTTCAGATCAAGAATATTCTGGTTATTATTCTTTTCCTCAAAGAGAAATACGAGGTCCACCGAAGCCAATCCGCATAGCACCTGAGCGCGGTCTGTCTCAAAATTGAACGGACGACGAGGATCCTTGTAGCTACGCACAGATGCGTCAGAGTTCACACCAACAATGAGCACATCGCAAAGCGCTTTGGCCTTCTCAAGGTACTGCACATGCCCGATATGCAGGAGATCGAAGGCTCCCGAGGTAAAACCAATGCGTGCCTTGTTAGCCCGAGCGGCTAACACGTGCGCCACAGCTTGCTCACGCGTCACTAACTTTGTTGACTGTGAAATCACTGGTTTTAAATTTTTTGATTTCGAATTTCTTTGTGATTTCGAATTTCTATTGTCAGACATCACTTTACTAGCACCCTTGAGATCTCATTAGAATAGGCTCACTCTAACACCTAGAAGCTATACTATTAAGAAGTTCATTAGTAAAAATGCATGTCATCGAATACTTGGCATGTACTCCTCAATCGCGCGTGCCGGAGGCTGCGTTAAACGACATATTAACCAGCTCCAAAAAGTTATCAGCCTTTAGTCCTCATATTATGAGTATCTACTTAACATTGCGCTGATTAATTATATGGGGCACGTCGTCAAGCATTCTATCGTCCGCCTATTGGATGAGACTCTAGTAAGCGTCATATTGTCACCGACCGCGCGGCAACAATTCGCTTTGGGACACATCGGCCAGCGGGAGCTTAAGCCCCTCGCTGAACTCATCGAAGGGCTCTCTGAGCAGTATCGCAAAGACAAAGAGCTCACACCTATTTCTGAGCAGCAGGCAGCCGCCTATGCCCTCTACTATACGCCTCTAAACTTCATAAAAACCTGCTTCCTGTTGGGACAGCTCCGGAGCGTCCCGCAAGCATCGAGTACACCTCTTCGATTACTAGACTATGGCTGTGGCCCCGGCACGGCCTCTTTAGCAGCTCTCGCCTTAATACCCTCACCGCTTCATATCACCGCAGTCGATTCATCCAGCGCGATGCGCAACATTGCTTCGCGATTAGTCCCCGAGTTCGCGTCCGCCCTCCCTGAGACTCCTACGGGGAAGTTGGTTCAAATACAGACAGCCGCGAAGATGCCCACCGACTCCACCACTTTTGATATTGTCATAGCGGCGAACGTTTTAAACGAACTTGATGAAGAATTGCGTTTCCCTCTAGTCTCCTCTTTGATCTCTAAGCTTTCCAGTCAAGGCATTCTCATTCTGCTTGAGCCAGCACTACTGTCACCGACAAGGTCTCTCATGAAAGTAAGGGACTCAATTCTCAATGAAGCCCCCTCACTGACGCCGATATTTCCCTGCACTCATCGCAACCAATGCCCGATGCTCCAGCAGACTTCCGACGATTGGTGTCACGGATCTCTTGAGGGCATGGGGAGAGACTTTCTTTCTTCTGAACTTGTCAGACAATTTGATTCCCTGCTTGGCTTTAACAAGCACCGCATTAAATATGCGGCAATGGTGTTGCAAAACAATGAGGATTCACCGTCTGGCTATAGAGTCCTGCGAGATGCGGTCACTTCGAAGCGAGGCGTAGATCTTTCCGTTTGCGGACCCAATCACTTTGGCCCGGTCGCTATTCGTAAGAGCAACCTTTCAGACCAAAACCGTGCCGCACGCAAAGCGAAACAGTACGATCGGCTTACTGTGTTAAATGGCGATATTACCAGTGTCTCTTCAACCACTCAGCTTGCCATAACGAATCACAGACTGCCTCCAAGTGCTGATTCAGTTGAAGGCTTCGTAAGCTCAGAGTAGCACCAACCAAGAGTTATAAAGACCGGCAACCACCAATAAGAAACTTGAAACAGCACGAGCCCGGGAATGTACGGCAAAATAAACGCCGCTGCTTGGGCTCCAAAGCCTATCATCATGACAATAGAACCAACCAAATTTCTTCGTCGAGAGAGAAGCTCGCTCTGGCTCACCACCCAGGCGGGAAGCAGAAGACAGATGTCAAAAGTCCATCCATAGGGGGAGAAGAGGTAAGAAAATGCGAGGACTCCCGGCCAAAGTCGCTCTAAAGGAAACATTTTTTTTGCACGCAATTGCCAGACGAGAAAAGCAACTGCTGGAAGCAGTGGAACTACCTTCATGGGCCATACGGGAATCATTCCTTCGCTATCTTTCAATGCTCCACGGATTACACCCACAAGGGTGGTGACTGCGAATGCTGGGGGAGGGACGGCTCCTTTTCCTGGGTTTTGCAGCGCCTCGATCCAATTGGAGATAAGGCCTGGGAAAATGATCTCGGACAGAGCAGCAGCAAAAGTGACACCACCAACTGCAGCGATCACGGGCGCGTACCATCTGTGTCGCGCCAACCGACTCAGCAATACAACACCGAGAAAGAAAAACAGATGTGGCTTTAGCGACAAAAGAACGGCACCAAACGCTATCGGCACGAGACGACCAGCGAGCACACCACGCAGTACAAGCAACGTTCCAGCCAGGAGAAGCAGGCTCATTTGCCCCAAGCTGAGGCAAGACCATACGGGATAAAAAGCTGTGATCAATAGTAACGTTAAAACTGTCGCCTTCGTCGACACCACAACCTTGGCACGATACGCGAACACGGCAAGCACGGTAGTGTTCAAACCCACCCACACGAGAGCGGAAGCCTGGAACGAAAATAACAATACCGGGCCAAGCAACAGTAAGATCCAGGGTGGATTCCACATCATCAGCGGGATCGTAGCTTCTGGACGTATCAGCTGTTGCGCCGCAAGCAGGGTTGGCGCGTCATATGGATTCTGCCCTGCAGTGGCGAGTTGGAAGGCGGTCCAGTATTGAATAAAGTCACTCGCAAACACGGTAGAAAGCGCCCTCCTAGGTCCTCAAAGCGCTGAGGCTTCCTCAAAAATTACGAATCATGCCGAATTAGAGCTGATGATCTTCACAACTCCTTGATTCCTTCCCTAGTATTCAGGCTCGCCGATCTAAAGACCATGTCCTACGTATCTAGTCCCAAAGATTCCTGTAGTGACACTGGAACCTCTAAGACCAAAGGTATTTCGCACCATCGGCTGGATGCGTAATCCTAAACCCAGTTCCCTTGCAGTTTCCACCCGACTGTTCACTGCAAATTCGCCCTAAGCAGGACAAGATACTGAGCCGCACGGTCCTTAAGCAAGGAAGACTCACCCCATTCCCAATACGTCGAACTGTAAGTAGGCCCTTAATCTCCATGGACCGTTGCATCTGGCGACTCCACATGAAGCGATCCACTGCCAAAACAACAGAGGTCACCCATCCTAAGGGCGATAGAAGAAAATGTTGCTGGCAACTCGTCGCACATGACCGCAACGCCGGACGAACCATTGAAAAGAAGAAATGCTCTTAAATCTTTGATATCTCCGGCCCAGTTATCCCCACTAATATAGTCGACCATAAAGGGCTCAACCGAGCTCCGAAAGTAAAGATATGTCGAATCAGACAACACTAGATGTTTAGGAACGGTGTCGAGCGGGAAGCCGCAGTGCTCATAGAGCTCGTTCCGCGGAATAGTCGAGCGAAATTCTTTCGATGGTGGACTGAAAAGGTGGCCAAGGGCCTGTCTGTGGCTACCAAGAAGCCGCACTTCCGGGTTTGAACCCAATATCCAAAGAGAAAACACAACAATTAGGATCACAATCACTCGAATAACCCGTCGAGCGAGGTGGCTAATCCCCCAAGGTAAAATTCGCCAACTAAGACCCAGTAAGAAAAAAAACAGGGGTACATACATGGCTGCTAGGTAAAAGACTCTCGTTTGACGAATACAAAGGGAGACTGTTGTTCCAAGGATAAGTAAGCAAAAAACCAAACTGCTCCGATCTATCCGATGCTTGCGAGCAACCTCAACGAAAACCTTTCCCGAGGTCAGCAACAGTTGAACGCCCCCTACAAGAAACACAAGAATGAAAAGAGCGGTTAAGGGACCGCGCGTTACGCCAGCCACCTCCAGTCCGCCGTGTGAATCTCGAAGCAGAATCCAATCTGGAGACATTTGCTCGAAAACTAGCAAGGTCGAGCTGATGCGTCCCGGCACGTAGCTTATGAAATCTAGCAACGATTGAATCTGTGATTCCTGGGGTGTGGTTAACGCTCGAAACGCTTCCTCCACCTCTGGGCAACCAACCCCAGAAAATCTATCAAAATAGTATACCGTGGACTCCCAAACTCCAAAAAGGATGAAAGCAATACATAACCCTCGTTGAAGTAAGTTCCGAAAAGAACACCATGCAGCTGAGATGGCCAACGGTACAAAAAAAAGAACTACGGGATGAAGCATCAAAGCAGATACATGCAAGCAGCCATGCACTATGGGACGAACTAGTTGAAAAATTCCTTGGCGGTCTCCTCCCGAACTCCTCACTGTGAGGATGAAATAAGAAGTCCAAATAAGATAGGCAACTATTATACTCTCAGGGCGCAGAAGTGTGGAAACAAGTGGATAGGTTCCAAGCAGAAATGGCCCAATACAGTCGCAAAGGACTAACGGCAGCGTCGCTTTCTGCAAAAAGAGTTTCGTATAGACGAAGCAAAAGGAAACGACTAGAACCAGTCCTCCTAAAGCGCCAAAGAGCTTAACGGTGAAATAGCTATCTATCCATAAGTCGTGAACAAGACCAAAAATCGCCAATACCCCATACCAGGTAAATGGCGGATAAGCCGAGAAGAACTCACATTGAGGCAGAAGGGAAATTACCTTTCCGTGATCAGCGAAAAATCGTCCAAAAAGAATTAGAAAACCGATTTCATCTGTGTAAATGGGCTCTCCAGGTAGGAGACGTAGAGCGACCACGAGCGCGCCAAGTAGCGCCGAAAATCCCAGAAGCTTCACGTTAGTCACTGTGTAGAAACCTCGAAGTAGCGCCGACGCACCCAAATACTATGTTCTGTTGTTTTCTGTATTACGAATCATCAACAAATACCACTCGGCATAGAATGCTAAACTAGAACAATAAATTTGAGAGCGGCAATTGAAAAGTGCTTCGGTTTCGGTTCGCTGCGTACTATCGCCGCCACTCGCCCTTCAAGCACGTACACATTCTGTACCCCAGCTCTCAGCGGCTCGCTCTGAAACAGAATCTCGGTCGCGCTATAAATGAGACCCCACAGCTGCTCGACATTGATTCATTCCGAAGTATCGACGGATGCCCCCGCTGTTCGTTGAAATACACGCCCCAAGAATCTTCCGGTTCAAGTGCTCAACATGTCGTACTTCAGGGGACGACCACGCTAGAAATCGACGCTTAAGAAAAATCGCCCAGCTCGACTCTTAACTCCCGCGGCTTTCAAGTATGTACCTTTCACTTCCGTTGGTTGTCAGGGGACACGAGGCTTTTTACTACATTCCGGCACCCGGAATACGAACATGGAAGTACCATTTCACCAGCACATCGAGACAGAGTCTATCCAGAGGCGATCCGTCCTCTACTCGTCGATTAGCGGTCTCCTCACCCGCTCGGGCTTGGACAGTCGAATCACAAGACCTTCCAAACCAACACGCGAATAAGAAATACGACGAAATTTGGGGGTATCTCCACAAGCAACTGCTACAAGATCTCGCAGCTGAGCCTCGGTGCGCATGTGCGTCCCGCGATCAAGGGCCCTGACTAACCAAGCAAGCGGGTTTCGGCATGGCCGAGAAGGCCACACTCCATCGAAGAGTATCATAGACCCCCCGGGCTTTAGGCAACGCACCGCCTCCCGAAGAGCGCCACTTACTTCCTCATCGCTAAGATGATGAAACAACCCCACGGAAAAAACCTCCTGGAACGCCTCGCTATGAAAAGGTAGCGAGCAAGCTGACGCCAGTATCCCCATGAATTTACTACTTCCTTCAACGTGGTATTTGAGAAGATAGTCAAAATTGAGGTCGACGCCTAAAGCCCCCAGCGGCAAGTTCGCGAAAATGGGCTTCGGTCCACATCCGATATCCAGCGTGGGCCCTTTTTGTTGATATCCTCCTAGAACGAGCTCTTCAAACTGCAGCTTGGTTGAGCCAGCAATCAACGACTGAACAAAATTATATAAACCGGAGGGCAGGGATGATAACCACATAATTCAGCAGATTTGATAATAGACGGTTAGCAGTCACTCGAACTAAAACTAACAGAACACCGCAAGGGCGATAGCGAGGAAATTGTATCCCGACGAGGCGCGCCGTAGTAAACTCAAGTAGTAGCAAGTTTTCTGTAGGATTGTTTATGGAGGTGCCGTTTGTCGACCTCGCATCCCAGTATAAAGCCCTTAAAACCGAAATTTACGGAGCAATTTCTAGAGTATGTGACACCACGTCGTTTATCTTAGGCAGTGATGTACAATTATTCGAGAAGGAGTTTGCAGACTACTTGGGGGCCAAATACTGCATTGGAGTTGCGAATGGGACAGATTCTCTTAACATTGCTTTCAGGGCTTTAGATATTGCGCCGGGAGATGAAGTCATCATTCCTGCTCACACTTTTGTGGCGACAGCAGTTGGGGTCATTGAAGCGGGCGGAAAGCCAATATTGGTTGATATCGATCCAGATACGTACCTGATAGACCCGGACAAGGTGGAAGCCGCGATCACCTCTAGGACTAAGGCGATCTGCCCAGTGCATCTCTATGGCCGAGTATGCGACCTTGAGCGCCTCTCGAAAATCGCTACGAAGTACGGACTCCATATCGTAGAAGACTCTGCGCAATCCCACGGAGCGAAATTGGGAAATCGCTGCTCCGGCACACTTGGAACGTTGGGGTCTTTTAGTTTCTACCCGGGCAAGAACCTAGGTGCGTACGGGGATGGGGGATGTCTCGTTACGGACTCTGAGGTACTAGCATCAAAAATACGGGCCATTCGCAACTACGGCTCGGAGCGCAAATACGAACATACTCTCTACGGCATCAACAGTCGCCTGGACTCCATGCAGGCTGCCATTTTGAGGGTCAAGCTACCGCATCTAAACAGTTGGAATAGCAAGCGGTGGCTCGCAGCCCAACTTTACAATCAAGAACTATCAAGTCTCTCTGGCTCCTCTTTAATGCTCCCAGATCTCAGAACACCTGAGGAAAATGTATTCCATCTCTACGTCATCCAGGTTGAAGAACGAGACCGCATCCTACAACGCATGAAACAAAAGGGAGTCCAAGCAAGCATCCATTACCCTCGGCCATTTTATTTAGAAGAAGGGTTCAAAGCACTAGGCTATGGACGGGGAGATTTTCCCATAACGGAGCATATTTCGGCGAGAATTCTCTCTTTACCAATGTTTCCCGAATTAAGTCGAGATCAGATTCAATATGTTACTGCTAGCTTAAGGCAAGCACTCATCGAGTGAGAACCGACCTCAAACTTTTCCTTTATGAAGGATTCGAGCAGGAACTCCGACTACCGTGCTCCCTGGAGCGACATCCTTGGTGACCACTGCCCCCGCACCGATAACGGCGCCGCGACCGATACGAACCCCACACATAATGATTGCCCCCGTGCCTATTGAGGCTGCATCTTCAACGAAAGTTTTAATGAGAGTCCAATCCCCCTCCCGCTGCAGGGTACCGTCGAGGGCGCATGCGCTCGGGCGTTTATCATTAATAAAGGAAACATTATGCCCCACAAAAACTCCCTTCCCGATCTCAACCCCCTCACAGACAAAAGTATGGCTGGAAATCTTACAATTAGGTCCAATCTTGGCCCCCTTCTGAATTTCAACAAACGAGCCAATCTTTGAGTTCTCGCCGATCTCGCAACCGTATGCATTTACAAATTGCGAGACGAAAACTTTTTCGCCTAGCAAGACATCCACCAGGCATTGATTATCAGACCGCCGCGTCACTCGCTCCAACATTTAAACTCCTTCAGACATGAGAACTCGATTTCCACCAGTATCAAGAGAACGCTGAGCTGCCTCCAAAATTCTGGTAACTCGCAAAGCGAGCGTTGCATTGGCAAGAGGCTGCTTTCCATTTTGGCATGCTGCAACAAAGTCGGCCGCGACCCCTCCAAGGGCCTCACTCACATGAAGCTTCGGTATCGAAATATCCCCCAAACGGTAATCGATAAGAAGCTTGTGCTTCTCCAACTCCGAACTTACAGAAAGGAAAGTATCATAAATCTTAATTTTTTCGGTTGGCTCCATGTCGTCATACAGCACCATTTTCTTGTCCCCCCCCAAAAGCATACGCCGAATCTTCACGGGAGAAGCCCACGAGCAGGCGATATGGGCGAGAAAGCCCGAAGAATAATTCAAGGTGAGATAGGCCAGCGCCTCCGTATTACTAATTGCGCCACCCCCTCCCGTTGCGTTGACAGAGAGCGGCATCTCGTCGAGCAGAAAGCATAAAATCGCAACATCATGGGAGGCAAGGTCCCAGAGCACGTTGGTATCAGACTGGAAGATTCCTAAATTTATACGGACTGAATCAAAGTAACGGAGGGCGCCAAGATCCTCCTGATCCAACAGCGCCTTGATCTTATGAACAGGCGCTGTGTAAAGAAAGGTATAGTCCCCCATGAGCACGAGGTTGCGCGCCGCTGCCATTTCTGAAAGCACGAGCATTTGACTTTCCGAGGTGACCATTGGCTTCTCGATCAAAACGTGCTTGCCAGCAAGGAGGATGGCCTTGGCCAACTCAAAGTGTGTGGAGACCGGGGTCGCAACTATCACCGCATCGAGTTCGGGAGAGTTTAATAGATCCGCAGTAACAGAAGTAACGGTACAGCCCGGGAACAGCCTCTTCACCACCCCGTGACGTCGCACATCAACATCACAGACGGTTGTCAATCGACACGAGTCGAGGAGTGCAAAGTTGCGCGCCAAATTTGGACCCCAATAGCCGAAACCAAGTAAGCCGATACGCAATGGGGCCTGCATAGCTATGTTCCTAATATCTCTAAGACAGAAGTCGCAACATATTCCGCGTCTCCGTCGGTCATTTCTGGGAATAGCGGCAATAGAATCGAGTTGTCGGAAAGATCTTCGCTCACTGGCAACCCATCCTTACTACCTAATTGCATGTAGGGGATCTCTCGGTGTGCGGTCATTATTCCGAACCTAGACGAAACTCCTCGCTTTAGTAGCGCGGCCATCACGTCGTTACGGCGGCTAACACAGGGGCCCCTGAGATAGATCCAGTAGGACTGATAATTACTGGTTGCATGCACTAAAGGATCGGGAATCTCAAGAAAAGAGCAGGCCTTGAAAAAACTAAAATAAAGCTCGGCAAGATGCTTCCGCCTAGACAAAATCAAATCCATCTTTGCCAGCTGCGCGATTCCCATCGCAGCCTGAATATCGGTAAGGCGATAGTTGAAACCAATCTCCGAATAGCGCTCCCGCGCAATATCTCCTGACACATGCCGAGAATACGCATCGTGCGACATAGAATGCTGCCGAAGACTTGAGAGCCTTTCGAAATAGTCAAGGCGACTAGTAGTAATCATCCCCCCTTCGCCGGTAGTGATGATCTTTCTAGGATGGAAAGAAAAACAGGCGAGATCAGATTGACCGCCGACTTGCTGGCCTTCATAAACGGAGCCGAGAGCGCAGGCCGCATCCTCGACCAATTTTAGCCCTTTCTCATCACATAGGTTTTTAAATTCGTTGATGCGAGCAGGGAGACCCATCTGATGAACGAGAAGTATTGCACGGGTTTTCTTCCCAACCAGATTTCGTGCACATTCAACATCAAGATTGAAAGTCTTCCTTTCGACATCGCAGAATACCGGCCTCGCCCCTAAATATGAGATTGCATTAGCGGTAGCGATAAAACTGAGGGAGGGACAGATTACCTCGTCACCTGGCCTTACTCCTGCGACCAGAAGCGCCAAGTGAAGCGCCGTGGTACAATTCGAGACTGCAACGGCATATCGCGCACCAGTATACTGCGAAAATGCGCTCTCAAATTCTTTGACCCTAGGTCCCTGCGATACCCAGCCGGACTGCAGCACCTGCTCTACCGCCCGAAGCTCAGATTCTCCCAGAAAGGGCTTACTGAGGGGGATAGGCAGCCGGTGACTCATTCTCTATTCTCCAATCCAGTTTATCTCTTCAACATCCTTCAGGCCTGGACCTAGTGTACGATAATAGGAGATCGTCTCTTTAAGACCTTTATCAAGGGAATAGCTGGGAATAAAATTACTGATTGACTTAAATTTACTTGAATCAACCCACAAACGTGGCACATCCGCCGGGCGCCCATCGAGATGCTTTATCACAAACGCACTATTCATCTCCTTCAACAGTCTTTCCATAATCTCCCGCACCGAAATCTCAACTCCTGAACCTATATTGTATATGCCCCCACTCGGCGTGTCTGCATCAAGAAAAAAGCAGAGCGCTGCAACGCTGTCCTTAACAAAGATAAAGTCCCGGGTAACGTTCCCATCTCCAAAGATTACGGGGCTTTTCCCTAAGAGAACCCTAACGATCGAACGTGGAATCAACTCTCCAGAATCCCCGTCAAAATGGGCACGCGGTCCATAATTGTTGAACATCCGTACGATAGAGATATGCAACCTCGAGGATGCTCCGTAAGAGTACGCGTGGAACTCCGCGGCGAGCTTACTCGATCCATACACGGTAATCGGGCAAGGAATCGCTTCTTCGCTGATGGGAAAATCCCTGACGCGTCCGTAAATCTCCGAGGTAGAAACATATACAAATCTGGACACACCCTGCTTCTTACATGCTTCAAGAATAGAAAGAGTTCCCAAACTGTTCACACGAGCATTCTCAAGTGGACTATGAAGTGAATGCCGAACGCCTAGGCAAGCCAGGTGATAAACAGCATGAACTCCAGCCACCACCTGCTCACTAGTGTGCAAATCGGTTACATCACCCTGAACGAACTCAAGCCGGCCTGTATGCTTGGCTCGGGATAAATTCTCTAGGCTCCCGTTGCGCAGGTTGTCCAAGACCCTCACTTGATGTCCGCGTGCAATCAGCTCATCAACCAGGTGAGAACCAATAAACCCTGCGCCCCCTGTCACCAGAACTAATCGAGTCACTTTTCTGAGCCCTCCAAATGCTGTACCTCACGAATCAAAAACGCAGGTCGTGAACGCGAGGCGTCAAGCGTGCGCCAAAGGTACGCAGCAATGATCCCTAGACTGACATTGGTAACTCCGAACCCCACCATAAGCACGGCGAGCAATGCAGCCCAGCCTTGAATGATGTCGCCCAGGATGAGCCGACGGGCGACAACGTAGACCGCCCAAGACCAGCCAAATAGGGTCAAGAAGAACCCCACCGCGGAAACCGCCTGGATCGGTATATAGGAAAATCCAATTAGTGAGTCGATTAGAATCTTTATTTTCTTTGAGAATGTCCACTTCGACCGCCCGTGTTTCCGCTTCTGTCTTCGGTAGAATATGGTCTTCTGGCGAAACCCTAAAGTAAAGATTTGAAGATAGAGTGACGAATGCCCCTCAGGCATTGCGACTAGCACAGAGCATACCTGCTGGCCAAACATCACAGTCCCAAACCCACTATCAGGGAAATCCTTCGACACAAGCCAACGCATCAGAACTGCATAGACACGGGACGAAATCCATTCCATCGAGAAATGGTGATATCTCTCACGATTGGCCCAAACGATGTCGCTCCCAGAGAGGCACTGCTCCCGCATCGAAACGAGCAAGTCTAGGGGCTCTTGCAGATCTGCAAAAGCAAACGTGATATATTCACCCCGAGAATAGCCGAGACCTGCTCTCAGAGCGTTATGAGACCCGTAGTTCTTGGAAAGACGGATCAGAGTTGCCTGGTAATTTTGATGATCGAGATGGCGCAAAAGCTCGACAGATCCATCACTAGAACCGTCATCGATGAATACCACCTGACCCTTAAGGTCAGGAGAATTCTTAAAAAAACTATTTAATGCAGCAACCAAGGAGGGAATAGCCTCCGCCTCGTTATGAATCGGGACCAGTACTGAAATATCGATGCACATCGAGATTGCCTAGAAAGGAGCACTCAACTTCCAATCAAGAGTGCGAACTATGCCATCCAACCAATTCCCCGAGAACCCACTCTTAGGAAAGCCATCCCTTGAGACCGTAGGAGCCTGCGGCGCGCACCCCTAAACGTGATCGTTAACTGCCTAGTCGAAACCGTTAATTCTCGAAACCGCTAATTCATTGTCTGCGGTCAAAGTAGAGCTCACCATTGATCATTGACCATCTAAGGCTCTTCGGGTAGGGAACAATCTTAACTCATCCCAAATGCAACTTCCGGACCCCTTTGCATTGGCGGTATGTGCAAAGTATCACTCTAAAGATGTTCACTTACGAACTACCATTTTTTTTTGAGCCTCAAATAGACTCCTCAAATAGTGGGTTTCCGTTTTCTCAACCCTTCGACCTCTATCATGATGAACAACTGAACCTTTATCGTCAACGAGTCTCTCCAGTCCTGCGCGATCTCCTGCGCCAAGTCTATTTGCATGGATCTACCCTTGGGGCTGCAATGAATAGGGGGGCAGGAGAGGTGTATCTGGAGAGCGCCCAAGAGTTCCTTAAAAGCTGCTCAATAGACCTACCTGGAAGGAAACTTCTGGAGATTGGCTGTGGCAACGGAACCCTGCTCGAGTTTCTTTCATCGCAGGGCTCAATATGCACGGGCCTTGAGCCCGGGGTAACCGCCCCTCATCTGGGGATCACTCCCGGAATAAGAATCATTGACGATTTTTTCCCAACGCCAAGAATCGATGGAGATCGATTTGATATCATCTGCCATTTCAATGTCCTTGAACACATCGAAGACCCGATCACTTTTCTAAATTTGCAGCGGCAATTACTGAGAGAAGGGGGCTCTATCATCTTTGGCGTCCCCAATTGTGCAGAACATCTCAGTGTTGGCGACTTATCAATGATGATCCACGAACACTGCAGCTACTTTACGATGGCTGGACTAGCCTCAGTTGCCAGTGCCGCAGGGCTAAGGGTCGCCAAATTGGTCAAAGGAGCCGCGGGTGGTATGTTATTTGCACAACTCACTGAGGGGGAGGCTGACGAACTCGATCTCCCCCCTCCCCCCCTTAACTTCGAATCAAAAGCTCGCATTGCACTTTCAAGAATCGAAAAACTTCTCTCCCCATTTTCCGACACAGAATTCTGCGCCTACTGTCCGACTCGAGCGATGAATGCTTTATTTTTATTGAAGAGGGCTGGGGCTCGCCTTGTCGACGATAATACAGCTATTCACCACCTCTACATTCCCGGATTTGCCTCCCCCATCGAGAGTTTTGAGGAGATCTGTGAAAAACCACCTAAGTGCATACTCATATTTTCCAGAACGTTTTCAGAGGTTATAAGGTCTCGCTGCCTAAAGTCCGCTCGACTTCGAAACACAAGAGTTGTTACTATCGCCGAGCTAGACGTCTAGGGTACTTTTTCTTGGATTATTTTAGGCATTCCTACTATGCGCACGAATGTGCTCGTCACAGGCACCGGTGGTCGCAGCGTTGGGGCTGGTATACTTCACGCCCTTCTAAGATCCTCTCGTGAGGTTAAAGAGCGTTGGCGAGTAACCGCCGCTGATTCTGATCCCTTCGCTTGGGGACTCTACGTTGCTGAAAGGGCTGCAACCCTTCCATCTGCCGCCTCACCTGACTACATGAGTAAGGTGGCGGACTTGGTAAAAAAGCACCAATTCGCTGCAATAATTCCGGGAACTCAACCTGAGGCGGAAGTCTTAGCTAGAAATGTCGGACATTTAAGATCGGTCAAGCTGATATCCAACCGTCCGGAGCTACTTCCCCTGATGTCCGACAAGTATCTTGTTGAGAAGACGCTAAAGGAGCTCGGACTGCCGCATATCCAAACTGAAGCTGCCAAGGATTGGCGGAAGATTGCGGCCGCTCATGGATTCCCTATTGTCTTTAAACCCACTGCAAACAGCGGCGGGTCAAAGGGAGTACATCTTGCCGCCGATGAAAACGAAGCTCTTTTTATCCTTTCGCAGTTAGATCAGAGCTCTGCTACCTGCGCCCAGCCCTATATAGGAAACCCAGATAGCGAGTATACGGTTGGAGTACTCTCCGATGTAGAGGGTTCATTAGTCGATAGCATTGTGATGCATAGAAAACTGATTGGGCTCTCCCTACTCCAATCTCGCACTCTGAATGATCGGACCTATGCGATCTCAACGGGATACTCCCAAGGGGTTTTCAAGAAGGAACCAAAAATTCAGGATTTCTGTGAGCGCCTTGCCCTCCTCCTTCGGAGCCGAGGGCCCTTGAACATTCAACTACGCGCCGCAGAGGATGGCACACTCTACGCATTCGAAATTCACCCTCGATTCTCTGGAACAACTCCGATGCGAGCAGACGTCGGCTTTAACGAGGTAGATCTTCTTCTACGCAGTGCCCTCTTTCAGGAGAAACTTGGAAGGGTAAGTTATCGCAATAATATGGCAGTAATCCGTGCCTTTGAGCATGTAGTAGTACCTGTTGAGGACATGCTTTAGTTTTCACTTTGTCCAGCTCGGAAGAATTGCATGACGGACCGAATATTGCTTACCGGTGGAACTGGGCTGGTTGGTATCGCAATACTTAAGGCCCTTCTTTCAAAACGCTTTAAGATATTCGCAACTAGCCGCAACCCGCCAACGGAAGAGTACAAAGACGTTGAATGGGTAAAGGCCGACCTGTCCTCGGGAAGTACCGACTTCCTTAGCTCGATTCCGCCAGTGCGATACGTAATACACGGCGCTGCCTTCGTACCTCAACAGAGCACAGAGGAGGACTATCGAGGAATATGCGAGGCGGTCAACTCCGACTCATCCGAGCGGCTTTTTTCCTGGTGTTCAACTAATAATGTTGAAAAGGCGATTCTTTTAAGCACCTACGCCTTCTTGAGAAAGCCCTTAGAACCCGTTATCCATGAAAATCATCCCATGGACCCTCAGGGGCCTTACGCTTTGAGCAAATACCAGAGCGAACAGTCCCTCATGCGGCACGCAAGAGACGGCGGGTACCTGCCAGTTGCCTTACGCCTCTCCAGCCCAGTTCCTCTAAAATCACAGCAGCTTCACAACAACGTGCTTGCCAAATGGATTCAAAGCGCTCGCGAGCATAAGGTGATAAATGTATTCGGCACAGGCCTTAGATGCCAAGACTTTGTGTCCACAAGTGACATTGCTCAGGCCGTTCTAAAATGCCTAAGCACACCACACAGTCAGGGAATTTATAACATCGGATCGGGCAGGTCCTTGCACATGGAGGAATTGGCGACCATTGTTGCGAAGTCATTTAGTGCTGACATCCACTTCTCTGGGGTGGATGTGAATGAGAACGACCGATCAGTGATTTCGATCGAAAAGGCACGCACGGAATTGGCCTACCAGCCAACTCAAACATCAGCTCAAGCGGTGATGAGCTTTCTTTCGGACCTTACCTAGAATGAGAGTTGCTGTTCTAAGTGACATTCACTCAAACTATTATGCTCTCCAGGCTGTCCTAAAGGACTGCGCATCGCTCGGGCTCGTGCAATTCTATATACTTGGAGATCTTTTCGGGTATTACCCTTGGGCTGAGGAAACCTACAATGCACTTCGCTCGCTTGACGGTCTCATTCTAAAAGGCAATCACGATCTTCTCGTTTCAGGCGAAACGGAATGTACTTCGATTCTGAAGCATGAACGAGTGGCAGAGGCCAACAGGTCTACGCTTGCGAAGGCCTATCCTGAAGCAATTGACTGGCTTCGGTCGCTTCCCGGACTTCTGCAGTTTTCGCTGGAGGAGAATTCAATAACCTTGTGTCACGGCACCCCCGCGGACGTGTTTTTTGGACGGCTATACCCAGACGATGTCTCACGATATCCATGGCTTCCAGGACCGAAGGAAATTCTATTTCTCGGGCATACGCACCACCCCATGGCCCGAATCCTTCATACTGGCGGCAAGGTGTTCAATCCAGGGTCTGTCGGACAACCGCGAGATGGAGATCCCCGCCCTAGCTGGGGGATATTTGATTCTTCCTTGGATACTTTCGAGTTACAGCGCTCAAGTTACGACCTTAAACTGGCGACTTCAATTCTCTCCTCACTTGGATGGGATGACGATTTCATCCGTGCACTCGAGCGAAATCTCAAACGTGAGAAATAATCCCTGAACTGCTTCAGTAGTAATCAAAAATGCAGCTCGGCCAGAGCGTTTCTATTCAAGCAACACAATCCATCAACCCTAATCGCATGGGAGCGCAATTCATCGGAGAGTTCCTCGCAGGCAACGACAACGCCAGATGAATCTCTTTCGATGAGAAAAGTCACTAGGTCAGGAATGTCTTCGGACCAGTATCCTCCAGAAATATAGTCCCGCAGGAAAGGCTGCGACGACTGTCGAAAAGAGAGGTAGGATACGTCGGAAAGCATTAGATGCTGGAGGCTCGCGACTGGCCCAAAACCGCATGTAGCGAGCAACTGGGGTATTTCCCCTTTTGACCCGAGCTCTCTTTCAGAATTGTAGAAAAGATTTTGAAAGGGCTGATGATGCGCACCATAGCGGCGTATTGAAGAATCCCCCAGATATACAATCATGGAAGCGACCGAGAAGCATACCAGCAGAGCGCAGAACCATCGGCGAGCGACATTACTTATTCCATCTGGGGAAATTTTCCAGGAGAGCCCCAGAAGAAAAAAGAAAATAGGCAGATACAACGCAGCACCGTAGAAATAGCGATGCGACCGACCCAACAACGAAACCACTACGCATCCCAGGGCGACAAGAAACAATAGAGATTCTCGCTCTCTCAATTTGTCTCTGTTGCGAGCCAAAGATAGACATGCGAATCCAATCTGGATGAACCCGATGATCGCTACGATCATCGCCATCCACGTTAGTGGCCCTCGCTCGACGTAACCACCAACGGAACTCAATTGGAGCTTCCAATCGGGGGAGACTTGCTCGACGAAGGTTAAGATTGCGCCGGGAGAGTCGAAAACTGCCTTAAGCAATTCGATCGGATTGAATAGAAGATTCTGGAGAGGAACCGACATGCTCTTCAGAAGTAGCTTAACAGCAGGACAGCTCTGGCCCGATAGGATAGCCTCGTAGTACTTGACCGTCTCCCAAGCCGACAGACCCACGAGAACCGTGAAAAATGCCTTCACTCGTATCGTTGCCGCCCCCCCCCAATACGCCATCAGAGATAGGGGTAGAAAGGTAAGGGCGATAGGATGAAGGGCGAATGCACTTGCATGAAGGACGACCAGAGAAAACGAGAACACCACTCCTTTCGACATGGGTGACGGACGGAGGAAGAGTACACAGTTAAGAATAAAGTACAGCGCGAGTAACGCCTCGGGGCGAAAGAGCGAAATTATCAGGGGAAGAGAGCCGAATAGAATTGGGAATACCGCTTCCGAAAGAACAACTGCATAGCTCCTATTATTGAGAAAAAGTCGGCTGTAAAAGATTGTAAAACAAAGGGAAAGGGCAGCCCCGCCAAGTCCGCCGAGAATTCGCAAACGGTCGAAGCTGTCGACAAAATAATCATGCACGATCGAATGCAAAGCTAAAAAAGGAAGCCAACTCAAAGGGGGCGTCGACGCGAATGGCGAACATTGAGGCAAAAGCGTAATTACGTGCCCACTGTCCGCAAAGTACCGCCCATGAAGCACCAGAAACCCTATCTCGTCGGTGTAAATCGCATCCAGCGGAAGAAAACGCACAAACAGAATGGCACCCGCAAGCAGAATCGCCGTAAAGGTAATCAAGGGATTCTCTTTGCACCACCGCCACGTTGAAAACATTCTAAACTATTCCTCTTCCCAAATGTAGCAAGGATCCTCACCGTCCAGCCACGTAAATCTGCGCGAGGTTAAGGCGTTCAGGTCTTCGGGCTTTTAGACCGCGCCGTGCCGTGCTATTCAGAGGACAGTCCCGCCTAAGGAGTCTCATGCCTAATATGAAAGTACGAAAAGCCATCATCCCCGCCGCTGGTCTCGGAACCCGCTTCCTACCCGCAACCAAGGCAGTGCCAAAAGAGCTCCTCCCCATCGTTGATACCCCGACAATTCAGTACATCGTTCAAGAAATCGTTGACGCAGGAATCGAGACCGTGATCTTGATCACAGGAAAAGGAAAGTCACGCATTGTCGACCATTTCGACGTCTATCCTGAGCTTGAAGAAAAACTCGAGAAAGAGGGCAAGACCGCCCTCGCGGAAACTCTCCGCAAAAGTGCTTCAATGGTTCGTATGGTGGCGGTGCGGCAAGGAATTCCGCGCGGCCTCGGACATGCAGTGCTCTGTGCAAAAGAGGTCATTGGGAATGAACCGTTCGCCGTCTTACTCGGCGACGACCTTGTCGACGCTGCAGTGCCCTGCACCAAGCAGATGATCGATGTCTTCGAGAAGCACCAGAAATCAGTCGTTGCAGTCATGCAGGTACCAGACGAAGATGTTCCAAAGTTTGGTATTTGTGGTGGAAGATCCATAGAGCCAAGAGTGATGGAACTAAACCAGATGGTGGAAAAGCCCAAACTTTCTGAAGCACCATCAAAAATGGCTATCGTCGGACGGTATATTCTGACACCTAAGATTTTTGATTTCCTTGAGCAAACCGATCCAGGAAAGGGCGGAGAAATTCAGCTTACCGACGCCATGGCAAAATTAATGAAAGCCGAAGGCTTTATCGGCTATGAATTCGAAGGGAATCGCTACGATGCGGGAGATAAGTTTGGCTTTATTCAGGCGAATATAGCCTATTCTCTAAAGCGTCCTGATATAGCGCCACGACTTCGCGCATACATGCAACAGCTCGTACGTGAGAATGGGTAATGTACAAACAAGTCGTGTACTGGGTTAAAAACTATGCGTCAGGTGGCAATCCCGATCAGCGCTGCGTTCAAGACTTTGTGGATTGCGAGACTACAGAGGTCCTCTCAACTTTCCGCGCAGAACTGTACGGAATTTCACAGGGCAACTTTGACGAGGAGACGCTCGATAAACTCATTGGGCAAAAGCGTAAGGTCCTGCACGGCTCATATGACGAGTGGGCAAAGCTTATGCTTATGTGGTTGGCTTCCTATAACAAGGGCTGAGGAGCTTCTTCGTCGTTGCCGGTGAATGCACAAGTAAGCTATTTTTCGTGACCCTTAAGCACTTTGCCGATGGCTGTTAGTTTTGGCGGTGAGTACTCTGCTCTCACAGACGGAGGCAGCGCATAGAAGGAAAGTTGCTGCGCGCGAAACCTATCAAGCTCTCCCTCAAGCACTTCCCGAGTTTTGGCCTCCTCAGCTTCGGAAATCGCCTCTCCTCGCCCGGCTAAGTTCAGTAGAGTGGTAGCTGAGCTTCTTAAGTTCTTGGTGAACAACCATGGCCAGCGAATTACTCCGTCTTCATGGATAAAACCCTGGGATGTTAGAAAGAGATTTCTTTGTCCCAAACTTTGAGCATATTCGAGGTCATCTCCGACCAAGGCCTCGCCCTGGTGAAGATCCAGGGGGGGCAACCCGAGTGCAGCAAGGATCGTTGGTGATATATCGACGTGACCCACCACAGCCTCTCTAGGCGCCACAACTAGTTTCTTATCTAGTCCGCCAAACACAAGCGGAACCTGAAGGGCCTCGGGACGCAATCGGCCTCCGTGAGTCACCTCTCCATACTCATGAAATAGTTCCCCGTGATCTCCTGTAACTATAAATATCGTATTCTCAAGAAGATTTCGCCGATGAAGGGAACTAGAGGCCTGCTCCAATAACGAATCAGCAAAGCGCGCAGTCGCTAAGTATCGATTCTTCAGTACCACGGCTAGTTGCTTAGGGTACCCAAAAAAGTTGGCGTCATTTTGGAGGTCCACGTCGCCGAAACTGGAGATGTCCATCTCTGGCGGTAGGTTGTAGGGGAAGTGGGTCGAATACAAGAAAATGCAGGCGAAGAATGGCCGATTGCCGTGCTCCGGCATATCAAGCCAATGCTCCAAAATGGACAACTTTAGCTGGTCTAAATGGGCGGGATGAATTTTCTGTGGTGAGACGCCGAGAACGGAGCTATTAGGAACAAGAGATTGCAGTTCTGGAGGAATCGGGAACTCAAGATCTAAATAGAGATCAAGGCCAGGCGATTTTGTAACCCTTTTGGTAAAACGCCACTCGTTAGTTATCAAAGCGGTCCTATACCCCAGGCGAGAGAGGAGTTCATAGATTAAAACGTGTGGATAGGAGTTATCGGAGTGAAGATCTCTAACCGAGCTTCGTAATGGATACTGTCCAGAATAAATTGTCACTTGGCTGTAATCAGTCTCTGGTGCTTGAGCAAACGCTCTAGGAAAGGAAATTTCTTCTTGAGCGAGCTTTCGAAGAAATGGCATTACGGAGACACCATGGACCTCCTGCTCTACGACATCCGCTCTTAGCGCCTCAACAATGAATAGAACTACATTCTTCCTGGGAAATGCCTGTATCTCACCTAAATATGTGTCGAGCGACTTCGCCTTATTGATCTGCAACTCGTTCCGGGTCAAAAGAGTCGGAGCCCCGCTCAAGATTGGTCTAATGAATAACGTGTACTGGGGTAACGTCTGGTTAATCACCACTGGCCAGAAGGTCGTGCGACCTTCCTTCGAATAGCCGAAAAAGGCGATCCCAAGAAAAAGCAATACAGGTAGGCCTTGAAGCCTCAAGTGTCCCAGAGGCCCTCGCAGATCTGACCAACGCTCGATACTCGGAGCGGCTAAAAAAACTACTAGTGCTGAAACTGCAGAGACGAAGGCGGCTAATCCTAAGTGCATCACCTCAGAGGCCGACATGAGGCGAGTAAGATTCGTAAAATCTGAGGCAAACGCAAAGGTACGAGCTTCCGCCACTCCCAAGAATGTCTGAGTGGCTGAAAACAGATACCAACTCGCGCAAAGAACAAAAAAATACGCTGCAACCGCCAATACCATCGAGGAAACGAAGAGGAGCGAGCCAATGCGTCGCCCCCCGCCACGAGCCTTCAAAAAAAATCCCTTGGCTACCCCCAGTATCATGGCGAGGCTACCAACCTCGAAGAGCCAAACGAATGGGGCGAGGCATAGGGCTATTGTTACGGGTATATTTCTCCCTGCAAAATTCTGAAGAGACATGTTTTCAACATAACTTGGAACAAGAAGGCAGGGGATCACCTGCAACGCCACATAGAGCAGCACTAAATATCGCCTCATAGAGAACTCTCGTGAAACCGCTCTAGATAAAACACAAATTTCACCGCACTCCAATATCAATGAGCACTCAGCCTACTTCGGGGCATAGGTTTGGGGCTACTTTGACCTACTGTGCCGCAGACTCGAGCAACACGACAGCCGATACCAAGAGGATAGAAGGGTGCAACTCCCAATGTAGCCGAAACTTGCGCCTCACCCAGCAGCCACCTTGGCGGAGCGGCGATTCGACCATTGGCTGGAATACATGAGGCAGCGCGATCCTCCGCGCGCTCAAGTCCTGCAAGTTGTTCCAGTTCATCCGAAAAGTGTCTTACCTTCTTCCCCACGTAACCCTATACTGCAAACGCAGTAGAAGTAGCGCAGATTAAAGTAGTTACTCGTGAATTTAGAGAGCCCCCCGGGGGCACAGGTTCGATTGAAGCCACAAGTGAAAGCATTCCTGAGATTCACCGATTGGAGCCTGCCTTCTTGGATTTGTGCCACTTCTATACTTTGGTTCATCCTAAAAGCAATTTACCTTGCGTTCCACGTCTCTCCAGGCGCCCCGCCAGACGAGATGTATCACCTACAAGTTATCGATCTATTTGCATCGTCTTCTCACTTATTTCCCTTTAGTGGTTCATCTAACCCCTTCGCCCCACCCCTTGCCGAGTTTGCCCGCTTTGGAAATCAAACCGAATTGACCCATCTCTACCACCGCATCATGGGATACTGCGTCTATGTTCTCGACCTTGATACTTTCGAATTTAGCACCATAGTTTTTCTTCGACTTCTAAATCTGCTCGTATCTCTATTCACTCTCTTTTATTTTGTGAAACTGGTCGACCTCTGTCGACTCGGGGAGAGCGCGCGTGCATTTGCGCTGGTGATTCACACGAACATTCTAAAATTTACTCTGCTCGCCGCTGCCGTCGGATACGACCCCGCTACGAATCTATGCGCCTACGTAGCCATTCTGGCGCTTGTACGCTTCTTGCTTGAGCAGTCACGGCCACTGCTTATTCAACTGATTTTTTTTCTGAGCGTTGGATCTATCTTCAAATTTCTCCTTGTTCCATTAGCAGCCATCATGGCCTTAATAGTGCTCATAATTCTTGCGAGGCGAACACAAAAAAACTACCCGCTACAAAGTGTGAAGATGTCATGGGGCAACAAACTCTACCAAGTGATTATAGGAACATTAGCAGCACTCTCTGCGCTCGCACTCGCTACAACGCTCGGCAGTCTGTTGATCCGATATGGCACCTTTATGCCGCCGTGCACTGACATCTTCACCGCTCTTGAGTGCACGCCCGTCGTACCCCCTCCGCCAGTGCTACACGAAGCGCTGCTACCAATCCCGCTCTACTTCTTTTACTGGCTCTCACATATGGTTTCTTCATCTCTTGGAATCAGAAGCTACATCGGCATTGAACCACCCTTTCCGCTGGTTATACTTGTCTCCAGCATAATCCTTATATCACTCGCCTACTCCCTAGCCCGTGTTCGTCGAGACAATTGGATTTTTAGAGTTCTCATCGCTCTCGTAATTGGGTTTAGTCTCAGCGTCTTCTTCCTGAATGGATACCCAAGCTATAAACAGTTCCACCATTATGGCTGGGGCGTAAACGGTCGATATCTATTCCCAATTCTAGGGTGCTTACTGATCCTTTCGACCCACTGTATATTTGCATTTCTCACCACCATTAAGCGTGAGTTCTATTGGTTACCAATCGCTGCCTTCGTTATCTTAGCGGAGTTTCCAGCTTTTTATCTTTCTGAACCTGGGCAGAATTTTCTCAAGCCGTGGCCTGAGGAATTTTATCGCGCGCTTTCATACTACCCCAATCCAATATATGACAGCCATTTTCAACGCATTACGAACTAGTCTGTGAAAGTGAGTACTTTTTCTTTGGGGGCTGTGAGGGCGCTGGATCATTACAGAGAAGTGATAACGGCCGAGCAAGCAAAGGGCCTGCTCACAGCGCCTGCGGGTCACTGATTTTCACCCCGAAAATATATGAGCGCTAAAACACATACTGCGCTTAATAGAAGCTTTTGCTAAGACCATTGTGTGATTCCTCCCCGCACTACAATTCTTGTATTCATCATCTCCACCCTTTACTCGGCAGCGCTATGCGGGATTCTTTGGTATCAAACTCGCGATTCTTCCCTCGGTTTTCTCTACGGAGATTCTGAGCAATACCTTGCCGTCTCCGATGCCATCCTTAACGGTACTTTATTAAATCGGGTCGATCTCGAGACTGGTCATCGCGGACTCATGATGAGGCCCCCTGGGTACCCACTGGTGCTCGCAGCCGCTCAGATCTTGGTGCCAGAAGATCTTCAGAACGGCCTTATGGCTGCGCACTCAATTTTATTTTGTATCTGCCTCTTTCTTTTCTCCACTCTTATTTCGAAACAACTATCTCCATGGCTTGCGGGCTTAATCGTAGCCCCATCCACACTTCGAATGCTCGATTTTTTCCACTCAAATACAGGCGAGTGGACTGTCTTCTGTCTGCTTCTCGTCCTCATTGGAAGTGTCGGAACTATCAGCGCCCCTTCCCCTCGCAGAATCCATTTCCTTATACTCGGGACATGTGTTGCAGCCCTGGCTCTTACTAAGCCGGTTTACGTCTTTCTGATCCCCTTAGGTCTGCTTTGGATTTTATTGAGCACTCACCGCAAGGCAGCTCTATATTTCTGCGCTGGGCTCTTGCCTTTGGTGGCCTGGGTCGCGATCAACAAATATCGAATTGACAGCTATTCGCTCGGTCTTCAAGGTGGCTATGCATTCTTCCACGCATCTTCTCTGCTCGGGGACGCTCCGGTAAGCGATACAGATTCTCATCAGTTACGAAGTTGCATCCTATTTCTCAACGCCAATCGCGCAAAAGTTCCCGATGAATTTATCGCGCGTGCGGGAGATTTTTTTGGCCCAGGAATACCAAATAACCAGGGCGCTATGGCATTGAAGCTCTCCTCTGAACTCAGTCTTAACTGGCCCGAAATTGATGGCTGTATGAAAACATACTCCTTGAGAAGCATCAGAGCTCATTTCTTGCACTACGTTCAGCATCTTTCCGCCGGAGCTCTCATATTTAGGTATTCGTTGATAGAGTTCCTGTTGATTGGGGTATTGATCTGGCAAGTTAAAGCCCCCTGGTCACAGTTTATGCGCTCAATTGGAACAGCAGCTCTCCTAATTCACTTTTCGCATATCTCCGTAATCATCATGAGCCAAGTCGTCCTCCCTCGTTACTACATCATGACTGCACAACTGCTTTGGATTGCAATCTGTGCAGGTATCGCTTGTCGAATTCTCAATCTGGTTGAAGAAGCTGAAGTCGGAAAAGTAGCGCCATCCCAAGGCTCACCGCCTCAGAGAAAGGGCTCTTAGACTCAGCCCTCGAGCGACCTGCGACTGCGCCTCTAAGATGCCTCATCTCCAAAGCTTCGCTTTCGCCGGTTTGCTGCGACGAGCTGTCTACCGCCACAGAGTAGGTCAATGTGTCCCGATTGAGATAACCACTTTTTTTGGCTAGACTTCCGCTCCTATGCCGCTTGAACGCCTACAGATTAAACAGCTTTCGCCCTCTGGTGAACTCTTAGGGGTTCTTGCCTGTCATGCGGGGCAAGTTACCGTCTTTCGAGCGGTTAACAATTCTGACTTAGGTAAGTACTTGCGCGCATTCGCGGGAGTGCCAGGTAAGGATAGGCTTTCTCTTTTAGTTGATGATTCAGAGTTCAAATCGAGCGAGCATAATCTAATAGGGTTTGGCGAACGATTCAGTAGCGCTGACCAAGAGTCGGTATCAGCCTTTCTCTTAAAAGCCGGTGTCCCCGATCAATCACTTGGCGCAACTTTGTCTTCCGTAGGGCTCGAGGCCGTCTCGGAACAACCCTGTGCCGAGCTCTCTCAGGATGAAGAACGCCGACTTCGAATTATAGCAGCGACGTTTCAGCCCGAACGAGCGCTCATCCTGCAGGACCCATTCGATTCAATCGGGTCAATGTGGCGAGATCGTTTTGCCGAGCTTTTGACGCAATTTGCTAGGAACCGTGGCGGGCTGGTAGTGGTTCCGCTCCTCACCTATCGCCCCGAAAGCTGGATAGACAACGAGTTCATCGCTCGACTCCAGGTCGGTGAGAACGTGCAAAAAACTATCGGGTTCGGGAGCTCTCCAAGTCAGATTTTTTCAGTACTGCAACAGGTTCGAAAGGAAGCAGCGGAAGGCATTCCTGATTCGGAAGATTCTGTCCAAGTCGCCGAGGCGCTAGATATTGAAGAGCCCCCCCCTCCAAACGACAGCAAAACTGACGCCCCTCGTTGGTTACCATTTGCTCTCGCACTCTTGCTGGTCGGTGGTCTTAGTCTTGGGGTATTCGGAACCTCACTGTTCACTTCTTCCGGCCCCGGCGAAACCGAGGTTGCCTCAACCGGCACTCAGTCATTGGCCTCGAATCTGCCACACCAACAGAGCTCAGTGCATCATGATTCCTCAATTGAGGCCACGCAGCACTCAGAGGGCGCCACCATGGACGCTTCATCCTCTCAGGATTTTCAAGACGCATCAGTAGCCCAAGACCCTACTGCTGCCCCTGCTACCCAGGTTGCAAGGCTTTTGGATTTGTATCCAGCGCGTATTCGGGCCTCCGTAGTTGAGAGTTTTGAAGGCCTTTCGCAAGATTCTGGGTCCCGTCAGGGGGATGAAGCTCCTCGAATATCTAGAGACCGCCAGAAAGTAACCGCCTCATCAAGCAAGCAGAAAGGAACAGCCTCTGACCTGTTATCTGTGCTCGAAACGACATCCTCCGACAAGCCTAGTGAGCCGGTCGCGGCTCAACCAAGTGAATCAGAGTTGCAGGACATGAGTCCTGAGCAGCGGCGAGAAGTTATTCGGCAGCGATTTCTTGAGGCAATTCAGCGTGCGTCACAGCAGCAAGGGCAATAGTTACACCAGTCTCAACGCAAAGAATTAAGCGTTTGGCTTCTCGGCTTTAATCGCAATGAATTCCTGGTGGTGCTTTTTGATCACCTCAAACGCCTCACGCGGAGTATCAACCAGGTGAATAAAATCGAAATCCTTTCCGCCCATGAGTTCCTTGCGCAGGGGTTCTGCTCGCATCCAGTCCAGAAGCCCTGCCCAAAATACCTTGTCCATTAAAACAATTGGTCGCACTGAAAGATGTTTTACCTGGACCAGCTGCCAGGAGAAAAACAACTCTAACAAAGTACCGACACCGCCAGGCGTTACGATGATTGAGTGCGAAAGGCGCATAAAATCATCGAGCCTTGAAGAAAACTTAAGATGGTGTCGCTTAATATCAAGATGCTTATTCGGGTGGGGTTCGAAATCGAGTTGTATTGAGAGGCCGTAAGAACGAATTTTTGTAGCGCCCTCCTTCTTCCCCCGCTGCGCACCCATATTGGCCGCCTCCATGAGTCCCGGACCACCGCCACTAAGAATATCTATTCCTTCAGCTGCCAATAGCTGAGCGAGCTCTGTCACTTGCACATAGATTGGACTCTCGGGCTTGATTCTCGCACTTCCAAAAATGCAGGTACGATAGAATCGAGGATCTTCGACTAACTGAAGTTCTTGTTCGAGCACTATGGCTCGCTCGTGCAACACTCGAAGTCGTTCATCAAGATGCTTGCGACGTTGGGCGCGGGAATCACGCTTTGCTTTTCGAGTCGCTTTGGACTGCTCTGTAGATTCAGGATCGGATGTCATAGGGAAAGCGTTAACGTTGATTGGCTACTAACAGATCAGGCTCAGCCTCATCCGTTTCGAGATTTATACTCGATCGAGCTGAGAAAGAAGATGCAGGCTGTGGAGATTCCGAATTTGAGGGAGCCACCGGATTCCCCGAAGGGTTTAACGGTGACGCCTCCATTTGCAATTCCTCAATCTGCCGGGCGGTAATTTGCTCATGAAGCAACGAGGTCCAAGTCTCCCAGCCGGTAAGCTCAGAGCGCTCTTGGATAAGATCATACAAAGTCTCAGGAGAATCCCCTGGATGTGCATCGCAGAGCGTCTCAAGGGAGCTCAGTACAAATCGCATGGCTTTCTGGATGTCATTGAAGTGCTGAGGAAGAATCGCCCCTGGAGCTTTACGAACGGTACGCTTCTGCGCGCGCTCAAGTGCCTTCAACAGCTCAGAGGCTGCTTGCTCAAGCTCACCTAACTCCTGTTGCCGCAAAGGCGTGCTGTGCAACCGCGGGTTATGATGAGGGTGGAAAAATCTATAGATGTCCATGCCTACTCAAACCGTTTACGAGATGCTAGAGGTGTGGTGAGATTTCAACAAGGCCTTAATTTCGTTTAGGAAATGTCCTTAAGCCAGATCTCAGTCAGCCATGGGAAGTCTATATGAGCAGCACAACAGTGCTTTATGCCGTCTGGTCTTTACTCCCTTTGGGCTTCTTGGCCATGGCGCTTTGGTCATATCTGGAGCGCCTCAGCGGAAAAGCCCAACTTCAAGACAATGCCAGCCTGCTTAAGCAGTTCTTGTTCGTCTTCGCCTGCGTAGTCGTCTCGATAGCGCTCGACCACTTTACCCTCAAGTGGCTTGCAGACGATCTGCTTGGTGGCCAGATTCCGCTCGGGGTCTTTCAAGTCGCCCTGTTGCCTGTTGTACTCCTCATTGGGGCAAAGATTGTGGGTCCCTCGGCAGCCATTCGAATTAGCAAGGCCCCCCACTTCTCTGACCGCCCGGCTCGTACTAAACCTCGTAGAGGCTCGAAATCGTGAGACTTATTATCGGCGTGGATGAGGTCGGCAGGGGGCCTCTCGCAGGCCCAGTCGTAGCCGCCGCGGTGGCGCTGCCTTTCGATTTTGACGACCAGCAAATTAAAGACTCTAAAGTGCTCTCGGCACGCAACCGCGACAAAATTTCGGCGATAATAAGGACCCAAGCACCAGCGTGGTGCGTGGTGGCGGTAGGACATCACCGGATTGCTCAGCTGAATATTCTCCATGCTTCCCTGCTCGCGATGCGACTCGCGGTCGAGCGAGTATTGCGACAAGTTGGAGGTCAGGTGGAACGCATCTTGGTAGATGGAAACAAAGAGATTCCATTCTCTTTGTCCAAATCGCCAATAATGAACTTTCCACCTCAAGAAGCAGTGGTACATGGCGACAGAATTCACCTCCACATATCAGCAGCCTCGATCATCGCCAAAGTGTGGCGAGACAGTCAGATGGCCGTCTTGGACGAAAAGTACCCAGGCTATGGACTCGCCAAACACGCCGGGTACCCCACCAAGCAACACCGAGAGGCGATTTCACGCCTCGGACCTTGTCCGATACATCGGCGTAGCTTTGCGGGAGTGCGCGAGCACCTTGGGAAACGTCCCTGGACTATCGAAGATAAAATCGCAGCTGGCCTCTCAGTATAATGCACGTCAAATGCTCGGGCGTCGCGGAGAACGCGCTGCCGTTCGCTTTTTAGATGCTCAAGGATACTTTGTCTGGAAGGCCAACTGGAAATGCCGCCGCGGGGAACTCGATATCGTCGCCTATCAGGGGCACCAGCTGGTAATTCTGGAAGTTAAATCGGCTTCAAGTTCTCGGTCGGTCTTTGACCCGCTCGATCGTATCGACCATCGAAAGAGGCTAAAACTAAGGCGCCTTGCTGAAAGGTTCATGAAGGACCACCGGGTCGAGTTAAAGGCCAGGCGGCTCTGGTCGGTAAGAATCGATGCCATACGGGTGACTGCCAGCGGGTTCATGCGCTCGCCTCATATCGAGCACTACCAAAATTCAGTCGAATTTAGGTGAGTTTTTGAGATTCGCTTCCAACTCATGGCATAGTGCCCCCTTAGAATATGAGCTCTAACCACATCAAAAATTCATCTGACCTCGGCAACGATTACGCTCTTGTTGATAGCGGCGATGGTCTAAAACTTGAGCGATTCGGAAGCGTCACGCTGGCCCGCCCAAGCAGTGTCTGCCTTTGGAAGCGCCGATCTCCTCAAGCCTGGAAACAGGCCGATGCAACCTTTGTCCCTGGTCGCGATGAAGAATCTGGCGCCTGGAATTTCCGAGGAAAACCTTTCGAGACCTGGGAGATTGAATACGTAGGATGCCGGTTAGTTTTAAGACTTCTAAAAAATGGCCAGGTTGGTTTGTTTCCTGAACATGGAACCTATCTTCAACAGATTGAATCTTGCTTTGGGGCGCGCCCTTCTCAAACCGAGAGTCCTCGATTATTGAATTTATTTGCCTATACCGGCCTCGCCTCGACCTATTTCGCATCACGCGGATGGACCGTCACTCATGTGGATCTCTCTAAGAAAGCCCTCACCTGGGCAAAATCAAACTTTGAGCTGAACAAGATTCCTGAAAATGCCATTCGGTTTATCTGTGATGATGCGTTGAAATTTCTCCAGCGCGAGGTAAAGCGCGGCGCAAAATACGATGCGGTGATCGTTGATCCGCCAAGCTTTTCGAGAGTTTCGAAGGAGAACTATTGGGAACTTGAAAACATAATTGCGAATGTAGTCGGACAATGTCAGGCAGTACTCTCTACAGATTGGGGAACTCTAGCAGTCACTTGCCACGATCCTGGAATCGGGGCCGAGATGCTGGCGAACTTGCTTCGTGACGTCGCAAATCCTAGCCAGTGCGTGATAGCGCAAGAGCTGGCAGTTCCCGAAAAAGACTCCGACCGGGTACTTCCGACAGGATCTTTCGCCCTGCTTGCTGCCAAGACAAGATAACCCGAGTTTTTTCAGCCAGTTAAACACCTCAAGAATTCTGTCGTTCTAGCCGTCTTTAAAGGTAGGAGATTCCTGCTCATGCTTGGACAATTTCTTACCATCGCTCTCATTCTACTACTCACCTTTATTACGGCAGTGCTTCCTATTGCACGGGCTCGGCGAGTGCGAAGTCGAAAAAATGTTCATGAAGCGTATCGAAAGTTAAAACTGAGAGCAGTTCGTCGAAGCTACCGGGCCCTTCATGGTATGACGAACGAAGAAATTACTCAGCGGTTCAACGTGAGCGAAGCCTACGATAATATCGGGCGCTAAATACCCCGTGCTAGCTACTTCCGGAACTTCGTAGGGCTATCAAATCCCTTGAAGGGAGGACCTAGCTTCAGCGATCCTCATTCCATATTCAATGGAACCAAACAGCTCTCGTAAGCTAATGTCCGATTCTTCCAGTCGCACGCTCCAAAAATAATTCAAGTCCAGGATTCATCCCAGTCCACAAGTTGCGGGACTCCCTCGAGTCGTCAGCAAGATTAAAATGCTGAGCTCTTGCAGCATCAACATCATAGACAAACTTTTCCTCGCCCCTTATCACCGCGACTTGTTTTACAAGAGAAGAATACGGCATGATCTCATAGTCCTTGCATCGCCCCGAAAATAGGGAGATTCCCTGACTCTCCGGAAATGTTTCAATCCCCAGAAGATCAAGAACCGAGGGCACCAAATCTACATGTGAATGAAGACAATCCGTACGAACCTTCGGCAATTCCACCGATTTCCCGCTTGAAATGACAAAGGGGACTTTTAATTGCTCCTCTACCATAGAGTACCCATGCCCAAAGATGCCGTGTGCCCCAAAGCTCTCGCCATGATCGCTAGTTACAATCACCGCGGTGCTATCCAGCGAATCGTGCTCTTCAAAAATTCTCGCAAGAGCATGGAGCCACTCACCAAATTCTTCAACCCCATGGACATACCGCTGCTCATCGGTTAAGTCCCGGGCGTCGGGACGAATTTTGCTCGTGTAAGGAAAGTGTGTTCTTACCAAAAATAGCACAGAGAAAGTCGGCGCTCCTTTTGCTCTCTCAAGAAATTTCCTCAAAAACGGCAATATTGCCCAATCGTTGTCGAGTTCAGCCCTTGGCAAGCTATGCCTATCGATGAACGTATCCGCGTCTGAAGCCGAAATGACCGTACTTAGTGAATCCCACTCAACATCAGTTGCGGAAAGGAAAGCGGTTTGATAACCAGCCTCACGTAATGAATTCCAGAATTTTGAGCTCAACTCGGTCGCAAGTTTTCGCTCGACAGAATCGGCTAAATATCTCGATGAAAACATTGTGGCGAATGCAGCCCCAGTGAAGGGTGCCTGCGTATAAAAACGCGTGAAAGGAACCATCTCGAGCTCAATTTCATCGGGCCAACGAAATGGTGCTGCAAGTCCGGAATCTCCAGGAAAGCGGTCCGCTCGAAGGGAGTCCATAACGACGAGTACTAGGTGGTCTGGTGGTTTAGCTACCCCCTCTCGTCGAGACGCCTCCTCATTCTGCGACGAAGGCAAGAACCCAGCTACTATAGAGAGATCACGATTCAGTAGTGAATCAACCGCCGAAGCGAGAAGTCGAAACTGCGGTAAGCTTGAGTTAAATATGGGGTGATAGCCCTGCGCGAGTGAGGGGTAACTTCCTCCCACCGCACAGGTGAGAATAGGAATGCATCCGACAAAGAACATTAAGCACACTCGCGGTGGTGAAAGTCTCTGACTGGTTGTGGAGTCAGACAACCACCATGCGACAGCTGCGAAGACTGCTACTACGAATGTGGTGGCAGCGAACCGCCAAACACTCCCCGCTTGAACTAGGTAGCCAATCACGAAATCGGGAGAGCGGAATATTTCAGCAACAGCCCTCCAACCAGGGTAGCCGCCGAAATAAAAGAAATGCGTAAGCCCTCCTCCAAGAGCACATAGAAACAAAATCATACCGACAAACTCAACGTAACGATTAGGCCTAAATAGTGCTCGGTAGGAATACAAAACAATCAGCACCAGAGCTGAGAAGCAAAAGGCCAAAGCGCAAAGGTAGAGCCATGCCGCTACTAGATTTTTATTGCCGACTGAAAAGGCCCAGGGACGCGCGAGGACATCAAAAAGAACAAATGGGAGACCGAATGAGAGTTGAATGATGGTCAAAGCTCCCATCGATCGCCATGGGAGTGGATAGCGCATCAGAATATTACGGGGCATTCCCGATCCAAAACAATACAAGTCATGTACAGTCTCTATAGAGAAACAATCGGCGCAACAAGGAGCAAGAAAATAGCTCCTGCCACAACCTAGAAGCGGTGACCCTTGAGAGAAAATGGCACCTCTCGATAACGGTCACGCGGGGATGGCAAAATCTATACACCTAGCTTCTGAGTTGTGAAATACCTGGTTCGGGAAGAGCTCGGCAGAATTTGAAGATGAGCGCTGTAAGGAGCGCAGTGCGAATGAAAAAAAGTCACAAAAAAAAACCCCGTCAAACGTTTAAGCGTTTGACGGGGTAAAATACCTGGCAACGTCCTACTTTCCCGGGAGGTCCCAGTATCATCGGCTCCAGAGGGCTTAACTACCGTGTTCGAAATGGGAACGGGTGTGGCCCCTCTGACATAACCACCAGGAAAGCAGCTTCATTCACTGAAGTTCCTTTCCGGAAGGTCGTTCCTTGCTTAACTGGGGCCACACCAGAATCTGCAGAGCAGATTCCAATTGATAGAGGCCCCTCTGCTTGCGACGCGTCAGCGTCGCAAAACATAACAGTACCACCAGGAAAGCAGCTTCATTTCCGACCTTCACAGCCGTGAAGGTGGCAAAAAAAACGAAGTTCCTTTCCGGAAGGTTGTCTCAACAAAACCTCGAAAAACTTACCGCGATCCTCACCGCCGTGAGGATGCAAAAAATACTGCGAAGAGCTCTCTATTTGCTTCCTTCACTTTCGTGAGGGAACTGGAAAAACTAAGTCATTATTATCAAGTACACTGACACTCTTCTTTCGAAGAGTTGATGAAATGCAAAGCACTTCATCTTCTGATCAGTAACGCTCATTGAAGTTCTCAAGTAATGTAAGAAAAAATAAGCCGCGCGGCGAATTAGTACCGGTCAGCTAAGCGCCTTGCAGCAGCTTACACCTCCGGCCTATCAACGTTGTAGTCTACAACACGCCTTTCGGGGGCTTACGCCCCGGGATATATAATCTTGAGGCTCGCTTCCCACTTAGATGCTTTCAGCGGTTATCGATTCCGAACTTAGCTACTCAGCGGTGCCACTGGCGTGACAACTGATCCACCATTGGTTCGTCGATCTCGGCCCTCTCGTACTAGAGATCGCCCCTCTCAAATATCCTACGGCCACAGAAGATAGAGACCGAACTGTCTCACGACGTTCTGAACCCAGCTCGCGTACCACTTTAATCGGCGAACAGCCGAACCCTTGGGACCTACTCCAGCCCCAGGATGTGATGAGCCGACATCGAGGTGCCAAACCTC
>JBGSMV010000054.1:0-2233 GCA_041739995.1 Bdellovibrionota bacterium
GCTTCGGTAACATCCAATTACGAGGCTTCAGATCAAGGCTCCTTCGGTAACACCTAATTGTGAGGCTCTCCGTCGGTCAGGCCGGAAGATACGTCGAGTATCCACGGCATGGCGGCTATGTGTTCGCACCATCCTTCGTCGCAACCGAGTTTCAACTTTCGCGCCTTCCGGTATTCGGTGGGCACGCGGCTTTCCAGGGCGGCATAGTAACGATACTCGCTCCCTCACTTGGTCAATCTGACTTCTCGCGGTTTACCCTCGGCCTGTACTTGTTTCCCGGAGCGGGCAGCTCCAACGTAAATTTCGGCAATCGAGGCCTCTCGTTGATCTCCTTTCCATTACCGAGAGATTCGACGCGATTCGGTCGGGTAACTCAGTGGACACTAAGTCCATCGGCCGACCCTACGCTCATGCCACTTGCTGACGGACGACTGGTGGTCGCCGGAAGTGTAAGCGGAACAATCCGAGGAGAGCGCTCTTATCTCTTAGGTTTCATCGCTACAGTGCTACCAACTGGACAACTAGATCTCTCTTTTGCCGATTCCGGTATTAGATTCTTCGAGGAGGAAGAGGTAGTCGAGATTACTGAGCTCTCGCTAACGTCACTTCCGGACAATACGCAGGTCTTGGTTGCAGGAGGCTCCACCTTACGCATGCAGGGGAATGTTGGCGTGCTCGACGCAGCCCTCCTTGCGATAAACATGGATGGCTCAATCAATTTGAACGTTATTGGCAACGGAGTACGTCGCTTCCAAGATTTTTGCATTCCGCGCTTGGCGCGCGCAGGGGTCGGCTCAGGAGGACGCGGGCAACTGTGGGGTGCGCGAGTGGTGCAGGTAAGTTCGCTGCACTCTTGCTTCCAACGAAATGCGTCCGATGCAGCCTATATCGTGGTGGACGATCTTTACTCAGGGCTGCGGGATTCCAACTTTGCAGACTCAGGAGTGTTTCGCATAAACGTCTCAAGCTTAAGCTGGGAGACACTGAACAATTTCTTGATCATGCCCACCCGGGATGGACATTTGCTCGTCACTCTATTTGTGAGCCGCAGTTCAGGGGGAAGTTCTGGCCCGACGGAGTATGACGTGATTCTGTTCAAGCTCGATCGGAGCGGGAACCTCGTTCCAGAATTTGGCGGTTCCGGCTATGTTGATCTTGTCTATGACTGGGCCCAAACACCGATTTTCTTAGAAGAACAAACTGACGGCAAGCTACTGATCGCGGCTCGACCGATGGGAACGCTCGCATAAAGCGCGGGATATGTCCGAGCTGTGGCGCTAAGCGCGCCGTGAAGTTCGGTGAACATCTCTACGACTCTGTCCTTGAGAAAGTGCCGCATCGGCACTGCGGCTTCACACTCCCCCAGCGGCTGCGGGTCTACTTTCGTTACGACCGGAGTCTTAACAACATTCTCTTTCGGGCGGCAGCTACAGCCGTGCAGACAGTCCTCGGCTCTGATTCTCAAACTACAGCGCTAGTCCTCACTGTGCAGACTGCCGGGGAATCACTGAATTTCAACCCACACCTGCACGGACTCCTCACCGACGGCACCTTCGACGAAGCAGGAGTCTTCACCCCGTTGGCAGCTATCGATACCGAGCGCATGGCGGAGCACTTTAGGGACGGGGTTCTTGCTGCACTGGTCACCAGAGGGCTTATCACCGACGAAGTGCCCGCACAGATTCTCTCCCAAGAGCACTCAGGCTTCGGCGCCTGGGTCGGAGAGCCATTCGATGAGGCAGACCGCACCAAATTCGTCGCACGCTACATCGAACGGGGTCCAATCTCGCTAGAGAAGCTGACCATTCAAGACGATATCATTACCTACACCACCAAGGATGAACGCGCCCATGAGTTCGATGCCATGGAGTTTCTCGCTCTCCTGTCGTGTCATATCCCTAAGCCGTATGAATCTATAACTCGTTACTACGGATGGTATTCGTGTAGAGCACGGGGGGAGAGAGCAAAGAATACCTCAAGCCCGCCGTCAGATGGTATGCCAGAGCCGCGCTCAATCCCATCAGTGACTTGGGCTGCTTGTATGAAACGCGTCTTCGAATTCGATCCCCTGGAGTGTCCGCGTTGTCGGGGACAGATGAGGATTATTGCCTTCCTCACCGATGAGCGCGAGATTCTCAAAATCGCTGATTCTCTCCGGATACCACGGGCACAGGCCCCACCTAAGATTCCGCGGCCACCAGAAAAAGAGTTCTTCGACGACCTACCTCCCGAC
>JBGSMV010000007.1:0-15009 GCA_041739995.1 Bdellovibrionota bacterium
CAGCTACTCTCAAACCCATCAAACTTCGGAAGCAACTTCGCTCCCAGTTAAGACAGGTGCTTAAGCATGCTTCGGTAACATCCAATTACGAGGCTTCAGATCAAGGCTCCTTCGGTAACACCTAATTGTGAGGCTCTCCGCGTGACCACTGTGTTAAAAATCCCTTATTCAAAACGCCACCAACTGCGAGTCCAGCAGCGCTGGACTCGCCTAAACTGGCGGCGCCACAAGATTGAAGAAATAAATCCCCAAAGCGGCCTGCCCCTCGATCTTCATACGATCAGAGAGCATCGTTATCTGCGGATTCAATTCACCGTTGGCAATTCGCAAAAGAATCTGCTCATGAATAGAAATCGTACAATCGAATGGCCCCGCAGAATCCGCATCTAGGCGAGACATTTTCGGCGCATCACCAGACCAGTCCAGCAGGTATTTGGTTTCTGTTGTTCTGCGGTCAGCGCCAGTCGCGACTCGGATCACAATCTTTCCATTGATGTTCTGGCGAAGTTTCTCTTCGGCACGCTCAAGACGCCACGGCACTTCGGAAAGTAGTAACTCTTCAGAGCTACTTGGCGCTGGTCGACGCTCGTTACCTTGTAGTGGTGCGCCTCGACCAGATCGTTGACGTCCAGCAGGCGGAACGCCCCCGGCACGCGAAGGCCCTGAACGTTGAGACGGTGAGTTATTGCCCTCCGAACGGTCTTGCTCCTCGTCCTCGGAACTATCTAATTCCTCTGAATCATCCGAAGAGTCCTCTTCGTTTGACCCGTCCGCATCATTTGTACGGTCCGACGATCCCTCTTCAGAGTCCTCATCGGCATCGTCCCAGTCCTGGTCGACTCGACGCACAGGCTCATCGTCATCCTCAAACTGAGTAGGTTCCATGTCCAAGTCGTCTAAAGATTCATCTCGGGAGTCAGTTCCGCTCGCTCCGCCAGAAACAGCCCCGGAGGAGCCGCTGGATGGACGAGAACCTGACGTAGCTCCACGAGGGGACTCGGAAACTCGACGCGTTCCGGTAGCCGCACGTCGAGGAGGCACTGAACTAGGAGGTGCTGAACTTGGAGGTTTTGTGTCGTTCATAGATTGATTCCTTCTAGGAGTCTGTGCCACAGACGACGACGTCCCGCTGTAGCCTTCTCGAATATAGGTGCTACCGAAGATAGCCTAGGCGAAGCCGGACTGCTCGGTTCACCCCTATATCACAAACTCCGATTGCGATACCTTACGCTAAGAATCGAGTCGCTCACAACAAGGCTAGATAGAGGCTTTTGAGGGCTTCAATCAACCGGTCCAAAAGCAATGAACCGATCAAAATCAGCTCAGAATCAGCACCAGAGCGACGGCAAGCCCGGTTCGGGGACGACAGTACCCATCATCGCTATCACCGGCTCCATGGGAAGCGGCAAGAGCGCTCTTGCTGCTGAGCTCGAAACCCTGGGCGCATTCATTATCGACGCCGATGTCCTTGCCCGTGAGGTAGTGGCTCCCGGCTCAGCGGGCCAGCTCGCAGTGCAAGCTGAGTTCGGAGCCCAGTTCATACTGCCTGATGGAAACCTGAATCGGACAGAACTTGGGCGTCTGGTCTTCTCATCACCCGAGAAATTGCATCGACTAGAAAGCATTCTACACCCTCTCGTCGCTGCTCAATTTAGAGATCGTATTGCCAAGATACTAAATAGCGACCAGCCTCCTGCTTTGATCGCATACGTGGTGCCGCTTTTGTTCGAGAAGAACCTATCCCTCGATCTATATACGGCCACCGTAGTGGTCACCGCGTCGGATCAGGAGAAGATTCGTAGAGTAACTGCCCGCGACAAACTCTCCCCTGAGATGATCAATCTACGCCTCTCAGCGCAGCTGCCTGACTCAACCAAGGCCCAGCGCGCCGACATCGTAATCGAGAACAACGGCACGCTCTTGGAGCTACGACAAAGGGCACTCGACCTATTTAGCTCCTTTGTTCCGAATACTGCTTCAGAGCCCAATACTTAGGGGAAACTTGGGGAATCCCAGTTTGAGGGCAAGAACATGGGCCCTCTCGGAAAAGCCGGCTTGCGTGCTCGAAGTACACAACCTGGGTTCTAAAAATGACCCCGTTCTGCTAGGCTCTGGCCCAGCTGGACGCCTATTTAGAGAAGATTGTTTAGATACAGGGTTTAGGAGACATGGCTATCGCATCTGAAACCGTCGCATCTGAAACCGTCGCTTCTGAGACCTCACGTTCCGAAGACTCCACGCAGTCATCTCCTCGCTTTGATTCCGAGCTATCTGAATCCGTGGTCACCACTACGGCCGAGCTGATAGACGAACATGAGACGGGTGCAGACAGAGCTCCGCTTCCGAAGCTATTTAAACGCACTGCTGTCTTTGTGCTGTTCAGCTCCCTGTTGCTCATGCCTCTAGCCTTCGGCGGCGTTCACCCTTCTGCGTACTTGCTAGAGCGTATTACTATTTGTGCCGTTCTTTTGATCATGTGGGCTCAGGCCAAAGGCCGGGTCCTTGCCACATTCCAAAGCGGCTCAGCAAGTTCTCTAATCTGCTCCGGAATTCTTCTTTTTTGCGCTGTCGCGCTGTTCAACGCTCTCGTTCTTTCACTTCAGTCGATCAGCCATCCCGTGCTCGGAACGGTTGGTAGCCTTGCGTCGTGGGACGCAGTGCGCGAGGGCTTGTTTTCCATGCTCACTTTTTGCGCACTTTTCGCGGTAATCAGAGGCTGGATGGGCTCTCAGCAGCACCTCGCAGACTCCTTGCACCGCTTGCTGCTCTTTATTGGCTTGGTGATAAGTCTGACGGCCTTAAGCCATTGGTTCTATGACAACGGCAAGTTGTTTTGGACCTTCGAGCCACAGACTGTCTTCACCTCCACTAGAGCTCGGTGGCCGTTTGTAAACTCAAACCATCTCGGACACTTTTTACTTCCGGTTATCTTCATCGCACTGGGAACTCTCAGGGCGTTGAGTCATGACTTACGCTCGGTGGCTTTATCTACCCAAAAAGCCAACAAGCGCTCCTGGAAATTGCTGCTACAGAGCACTCGAGTGCAAAACCGAATAATACGCATTGCGCTTCTCTCAGCGGTTGTCATCACTGCGACAATCGCCATCATCGCATCACTTTCTCGTGGTGCCTGGCTGGGTACTGGGGTGGGCATTTTCGTTTTCCTAGTGCTACGCCACTTGTCATTTGCGCAGACCAGCTCGGCCAAATCGCCTTGGCAGTTCTTTAAATCCGCAGCTTCCTTCGGGGGCAATGACCACGGCGCTGAGTCCAATGGCGCGCATGCTGAAAGGACCGGCCCCGCCCACAGCGGCATGTCCCGTCGCAGAAAGAAGAATCCCGGACGTGTATCAATGCCGCTCTCAGCCGACTCCATTTCACAGACATTTGCGCGCACCTCTCGCTTCGCAATTCCGCTCTTTTTTCTGTTCGGATTAGCACTCACCTACTTCTTTCTCTTTGGACGTGGCTCGGAGCTTTTTCTTGATCGCCTCCAGTACGGTCTATTGTATTCGCACTCTGATCTTCGTTGGCAGCTCTACCAAGACACCTTGGGAATGCTTCAAGGTCATTGGTTTTTGGGAGTGGGCTTAGGCTGTTGGTCCTTCTTTTATTCTTCCTATGCCGATCTAGGGATGAGCGGAATGACTCCGGTGTACCTGCACTCCGACCCCTATCAGGTGCTGGTCGAGACCGGTGTCTTTGGAGCAGCTATTTTAGGTAGCCTCGTCGTCATAATCTCTAAGCAAGTGGTGACCTGCGTATATGGCTCAGAAGGCCACGGTGTATCGGTTCTGATTGGGGCTTTCTGTGGCCTGGTCGCACTCATGGTCGCAAGCCTGGTGGACTTTCCATTTCACATTCCCGCGATAGCTTCACTAGCCGCGGCATGTCTAGCGCTGATTGCGTTCTACCTAGACAAACAGGAATTGAACACTGCAAGTTGATTCACGACTACTCTTCTCCATTTATCGAACCCTTCTCCGAGAAGCCCTAATCGTAATTACTAATGACCTCTCTACAGCAGGGATGGCACCTTTCGCACGGACAGCGAACATCACGTTCTTGAGGCCTTGGGGCGTTGAAACCTCAAAGCCATCAAGCAGGCGGTAGATGAATTCATTAGAGGTCAAGTTTTTCGCGGTATTAGTCGACCGCACCTCTGAGTTTGTTGCGCTAGTTCCCCCTAGAAGTATTACCGGGAAACGGCATCAGAGCCTTTTGAGACCGCTTCAGGGACACGCACGCATGAGTCATCGTAGGCCATCAAAATTCCTCTTCTCGTTGGCAACCTGGGCCCTCACGCTAATATTTGCGTGTCAGGTTCCTGTGGCATCAGCGGAAATCCAAACCTCCACTCTCGAAATTCGAGACACCTCAGGAGTCACTCGCAACGTTTCAGACGTTGAAACTGCAGGTGACGTAGAATTTTCACTAGAAGACCAGTCGGGCATGCCAGCGCAGGGCGCTGAAGTAACCTTGACCAACGAAGCAACCGGAGAGGTTTTAAGAGCAGTCAGCGCAAATGGCGTGGTTAAGATAACCGGGGTTGCTCCAGGCACCTGGGTCGTTGCTTCTACTACGCCGGGCATCACGTTTACCTCCGTCACCGTACTCTCAGCGACTGCGGTTGCGGGCAGCTTCGGCGGCACGGCCATTCTCGGAATGAACATTCCGACCGCGATAGGAGCCGGGTTAGGTACTGCAGCAGCCGTAGCGGGTGGAACAGTGGCTATTGTTCATGCGACAGACGGCGATAGCGACAATGACGACGACGTCATGTCCCCTATTCTCTAGGAGTCTGTGACGCAGCCATGTTTATGAGAGTCCGCCTTCGCTCCCATGTTCCTGTCCTGCCATTTAATTCGAGCGGGCTTCGGCGGGACGTCGTCGTCTGTGCCTGTGTCACAGACTCCTAGCATTCTCCACTTTCTGAACTGAATGGGTAGGCGCAATGAATGCTGCTAGCTGCGCATTGCCGCAATCGTTCGTCGTAGTCCTTCCTCAATTCGAATGTCCGGCTCATAGCCAAGACTCTTTGAAGCCAAACTAACGTCGGCCCTAGAATGTCGCACATCGCCGCTGCGGAAAGGCTCGTAGCGCGGTTCTCCACCGACGCCAGCAAGCTTCACGATCATACTATGAAGTTCGTTCAAGCTGGTCTCGTCGCCTACTGCTATGTTGTAGGCAGTTCCACAACTGTCCTTAGGGCAGCACGCCGCTCTTAAATTGGCGTTGACTACGTTGTCGATGAAGCAAAAATCTCGGCTGGTCTTCCCGTCCCCGTAAATCACACAGGGGACCCCTTTTAGCACCGAGTCAATCCAGCGCGGAATTACCGCGGCATAATCTCCTTCGGGGTTCTGGCGGGGACCGAACACATTAAAGTACCGAAGCCCCACGGTTTCTAATCCGTACAGATCAAAGAACAGTCGCGCATAGACTTCGCCAAAAGCCTTAGTCGCCGCATACGGAGAAAGCACACGCCCAGTATCTTCTTCGCGCTTCGGACTGGCCGCCGAGTCTCCGTAAACCGAACTAGACGAGGCGTACACCACACGAGACACCCCCATCCTTCGGGCCGTATCAAACACCTGCAAAGTTCCATCAACGTTATTGTAATTGCTCTTTATAGGATCTTCGACCGAGCGCTTCACTGACCCAAGTGCTGCTTGATGCAAGATAACATTTACGCCCTTACAGGCCCGCTCCAAACACTCGCCGTCGGCAACGTCGCCCTCGATAAAGGTAAAATTAGAGTAGCGCTCGCCAGTGAGTTGTTTCACCCGTTCAAGATTAGATTGAAATCCGGTCGAAAAATTATCGACTCCGACCACGCGTTGACCAAGCGACAACAGTCGCTCCAGCAAATGAGAGCCAATAAAACCAGCGACGCCGGTCACCAAAAATGTGGTGTCTTTTAACGATGTGTCTTTAAGCTCAATCATTACTCACCAAGTCACTGTTCACTGAGTCACTGTTCACTGGGTCACTGTTCACCGAAACACTGTTCAGAAGGAACATGCCGTCTACAGGCACCAATAGGTCATTGCAGGGGGGACGGCTGCTCGGTCCAGTACTGATTTCACGTCAATAAGAATCCCGTCGGCCTTCAATCCCTGGCACAACTCCGGCAACGCCATCCCGCGATACTCTCTGTGTCCGACGGCCAGTACTAGCGCATCGAGGTCTCTCAAATCTTCCCAATTACTAAGACTCAGCTGGTACTCATGTTTCACTTCCTCAGGCCGAGCTCCGGGGTCATGGATGATCGCCTCAATCCCGAACTCCGAAAGTTCCCTGACCATATCCGGAATTCTGCTATTGCGGATGTCGCTCACATCCTCTTTAAACGTAAGCCCAAGCATACCGACACGTGCGCCCTTAACCGGTGTGCCCTTCTGCACTAGAAGTTTTACAATTTTTTGTGCAATCCAGGGGCCCATGCCGTCGTTAATGCGACGTCCTGCAAGAATAACCTGAGGGTGATACCTCAGCTGCTCTGCCTTGGTGGTCAGATAGTAGGGATCCACGCCAATGCAGTGACCACCAACTAGGCCTGGGGTGAAGGGCATGAAATTCCATTTTGTTCTGGCCGCCGCGAGCACATCGCGAGAAGCAATCCCGATACGGTCAAAAATAATGGCAAGCTCATTCATGAGCGCAATGTTGAGATCTCGCTGTGTGTTCTCAATGACTTTTGCAGCTTCCGCAACCGCGATCGAGGGAGCCTCATGAATGCCGGCGGTAACGATACTTCCATAAACGCTGGCTACAAGCTTGAGCGTCGCTGCGTCCTCTCCGGCTACTACTTTCACAATCTTATCTACCGAGTGCTCTTTATCGCCTGGATTCATACGCTCAGGAGAGTACCCAAGCTTAAAGTCCTTGCCTCTTTTTAGTCCGGAACTCTTCTCAAGCCATGGCCCACACAGATCTTCAGTCAGCCCAGGATAAACGGTTGACTCAAAAACTATCGTGGTTCCCGGACGAAGAATCGGCCCGAGCGCTTCACAAGCACTGCGCAGCGGACGAAGGTCAGGATTATGATTCTCATCGACCGGTGTAGGAACGGTCACTATCAAGAAGTTGCAGCCCTCCAGCTCAGTAGCACTTTGAACCAACGTCACATCGGACGCCTGAATTTCAGCGTCGAGTCCCTCATCTGTAGGATCTTTGCCCGCAAGCAGTGCTGATATCTTCTGCTTGTCGATATCGAAACCGACGGTGCCTGGGAACTTTCTGGCAAGTGCCAGGGCAAGCGGAAGACCCACATAGCCAAGCCCTACCACTCCTATTTTTACGTCCATTTGCTGCTCTCCATTGAGGAGGCAAAGCTAGCATGGGCGCAAAGGAGGTTCTAGGAGTCTGCGACACAGCTCTATTTATGATGGTCCGCCTTCGCCCGAATGCCCCTGTGCAGCCATTTAAATCTCAGAGACTTCCCCCTTCCTCGTTCGCGAAGGCTACGAAGGATAGGAAAGCTTCGGGGGACAAGTCGGCAGGACGTCGTCGTCTGTGCCTGCTGTCACAGACTCCTAGGAGCCAGTTCGCCATCCTGTTAGGCCGCCCTATTTCCGGGCTCTAATGCGGAATCTAGGCGAAGAGCTCTCGGCTACGGTGGCAACGCATCGAAGCGCGGCTCGGCCCGCGCGTGGGCGCTTCACAAAGATTGAAAACTCGCCGTCAGTACCTGTAGAAGCGCTCCCCTTGACGCGCCCTCTGCATTCAACACTTGCAGTTTCGCCTGCTATCCCCACCGCGGAGGTAGCTTCATAGGCTCGCCCGCTCACCGCCACCCGCCTAGAACCTGAGCGCCGCGAACTTGCCGAGACCGCTACTTGTTGCTCAACATACTCCTGGCCCAAAGCCTGTGCTACGGCTCGCGCCGCGTTGACTCGCCCGTTGGATGATACCAAACCATTTAACGAGCTAAGCGCATCGACAGAATTGATCAGAATCGTCTTTACGTCACTGGCATTCAGGTCCGGCCTTACCGAGAAGATCAGAGCGGCAACTCCCGCGACATGTGGCGTCGCCATTGAAGTACCGCTCATGTACACGTATCCACCGGTATAGCTGGTACTTGCAATATCAGAACCCGGCGCTGCAACGTGCACTCGGGTCGAGCTGAAGTTAGTGAAGTAGGACGGATCATCCTCATCATCCGTAGAGGCTACGGAAATTAAATTCGAGTAATCATAAGCCGCCGGATAGGAGGGTACTGAATCTATATTTGTCGCCGCGTTTCCTGCAGCAGCCACCACAAGAACCCCGCTGTTTCTTGCATCTTCGATGCTCGCTCTAAGCGTCGAAGAGTCAGAAGAACTACTTAGTGAGAGATTTATCGCCCTGGCGCCGCGAGCGACTGCATAGTCGATGCCGTCTGCAATGTCAGAGATAAAGCCAGAACCGCCCGCGCCTAGGGCTTTAATCGCTATTACCTTAGAACCGTACGCGACCCCCACCACTCCAATCGAGTTATTACCTTGAGCTGCAATGGTACCTGAGACGTGAGTCCCGTGCCCATTATCGTCCATGGGGTCACCTGCGGCGCTGCCTACTCCAGTCCCCGTAATGGCGTTGTAGCCGTAGACGTCGTCGATATACCCGTTTCCATCGTCGTCAATGCCATTCGACGGCACCTCCGCTCCATTAATAGCGATGCTGCCACTAAGGTCCGGATGATTGTAATTCACCCCCGTATCGACAACGGCGACCAGCACGTCACTTGAGCCCGAAGTAGTGTCCCAGGCCTCAGGCGCGCTGATATTTCTGATTCCATATAGTGCCGAGTAAAGTGCATCGTTGGTTGTTGCAGCCACTGAGACTTCAACGTTCGGCTCGCAATGCGTGTATCCTCGCGCTAAGTGCTTTATGCACAGCAGTGCAAGTTCTTGCTCAGAGAGCCGCACCTTGCCGCCGGCACGAGACTTTCTGGCGACCACATTGCCGTCAGCTGCAGCCACGCTGCGTCTTTTTCCACGTTTGCGGATGGACCGCTCCGATGCCAGGTCGTCAGCCGTCCACAGACGGGCGCGCTTGCCGGAAGGCAGCTTTAGAACCAGCTCCTGCCCTGATTTTACTGTATACTCACGTCCCGCATCTCTCTGCTGGGCTTCGACAACCGACGGCGAAAGAGACCAGCTCGCCAGAACCGCAAGCAGAACAAAGTACTTAGAAAATGAATTATACGGGCACACCATCAGCTCTGACCTTATCTTCAGAGATGAATCGACGTGCTGACCGAAGCTCTTTATGAATCGCGGCGAACTTGGGAACAGAGCAGTTATTCCCTAGGCAACTCTACGCTGGATTACGATATTTTCTGAGGAGCCCTTGCGAGTTCTTCGTAGCGAGGCCACGTCGACACCAATGGCGGCTCCGCAGCGAACACCGCTAAAAATCTGGTGTCTTGAGTTAAGAGTTCGATGAATAATTCTCGCCGAGCTCGCCGCTCTCTTCGTGAATGTATCGAACGAATTACACAATGAGCTCAGCGAGGACAGCGCGAAGAATGCTAAAAGGAACTTCTGACTCTCCACACTAGGACGTATGCGGCGAAGAACTAGCTCACCATCGCGAAGCGATCTGCAGCCCCTTGTTCAAACGCTGCTGCCCTTCACTACCTCGTCGAAAGATCACTGCCGTGCAGTCTATTTAAGAACACTTTCAGAGGGCTTGGGTACGGTCAGTGATTCATCGACATTCGAAGGAGCTGTGAAATGGGCGCTGTCTCGATAGCTTCATTATGACTTTGGAACTGAATATTCCTAGAATTTTAACTCGACAGTCCTAACTTGACAGTCCTAACTCGACAGTGGCGGCGCCGGATCACCGAGAGAGCGCGAAGCTCTATTAAGAAGAAGGAGCATCAGGGCCCCAAGCATCACAATGAATACACAGATAGCTATTGAGGACGCGGAGACTCCCCCCTCAGGGACAAAGTTACCCGGCCAGATAGCGCGCAAACTACCCAGCATGATACCCGTCAGAGTCGCAATGGTTGAAGAGTGATGGTTGCTGAGTAGAAACTTTAAGAGACGCGTAAATGAAATTATCCCAACAATAATTCCCAATATGAACACTGAGACAATCGCCAGGTCCTTGTTATGTAAGGCGTCGAGCACTATCAAATATTGCCCCATCAGAACGAGAATGTAGGATCCCGAGATCCCCGGAAGAATCATGGCGCAGATTGCTATTGCTCCTGAAAGAAACACATAGGGTAGAGAGGCGCTGCCCTGAAGAGTCCCCGCATCGCCCATCAGCAAGAACATGAGTAGCGCAGAAACAACGAGGAACACTCCGCTCTGAAAATCCCTCTCCATTTGTCGGAAAATAATGGGAATGGAACAAGCGATCAGTCCAAAGAATAAGGAATACATATACAAGGGGTAGTCTTTCATGAGCTGGGGAATAATTCTTGCCATCACTAAGACGGCTGTCCCAATGCCAGTCAGCAACGGCAACAAAAAGCTCCAATGAATTTGCGAAAGCTCGCTGAGCGCGTTTGCTCGGTACGTGCGGTGCCAGAAAAAGGCAATTAGTTTGGCGGCACTAAGCGCATGACTAAAGCGCACGCTACTAATGGCTGCGATCAGTTGCTCGTAAATGCCACTGATAAAGGCAATCGTACCTCCGGAGACGCCCGGAATAATATCAGCGACACCCATAGCAGCACCTTTGCTGCAAAGAATTAGCTTTGATTTTATGGTTTTATACTGATTCATAGAGTTTGGTTCTTTCCTAAGCTCCGAGCACGGTATCGCACTATTCGCCCTTGGTGAAAGAGGAGACAAGGTTGAGATCTGACGTTTCCCTGAGTGCACGCAACCACTTCCGGCGGGCTCTCTTCAGGTTGGTTACCCACCAGAAGAAAAAGGGAAGATTTGTTGGAACCGGTTGAAATCCTCAAAAACGAATTAAAATGGTCAGCTCCCCTAGCCCCTGTGACCGAAAAATTAATTCCGCCAGTAGAATATAAGGATATCAATAGGTTCAAGCATAAAATGACCCTGCTCCTCTAGCTGCGAGCCGTCCGATAACATACACTGGGGCCGTCCAGATGGAATACGTCATCGCCCTCATTCTTCTCAGCACATTGTTGTGCTCGTTTCTGTGTTCGCTCTCAGAGGCCACACTCTATTCGCTGCCTGCCTCATACGTGAAAGTTTTGGAAGAATCCGGCTCGCGGGCGGCCAAGCGTTTGAGCCTCTTCAAGCAGAACATGGAGCAGCCAATCGCTGCCATCCTCATCCTGAACACTCTCGCCAACACCTTAGGGCCCACCCTGGCAGGCGCCATAGCTGACGATCTTTGGGGGCAACACGGAGTTCTTGGGGTAGCCATAGCGTTGACAGTTCTCATTCTCCTTTTCGGTGAAATAGTTCCAAAAGTTTTGGGGGTGAACTATTCAAAGAGCATCGCACCTTACATCGCTCACCCACTCTACATTTGTGTTCAGCTACTTTCACCGATCGTCTGGGTTACGAACCATCTTTCGAGCTCTTTAAAACCCGCCGATTCGGGCCCCAGCATGTCGCACGAAGAGGTTAAGAGCTTCGCCGAACTCGGCGCGGAAGAAGGTGCGCTCGATGCCTTTGAAGGCGAGGTCATTCAGAACGTAATTGAACTGGATGAAATCATCGTCAGAGACATTCTGACCCCGCGTGTGGTGGTTTTTCGCCTTAGGGACGACCTGACAGTTGGTGAGGTCGAGAAGGAGCTGCCAGACTGGAGCCACAGTCGAGTGCCTCTATACCCCGCGGACGACCCTGAGCACCTTTCTGGATACGTAATGCAGCGTGATGTTTTCCGTGAACTAGTGAAGGGCAAGCGCACTCTCACTTTGAAGCAGATCTGTAGACAACTGCCAGTGGTGCCTGAGCTCATCAGAGCTGATCGCCTGCTGCTCCGCATGGTAGACAAGCGTGAGCATATTTGCGCCGTCGTTGACGAACACGGAAGCCTCGCTGGAATTGTCACGCTTGAGGACGCCCTCGAGCAGTTAATCGGCAAAGAGATTGTAGACGAATATGATGCCGTCGCAGACTTGCGCACCTTTGCGGGACTACTCAAAGTGGCTCGTCATCGCCGCAAGTCCCACGAGAAAAGCGGTGGCAAAGTCTTTGAAAATGAGTCGACCGCAACGGTTGAAGCGATCGACGCAAGGAAGCGCCAGCTGGAGAAAGTCTTACTTGAAGCTCGCAAGTTAAAATCAACAATGGCCGACACCTCTCTTGCGCCACCGCAACCACCGACCGCGAAGACAATTCAAAAGGAATAGTGTCGTCGCGCGCTCCCAACTATCCAGCACGCCCTATCCCAGCCGATAGATCAGCCGGAAAAGGCAGCCACTACTAGTAACAAGGCAAGGAACGTCCTCTGGCCGACATCTTCGGCTGCACTTAAAGAGCATGAAATGTTGTGTGGCTAGAAAATCCGACCGAACAAAGAGCGCCCAATGCAAAACGGCTTCCCTGAGTCGCCCCAGAGAAGCCGCTGCATTTGGACATAGAGCGAGGAAAGACTATCGCTGCTCCGCGTCTCGGAGCGCGAACTCAAGACTACGCAAGAAGCGATTGACCGTCACGTCCTGTTGTCCAACGCCACAACTCACGTATCGGGCAAACGGAGACGAAGTGCTCGACACGTTCCGCCCATCACAGAGGGCGGTGGCTTGCATGCTCAAAATCGGAGGATTTCCATCCTCGTTGTTCTCGGCGCCAACGATATCTTCCAGCCGAAATGAAAGCTTCTTTGTCGCGCCAATACGTCGAGAGACCACCCTTCGAACTCGGGTGAAAGCCTCCTCACCTTCGTAGCTAATTCCCGCACGAATCTTAAGGCGGCATCCGCTTACCCTCTGGTCGAAGCGTACGATAATATTCATTATCGCAGACTCTGGATTATAATTAAGCTGGAGGCGGCTGGCGACTTCCTGTTGAGCTACCGCTATCGATGGCCCCATCGACGCACCAACAAGAGCTGCGAGAACCAAGCCGAACAACACTCCACGAACCCTACTTAAATTCAAAGACCTCATAACTCCCCCTTCACTCATTCGAAAACTCTATAATCTATATCCCAGCGATCGGAGACCCCGACCCTTACAGCACTGGAGAAAGTGGCGGCGGCCTTTCGCCCTTCAAGCAATCTTCCGCTGCGGCACAAGCAACCTTGTCTCCAGCTCCGTCACTTAAACCACTTCCGCCGTTTTCGATCGGAAGTAGTGGCTGCGCAGCCGCTTCGCTATCAAACGCAGATGGCGAGGCATCCCCTGAACCGTTCGACGCTGGCAAAGTGGAAGAAGAAGAATTGTCGCTCCCCGACAAAATACCGAAACCTAAGCCAGTCAACGCAACGCCACCGGCACCGAGCCATGCGGTACGATCTGACTGCTCGTCAGCACTGTTGATAATGGCAACTTGCGTCACGCTTAACTTTGACGCTGCATCAGCGCTGGTAGCTGGGCAGATTTTCCAATCACCCGCCGCTACATCACGAAAGCTACCCTTGCCGTCAGCAATTAGACTCGAAAACGCATTTGCTGATTTTTTCTCGGCATCCGCCTTCATACTCTGCAGCTCGTACTTCATTCCCGTAGGGTTAGTACCTCTCTGCGAGTCAGTGACTCGAATTTCCACAGTGCTCAGACTGCCCTGCACCACAGAGCGCGCAGCTCGCGGGGCTCCGTCACAGCCAAAGACATTGAACTCTTCTGTAGCCGCAAAGCCCACGCCAGGCCCGGCAAAAACAGAGAAACCGATAGCAGCGCTTATAAAAGTTAACCTGTTCATAGCTTTGATTCTCTTCAACAAAAAACGAGAAAAATAGATTCGATGTAGCAGGACTCTACTGGACGACACCCGATGCGTAAAGGAATTATCTTTCACTCTACTTAAATGAAACGCCGTCTCGCCGAGCTCCTTTGAGCCCCCTCTTTCATTCACGACCCGCTCTTCAACTCTCCCGATTTCTGCGATGATTCCCCCTCGCTCGAGACATCAACGACCACTTCGCCCCGAGAATATGGCACCACTTGCGACTCCCAGCGACCAAGGGAGATCCCCATACTCTTCGTAAAGCCCTCTAATTGCAGCATTCTCTCAAGATCGACTGCGCTGGCTACCACAATCTGCGACACCTGGTGTCTGCGACAAACTTCCGGGATCTCCACCCCTGCCCCCAGCACTCGATAGCCAAAAACCCTACGCTTTCTTAAGTTTACATCGTCGTCCACGAACCCCACGATGCGAGGAGCTTCCTTTTCCCCGCGATGGAACTGCCCGTGATATCGGACAAATTGAATTCCCCGGCGTCCCGCGCCATACACAAGCACCCTAACCTTGCTCTCGTTGGAATATGCATTGTCGTGATGGAATCTCGACATGGCATCTTCCAAAAATCGCGGCAAGGTACGTAGGGCCAAAAGCAAGATCGCTGCCATGCTCGCGTACGAAATGCCGATGCCGGCCACCATCTGCATCTCATTGTCAGAACTGAGCAATCTCATTCCCGCACAGAAAACAGCTGCGGAAATAATCGTTATGGCAAGAAAAACGAACTCGGAGAGCCTCGCGCGGCTCCAGACAATCGAGTAGGTCCCCGAAAGAAACAGAGCAACGAACATCCCACCACACCACACGGGCACACGGGAGAATAGTAACTCTTTGAATTCTGAGAAGCTCTGCGGCTGCAGGCCGATCAGCACCGCGAACGAAAGCGCTCCTACTAGCAATAGCGCATCGAGAATCGGATATGCCACGCTTGCCAGGGTACTCAGGCGCGGACGCTTCAAGCCCTTTGAAATAGCCACCCCGCTATCCCACAACTCTACTCGCGCAAGGTGCCTGAACACCACATAGCTCCCCACTACGAGAGCCATGAGGAGAATGCCACTCGCATATGAGTTCCACACCTGACTCGCAATCGCGACGGTTACCAGAGCACCGTTGATCCCGTACAGCAAAAGGGCAGCTTTTCGTTGAGTAAATCCAGCGCGCA
>JBGSMV010000008.1:0-70443 GCA_041739995.1 Bdellovibrionota bacterium
AGTAGCGGTGCTTTAACTCGTCAAAACCTACTATTTCTCTCATATTTCCAGAACCTTATAAAAGTTCGGTAACTGGAATTATGAGGCTTCAACCACTCAAACAGCTTCTCTTTGGTAACCTTTTTTATGAGGCTTATCGCCAACAAAAGGGACAATTGACTCCTCGACACCCTGGTGCTACCGATGCCAGGTGAGTTCAAGGGAAGACGGTGTAATTCCGTCGCGGACCCGCCGCTGTGAATGGATCGCTACTCGCTTGGAGTAGCAGGGGGCATACACATCCACTGAAGCGATAGAGTCTAGTCGACTCTTCGAATCGGGAAGGATTGCCTCGCCAGAGTCCATAAGCCAGAAGACCTACTCACTGTTTTTTCTGGAGCACTTTCTAAGGAATTTTTCTTAGCGGGCTTTCTTCAGAAACGAATATCTTCGTTCGCCTTCGTGGATATAGGGCGGGCCTAAAAGTACCCGATTTTATAACAATGCGGTTCTTGAGAAGGAGCAGAGCTACTGCTCTTAGCTTAGATTCTAAGTGTTTGGCTCGCGCTTGCTCGCATTAGGCACTCAGCCCTTATGGGCTCGGGCTTCCTTGCGTCTAAGCAGCATCGGTGTTCGGGGAACCATTGGGTTCCCTGGAATTGCCAGGGTTGCTGAACGCTCTTGAACGGCTCTCACTTGGAGTTCATGTGGTAAAGAATGCTCGTCTCTCTGTTTTAACCATGCTCTTGTGTGCCTTCGTAACCACAGACGGACAGGCTTCTCCTCCCACACCCGAAGAAGCGAAGACGCGTGAAATTACCGTCAGCGCCACTCGCATCGAGACTCCAGTGGAGAAAGTCGGAAGCTCCGTGACGGTTATCACAAGTGAAGAAATCGAGCGAAGCGGCAAGCATTCAGTCGCAGAAATTCTCCGTACTGTGCCCAGCGTTGACGTAGTTCGCAGTGGGGGCCTTGGAGGCAACACTGCGGTTTTCATCCGCGGAGCAAACTCTGAGCACACTTTGATACTGATTGACGGTGTTGAAGCAAACGATCCGATTAATCCCACCCGCAGTTTCAACTTCTCTGACCTATCCCTAGACAATATCGAGCGCATCGAAGTGCTTCGTGGTGCTCAGAGCACTCTGTACGGCTCGGATGCCATAGGGGGGGTAATCGCAATTTACACTAAGCGTGGACAAGGCGCTCCGTCAGGAACAGTTTCTATCGAGGGCGGTTCTTACGAGAGCTTCCGTGAACAAGCAAACTTTCAGGCTTCCGTTGAGCAGTCAGATGTCTCGCTCTCAGCTTCGCGAGAAGATTCGAGAAGCATCTCTGCTGCGGACGCGAGCGACGGAAATTCTGAACATGACCGCTATGGAAAAACTGCCGCTTCCTTACGGGTAGATACTAAAGCCAGCGAAGAGCTCACTCTCTCGCTCACTGGGCGATTCACCGATTCGGACTCTGACCTCGATAATAATGGAGGAGTAGGGGGCGACGATCCCAACCGAAAGCTCAGCAATCAACAACTTTTCACACGCGCCACTGCAACTCTCGACCTTTTCGATTCCGCGCTCGTACAAACGTACGGAGTAGGCTTCACCCGACAAGATGTCGACGACAATAACGATCCGGACCCGGCCTCGATTGAGGAACTTCGCAGCAACTATACCGGAGAGCTTCTAAAATTCGATCTGCAAAACAGCATCGACACCGGAACTCCTCTTGGGTTTATCGTGGGAATAGAGACCGAACAAGAGCGTGGCTCGTCACGATATAAGAGCGACGGACTGTTTGGTCCATTCGAACAGAATTTCTCAGAGGAAACCACTCGATCAAACGGCTACTTTGCACAAAGCTTGCTCGACATTCCTGGTCGCTTCTTTGCCTCGGCAGGAGTGCGCCTTGATGACCATTCCGATTTCGGCACACAGTCCACTTGGCGCGTGGCTCCTGCGTTGCTGATTCCAGAGACGGGCACAAAGTTTCTTGGCTCAATTGGAACAGGTTTTAAGGCACCTTCGCTCTTTCAACTCTACTCTAGTTTTGGAAACCCAGATCTTAACCCTGAAGAAAGCACCGGATGGGATATCGGAGTGGCTCAAGATCTTTGGGACGGCTCGGCCTCTATGCAAGTTACGTTTTTCAAGAACGACTTCGATGACCTGATTTCGTTTGACCCAGAAACTTTCCGTTCGATCAATATCAATGAAGCGAAATCCCAGGGCGTGGAAATATCGTCCCTGGTCGACATCGACGACCAGACTTCAATACGCCTTGTTTACACCTATACCGATACCGAAGACGAGGAGACCGGCCAGACGCTACTGAGACGTGCAAGGAATAAAATAAGTACTTCGCTGCTCTATCAACCGGTAGCCCGCTTTGATTGCTCGGCGACACTGAGCTACATCGGGCCTAGAGCCGACACGGACTTCTCAACCTTCCCCTCAGAGCGCGTCACCCTGGGCGGCTATACTGTGGCTTCAGCCACCGCGCGATATCAGCTGAGCGAGGATTTAGAGTTAGGACTTCGGGCAGAGAACCTCTTTGATAGAGAATATCAGGAGGTGCTTGGATACGGCACCAATGGCGCTGCGATATTTGCTTCGGTAAAACTAGCGATATGATTTCTCGGGGGACACTCACGCTGTTTGGCATACTTCTTTCTATACTCAGCGTGCTTGTCGCCTCCCTTAGCGCAGCCCAAGAATCTGTAGCTGAATCCGCATCTCGCTCCGCTTTTCACTCCGCTTTTCCCTGGGCATCTCCTTGTGCCCGAATTGTTTCGTTGGCACCTAGCCTGGACGAAGTGCTGTTTACATTGGGCCTAAGCGAGCACCTAGTCGGTGTAACTCAATTTTCTCGCTACCCAGAAGCCGCAAAGAGCATTCCGAGAGTAGGAGGGTTTCTGGATGTGAATCGTGAAGCCGTTCTCGCACTTCGTCCCACGCTTGTGATCGCACTTGATGAGATGAGCGAGGCTGCTCAGAGCCTACGTAACCTCGGACTAAGTGTGGAAATCGTCACGCATAAGACCGTCAGCGGCATCCTGAAGTCCATATCTGACATAGCCACGATCTGCCGAATTCCGGAACGCGGAGAAGAAGCCGTACGCAATCTACAGTCCTCCGTTGAAAGAATTGGAAAAGTAACGCGTGTCCCTCCGCTCAGAGTACTCGTCGCCGTCGGCGATGATAGCGGGGAGGGCCCGCATCGCTCGGTCTATGTCTCAGGAAGCGATGGGTATTATTCCGAGCTATTACACCTTCTGGGGGCAGAGAATGTTCATGCGGGGCTAACCATGAGCGTACCCACGCTTTCAGCCGAAGGACTAGTGGCGCTGGACCCTGACGTGGTGTTGGTAGTGTCGTCTAAGATTCTAGACGCCCAGGAACGCCAGCGCGTCATTTCCGCATGGCATCAAGTCCCAGGGCTTAGAATAGCCACTCACAAGACCGTCTATGTGCTGGACCAGGACTTTATGACCATCCCGGGACCTCGCTATGTCGAGGCACTTGGCCAGATATCAGAGGTGTTGCATGCTGCCCTCGCCGCATTGGATCGAAAAGCATGACCCTCCTGTCTCTCAAAAAGGTTACCTATCACGCACCATTCATGGCGCCCGAGAAGTCTCGCGCGATACTCCAAGACGTATCCTTTGATCTCAAGCGCGCTGAGTGCGTCGCGCTCATCGGCCCCAATGGGGCAGGAAAGACTACACTGCTGCGGTGCATACTTGGCCTAAACAAATTTCTCGGCGATATCATTCTCGAAGACCGAGACATCTCTGCAATGTGCCCTACCCAACGAGCCCAACGCATTGCCTATGTTCCTCAAGCGCTTGAGCATATCCCTGACCTATCAGTGAGAGAGCTGATTGAAATGGGAAGGTATTGCCACAACGACTATGCTGTCTGCGACTCATCTCATCCCAGCGTATATCGTGCGATAGAGCAGCTCGACCTTCTCACACTGTGCAATCGCTCCTTAATCTCCTTGAGCGGCGGCGAGCGACAACGTTGCCTTATTGCCGCCGCTCTCGCACAAGACCCGACTCTTTTGCTGCTCGACGAACCCACTGCCTTTCTCGATCCTGGAGTTCGGGAGGACATTCTTCGCTGGGTCACCAAACTATCGACGGAGCGAGACATGAGCGTCGTGTTTGTAACTCACGACATAAATGCAGCGGCAAGCTATTCTGAAAGGGTTATCGCATTGCGAGCGGGACAGCTAGTTTTCGACGGCACTGCGACATTCCTCCTTAACCAGCAATCGCTTTCCCAGATCTATTCGCGTGATTTTCGACTTATTCCAGATCCTATTCGGAATATTCCCGTCGTGGTCGCCGCCTAAAAGTTTGAGCTATGGAGGAAGTTCGTTCTAATTCTCGAGACAGTAACCGCCTTCTGCTTTTCCTGGTGGCTATTAGCGCACTGGCCGCGCTTTGTGCTCCACTCTGGGGCCCTTCGTCCTTGTCTCTGGAAAATCTGTTGCAAGGGGACCAAGTCACCGCGCAAATTTTCTGGGAGCTACGCCTACCACGCGTCGGGTGCGCCTACCTGGTAGGTGCGATGCTGGCGGTTGCCGGCTTAATCTTTCAAACCCTCTTTCGAAACCCCCTCGCCACGCCGTTTACTCTAGGAGTCTCTAGTGGCGCTGCTCTGTGCGCCGCTCTCTACACCTGGAGCGGAATAGCATTCAGTTGGTACGGCCTTGGCGGGAGCACCATTGCTGCATTCGTGGGTGCATCGCTCACGCTCTGGGCGGTTTTGCTTATGAGCAGGCATAGAGGCACTGGGTCTTCTGATGGCATTCTTATTATTGGGATGATGCTTAGCTTTTTCTTTTCAAGCGTACTCATGTTTGTTCAATACTTGAGTGACGTATCCCAAGTGTTTCGCATGACGCGCTGGTTGATGGGGAGCCTGGACTCAAGCAGCCTGCAATCTCTCTTTGTTCTCATGGTGTTGGCGGTTCCTCTGATGATCATTATCTTCCGTCACCATAGAGAGCTTGACGTTCTCCAAATTGGTGATGATTTGGCGACCACTCGAGGAGTTGAGGTTCACTCGGTGCGACGCCGCATGCTGGTGTGCTCTTCTCTCTTGGTAGCCGCCGTAGTGGCCTGCGCAGGCCCTATTGGTTTCGTCGGAATAATGGTGCCGTTCACTATGCAGCGCTTGATCGGACGCGCTCACAAGCTCCAGTTGGTGGCGTGTGCCCTAGGTGGAGGGGTTTTTTTGCTGCTGTCTGATACCGCTGCGCGCCTGATGGTCGCACCCTATGAGATTCCCGTGGGCATTCTCACTGCGCTGCTCGGCGTACCTTTTTTCTTTATGGTGCTGATACGCCGAAAAGGGTTTTAAAAAATACGCGCTAACGCCGCAGAAGTACCAGCTGAACTTGCCCTTGAACTTCGTTCCCGACGCCGCTTTTACCTGCCAAATCAGTATCGGAAGTTCGTACTCCTTTACCGTCAACTCTACTGCGAGAGACCCCCAGTCTCAAAAGTGAACTCTTTAGTCTCTCTGCTCTAAGTTGTGCAAGAGCCAGGGTAGAAATGTCGTCCTCCGAAGCCGCGTCGAACCTTGTGGGGACCGAAATTTCAACTCGTGCTCGTGGGTGGTCGGCTAATAATTCCGCAATACGAGTGAACCAACGAGAGGTGTCGGTCTCCGGCTCTCCACGGCCCTTCTCAAATTCAATACCGGACAGCACAAAGGTGCCTGATTCTCGAGTGACTTTATCCGAAGATTCAAGCAGCTCTTGAAGTCTAGAAATTTCGCTCTCTATATTCCCGGTGACGTTACCGGGGGAGACGACTTCCTGTGCCTCATTCTGTGACGCAGCACTAGGAGGGAGCGAAACAGCCGCCACTGACTCGAGAGCGCCAACAGGCTCAACCTGAATTCCAGTTTCCGCAGTCACTGGGTCCCCCGCGGTTACCGCTTCAAGCTCTTCCGCAGCTTCAGGCAACACCTGCGGAGACAATCCGGCACGTGCTTCGTCCGTACTGAGCTCCGTATTTGCTTCCAAAGTGTCTTGGGCAAGCCGTTGACGCTTTCTTGCTCTCACTTGGGAAACAGGAATTTCCTCTGCCAAATGCGTGTCTTCAGAGAAAGCAAACTCTCGTAGCATATTCCCCGAGTCGGACTGGAAGAACAGGTAGGCCGCACCACCCAACAATACAGGAGCAATGAGCGCGACACTTCGAAAGCCGGTTCTTGTGGAGGTCACAGTGGCTTCTTCAGTGGGGTCCCAGCGCATAAATTGTGGAACATCCGCCCCGAGAAAATGAGCGTCCTCGTTGTCCGAAAGAGGCATCGCACTTCGACTTCCTAAAAATCGGGCCCGGGGCCCAACCGAGACCTTCCCGGAGCCAGTATGAGGAGACGGAGACAAAAACTCGATGCGACTGGCCTGCAGGGCCTCTGCCGAAAGTCCAGAGCGTTTCGTTTCAGCGCCGATAGTAGCAACCACAAAGAGCAGCATGACGTCTAGTAGGTCTGCTGCCACCTCGGTGTTCAATTCGAATTGAGTCGCGAGTGCTTCGAGGTCGACCGACGAGGTCCCGCCAAATAGTCGGGTCCCAATATCTCTCCCAGCGGAAATCACTTCGGCGAGATGCGAAGCAACGTTCATGGCCCGCAGCCGCTCGACCGCAATCTCATCGAACCCGCACTCCTCGACAATCTGAAGCAAGGAGTTGGCAAACTCAAGGGATTCCAACTCACCGCATAGACGGTCGGTCACACAGGATGTAGCTGCACGAACAAGTAATTCTGAGGTTCTCGGCGACGCCGGTGGTGAGGACTTCACCAATGCGACCACTATATCTCGCGGTAGAGCAGCACAGGCACGTTCAAAAATTGAGATCATATTCCCCCAACAACCTTTCGCGCAGAGGTATGCACGAAGGTTTGAGGTACCATTGATCCACGCTTCTTGACCACCGGTTATCTGAAATCGACGACGCCCTGCGGACTGCTAACCTACCGAATTTAAGCAAATTTTAAGGCCGTCACCCTTGACATTTGCGGAGTTGTTTAGTTCGGACTCTTCGAATTTGACACCGATCTTCGTTTATTAACCAAGCACAAAGCGAGACTCACGAAACGGCCATTCTCAGCCTCCGCAACGCTGACTCACACGTCGCATCTCAAGCGGGCACAAAAAGCGGAGGTTCGAGAACAATCCTCCGACATAATTAGGCAGGTCCACTATGGGTATGGAACCTTCAAATCAACCTTCACCACAGCCTCAAAAGGCCAAACGTTCCACCACGCCAACGCTTGAGGCCTTCGGAAGGGACCTTACGGCGCTCGCTCAGGCAGGAAAACTCGACCCCGTAGTAGGCAGAAACGCGGAAGTCGAGCGCTGTTTGCAGACCCTCATACGAAAATCAAAGAATAACCCCATCCTTATTGGGGAAGCAGGGGTCGGGAAAACGGCCATCGCCGAAGGACTTGCCCAGCTCATTGCGTCAAAAGAAGTTCCTCCAGAACTAGAAGACACGAGAATCATCTCGCTTGACGTTACCGCGATGGTAGCGGGCACAAAGTATCGTGGGGAGTTTGAGGAGCGCTTGAAATCCTTACTCCACGAAGTGAAGACTTCAAAGAATGTGATCGTCTTCATTGACGAGATTCACACCATCATTGATGCCGGTGCGGGTAGTGGCAGCATGGACATGGCGCAAATTCTAAAGCCCGCCTTGGCTAGAGGGGAATTCCGCTGCATTGGGGCCACCACATTAGACGAATATAGAAAGCATATTGAGAAGGACGCGGCCTTGGAGCGTCGTTTCCAGCCAGTGCGAGTCGATGCACCAAACGCCGAAGATACGATCAAGATTTGCAACGCGGTGTGCAAAAAGTTGTCGGAACACCATAAAGCTGAATTTCCGCCTGAGGTGATTCGCCAAGCGGTTCGCTTAGCAGGGCAATATATTCACGACCGCCATTTTCCGGATAAAGCGATTGATGTCCTGGACGAAGCAGGTTCACGCGCACAAATCGCTGGAGAGAAGCAAGTTACTCTCGAGCGTGTTTACCAGGTGGCAAGCCAAATCACAGGCGTACCTCTGTCTCAGCTCTCAGAGACTGAAGGAGCAAGGTTGCTTCTGATGGAAACTCACCTCAAAGGCAGAATTATCGGACAAGAACATGCCCTAAAGATGGTTTCGCGTGCGATTCGCATCTCCCGATCCGGGCTCAAGGACCCCAAGCGACCCATTGGTAGCTTTCTCTTCATGGGACCAACCGGAGTCGGAAAAACCGAAACGGTAAAGGCCCTGGCAGAGTTCATGTTTGGCTCGCCTGAAGACGTCATTGTGCTCGACATGTCTGAGTTCATGGAAAAACACAATGCGTCACTCCTCGTGGGCGCTCCTCCAGGATACATCGGCTACGAGAACGGCGGTCTTCTAACCGAAAGAGTGCGCCGCAAGCCTTACTCAATAGTGCTGCTTGATGAGGTCGAAAAAGCCCACCCGGATGTATTCAACATGTTGTTGCAGGTGCTGGAAGAAGGGCGACTTACCGACGGTATGGGACGCAACGTCGACTTCAGTAATACCATCATCGTCATGACATCAAATCTAGGCGCCGAAGCCTCTCGTCGCGGCGGATTTGGATTTGCGCAGCAAAGCGATCCTGTAGCCGCCCAAGGCCAGCGCGAGCGCCAAATGCTCGGCGCCATGGAAGAGTTCTTTCGCCCCGAATTTATTAACCGCCTCGACGGGGTGGCGGTATTCGAGCCCTTGTCGAAAGAGCAATTAACTAAAATCGTGGACCTCGAGCTACGCAAAGTAAACGCGCTCGCTGAGGGTAGGGGCATTTCGCTGGAATTTACTCAGGAGGCAAAGGCCTTGATTCTGGAACGCGGCTACAACCCAGAATTCGGGGCTCGCCCACTAAAGCGCGCCATTCAGTCACTTCTTGTGGATCAATTGTCTGAGGCACTACTTTCAGGCTCGATAAAGGGCGGAGACATGGTGCTGGTCGATTGTGGAGACAACGAACTGCTTTGCCGAACGATTCCGCTGCCCAAGATTGAAGAGCCACCAGCAGCAGTTATGCACTAGGAGTCTATGCCACAGGCACAGACGACGACGTCCAGCCGTCTTGTCTTCGGTAGCCTTGGCGGAAGAGGAAGCCTTCTCAAATATAGGTACTGCCCAAGACAGTCCGGGCGAAAGCGGACTGCTCGTACCACCTCTATGTCCCACCTCTATGTCACAGACTCATAGTCCACTCTCACCGCGCAGGGTCCCAACAGCTCCCCGTGAGGGGAGAGTTGCTCTGCACTGATCAATCATGCCGCAAACACTTGAATTTGCTGACTGCCCTGCATCAGACTACAGCTTAACAGCTGCGAATGGCCTCGACGTTTCTTATGGATACAATTGCGCAAATTGACTCCGGTGCTCTGCAGGGTCGTACTCGAGTAACGATACGCTCTGGCCTCACTGAATTTCCGAGAGCACTTCTAAAGCTCTCAGACTCTCTGGAGATTTTAGACCTTTCCGGCAATTCCTTAAGTTCCTTGCCTGATTGGATTACTGAGTTTCCAAAATTAAAAATACTCTTTCTTAGTCAGAATAAATTCCTTGAATACCCCGCGATACTTGGAAAATGTCCGTCGCTTTCTATGGTGGGGTTTAAATCGAATACAATCTCGCATGTTCCTGAAGCATCACTGTCGCCCAATTTGCACTGGTTGATTCTTACCGACAATAAAATTAGCCAGCTTCCTGATTCCATTAGTGAGTGCACCAAACTTCGCAAAGTGATGTTTGCAGGAAACAAGCTCACGAAACTGCCAAGCGGAATGTCACGCTGTAGGGACATTGAACTCCTACGAATTTCAGCCAATCAGTTAGAAGATATTCCGGAGTGGCTCTTCGAGCTTCCGAAGCTTGCTTGGTTGGCTCTCGCCGGCAATCCAATATCGTCACTTCGCGATTCGCTGCCACGCGCAATGCCAAAATGTGATTGGAGCACCATTCAACTAGGCGCCGCACTCGGCTCAGGGGCGTCCGGAGTGACCTATCGGGCACAACTTGGTGTCGAATCGAAGACGCCACGACAAGTGGCAATTAAGCTTTTTAAAGCATCGATTACCAGTGACGGATCAGCGAAGAATGAGATCTTTGCTTCAGGCGTTATCGACCAGCATCCGAATTTACTTACAGCCGAGTCAGAGATTGAGAATCATCCGCAGGGAACACTAGGAATGATTCTTCCGCTAATCGGCGAGGAGTTCAAAATTCTAGCCCACCCGCCAAGTCTTGAAACCTGCACTCGCGATGTGTACGAAGCGAACGGACGGGTTACCGCAGATTTCGCGTCAAAGGTGACTGCTCGGATTTCTGAGGCCGTTTCTCATCTACATTGTGCGGGAGTGATGCACGGCGATCTCTATGCCCACAATATTCTTGTGAGCGAAGCCGGAGACGCGATACTAAGCGATCTCGGTGCAGCGAGTTGCTTCGCGAATCCACAAAGCGAATTTGCGAGGCGATGTTATCAGATAGAAGCGCGTGCGATGCGCCATCTGGAAATGGAGCTTCAGTTCCATTCTCGATGACTGGACAGCCGAAGCTTTGATTTTGCTTGCTAGAAGATTGTTGAGTGCGGCACTGAACAATTGAGGGAAGGCTCTCCCCGAGGCGCATCTTGCCAAAGCCGGAGACGCTGCCTACTGACCTTCCACTTCTTGCGATTCGCACCCTTTGCAATTTTGTTGTATATCCCACGCAAGCTTAGAGAGCTCATTTTTGGGGGAGTAACATGAAGCCAATTCTTGTAACCACTGACTTGTCGGATCACTCGACCCACGCCTTTTCGCTCGCCAGGACAATGGCCGAAAAACTTGGCGCACCTATCACACTTCTCGCGGTGGTTGAAGATCTGGCCCAGATTGCCTTTGCATACGCGATGGAACTCCCTACTTACCCGGACCCTGAGATTCACAAGCTGCGCCTTAAGAAGGTGACCTCTGACCTAGAAGCCATGAAGAACAAGTTCTTTGCAGGCCTCGAATGTGAGACCGTGGTGGTGGAAGCGGTAGGAAGCGTCGGGGCAGAGATCTGCGCGTACGCCAAGAAACACGAATCACAGCTTATCGTCATTTCCTCGCATGGACGTAGCGGGCTCTCACGGTTACTTCTTGGAAGCGTTGCCGAGCGCGTGACCAGAGAATCCCCTTGCCCGGTGCTTCTTGTGCCTATGCGAAAACAGGACTGACGCTAGCGTACCCCCCTCGGATCCGCAAGGCTTACTCCTACAAAATAGCGAATGCCTCACTGAAGTCCCGTGCCCGTAGCGCTTCCTGATTTCAAGATAGACCCACGTCAACTCTTTTATTTCTCGATCAATCAGGTGAATCACAGCTCATTCATCACCAGCCCTGACTATTTTCTTAGCGCGCCATTCCGACGCAAAATCACACGCCTCGTTCATTAGAATTGTTATCCGAGACTATGGAGCGAACAGGTTGCGTGAGCAGTGGGTGAGCGCCTTTTAAACGAGTCGCGCACTCACTGCTTTACATGAATTGTTGTGGCCGATTCCACGACCAGTGGAATGCCGAAAGAGATACTGGCGATCTCCCTCAGAAAGGAGTGCCCACGATGGCACAGACACCACAAGATCCAGAGGAGTTCACCGAGTTTTTCGCGAGCAAGATACGCATCTTGCGTCCATCACTTCCCGTCCAGATCTCTGATACTTGGGAGTTGATCGTCGGCGCTTGGCGGCTGAGGCTGAGCGATCCTTTTCGCTTGGTCAGACGAGACTTCCACCGCGGAGCTGAGATCGTCGAGAACTATCTCAGTGGATGGCTGTCCTATCTACTGGGACGGTTATAAAGATGCGCGCTATGAGGAGGTCAGATACCGTATCATGCCGCGGCTCCAGCCAAATAGCATTTTTGAGAGGCTGGACAAAGATGAGGCTGCGCATGCTCCTTTCGTTAATGACACGATCCTATTCATGCCCCACGCGACCGTGAGCATCACTGTCGCGCAAATGAATCGCTGGGGGATTTCTATCGAGGAACATAAGCAGCTTGCTCGCGCAAATCTAGGGATTTAGAGCGAGCCGCGAATGAATACTAATTCATCGCCTACAAGGCTTTAGCACCAAAGGGATGTGCAAACGCTACCTACCTCCCGGACCCTATAATTTTTTCCGACAGCACCAACTCTTTGGTTCACCAGCCGGCGAGAGCGGAACGTCTGAATCCTGCGAAGGAGCAGACGAGGCACTCCCTCTCCCTGAGTCAATTCGTAGGGATTCTATGGCAACCTCTCGGAGGTTCGTAACCAGGCTAGCGCTAATTCCTGGGCCATATTAGGCTTCCTAAATGGGACTAAAGAAAATCAGGCAGTTGGACGAAAAGTCAAACTAATGAATTCGGTCTTTCGAAAGTATTTGGCTGTGGTGCTCGCTTCCCTTTGGGGGCTCTGCATCCTACATTGCCTCGCCGACAAAGCCGCAGCGCACTGGCATATCCAGGAGTCGGGAGCCCGCCACCATCATCACCATAATCTCTTTGACGACCAGCAGGAGCATGATCATGGAGGAGAGCCCACCCAGGGGCACTCCCATGACTCAGAAGGTGAGGAATGCTGCGACTTGATGATTAGATTGTCGCCATTGTTTCAGATCGAAAGAGGCCCGTCAGTCCATATTCAAGCGAGAAGTTCACTGAGTACCGCATTGGCTTCACTCGCGTTCATAACCGCACCTGTTTCTGAAATAGTACTGACCAAAAAGAAATCTGAATTTGCCTCTGCAGATCTGCTTACTCGATTGGGTAGCCTCCTTGCACCCAACGCCCCACCTGCAAACATCGTTTAATAAATATCGTAATGGCCAAGCCGCTAAGGCCCAGCTCCCACAGAATCGTCCGTCCGACGAGTGTGGGGTCTGAACCGGCGACCCAGCTTGAACCGATTTGGTCCTCTTTCGTCAGGAGCGCGAAGACACTTATGAAACTACTAATTCAGGCTGTGCTCATCGGAGCCGCTTTGGCTCTTCCATCTTCTCTTAACGCCGAAACAACACTCGACTCAGTACTCGACCAGGCACTGAACGAAAGCCCGATGGTTAAAGAAATCGAAGTCCAGATTGCGACGCAGCGCTCCGTAGGGATTGCGACCACAACCATGAAAAACGCAGAACTCGATGCTGAAATTCGGTTTCCAACTTCGTCAGGAGAAAATAGGGGAAGCGATGAAATTGCTGTGTCACTCTCTCAACCACTGCGTCCCAGCGATTTCGGAGCAAGAGCCCGAGTCAACCGTTTGATCGCTGCTACCGCCAAGATCGACCGGCAAATCGAACTTCTAGGATTCAGCCAAAGAATCGCGCTGGCCTACGCCAAAGCCTGGGCCATGAAGCGACGCGAAGGCGAACTTAAAGGATATCTCAAACTCACCTCAGCTATGGAGCAAACAGTAAAAAGCGCGTCGGAAGGGGGATTCCTTTCCCCTGGAGAAGGACTGTTGTTTGGAGCGGAGGCAAAGAAGGTCCGATATCAGCTCACTGCCATCTCGACTGATGCCAATCGTGCGCAAGCCGATCTATCAAAGCTAGTGGGATTCTCGGTGGAGGACCGTCTTGTCAGGCCTGAGATATCAAAAATTCCTACGCTGGAGAGCCTCTTTGAAAACGCGACCCTCCCCACCCAAGAGCGCGCAAAGCTTGCCCTTACGCTAGCTAAGGAGCAGCAAAAACTTTCGGAGTTAGACGCGTACCCCAGTTTCGCCCCAAAACTTGTCTATGAACGCACCAACGACAGTCAAGATTATGTTGGGCTTGGGATTTCGATTGACCTGCCGTTCTCTGACAGAAATCAAGCCGACAGGCTCGTGCGCAGCGCGGAAGCCTCTGCCGCTCAAAGCCAAAATCGCTACTTTGCTGGTGACGGCTTCAAAAACGAAGTTCGGGCCTTGAGTGAAAGTCTGAGTGCATCCGCGGCACTACTCAATGGATACGAAGAAGAGATTATTCCAATGTTGCAGGAAGCCTTACGCGCGGAAGAGAAGATGCTCAACTCAGGGCAAGGCTCGGTGTTTCGGGTGTGGCAGACACTGCGAGAACTCTCCAGCGCAGAGGAAGAAACTATTGAGCGTTTAATTAAATTCTACACCGATAAAACCGAACTCGTCGTTCTCACCGGAACTGATTTCTAAAGGATATCTCTATGCGAAATATCATATTCTCACTTTGCCTTTGCGCCACTTTACTCTTCACCCATTCTGTTGCACAGGCTGGTGGGGGACACGACCATGGGCATGGCCATGGACACGGACATGGGGAGGAGGGTGATGCACACGAAGAACCAAAGAAAGGACCGCACGGGGGCCGACTACTTGAAGAGGGCCATTTTGCCGTCGAAGTCACCATCTTCGAGACAGGCGTACCACCGCAGTTCCGAGTGTTCCTTTACCACGATGAGGAACCCATCAAGCCGGACCAAGCGACCGTTGCCATTCGACTGAACCGCTTTGGAAACAAAAAGGAACACTTTAACTTAGAACCAAGCGGTGAGTATCTCACCCTCGACAAACCTGTTGAGGAACCGCACTCCTTTGATGTCAAGGTTACCGCTACTTTTTCTGGTAAGAACTATTCCTGGGAGTACCAAACCCACGAGGGACGCACTGAATTAAGCGCGGCCGCGTTGAAAGTGGCTAATATCTCGATTGAGGCGGTTGGTCCTCAAGAGATTGCGAGTGTCACAGACGTTTACGGAAGACTGCTTCCGAATCAAGATCTGGTGGCGCACATTATTCCGCGATTTCCCGGAGTGGTTAGAGAGATTCGCAAAGAATTAGGCGACCGGGTCGGCAAGGGCGAGATTCTCGCCGTCATAGAAAGCAATCAATCTTTGCAAGCCTACGAGATTCGTTCACCCATCGCAGGAGAGCTTCTCGCTCGTCACGCCACAACTGGTGAATTTGTCCAGGGCACCGAAGAGATCCTCACCGTCGCCGATCTGTCGGAAGTATGGGCCGACTTCCAGGTCTACCGAGATGACTTCGACTTAATTGAAAAGGGACAACGCATACGAGTTGAACTAGGCAACCGCGAGCCGATTGAAGCTAAAGTGCGGTACGTTTCGCCAGTCACCGACGAAGCAACTCAATCCAAGCTTGTCAGAGCAGTACTTCCAAATCCTGAAGGCAAGATTCGGCCGGGGCTTTTCGTTACCGGCTCACTGGCAAGTAATCAGAGCCCCGTTGCACTGGCGGTGCGCAGAGAGGCGATACAAACGTTTCGTGATTGGGATGTGGTGTATCTCACCGATGGCCACTCGTTTCAGGCCATGCCGGTGGAACTGGGCAGGAAGGACTCGACTTATGTCGAGGTGCTCTCCGGCCTATCGGTGGGAGACCGATACGTCAGTCGGAATAGCTATATTATTAAGGCCGATATCGAGAAGGCCGGGGCGAGCCACGATCACTAAAGAACAGTTCTCCAAAGAAAAGGACAAATCATGTTCGAAAGATTAATCAAGTTTGCCATATCGCATCGATACTTGGTTCTGCTGCTCACCAGCGTCATGGCGGTGTACGGAATCGCGAACTATCGCCATCTTCCAATTGACGCGGTTCCGGACATTACCAACGTTCAGGTGCAAGTTAATACAGAAGCTCCTGGCTACACCCCGCTAGAGGTCGAGAATCGCATTACTTTCCCCATCGAAAACGCGCTCTCCGGGCTGCCGTCGCTCGAGTATACTCGAAGTCTGTCTCGATACGGGCTCTCTCAAGTCACGGTAGTTTTCAAGGACGGCACCGATATCTACTTCGCGCGACAGCTCATTTCTGAGCGCCTGCAAGAAGTGCGCGAGAAACTTCCTCAAGAGATTTCCCCAGCCATGGGCCCCATTGCGACCGGGCTTGGCGAAATATTCATGTATACCATTGAAAACACCGAGTCCGGTACATTTTCACCGGCCGATCTTCGCACAGCCCAGGACTGGATTGTCAAACCACAACTACGCACTGTGCCGGGAGTTGTCGAGGTGAACTCTATCGGTGGCTTTGAAAAACAGTTTCACGTCACCCCGCGCATTGATCGACTGCTCGGATTGGGACTGACCCTTCACGATCTTGTAGACGTGATTGCGTCCAATAGCTCAAACATTGGTGCCGGTTATATAGAGCGAAACGGTGAACAGTATTTAGTCCGCGTTCCTGGGCAGGTGACTACGATTGAAGAAATCGAAAAGCTAGTGGTCACTACCCGAGAGGGCAAGCCTGTGTTCATTCAAGATATTGCTGATGTGGCTTTAGGGAACGAACTTCGAACCGGAGCAGCCACGGAGAATGGCCGAGAGGTGGTTCTCGGAACAGTCTTTATGCTGATGGGTGAAAACAGTCGCACGGTTTCGCAGCGAGTTGCCAGCAGAATGGAGGGAGCGAATCGCTCACTCCCAGAGGGCATGACCGCCAGGACCGTCTACGATCGAACAACTTTGGTAGATCGAACCATCATCACGGTGAAACAGAATCTCCTTGAGGGAGCTGCACTGGTCATCATCATATTATTTATTTTTCTCGGTAACTTTCGAGCCGCTGTAATTACGGCGCTTGTCATTCCACTTTCGATGCTCTTCACCATTAGTGGAATGGTGGGCTCACAAGTGAGCGCCAACCTGATGAGCCTCGGCGCTCTGGACTTTGGGCTAATCGTCGACGGTTCGGTAATTATTGTCGAGAACTGCATGAGGAGACTTGCCGATGAGCAACGTCGCCTCGGACGGCTACTCACTCTTGAAGAACGCTTTCGAACCGTATTCGAAGCTTCAAAAGAGGTTCGACAAGCTACCATGTTCGGCGAACTCATCATTATGGTGGTTTATCTGCCCATTTTTGCGTTGACCGGCGTGGAAGGGAAGATGTTTCACCCGATGGCGATCACGGTCGTTATCGCGCTTACTGGCGCGATGATACTCTCCGTAACTTTCGTCCCCGCTGCGGTAGCCCTGTTCCTTAATGGAAAGGTGAAAGAGCAAGAGAGCTCGTTTCTGCTCTACACAAAGAGCGCCTACCGACGACTACTCTCCGGGGCTCTGGGACGCCCGCGCACCGTGGTCGGCGCTGCCACAGCGTTCTTTGTTCTCTCGCTTGGCCTCACTACCAGGCTTGGCTCCGAGTTCATTCCAAGCCTCGACGAGGGTGATATCGCTTTGCATGCGCTCAGGATCCCCGGCACCTCGCTCTCTCAGGCCCTTGATATGCAAAAGGCTCTTGAACATCGCATACGCGAGTTCCCCGAGGTCTCGCATACCTTCACCAAGATCGGAACTGCTGAGATCGCCACCGATCCCATGCCCCCAAGCGTTGCTGATGGCTTTGTAATGCTTAAAGATCGTAGCGAGTGGCCCAACCCAAGGCGGGCCAAGGCCGATTTGGTGAGTGCTATCGAACGCGCAGTCTCTGACATTCCGGGCAACAACTATGAGTTCACTCAGCCAATTGAAATGCGCTTCAACGAACTAATCGCAGGAGTAAGGAGCGACGTAGCGGTGAAGGTATTTGGAGATGACATGGATACGCTTTTCTCCAATGCCGAGGCGATTTCAAAGGTGCTAGAATCTGTTCCTGGCGCCTCAGACGTGAAAGTTGAGCAGGTTACCGGGCTTCCGATGCTCAGTATCGAGTTGAACAGGCCTAAGCTTGCAAGGTTTGGTATTAGCATCGCCGATGCTCAAGAGGTAATAGCAACAGCGATTGGAGGCACCCACGCAGGGGAGCTGTTTGAAGGCGACCGACGTTTTCAAATTGTGGTGAGGCTTCCCGAAGACATTCGCTCTGACATCGATAAGCTGGGAAGCCTGCCCATTCCACTTCCACCGCGAAGAGGGCAACAGGTGCCCAAGGGGGTCTCGCTCGCGCATGAGGAAGAGCCAATCAGATCGTTCATTCCGCTTTCAAGTGTCGCCGAGATCAGCCTCATACGGGGGCCCAATCAGATTAGCCGCGAGAATGGAAAGCGCCGCGTCGTAGTGACTGCGAATGTGCGTGGGCGAGACCTAGGCGGGTTTGTTCACGAAGCAGAGCAAAAAATCGTAGAGCAAATCAGTTTACCCGCTGGGTATTGGACAGCCTGGGGCGGCCAATTTGAACAGCTCATTTCAGCTAGAAACCGGCTCTCAGTAGTAGTTCCCGGCGCGCTACTGCTGGTCATCACACTCCTGTTCTACACCTTCGGCGATATGCGACACGCGTTACTGGTATTTAGCGGCGTACCGCTGGCCCTAAGCGGTGGGGTGTTCGCTCTGCTCTTACGAGGAATTCCGCTTTCTGTGTCTGCTGCCGTGGGCTTCATCGCGCTCTCTGGAGTCGCTGTGCTCAACGGCTTAGTGATGCTCTCGTTCATTCGTAAGCTTAGGAATGAGGGCCTTCCCGTGCTCGATGCGGTCCTTCAAGGCTCTGTCACTCGACTAAGACCAGTTCTGATGACCGCACTTGTGGCTTCGCTCGGATTTGTACCTATGGCTCTCGCCACCGGACCAGGGGCAGAAGTACAAAGGCCGCTTGCGACCGTGGTGATCGGTGGAATCATTTCATCCACCTTTCTGACGCTTTTTGTGCTTCCTGCTCTCTACAAAATATTTGCATCAAAAAAGGATCTGGATCCCTGAAGTTGAGTTAGGTCTGCGGGCAGAACCTTTTCCTGGTTGAATAGAGTAAATCATCAACGCGATCACGTCAGGGAAGGCGCATATATGTGCGCCTAACGCTCTGCCGCGTATCCCTCGCCAAAATCCTTTGAATAAACAATCTGGTATAACTGGGTGATATTTGCGCGAAAAAGACCGGCACATCCCAGCAGATAGAACTTCCAGATTCGTCTAAATCTCTCGCCATAGTCTAGGTGTAGCTCGTGCCATGCGTTCTCAAAATTCTCATGCCAGCGCATCAGCGTCTTGTCATAGTCATGACCAAAGCTATGCCAGTCCTCGAGCACAAACTTGGCTCGAGCCGGCTGCGCGAGCTCAGTGGGCTTTGGTAAATAGCCATCAGGAAAAATGTGCTTAAGAATCCACATGAGATACTGATCAAAGTAGCGGTTCGATCGTCGTGACACGCTCTCTGCAGAGATCGTCTCTAGCAGAAACAATCCACCCGGTTTCAGGGCATTCCAAACAACGTCGAAGTAGGTGGGGAGATTTTTACGACCCACGGCCTCAATCATCTCAATCGACACGACCCGATCGTAGCTACCACGAATATCTCGGTAATCTTGCAGAAGAATCTCAACCGGTAATCCTTTGCAGGCCTCTCTTGCAAAATCTGCCTGTGGTTTGGATACGGTCACTCCATGCACAGTCACCCCGAAACGTTCTGCCGCATACTTGGCAAAATTGCCCCATCCGCACCCGATATCCAACACACGCATGCCGGGTTCAAGCTTAAGCTTTTTGCAACACATTTCTAGTTTCTGCCACTGTGCCTGGTCTAGTTGGTCGGTGCCTTTAAAATACCCGCAAGTATACGTCATACTTTCACCGAGCATTCGCTCGAAAAGCGGATTGCCAAGTCCGTAGTGAACTTTTCCTATGTGGTAAGCTCGCTCTCCTTGCTGTGGATTGAAGATCTTACTGGAAAGAGCATACAGAAGAATCTGTGCTTGGCGCGCAGCACCAAGACTTTCCTGAGAGCGCATCAGCCAATACACAAGCTCGTCTGTGCGTTCAAGCTCAATCTTTCCCGCCAGGTAATCCTCTCCAAGTTGAAACAGCCCCCCCGATCGCACACGGGCAAGAATATCGTTAGGCACCCGCTGACTAAGGCCCGTCGCGTCGATTGAGCAAGTAGCACTCATAGGAAGCGGATCTGCATAACCAATTGCACTCTCAATTACACTCTCAGACATCTCAACTCCTCGATTTTTGCAGTTTAAATCTGAATTTTTGCGCGAACTTTAGAAGCATTAGTCGCGCTCTCACAAAAATATTCCCCTGGGAAGAGACGACGGTTTCATTCCTTTGTGAAGGTTTGAAGGAATAGAGTGGCACTCTCTTCTTAGAATACAGCCTGAGCGCCTGCCAAATAATGCGAGACATGGTCAGCCAAACACAAAATGGATAGCGAACCAGGGCATACATTAGGTTTAGTCGCGTTAAAGGCGACGAAAAGACCACCGCAGAGGTCTCCAAAAGAAGCTTCTCGCCCTGCACGAGATTAATGTCGATTTGAAATCGGCCCTTTTGCCGATCGATCGAAATGAAATAATCGCCACTGCTTTCAATAAATGGAGAGACATAGAAATCCTTTGAGAAGGCCTCAAACTTCGTAGCTCCAGCCGGCCCGCGATCTTTTGAAGGTTTTACTGGATAGAGATGGCGCTCTCCAAAAGTATTTCGCACCTCGCAGATAAGGAGCTCAATTTCCTGTGATGAATTTAGGCAAAGGAAAAAACTTGCAGGATTGAACACGTAGCCCAAAAGGCGCGGGGTCGTGATCAGACACACATGATGAGCGTTACCTGAAAACCCGATTGCGGACAGGTAGTCTCGAACCTTCGTCAGAAGATCCGAAGCCTGGCCCACCAGATGGTCACTCGTGCGAATAGAGAAAAACGACGCCCACCTATCAATCGAAAATAATAAGCCTGGGCGAGAGAACTTAGACAGCGCATGAAGGTCTAAGCACACCCAAAACAAAGGATAACGAAACTGTACTATTTCGGGAAAGTTCCTGCGATGCCACGTATCACCAAAGTAGAGTGCTGAATTCATAAGGTGCATCCGAAACGTTCAGCCACCACACAAGCAGAAGCTACCGCATCTTCATGAAATCCATAGCCAAGATAGCTTCCGCAGTAATGAACATTGTCGGAAATCTCGCGCTGCAAGAGACCACTCCGAGAGCTCACCACCGCTGCGGTATACGCCGGATGGGTGTACTCCGTCTCGTATATAATGTGTGCTTTATCTATAAATGCCTCTGGAGCGTTGAGAGTGACGAAGTAGTCGAACTTGGTCTGCAAGCCCTGCAACCTATTCATGTAATACGTTATGGGGACTCCCAGGACCTCGGCGTGGCCTTTCCTTCGTACATAATTCCAAGAAGCCCAAAGCCGTCGAGGCTGCGGGAGAACTGTTCTATCGGTGTGAAGCACCACTCTACTCTTGTGGTACTTCCACTGAGTCAAAGCTGCCTTGTCGCTTGACGAGGGATTGCTAATCAGTTGGAGGGATTCATCTGCATGAGTCGCCAGCACCACTTTGTCGAAGTGAAGCGCTTCGCCATTCGCTAAAGATACCGAACACCGCTGCTGCTCCTGCGCTACGCCAGCAACCGGAGAATCAATGCGCAGCGTTCCAGAGAACACACTCGCAAAGGCCTTGATGTACTGATGACTGCCGCCGATTACAGTCTGCCAGGTCGGTCTCTTATGCAGCTCAAGCATCCCGTGATTGCGGAAGAAGGCGACAAAAGTCTCGGCCGGGAAACTGAGGATATCCTTATCTGGACTTGACCAGACCGAAGCCGCGAGCGGCACCAAGTAGTGCATGATAAAATAATCATCGAGCCTAAGGCGAGCGAAGTAATCCCTCAAGCTAATCCCAGAAAGGGCACCACTACTCAGATCGACCAGCGCCTGCCGATTAAACCGTCTTTGCTCAAGAATCAATTTAAGGAAGGGCAAGGAGATTAAATTCCTCGGTGCTTTTAAGAAATCACGTATCGCCGGACCAACGTACTGCAAAGAATCTTCAGAGGAGACATAGCCGAACGACATATCTGAATCGCGTAGAGCAATATTGAGCTTTGCAAGAAATTGATAGAATTTCGGGTAATTTATGGGGTTGCAAACGATAAAACCGGTATCGATGGCACAGCCCGCATCAGGACCGTCTTCGATTACTCTGGTATTGGTGTGACCTCCAAGATACTTGTTCTTCTCAATCAGGGTCACGTCGTGCCGCTGCGAAAGCAGGTATGCCGCCGTCATGCCGGCCACTCCTCCTCCGATAACCGCAATAGACTGCCGGAGTGGGTTCACGTTTGAGCTCTCTTATCAACAAAGCGCGCAAGGGGCTTGAACAAAAAGGCAGGAAGTAGCCGAACCAGTGAAATAATCCAATTGAACGGGAAGGGGAATGTAACGCAGTCAGCTTTCCGTTCGATTCCATCACAGATAATTTTTGCTGCCTTCTGAACGTCGGTGATGAAAGGCATATCAAACGTGTTCTTATCGGTCAGCGGTGTCCTCACAAATCCCGGGCATACTATCGTGACAGCGATATTCTTTTTCTCAAGATGGTGTCGAGCACTCTCAAGAAAATGAATCATAGCCGCTTTGCTCGCGCCATACGCGGCGGCACGAGGAAGACCACGGTATCCGGCAAGGCTCGCTACACCAACCAGATGTCCTTTGTTCTGCTTAAGCATCTCTGGAACAACAGCGCCAAAAGTTCGAAGCATGCCTCCAAAGTTGATATCCATCAGCTTCAGATAGTCGTCGGTCTTAAACTCAATCTCTGGATGACTTTCAATGTGGGTGCCCGCATTGGCTACCACGACGTCGATAGGGCCAAAGGAATTCCTGATTTTCTCAACCGCAGATAAAAGATTTTCCTGATTGGTAACATCAGCGACACACACGAGAGACTCACCGCCAAGGTTCGAAATCTCTAGTTGAAGTGCTTGAAGCTCTGCTGAACTGCGTGAGGTCAGGGCCACCTTGGCTCCTCTGCGCACCAGTTCAATGGCAACGCCGCGACCGATACCGCTACTTGCGCCCGTAACCCAAACTACTTTTCCTTGCAGATATGTCATATTACCAACGCTTGCACTCTCAGCTGGAAGCTTATCTCATGTTTTCATTGACGCAACTCTACCGCGTCGCTTTTTCTGACATTTGCGGTTTTCATTATTATCTTACATGCTCCTTGCGACCAGCCTGCCTAGGTCGCTGTGATTATATGAAAGCAATCTACCAATCGTATCTGAATTACTTTGGCTCTTTGACGCCTGAATCAGTGTCTCAGCTTGACGAGATAGCGAGCGAGAGCTTCCACTTCGTCGATCCCTTCAACGACGTGAGAAGTCGCAGTCAAGCCACCCATATTTTTTTGAAAATGTTTAAAACCGTCAAAGATCCTAAGTTTCACTTCATTAATAGCCACGAGGAGAGCGGTACTTTATATGTTTTGTGGGACTTCACGTTCCGCAGCCGCCTTCTGCTTGGTGGGCCAGACCACATTTTGCGCGGCATGAGTGTAATTCAAGAACACAATGGCAAGATCATCGAGCACATCGATTATTGGGACTCAGGGAAGCATATTTACGCTAAAATACCGGTGCTTTCGTTAATTATAGGGATGCTGCGTAAAGTCCTTGGTTAGTCGTTTCGCCCCTCTCCATCTCAATTAAAGCGGAGAAGGCTCAATTTTCATCTCACACGCTGGGGTGCGAGCCGCCCCAACCCTTCAAGTTCCTGGTTATCACAATAAAGTCGCGGAGATAGCTGAAGCTAGACCTGCGAACGGTCCAGATCCTTTGGGTGGCCCTCTCTTTAATTCAGCATTTTTGTAAGGACAGTCCTTCAGCTTCGTCTCATGAGAGTAACTTAAAATAGGAGCAAAGTATGAAGGCTGATTTCTCTTCCACAGTTATCCCAATGGAACAAACCAACTCGATGATTTCACTGGCAACTCTTCTGCATGTCTTGGGTTATCTGTCGATCCTTGGGTCCATTATGGCTTGGTACTTTGCTTCAGGATCCGGTTCCCCTGAAGCAGTGGCTCACGGCGAACGGTTTGGAATATTTGTCGGACTGTGGGCTCCGACCTTCTTCGTCCTCTCTATGAAGTCTCGGGAGAATCGCTAAGTAGCGGCTCTCGTAAAAGTTGCCAAGGAGCCTGCAATATGTACGACCTAGATCAGACATTCCTTGACGTAATCACACCGCGCACTTGGATGGAAACCCCTGAGCAAAGGCTGCTCTTTGCCATCCTCGAGAGGGCTGTTCGCGACATCCTAGGGTCAAGGCCAGCAGAGGTCGCTGCAGCTGCTGATTGGCTCTTCGATGCAAGCGATGACCCAAGTAAGACTCCATTCTCATTCAATTGGGTATGCGAGCAAATTGGCGTAGAGCCTGACCGGTTCCTTCAAACACTTCAGCGGACTCGTGAACAGAAACTAAATCACAATGTCTGTGCAATTTTTGAGATTGAATCCATAACGACGCAACACTTTCCGAATCAGGAACATTACCTCGAGAGTGCTGCATGACAAACGATAGGTTTGAAAGCCTTGAAGGCAAGCGTTTCGTGCTAGTAGGCGGAACCGGGGCAATCGGGTCCGCGCTCGCCACCAGACTCGCCGCAAGAGGGGCATCTTTAGTGCTGCTTGCTCGATCGGAAAACCGGCTGGGCGATAAGACCTGTCCGGCAGGTGCAGAATCTGTATGCTTGGATGCCACCAAGCCAGATCAAGTGGACGCCGCATTCGAGCACATTTCATCAGGTGGCGATGTTCATGGTGTTGCCCACTTGGTAGGGTCCATTTTGCTTAGGCCGGCCCACCTCACTTCTAGTGAAGATTGGCACCGCACCTTGATGACCAACCTATATTCGGCATTCTATACCCTCAGAGCGGCGATTAAAGTTATTACTCGAGCGGGTGGCTCTATAGCCTTTGTTTCATCCGCGGCGGGCTCAGTCGGTCTTCCTAACCATGAAGCCATATCTGCAGCAAAGGCGGGGCTCGAGGGACTAGTGCGCTCTTCAGCGGCGTCGTATGCCGCGAGCGGTATTCGAGTGAACGCAGTCTCTCCAGGGCTGGTGAAAACACCATTGTCAGAGCAGCTCCTTTCTAATCCTGCTGCCGAGCGAAATTCTACTAGCATGCATCCGCTTAAACGCCTCGGCGAGCCTGAGGACGTCGCGCGCGTTCTGGAGTTTTTACTGGATCCTGCGAATAGTTGGCTGACGGGCCAGATCATTGGTGTCGATGGTGGCTTGTCTTCTCTTCGCACACGAACCGCTGCATAGAGCTCTGGGAGAATTCTCATCGAACGGTGACGGAATTAGTATCAGTCCCCCTAATCTCTCCCAGCGCTGAAGGGAGGGCAATAACGACGACCCAACGGTATGTTAGAGCTGCTTATACTCACTCAGATAGCTTCAACCTGGCTCATGGTAGGACTCATTTGGTTAGTTCAAATCGTGCACTATCCGCTGCTGCTGCTGGTGGGAGACTCGCACTTTGCAACGTACCATCAACAGCACTGTGCGAGAATTGCTTGGATCGTCGGACCCGTGATGAGCGTTGAGATGTGCGGCGCACTATTGCTCCTCATGATTCTCCCTTTCAACATTGGACTTTTTGGTGCATTTGGACTGCTCGTCACTGCATGGCTGTCGACCGCTTTCCTGCAGGTCGGACTGCACCATCGGTTATCATTGGCACCGCATGATGCTGCTTTGAAACCGCCACTGATTAACCGACTGGTGAAAACAAATTGGATACGCACTTTCTGCTGGTCTGCGCGTGGACTATTGATTTTGACGATCTTTGGCGCTGAACGCGTTGGGGTATAGGTCGCAAAATCAAAAGCCCAACGGTCCGTTTCGGAGCACCCTTGATCCGAGGCGGAAAGTGGAAGAGGGCCTTCGGCTTATCGGGGCGAGGAATCAAGGGCCTTAGAAATCTTCTCTCTACAGGTGGGGGAGAGACAGGGACCAGTATGGTCTTCAGCTACTACCTGGGTCAGGTCTCCGTGAGCTGCCTGATCTATCATTCGAATTTGACGATTGAATCGACGACACACCAGACAAATTGCGTGATGAACCCTAAAGAAGAGTCTCTCCGAGAATCCGAGCTCGGAATCGAGTTGTTTCGACGCTAAGGCGGAGTAGCGCTTACAAGACAAGAAATTTACTGACCCTAGCCACTTCATAAAAAATCTAAGAATCCGATTTAATCCCGGCATTAATCCAGTTGCGTTCGATACAGTCCCTAAGCGCCATGCGCGTACGATGCATGGAGACCCATAAGTTAGACGAGCTCAGCCCTAAGATCTTACAAATTTCGTCACTTTCCACCCCGTCGAGCGTTCGTAGTACGAAAGCTCTTCGGCTGGCTTCTGGCAGCTTAGAGAGACACGAAGAAAGCGCTGCAAAGAACTGCTTGTTCTGAAAGTGCCGTTCTGGTTGAGAGGCCCAATCAGGCAATATCACATTCCAAAGTCCCATAAGATTGAACTTTCCATCCACAACTTCTGCGAGCTGGGCTGGATCTGACGGGGTAGTAGAACGGCACTCAGCACTACGAAAATAATCAATAATTTTGTTTTTAAGTATCTCTGCAAGCCAACTACGCTCAGAAGCCTGGCCCTTAAAACTATTCCAGGCCTTGATGGCCGATAGCAACGTATCTTGGACCAAATCTTCCGCAAGAGAAGCACGCTTGACGCGCAGCAAGGCGAACCTAAACAAGAAATCACCGTGCGCTGATAGCCAATGCTCAGGACCGCTTTGTTTGCCGGCCTCAGTCGCAGTCGCCTTAATTTTAGGTGCGGGTAATGCCACTATGATGACCTGCCGTTATTGCCGTGAAGGTATCAAGTATTCGTCCAGAAATCCACGAAGCACGCCATTCGAGAAGATGCGCCGTCTTTAAATTCGCGGGAATGTTAAGGGAGCAAACTAGGTATCATTTGACGACACCCTTAGCGATTTTGGTCCTCTCTCAGATGCTCAAACTGAAACACGACGATAAAAGCACCACTCAGGTTATCACCTGAGGAGAAGACCGTCCTCTGCAGTCCCACTTGCCTCATTGGGAAAGCACCATCTCACCAAGCAGAGCATTGATAATTTCCTCAACCTCACGTGGGCTCAGCTTACTACCAACTCTACGAGGAGATCCTCCGATGGTGTCTCCACCGCCCCAACATACTCCGCTGGCACTATCGAGGCCTTCGCGCTCATTGAGCACCGCGTATATCTTGGTAATAGGGAAAGGAATAAACGGTGACATTTTTCCGATCGAGTAATGATAACACCCATCACTCTCTTCAAGAATCGAGACAAAGGCATGTATGCCCTTAGCGAAAAGGCCAGTGCGCGCATAGAATCCTTGCTCGCGAATCAGGCCCCAATATTTTCCGCCGCCCACCACTTCCAGTCTGGTATCGAGCTCAACCTCTTGGCGTTCTCCAAGCGAATACCGAGAAATGCGAAGCCCAACTGCGTCTATCACGTTGGCCATCTCTGCGCCCTGCATAAGGCGAATTCTACCCGATACCCGAGCTTCCACGTAGGGCTCAAAAATCCATGCCAGTTCTCGCATTAAGGAGGAATCCGGTTCAAAGGGGTATGCCCCGGCAGTGGTATCCAGTAAGTCCTCTGCAAACACAAGCTTACTAAGCGTCGGCTCGCTTCTTGTTCCAAGCACTCGCTCATGATTAGCAAGCAGCCACACCGCAAGGGCAGAATCCTGATCCGGGTCGTTCACAAACACGTGCAAGTTCAAAGATCCACCTTCTTTGAAGCGATCCATAAGGCGTTGCTTTATGGCGATCAATACTTGCCCCGCTGTTGAGCGCGTCGCGAGTCGGTCAACATCTTGGTGATGATTAAAGTTTGCGCAAAGATGTTCCTCGGAGAATTTCGGCGCTCCTCGTACCAAACCATCGAGCGCCACCGAGCCACGCGGCACAACTCGAAGAAAATCTTCCCAACTGATCTCTTTGCCGGGACAGACATGCAAGTGGATCCCACGGGCCAGATGTGAAACATGCACATTACCAAGCAGTTCGGAGCCGGGTGAGGCTACGCCCGGTACCGCTGAAGGATTACGAAGCGGTCCGTTATTCAGACCCGAGGCTCCCTGAACAGGACGTTGCGATGGATCAGGAGACGTGTGCATAGGAACTCACTTCTTTACAACAGACGGTCACCGTCACACTAATTCGAGGCTGGCCGCTAGGCGAACGAATTGGAAAATAGTTTATAACCCTCTGATTCCAGAGCGCTTTCCTAAGTCTCAGAGACCTTGGGAAGGCCTTTTGAAGAGGCCACTTCTTAGGTCTCAGGGACATTGGGAAGGCTTTAGGAGAGGCATGCTCATGACTGAGACTGAGTGCCCAAGCCATTGCCGTTTCTCCAATAGCCTCCACCCCATGGCTTCATATGGCCGCTCCGATCTCCTGGTATAGAAATACGCTTCAGCCACTCCAGAACCCACGCAGTACTCACACATGGCACGATAGAGCCTTGGCAAGATGACGTTTCCGCGCCTCGAAGGCACCACATAGGCGTATCCAAACCAGGGATTGTACTGGGAGCGGTCGGGCATTTCGTCGAGAAATAGGCGCGCCGTACCAACAGGTTCACCCGACTCAAGCGCAACCAACGTGACAGGCAGGGCACCCGGTTCAAGGATACTTTTCTGAAGCCATGCCAACTCCTCGTCGTACTTGGCCCCTTCGTCAGCAAATCCGTCGACAAACCACTGGGCCAGTAGCTCCGCCGTTCCGGACACGTCAGCACATTGTCGAAGATCGCAAATCTTCATATTTGAATCATTGATCAGATATTTCAGGTGCCAGCGTGGTAGCGCCCTCGAGGTTACATTTCGAAGCCAAGCGTATCTCGCCAATAGCTCGGAGCGAAATCATGAAAATTCCGCATTCGATCAATTAGGACTGAGATGTCACTCACTACTATCTTGCCGTCTTCTCCTTGTACCGCTTTGACACCAAGCATCGGCAACACTCGCTCTATATAGGCCAAACGAACTGGATCGGATGGTATCGCATAGAAATCAAATGTCTGCTGAATTAAACTCTGCACACGCTCCGAGAATTCCGGGGCAAGAAGAAGTTCAGCAAAGGTTTGACCTTCGACAGCGAAGGGCACTGCTCGAATCTCTGAGTTCTCAGCTCCAAAATCGGTATCCCCGTTGTGCCACTGACATACCGGTGCATGCCCCTTGCGCAAAGCGGCCCAACCCCGGCGATTATCAGTATACAGAATCGATGCAGCACCAGCACAACGAATAGCGATATGCTCGATAGCGCCAGAGCGCATATTATTGAGTGCGACGCCGAGTCCAACGTCTTCCGCCATTTCGCTGCCTGGGTCATACCCGCCGATATCAGCATAACGACTCGTGCGAATCGCAAAATTCGCACCACCGCCTCCAATATTATCTGTGGTCGAATGGATAAACGAGTCCAGCGCCATAAAAAGCCTGGTTCCGAAAAGCAGCGCAGGATCCTTTAAGTATGAGGGCCAGTCCCAATCCAGCTTTCCCTTAAATGCATCCACATTAGGGTGGCGATCGAACAGCTTTAGATAGTTTGCAATGTAACCGGGCTTTACTCCGTGCGTATCTGCATCCGTACGAATGAGACAATGCTCAGGTGCTTCTCGTCCGCGCCAATAGTGCCGCATGACCACTACATCATTTAGAAACTTACGGATGAGCCCTATTTTTGCATCGTCAGGATGCAAGACAGAATAGAAGGAGCGTACGCGTAGGTCAGGAAAGTCTTGGCTAAAGCGCACGACCTCATTAATAGTGCGGTCAGGGCCAATCGCGCTGCCATCTTTTTTGGCACTCGGATGATTAAGAAACAGCACAATCTCAAAAGTATCGGGGCTCACGTCTTGCCGTGAAAATGCCTTTAGAGTGCGATAGATGTGTCGCTGTTCTTCATGGGCAGCCACAGGAATGCAAATAGTCGCCCTGCACTGAGGCTCCATCGGGGGCAGATTCCCAGCGGCAACGGTGACTGCCTCACGCTCACGAGGAGCCATGTCGCTCACATAGGCATCCAGGCACGAATAGGGATCGCCGCGATTGTCTGCAGTAAGCTCCGTGACGGTCCCCTGCGCAATCGCCCTGTCGAATCTTTCCACGAAGGCGCGAACCTCAGGAGCGAGCCCATCACCAAGGCGTTTTCGAAGGGCAGCAGTCGCCGAAAGCAACTGAAACTCCTCAGACGTGAGTCGGACGGTCATTTCCACCATCCCATCGTCACCGACCCTGCCGGACTGCGTATCGATACTACCAAGCGGATTAGGCGGAGCGCATAACTCGCTGAGCTGAGGATCTGAGCCGAGACCACCCGGGGGAAACATGCCGATCCCTCGCATATCGAGTACGGATTTGGGCGGAACCACGGGCACTTGAATTGGGTCAGGCATTAGAATCTCCCTCTGCTATGGGCCATTAAGAGTAGGGGCTTCGAAGACGCTAATCAAACCCACTTGAATTCGCTTATGATGCGAGGAGTCCGTGACATAGGGGTGATACGGGCAGTCCGCCTTCGCCTAGACTGTCTTCTGCATTGCGCATACTCGAGATAGCTTCCCCCTCCGCTTCCTCTTTCGCCAACGCTACGGAGGACAAGAAAGCTTCGGGGGACAAGTAGGCGGGACGTCGTCGTCTGTGCCTGTGTCACAGACTCCTAGGGTAGGCACCTGCCGATCGGCTCTACGATGGTGCCGAAGCTGCAAGTAAGAACCTCCTCCCGCAACTAGCATGAGTGGAATCAGCGCCCGAGGCTCGCTCATGCTGGTCATCACCGCACTAAAAAGAACCGATTCGGCCACAAGGCACCACAGTAGGTTATGTCGAATAAACTCCCTCGCACGGTCGATCGATCTAAGTGGCGTGCAGATTTCTAGCGCTTCGGACGAAATCGGCTTCACGGTAGCACATACACGACCTCGCGGTCTGGCGTACTCAAAAGGTTCGAGTGGGAATCCAAGGCTATCAAGATACATTGGTGCCTGAGACCCGAGTGCGGCGATGTTCACCGAACCAGTTTGGATACCGGGTTGTTCAGAAATATAGCGCGAAAAACGGGCCGGGGTTTGGTTGTGCACTGTACAGTTGAACACGAGGCCCTGCACACCACAGCTCAGGGCATAATCGTATAACGCCCGGTCAACCACTTCTGGACGAATCGCGTTCGACCCCTCGACACCGTCAACAAACAGCACTGGCACTTGTCCACCACTCGCATTTCTAGCTTCAGCAATGAGCATGCGACAGCGCACCTTTCGTCCAGAATCATTCCGAAGGTCCAGGCAAGAGAACTCAGGCGCATGCAGATAATCGAAACATCCAAGTCTGCCTTTCGGTCCTCGACCTATAAGCTTTACCCCCCTAAGCGATGCCGACGAAAAGAATTCTTCTTGATGAGTAAGGTCCACCCATGGGTCTCTTTTCCAAATTTCAGCCTGTACCACTCCAGGGCGCAATCGACTGGTACCGGAAAGCAGAGAGATCTCACTGCGCAGAAACCTCTCAGCTCCAGACTCCGGCCCAACAATTTCAATGAGGCTGGCGAGTAGTCTGGCACCTTGCTCGGCAGAGAGGCTCCCTTCACGCGCAGACTTAAGCAGTTCGTCATGTTCAGAAACAAAGTGTGCGATGGTGCTTTTTCCGCCGCGCACATCAGTTGCAAATCGCCCGGGCTGGTGCTTTCTTCTCTCTCGATCTTTCCATCCAATGACCGCACGGAGCGCCCTGAGCGTTATCTCGGCATCAGAGATTTCTTCAACCGCCTCGACCTTTCCTTGCTCGGTCCGATACTGGCGGCAATAGGTAGGATCGTCCCAAGCAGCCGTGATTCCACGACTCTGCAATTGAGCACGCAGCTCTATCGCTCGAGCTCCATCCTCTACCTGACCACGAAAGTCTATTGCACCGAGCATTTGTCCAGTTTCGAGTCCTATCGCGCGCTTTAGCGGCGCCAGGGCATACCGACGCAGCATCATCCCCGCGTAACCCCCAAGCCCACCAATGTTTGCCGCCGTCCAGGCACCAACAACTGAAAGCAACGGATCTTCAAGAGGGAGCGATATGCGGGCAAATGCCCATCCAAATGTCGCCCCAAGCGCCGTTCCGAGTACCTCAGGCACACCGATGTAGCGCATGTGTTTTTGGCGAAGTTTCTCTACTTCTATGGGATTAATCTTATCGGTATCGATGCTGAGCGCCTCGAATTGCTGCCACGCAAGTACCAGCTCGGGAAACCCGTCGACCTGAAGGCGAGAGCGAACAGCGTCGTTGGAGCGAGGACCAGAGGGCAGGGGTGGGAGCGCTCCAACTATTGCGTTTTCTAAGCTCGGAGGTTCAGCGGAAAGAGGCAGCAGAGAAGTCACTCCTGCTGCCGATAGCGGAGCTACAGGTGCAGGCTTGACCGGCTCGGAATGAGGAGAATCAAACATGGCAGGTTCTTAGGAATACTAAGTTGCGAGGTTTACCTGCGGTGAATTTATCACGACCTGACACACGAGCCGCGCAGAACTTTTGAGCAACTGAGACCCCAACTCCGTTGCTCAGTGAGCCTGAATTTACGCGAGCGGAAGGGCGCTGGATGTCTTACACATGGAGTCATGCAGCTCAATGGTCGAGCGGAGTCCAGAGTCAACTCTGTCGCCCACTGACTCTATGAATCTTGCAGTTGCGTATTCATTCGAAAAACTGTCGTAGTCCGCTTTCCAAAGCTCAAAAACCTTTCGCCTCCCCTCATCAGGGAAAGGAAAGCGCACGTTCGGTGAAGTCAGGCCACAGCGCCATGGTTTTGGGCTCACTCGGGCTCTAAAGCACTTTTGAGACTTACAGAGCTTCATATACAGAGGGTCAGTGCCCAGAGCATCCATCACGCGAAGCAGTCCACTATCATTGGGATCTTGCCGGGCATGGGTAACCAGGTACCTAAAGCCACTGTGTGTTGCGTAAACTCTAAAAGACCACTGCCGGTTGCTGCGTTGAAATTCCTTTAGTCTTTCAATCGCAGCATCGGGCTGTGCGGGTTGCTTCTTTCCGAATAGACCCCGCAGCGTCTGGAACAGCCCACCTGATTTTGCCTGAGGCACATCCACATCAATGAACATGGTGTCAGGGCAATTTAAGACCAGGCTCCCGTAGCCTGTGCGCGTGATGACGTTCGATTCCACTTCACGTATTCGCTCTTCTTTAATCGGCCGATCGTCGTACTCGTAAGAGTTCCCAAGCACTTCACCGGCAGCAAGCCGTCGGACTACTCTCCGAGCTCGATCCTTCGCACGATCCCGCGCCTCCCCGTCACTGGAATCTGACCAGCCCCAACTTTCGGCTCTTATCGCTTTTCCGTTTGAATCATATTCTTCTGCAGATGCCTTGGCCCAGAATTGCGGAATATTCATGCTCCCTCATCTCACCAGCGCTGCTTCTTAACCGATAATCGGTGCAGTTCACTATGGTTCCATAGCCGATTAAACCCTTCTAATACCTCATTCAAGCCCTCTTTGTTAGCTCGAAGACAAGGGGTAGGATAAGCGTTTCCAATAATTTTGAAGATGCTGTTATGAGCCAGGACATGGGAAACCAGAATACTGACCAGAGAAATTCCCCCGCACGAGGGTCTCCCCCGGGTAGTCAGTTTGAGGCCACCCCAGCATTAGGTGCTCTCCAAATGAGCGCTTTGTCGAGAAACTTGCTGCCCGCTGGCCCGGCCTGGGTGATTCCAGAGATCTCTGACGCCGCGCTTTCCGAACGCATGAAACAGGTTCATGCGCTTCGCCGCGATCGAGAAGACAATCTTCGCCTCGTTCCCGCCCACGATCCTCGCACGGAAGCATTTTCAATGGTTGAAGGGCACAGTGATGGCGTGCGTGGCCTACGTGAAGTGGCTCGAATCACCACCTATCACTCTACGGGATACGCGATGTTTTTTAAGCCAAGCATCGCTGAAGTCCTTGCTCAGATTCCCCCACAACTTTTTGGAACGGGCATTTGCGCATTTGAGACCATTCCCGCGCCGCACAACCACCTCACGGAAATAATGGATTCCTCCCAGTCCATCCATCGCGCCGAAACCATTCTTTACATACCGACCGATGACGAAATGCAACGCTTCGTAGTGGATGAAGGCGCGATGCATGCTCGAGAGGTTGCGCGCTTCAAGCGCTACCGCGCTCCTTCAGCAGCAGAACTCGATGGACGATTCTCTGAAACCGCATTAGTGGTGAAGGCTGACCCCTATGAGCACTTAAGTATTTGGAAGCGGTTTCATCAGGAGCTCAGACTTGCTTGGGTCGATGATCCTAGTGGGGTTGCCTGTGCGATCGGATACCGCGAAGCTATGCCGATTATGGCAACTTTTCGGTGGGCCTCAATCGAAGGGCAACGGGTGCTCTTTGTTCAGTCCGAAAGCCTTGTATCCGACGCCGGAATGCTCGACCAGTGGCTTGAGTCCAACTGCAATCCGACGCTACCCAATGGCAACCGCGCCACGCTCTCTGCTGCACAATTTGCGGATGTAAAAAGTGCTCCTTCGAACGCTGACTTCGTGGAGGCGCTTGGCGATCACTCAGACTCTCGATTCGCAGAAACCTTCTATGCCGTCGAGGCCAGTCCATTCGCCCAACGCGCGCTTCGAAACGAGTTTCTAAATGATGGAATCTCCTCATGGGAAGAGGATCCAAATCCGATTCGGGTGAATATCGGTCGCCTCGATGGTAGCCCAGTCGACATGCAATGTAATTTTGCCGTGCTGGACGGAAAGCGAATTCTCTTTTACTCCAATGCCACGCCACTCTGCCACCATGGATTAGAGATAGCTTGGTTGCGAGCGCACTGTCCTCAGATATCCGCCAAGGGGCGCAATGCGCATGACAACGCCATGAACTTTGTGAGTTGTTTGCATGCCGTGGACACCGCGAACAAAGAGGACGCCTAACGCGATTCGCGCTCCTGATTAGGGGAAAACAAAATCAAAAATGAGACTTATCCTGTCCCTTCTTGCATTGTTGTTTTTGGTTGCCTCAAGCGTCTCTGCCGAGCACTCCGTGATTAAAATTGGTGTCATAACCGCGCAGACAGGTCCTCTTGGGCTCATTGGCACGACCATTAGAAATGCGTTCATGCTGGCCGAACGCCGACTCGCACCCAAGGGTGACGTTACCTTCGTGTTTGAAGACGATGGCTTTCTCCCACGCAACGCAGTAGTCGCTGCTCAGAAGCTCCTACTTGACCCAGACATCAAGGCGCTTGTCGTATTCGGAGGAAGTACCTCTCAAGCCGTCGCTCAAATCACAAACCAGAAGCGTGTTCCACTTGCGGCGCTGACGGTACTGGACTCCATTACCGAGCAAGGGGAGAACACCTTTCAGTTCTTTGTATCATCCAGCGAGATGAACCAAGTCACCGCTGCTGAGATGGAAAGACGCGGCATTAAGACCATCGCGGTGGTTGCCACCCAACATGACGCCACTCTGTTTCAACGCGATCAGTTTTTGTCGATTTTTCCTGGCAAGGTGCTGCTTTCCTTTGATCTGCTTCCGGGAGATCTGGACCTTCGCACTATTGTCTCAAAGATTAGTGCCTCGAAGCCCGACGCCGTGTTCGCATTTGCGATTCCCCCGCAGGGCTCGACCTTTGCGAAGCAGCTGCGTCGAGGGGGCTTTTCTGGTCAGCTGGTTGCCAGCCTACAAATTGGAGCTCCCTCAGAGGTTGAGAACGCAGAAGGGTCCACCATTGGTGCCTTCTATGCTTGTGGTGATGATCGAGGGGCAGGGGAGTTTCATGCGGACTATCGCGCAAGCTTTCCGGACTCAACTCCTTTCAGCGAGACCGTATTCGGTTACGACACCGCTCAACTGCTAATAGCAGGTGCGCGTAGCGGGGATATTTCCCACTACCTAAGGACAGTGAAGGACTTCCCAGGTGTGCTCGGCAACCTCGGTGCTACCGGTAATAGGTCCTTCACGTTCGGAGCGGCGTTGAAGGAAATTACGGGAGAAGGGCCTCGATTTCTCAACTAACTTGGAACCCGGCGCACTATGTTCATGCACCCAGCAGCCTTAGCGGGGATGTCCTAACGCTTTCCCGGTCTGAGGCTATATCTAATGAGAATCCAACCACGCTTCGGTACCTATGTCACAATTCCAATTTCTCGGCAGGCCATCACCCTCCACTTCAACCGACTCAGCCGATGCAATAGCGACACTTCGCCACGGAACACCCGGATCTACGATGAAGTGCCTCGTTCCCGCTTCTGAACAGTTTCAACAAAAAGTTGTACACGGAGCTATCGAGCTGGCCATTGCAGCTTCCTCAGTGTCTGGGCGAGTAGTAGCTACAGTCGAAATCAAGGTATTAGATCAAGACGCATCGCGCACATTAGATATCGTTTCATTCTCCAATCCTGCAACTTATCGAGCAAACCACCGAGTAAAAGGATTTGGCGTTTCAGTGCTCGATGATGGATACAAAGTCGAGATTGAAATTTGCGCCTCACGACGCGCCTCAAAGGATTTCAACGTTCCGCGTGAAGTGGTGCATTTTATGTTCGAATTGCAGCCCGGCGCTACCTCGGGCCACTACCAACTAAATGGCATGCGGGCTCAGGAGAAACTATTTTCAGTATTTCTTGCGCCGCCTAGGGAGATTGATGTCGTGCCTTAGATCGGGGCACGTGTTTGACAAATCCTTACTGTCGACTCTTCGTAATACCGGCTATAGAGTGAGGAACGACATTTGTGGGGTGTGACTTAATGCCAACGGCCTTAATTATTCATGGAACTAAGGGCTCGCCCAACGGCAATTGGTTCCCCTGGCTTTCCAGACAACTGGATTTGCGCGGGTATACTTCCGTCATCCCGCAGTTTCCTACGCCGGATGGGCAGAACCTCTCTAGTTGGCTTTCTTGCGCGCAGGAGTATACGAGCGCGCTAGATCAAAGGACTTTGCTCATTGGGCACAGTATCGGGGCCACGTTTGCCTTACGACTACTTGAGCGACTCAGTACTCCCATTTGTGCGACTGCCCTAGTTGCTGGAGTTTCCGGACCGCTTGGTCTTCCCGACTATGATACCTTGAATGCCACGTTTCACTCTTCCCCGTTTGCCTGGGAGGCGATTCGCCGAAATGCCGGTAAAGTTATCTGTCTTGCAGGGGACAACGACCCGTATGTACCTCCAGAGCAGGGCAGGCATATCGCTGAGAAACTAGGATCTGAACTCACGGTAGTTCCAGGAGGCGGCCATCTGAACGCTGAATTTGGTTTCTCAACGCTCCCCCAACTGATAGCCCAGTTTGAGAAAGCTCGTATCTTCCATAGAACTGAGACGGAAATTCAAGAAGCCACTGGCATCGAGCCCCAGGGATAGCAGCAGAACGATCACCGCATACGCAAAGAGGGCGCCAACTTTCCTTGCAAAAGTTGACGCCCCCCCAAAGCATTCGCTACTTGAACGAACTTATTAGCTCACAGGCTTGATATCAGCAGCGAAGAGCTCAGAAACGGTGACTACAACCGTGTCTCCACTCTTCACAAGCTGCATGTTTTCAGGATATTTGGCGCGAACGGTAACAAGGCGATCGCCTTCCTTCATAGTGATAAGCGCCTTCTCACGATCCATCGACTCAACTACAAATATTCGTTTCGTCCCTGCAGCAACAAACCCTTTTGGCGAAGAGCCAACTGGGGCGCGACCAACAATCCCAACCGTCTCATTCGCGGCAGCAAGCTCGGCCGGAGTAGGCTGTCGCACTTGAAAGTCTACAGACTCGATGTAAGCAATTCTCACATCGTCGCCGACTTTGACTTGCGCAAGATTCTTTACTTCTGGCCCAGCCGTTATGGCAGCAACTTTTCCATCCGGCATCTTTAGCGAAACAGCTCTTGTCTTATGGTTTATGGTGACAACCTTCGCTGTGATTTCGCTCATTACCGCCTCGGAGCCCGCAAGACCACCGCCAGGAGCGATGGACCGAGAATCAAGTCTGGTAATCGTGGTGCCAGAAGGAGTGGTCGTACGACTGACACTTTCTCCGAGATGAGGCTCTTGCGTCGCACACGCGGTTAACATCAGGGCAACTGCAATCGAGGCAATGCGTAAATACATAAAGGTCTCCATAAAAATGAGCGGTTGTTCGGCGGACGATAGAGCACCTAGGAGCCACTAGCAAGAATGACCTCAAATCCCAGCGAGATCGTCTACATTTACCCCCCGAGACCTACCCCCGGGAGCAACTGACTCTTTCAACGTAGAGCAAGAGGCAAACAGGTACTTCGAGGTTTAATCGGCTCATTTTCATGTAGATTTGAGGTTTGTCGCATTGATCGGCAAGATGAAGCGACGTCTTTGCGGAGCCCTGACCTACATGATTCGACCTATTCTAAAATTCATAGTTTTCTTGCCGCTTATTATCGCGATGATCGGGTGCATCAGCTGGGCCGTTCTAGCACTTCACTTCGACGGGTCTCATTCACCGCTCCTAGGGAGTATCACCGTTGGTGATAGTCTAGCTGCCGCCGTCTTGATACTTGCGATGTTTGTCCTAGTGCGGGTTCGTCCTTGGTTTAAGGCAAGCGCTGCGGTACTGGCGATTTTTCTCGCAGTGCTTTCCTGGTGGTTCACCCTTGAGCCCAGGAACGATCGAAACTGGCTCCCCGATGTAGTAAGACCCGCACATGTGGTGATTGACGGAGACATCGCCACCGTCACCAACGTACGCGATTTCGACTATCGCTCAGAGACCGACTTTACCGAGCGCTGGGAAACCCGATCTTATGACCTCTCAAAAATAGACGGTGTCGACATTTTTCTCTCCTACTGGGGCAGCCCTTGGATGGCGCACACTATTCTAAGCTGGGAATTCAGCGACGGAAAACACCTGGCTATCTCAATCGAAACGCGCAAGGAAGTAGGGGAGGTATACTCCGCGGTTACCGGATTCTTCCGTCAATTTGAGCTTTACTTTGTAGTTGCGGACGAGCGCGACGTAGTGCGACTTCGTACCAATTACCGCGGCGAGGATGTGTATCTGTATCGGCTTACCAGCCCACCCGAAGAGGCACGAGACTTATTGCTCGGGTATTTTCATGAAATAAATTCACTCGACAACACACCAGAGTGGTACAACGCCTTTGCCGAAAATTGCACTACAGGTATTCGACGACTGCGTGAAGCAGTCGGTCAGAGCCGATCGTGGGACTGGAGGATGCTGGTAAATGGTTACATCGATCAGCTCGGATACGAGCGTGGAATGATTGACACCTCAATGCCGTTCGCTGAGCTTAGGGAAAAAAGTCGAATTACTGAGCGAGCAAAGCAAGCCGATCAAGACCCAGCCTTTTCGGCTCGAATTAGGGAACAGAATTAGGGAACAACGGGGCGCCTCAGGAAATTAATTCAACAACGACAATAAGGCCTGGCTATTTTGATTAATTTGCGACAAGGCCGACGCGGCACTCTGCTGTAGAATCTGATTGCGAACTAAGTCCGCCACTTCTCCTGCCACGTCCGCATCCCGAATTCTGGCTTCCGCCGCCAAGGTGTTTTCTCTGCTCGCCGACAATAAGTTAAACGCAGAACCAAGGCGACTCTCCACAGCTCCCAGTCTGGACCGGTCTAAGGAGATTGAGTCGAGCTTAGCTCGAAGTACGTCTAAGGCAGAGCTCGCTTGGGTCGCGGAGCTGAGAGCGGTGAACTCGATAGCAGAAGCAGGCGTGCCGGTTTGGCTCGCGGAATAGAATCTTAATGCCGCCAAGTCGATTCCATGGGCAGCATAAAGCGAATTGACCAAGCCGGTATCCAAGCGGCTAGAATCGGAAGCATTGAGTGCAGCAAGGAAACCTGGGTCCTGAGGTTCAAACAGGCCAGTGGTCTCATTGAGCTTATACTGTGAAAAACCCACGCTCCCAGTCGCAAGATTCCCCGTGTCAATTCCAAAGAATATCAGTATTTCAGTGGTGGTGTCGGTCTCCACACCTTCCTTGCTAAGAAAGGTTACGTTGGGGAACCTTTCAAGAATTTCTTCTAGGGAGCGAGCGCCTTCTCCTACATAGTTGCCCCAATCCATACCGCCATCAACCACATGCTCAAACGTGTCTGTATTTATACTCCCCGAGTACTGCCCCGTGTCGGGATTGAGGTAAAAAATGGATCCGGTAGAGCTACCTGAGATTCCTGCCTGAATAGACATAGATGCGGGCCCCTGCAGCCGAAGTCCCGAAAGTAAGCCTTGATTGTTGAATTTCGCCGTTGAAGCGATACGAGCATACTCACGCATCATGGTCAGATATTCGTTGTTCAAGGAGTCTCTCTGCGTTGCTGATAGTGAGCCATTTGCCGCCTGCTCCCCCAGCTCCAGCATGCGCATGAGAATGTTACTCTGCTGACCTAAAGCCCCATCAGCAATTGCGAGAGCCGAGAGCCCATCGCTTACATTGCGACTTGCGACGGCCATGGTCTTTGCATTGACACGCAACCTGTCAGCGATCGCCACACCGGCGGCATCATCTGAAGCAGAATTGATTCTTGATCCAGAACTAAGGCGCGCATAGCTTTTACCAAGGGCATTAGTTGCCTGCCCAAGGTGTCTAAGCACCGTAAAGGTGCTGCCTGTGTTTGAAAGCGCGCCTACCATGGCAAAGGGGTACTCCTCATCTTGAAGTAACGGCACGCGAAGGAGCCCGGATTATAGTACTGGCCTCTAAAATTCCCGAATTTATTGGATCTAGCGAAATTTCCTAGGAATCCGTGACATAGACACAGACAACGACGTCCCGCCGACTTGTCCTCGGTAGCCTTGACGGAAGAGGAAGCCTAATCAAATTAAATGGCAGCACAGGCACATGCGAGCGAGGGCGGGCCCTAACAAACAGGGCTGTATCACAAACTCCTAAAAGGGGCTGCCGTTTGAGGCTGCAGCGGTGTTTGTAAGATGGCCAGCAAGGAGCGTCGGGATCGTGCAGTTGCGTCTTTCCCGCCTAGCCGTGTATCTTCTGGGCGCTTGGAGCCTTTCGCCAGGCCTCGTAACCGTCTGATTAGTCAATAGGGATTTGATATGAAAAGCATCGCCATGGGATTTCTAATCTCAACCGTTTCAATCGTAGTTTTGGCTGGCTGTTCGGGCCGCACAAATCATTCTCCAATTCCAACCATATCGGATAAGACCAGAGCTGACCTTAGCGCCCCAGTGAATTGTTCCACTGCTCAGCAGGACATAGCAGTCCTCGAAGAAGAAAGGGCTTCGGTCGGAAAGCAAATACTCTCTGGTGTACGCAGCATATTACCGATTTCAGCAGTTGCTGGACTCTTAATGGGCGACTACAGCGATCGCATAGAAGTAATGAGCGGTCAGTATAATGATGACATAGCAGCCAAGGTCGCTGACATTAAGATGACCTGCGGAATTGCATAAGCAACCCGGACTATGTCAGCGCGAGTGCCCAGGGGCCTAATTTGACCTCTGGGTACTCTCGTTCTTTCGTTGACTCCGCTCGCCACCTTCGCCGTCCGTAGAAATTTACTTCAGGCTATAGGCCTGCGATCGCGTCGCGCAGCGTCTACAAGACGAAACTCCAATGCCACACCCGAACAGGTTCAAAGTCGCGAGCGCTCCTGCTGCCAAGTTAGTACGCGTGGCGCTATTCGTTTGTTTCACGTGCCTGCTGATTGGTTGCGGAGCCCAAAGCCGCATGGCACCACTCTCACCGACTTTCCTAAATGGTGTAGATGTTACACAGAAGATCGACAATCTTCCTTTCGCGCATGCCTGGGTGAAGCCGCACTTTGATGGGCAAAAATTTAACAAGATCTTCATTAAAGATGTGCGAATCGATCAATTGCCTGAAGACTCCTGGAAAGCGAGCTCTGGTCTATATATTAGTTCCAAGGACGCCTTCCTTGAGGAAGCCCAAGGCTTAGCGGAGTACTTTAAAGATAAGTTAATAGCAGCATTCGTCCGCTACCCCGACCGCAGACTCGAGCTCGCATATGCCCCTGGCATTGACACTATTTCCCTGGAGATTGCATTTACTGAACTCTTGTTTTCCCATCCGGCGGCACGCGCAGGGTCACTGGCGGTCCCGGTGCCTGGCACCGGAGCTGTCCTTTCCGCTATATCAGATCCTCACGTCGCATTTGCCGCTCAATTGCGTGACTCGTCTGGCACTCTTGTAGCCACGGCAGCCGATCGAAAATTTAGCCCCATACGACTACTCGATCTCAATAAACTCACGGTTACAAGCTCGGCTCGTGAAGTTTGCTCGATCTGGGCTACGCTGATCGCCGAAGCCACTAATAGAGGCCGGTCTGAGCGTACGGAAAATCGAGGATCCTTTTCGTTGCTGCCTTGGTAACCCGATTGCAAATTTACTTGTGAGAAAACTATGACTTTAAAGAAACTATCATTACGAAACCTTGTGCTTGGGTACTTGGTTGCCAGTGCGATTATTGGAATACCTACGAGGCTACTTGCCGACAGCTCCACGTCTGTTTCGTCAGACGATTCGGGCTGGAGTTTCAGTATGGCTCCCTATGCTTGGGTTACTGCGATCTCCGGAGAAACTGGCGTAAAGGGAGTTTCTGCGGATATCGACCTTTCTATGGGAGACGTTCTTGAAGATCTCAACGGAGCGCTTATGTTCAGCCTTAACGCTCGCCATGGCCGATGGACCATCATAACCGATTTTTTATGGGCTCAACTTGAGGACTCTACCCCGACTCCCAAGGGAGAATTGTTTACTCGAGCTAAGTTAACTCTCAATGAGATTATCTGGACTCAAGCACTAGGGTATTCGGTGGTTCAATGCGAAGACGCCTCTCTCGATTTACTTGGAGGCTTTCGCTTGATGTCACTCAATACTGAACTGGAATTGGATGGCGGACTACTAGCTTCCCGCGACTTTTCCGATACCGAGACCTGGATCGATCCGATCATCGGAGTTCGTGGACAGATAGCGCTCAACGACGATTTCTTCTTTCGCATGATGGGTGACATCGGGGGCTTCAACGCAGCGTCCTCACTTACATGGCAAGCTCTTGCCGCCTTTGGCTATCACGTAGGCGAGCAGACCTCACTCGGTGCGGGCTACCGAGCACTGAGTTATGATTATGACCGCGACTCCTTCAAATACGATGCAACAATGTACGGGCCATTTTTAGGAGCAGAGTTTAGGTTCTAGTTTGTGTTTAAGGAGCCTTGCCACTCAAGGACTAGGATCTAAGTTTTTAACAGAGTCCCGCTAAGATATTTTTATCGAATGCTTACTCACTAACCAACAGGGGACCTCTATGTCTCGAAGTTACCTAGCTCTTGCCTCCTGCGCCCTGTTCGCATTCTTTTCCCTGCTTGGATGCTCCGATCCAAATAGCTCGCAGTTGGACACCACAAAATTAGCTTTGCCTATGGAAGATTCTCCCGAAGCACGCCACGCACAGGCACTTAGGGTTATCGCCGCCTATCCGATGGAGGAGTGGGAACGCGACATCCTTCGTCGAATTCGCTCAATCACTGGCAGTGAGGCTTCTGAGGAAGTAGAAGCGCTCGTTCAAAGGCGGCTAAATGCCAAAGATCTTCTCGAGAAACGCCTTTCGCTCATGACCGCATCTTATACCGCTTCGGATCTTGCTCAGCTGGCAGAGCTCTATGCGACCCCTCAGGGGAAACGACTTCTTGGTGCCTTCATAGGCCACGACGAACGCTTGCGGGAACAACTCGCCCCATTGATAGCGGAAGCATTAAGTGGTGATCGTTAGCTGACACAAAGTACATAGTGTGCTGAGGCTGAAGTTCATTTATGTATTTTTCTCGCTGAACTCGTTGTGTAATTCATCAGAGATATTGGCAAAGAGAGCAGCGAGCTCAGCGAGAACTATTCATCGAACTCTTAACTCAGGATAATAGTTTGCAAGTGAATTAGGCGGCCGGCCGGCTCGCCACTTTATTAGGCTTTCTCCGCACTAATTCAAGCCGTTCGAACCCGCTGGCGATCTTGGCCCTTCACAAATTCTTAAGAACCACGCTACTCGATCGAACAAGTGTCTTTGATCGGGATGAAGAAGGTTCAATTCTGGTCGCACCAGCTCTCCAAGGCTCTGAACGTCGACTTGGCATATCTCCGGGTGCCCACTCTCTTGGTTGATAGTTCTCTCTCGACAAAGCGCGCGGTAGTGCGCATCGGCTTGCGTTCTTGATACATGCGACAAAATCCGACTTGTTTCCTCAACGTTCAACTCAAGCAAGAAACCAATCACCACTCGCTTCTCGCCACCACGCAGCGACAGGGTCATAGTATCGACAGGAACAAGGCGATCGGGAGATGGTTGCAGTATCGGCGTCCCACTGGGGTCGACAATCTCTTCCATTAACTCACGAAGAGCTCCTTCTGCAGGATGCTCGGCACGCTTGGTCACCCCATCGTGGCTAGACACCGAGTCTGACAGATTAATGAAACCGCCGGCAATCATAAAATATGGACAACGCGGATCCGCCGCATAGCGCGGCCCTTGGTAATGAGTCCCTGGTCTCACAACCACAGCGCACCACTGTCCACTTTCAGGGTGTCTAAAAACTGGGACTACTCCGGTCCCCACAGTAGCGCGCGCAACCTCAGAGACCTCAGGCGCAGCCAATGTCGAGTAGGGCGGCAGTGCGCCCCAGCACCCAGCAACGAGCGCGCGAAGCACTTCGCGCCGGAATCCAGTTGGCAAACTTCCCACCCTAAATTGTTGCTCAATCTCAGCAGCAAAAGTCGCGGGGTCTCGGGGTGCAGGCGACGGCATCGCAGGTCGGGGCTCGCTCTCTGCACCATTTAGCTCAGGCATATTTACGTCTAGTAGAAATAAAAAAATCAGCGCGCGCTTAGGTAATCAGACTATTCCCACCGAAGGGCCACGGCGAGCGGATGTTTCTATCTCCAATAAAGACGCGAGTCGATGGTTACAGCGATACTTTAAGGGCCTTTCAGCTCGTCCCGGAGCAAGTTCCTACTTGGGAACCGTTCAAAAAGGTGCCACAGTTAGCCCGGCACTGCGGCCCAACCCAGAGAAGCATGGCGAGCGGCTTCTTCACTATTTTGAGTTTTGGGGGTCTTTATGTCGACGACCAAATGTAACCCTTGCAACCTTTCTCCTCGCGAGTTCTTTCTCCTCGGCGCACGCTACGGCTTTGGTGCATGGTTGCTCTACGCGGGACTTTCCAAATGGGTTGGGGGTCCGAGCAATTTCATCGGATATATTACAACCCAGTTCGATCAGACCTGGTCACCCCATATTTTGAACTACACTCTTGGTTGGCTAATCATCATCGCTGAGCCAGTAGTTGCGCTGTGGCTGTTGGTGGGAAAGCACCAACGCTGCGCATGGACCTCGGCGTCGCTGCTCATGTTCTTGTTGCTTATAGGCGTGACGATGCTACAAAAGCCGGAAGTGATTGCGAATTTTCAGTATTTCGTGTTCTGCCTGGGCTGTGCCGCATGGTCTTCGAATACTCCCTGCCAGAAGAGCGCCAGCGTCACCCCGTAAGGCAGCCCAGTCTTAAACGCAGCTTTGTCGACAGCGCGAGAGTCTCTTGCTACGTTTTGCTGTCCACCTTCCGATCAGAACCGTCGAGGAGGGTTTTCAAAAGCGTAGCGGCTCATGAACGATCAAGGGTTTCGAAACCGACTTGCGGCGAGCGCACGGGACTTCATTCGGGGCGTACAGCCATCTCTTGAGAAGCGTTTGCGCGTCACCATTCATCCGATCGAACAATTTCAGAACAATGAGCTCGTCCAAAAGCTGGACCATGCCGGTATTGATGGATTCTATTTTGATAGAGAAAATACGCCGCACTGTCTGGCGAGCCGCATGAACTACGCTCGCGCTGCGGCACGCGAGCCTTGGTTTAGTTTTCGCTACAGCCTCTTTGACGACGCCAGTGGGAACTGGGACGATCGCCGTGAGTTTGCTAAAAAATGCAGTCTGGCCAACGCTCCGCAGAATTTTGCGTTGTTTCCAAAGTTGCACGTTGAATCATTCAGTCAGCAACGGGGCTCCGGGCGCATTACCTGGTCCTTCGCTGCCGAAACGGCGCAAGTAATTCGCTTCATTCACATGCATTTTGAGAATGAGGATATGATTCGATTTTTTGAACCAAGACAAGGCGAGCGCAGGCGCGTGGTTGCGGTTCCCATCAGGGTCTTCGCTAAGCACCACGAGGTAATAGAGATAGGAACTCGGGCTTAAAGCCCAAGCTCCATATCTCTATCAACTTTAGAAGCGAACAATCTCTCTGCCGAACAATCTCTCTGCGAGACTGAATTTTATGTAGAACTAAGGCGCAACAGAACTCTGCGAGCGTCCACCTTGTCGACGTGGGCCGCGATAGCCTCCGCCGCCACCACCACGCTGAGAGCCGAAGCCTCCGCGCGATCCACCGCCAGAGCGCGCTGATGAGCCAGCACCATCGCGTGATCCATATCCACCCCCAGGACCAGAGCTCCTCGAGCCACCAAAGCCGCCAGCCGAGTCAGATCGACCACCCTGGAAGCCGGAGCGCCCGGAGTCTGAGCGTGGCGAGCCAGAGCGCTGGGAGTCAGAGCGGAAATTATCGCTCCTTCCTCTCTGAGATCTTCCAAAAGAAGAACCTCCGTAAGAACGTGGCCCTCGCTGAGAACGCGAAGAGCCCGAACCTGAACTCTGACGCATTGCAGACTCAGGCAAGGAAATTCCTTCCACTTCTTTCGATGGAATCTTTGAGCCAAGCGTACGCTCGATAGAACGTACCATGCCGCCATCTTGAGGAGTTACAAAGGTACTTGCATCTCCGGTGCGTTCTGCTCGGCCAGTACGACCAATGCGATGCGTATAGGCTTCAACGGTATCAGGGATATCGTAGTTAATAACATGTGTTACTGAAGCGACATCGATTCCGCGTGCAGCAATATCAGTAGCCACCATCACTCGGAACTTCCCTGTGCGAAATCCACGAAGGGCAGCGTCTCTACGCTGTTGCGAGAGATTACCTTGCAACGAAGTTGCTGAGTGTCCTGCATCTAGCAAAGACTCTCCAAGCTTCTTGGCGCGATGCTTGGTGCGAGTAAATACAAGCACCGACCCAGTTGAACTTTCAGAAACGATCTGAAGCAACAAGCGAGTCTTATTCGCCTGATCAACGCGGTACATGCAATGCTCTACCGTCGAGATAGGGGCGCTGGTACCAACTTTGATGGTCTCAGGATTACGCAACACTTCCATGGCCAAACCATGAACTTCATTCGGCATAGTCGCCGAAAAAAGTAGGGTCTGACGCTCAGTAGGTAACGCTTGAAGAATCCTGCGAAGGGTCGGGAGAAAGCCCATATCAAACATATGATCTGCTTCGTCCAGCACCAGAACCTCAACATGTCGAAGGTCAAGTGCTCTCTGGTTCAAGAGGTCAAGCAATCGGCCAGGGCAACCGACCACAATATCGACTCCACGACGCAGCTGCTGAATCTGGGCATTCATGGAAACACCGCCATAAATGGTGGTGAAACTCAGCCTGGACTTAGCTCCAAGCTCTCGAATTGCGGTACAGATCTGCTCAGCCAACTCGCGAGTTGGGGCAATGATGAGCGAACGTGGCTTTCCACGTGGCCCAGTTGCTGGATTCGTAACCAATCGATGAAGGATTGGAAGCACAAAGGCGGCCGTTTTACCGGTACCAGTCTGAGCAAGACCCAACACATCCTTTCCAGCGAGAACGCTTGGAATGGCTTGCGCCTGAATCGGGGTAGGGTTTGTATAGTTTTTGGGGATAGCCGCAGATACACGGGCATCAAGTTCAAAGCTTGAAAAAGTCACGGAACACTCCTAATTTTGGCCACAAAGCGAGCCAAGGGGTTCCCAGCTCTAAACACAATGATGACTGGCTGCGAGGCTAGCATATTCTTAGGAAGTTAGCGAATCGGGCATTTTGGCCGGCAAACTGCAACGAATCCAGGCACCTTGCTGCCCCGAAGCCGCAAGCTTGAAGCCCTCACAGCGCCGCTAGCTGAAGCCCAGCAAGTAGGGTAGGGAAGAGCACATGAAGGTTTTTCGCTACCCGGCAGACCGGGTTCCTACCGCCCTTATCGTGTCCCTTACCGTCTGTGACTTGCTAGTCTTCTGGCTCGTTCAGTCACCGTACTTGGTGGTGGCTTGGATGCTTTGCGTAGTGCCATTCAAGACCGGCTCTTGCGCCTTCAATCACCACCATCAACACGTCCAGACCTTCTATAAGACCTGGCTAAATCGCCTTCTCGAAGTCGTATATGGACTACAGACTGGAATCTCCACCAATGCCTGGGTACTGCACCATAACTTGGGGCATCACCTGAATTACCTCGACCAAACCAAAGATGAGTCAGCATGGAAGGATGAAAAGGGGAACACCATGGGGGTGTTTCGTTACACCATGACTATTGCGCTGACTGGATATTGGCGCGCCTACCAAGTCGGCAAACGACACCCCCGACATCAGAAGGGATTCCTCGCGGCAGGTTCTCTGATTATGGTTCTGCTGTTGGCTCTTTTCTGGGTCAACTGGTTCAACGCTCTCGTACTATTTTTAATCCCAATGGCGTGGGGACTGGTTGAAACTTCCTGGCACACTTTCTACCACCATGCCGGACTAGACTCGGACGATCACTTCCATGCATCTCACAATGTCATGCATCGCTGGTACAACGTGTTCACGGGAAACCTTGGGTACCACACCGCTCACCACGTAAAACCAGGGCTGCATTGGTCAAAGCTGCCTGAGTATCATGCGACAATCGCTGACCGCATTCCCCCTGAGTTATTTGTCGAGCCCTGCATTCCGTTTCGATGGTTCCCCGATCGTAGCCGCGTCACTCCCAAAACTGCTAAGTTACCCACAGAGCTAGCCGCAGGCGACACCGTAGTAGCCTCCGAGAACCAAGGCGCTCTCAGCTTTTAAATCGGGATTTTCGTTATCAATCCGCCCAATGATAAGAAGAGCTGAGACCCCCTGATTAAGCTCGGGTTTCAGCCTTTGAAGAGCGCAGAACGGCTCGCAAGCTTTCGAATTTTTCAAGCTATTCAGGTTCCTTTACACAATCACGAAATTCCTCGGTATCGATACCCACTAGCGCGGCCAAGCCAAGTGCTGCGGGATGGAGCAGGCATCGTTCAGATGCGGTCCGATTGGGCTTGTCTGATACGAGCCCGCGATAGTGCTCGCGAATGAAACTAAGAATTGGCTCTCTTTGAGCATCAACAAAAATCGGTCTGTGATGTTCACCTTGATCCACATGCGGATTGTCTTCCCAACGACGGGTCAATTCCTCCGCCGATAGGCCCATCTGCACTTTGAAGAGGTAATATACCCCATTCTCAATGGCTGTATCATACAACCTCGCATGAAACGAAGCTCCAGCAATATCTGCCAGAGTCATACCCAACTCATTTTGGAATTCGGTGTTGCAAAAAGTATCGAAAATTGAGGCCCGACCTCCCATCAACTCTGGAAGACACTGCAACGCCCCCGCAAATAGATGATACGTTTGCGGGTAACTGAGTCCCGCTCTGATTCCGAGCATGACTTTGCCGTTTGGACTTTCGGCATTAGGTGCAGATAAAACCAGCCCTGCGACCGATACATTTTTTATAGGAAGTGTCACGCCATGCCTCATAAGCTGGGTTTCGTAACTGTGGCGCGGGACAAGATCTGTTCTTAGCGCGCTTTCATCAAAGTTCCCTTCGGCGCACCCCTTGACGGACCACCAGGGCAAAGGAATTTGCGCATACTGATCTGGTGAGATTTCCAAAACGTCACAGGCCTGCTGAAAACGCGGGTCCCTATAGAACCTATTTCTTACCTCAGCAGCCCGAGCGCCCAACGAAAGGAAATTGATAGGTTCCGAGTGCGCTTGCAAGTAGCGCTGGGAAACTTCCGCGCGCAGAGAGCCTATGAGCTGAGTTACCGCGTCAAACTGAATGGGGTGCCCCTTGGAATCAAAGCGTTCGGGCGAAACGGTATGGGTCAAATCATGTGCTGAGCAACCCTCGAACACTTTCACCGCTTCATCCGGAAAGAGTCGAGCGCAGAGCTCTTCTCGCCGTTCTCCTGATGGCGGAATGGGATATTCGTCCCTCGATTTCTTTGTTGGTTGCGGATCCAAGCCGTACTCCCGTCCACGGTTCCTGCGGCATTCTAGCATGCGCCGACAAAGCTAAGATAATTCGCTTAATCGCGGTCGGAAGAGACGTTTACTCGGCAATCGAAAAAAGGGAGATTCCTTCAATAGGTTCAACTAGATTTCCCAGTAGGTCCTTGGACCGTGCTGGAGTTCCTAGTTCTAATCTCTGCCACCGCCGCATCGAATTCCGGAGTCCAGTTCACATCAATTGTGCCGTGGTGTTCTCTGACTGCCCCAAGCTCTAGCGCTCTGGCCGCTATCATATAGCGATCCTCCTCACTAAACGTTTGCAGCCAGTCATTACCGAACTTTTCAAAGAACGTGGCATAGCCCCAAATATCTTGCGGCTGGAGGTCGTTCTCCGTGCGTGAAATGGCAAACGCATTATTGACCCATCGCCCGTCGGCAGTAACTCCTCTGAAGTCTGCGGGAACTGAGTAGTCTATAAGTTCTTCTTTCTGTCGCCCGCGAGTCAACTGCATGGCACCTTGGAGCTCCTCTGGAATTTGAACGCCAGAGTCAATCACCTTTTGCAACCGATTGCCTTCCGTCTTCCAGCGGTCGGTGGTGAACAACCCTGCAATGGCATTCAGTACCGGCTCTTTGGCGATGAACTTTCTCAACGTATTGGTCACTCCAGGCAAGTACTTGTCCAGCATTCCCACCACTGTTGAGCTGAGCCCATAGGTGTAGAGGTCGGCCACAAACAGACCGGCCTGCTCGACAGCGGCTTGTATTTTCTGCTTCTCCGAAGCGTTACTGCCAAAAATTGCGGCGATATTCATCGCTGTGCTTGCGGCACCGGCCGCTGTTCCTGCCCCTGATAACGGTCCACTCTGAACGTTCTGAAAGGTCTGATAAGCGCCGTAGGCGTCAGATAGTGCTTGGGTTGGATTAATAGACGGCATGTTTCCTCCGTAAATGAACTTTCACGAAGCAAGGGCCGGCCTTAGAGCTGCGACCATTCTCGCTATCCGTGAGACTCGCGCCACTTATCGGCAGAACGGGAGGAAAGTTTCGTCCCTTAGCTATCACGAAGCGGTGAACGATAGGCATGTCTGGCAGTCCCAAAGGGGCGCAATGAACTCAATAGGGGTGTCCTTAATAGAATAGTGCGGTAGGTACCCCAACCCGATGGTCTAGCTTACCGCACTTTCAAGCAAGCTGAAGCGACGGTTGTCACAGTCCAACTCGGCACAAACGCCAATCGGCAGCGTCATTATGGGGTCGGTATGTCCGAAATCCATTTGGGTGACAATGGGCAGATCGCTGCGTCCCAGTTCATCGCGGATTATCCTCAAGACCGCATCATCATATTCTTTATGCTTGTCCACTGGGATGCGACCGCCAGGCCTCCCGAATAGTACCCCTGACACAGAATCAAAAAGCCCGAGAGCGCCGAGAGTTCGTAATTCACGAGCAACCATGCCGGCAGACATGCCCTCCTCAGAAGTCTCAAGAAACAGAATTTTGTCACGCCATTCTTTTATTGTTGGCCATAACTCAGTTCCACGCAGCCAGGATACTACTTCAAGGCATCCGCCCAAAAGCGCGCCACTAACCACACCTTCTCCTTGAAGCCAATTCCAACCGGCGGAAGGATTGAGCGTCCTGCGCTGCGTCTGATGAGCAGGAACCACCCAATCAAGAAACTCTTCAGTCCATCCGTCTCCGTTGGGACGAATCTCTTCTGGGATTTCCGTCGAGAATATAGTTCGCCGCACGCCGTCCACTAAATAGCGATGCAATCCTCCGTTCTCTCCAAATCCAGACAGGATCGAAGGGCCGTAGAAAGAAATCACTCCAGCCTTAAAGTACATGAAGTGGCTCACAGTCGTATCAGAGTATCCAAGAAATACTTTTGGGTGCTTCGCGATGAGGGTGCGGTCCAGGTAAGGCAGCAGCCGAATCGAGTCGTCGCCTCCGATAGTCACCACAATCCCATCGATCGAAGGGTCAGTGAGGGCGCGCGTAAAATCGTCCGCCCTGGCCTGCGGATGCTTTTGAAGAAAATCGGGAGCGGCAAGCGTGTGCTCGAGCTCAACGACCTTAATCTGAAAAGCATCTTCAAGCTGGCGCTTTCCCGCTTCATAGCGGTGTGGGAACAGTCCTGGACCCCCGAAAGAAGAGGTGAGAGCCGCAATCTTGTCTCCAGGTTTAAGTGCTTTTGGTTTAATCATACTCCCGACTCCCAAAGGGCAGAGTACCATTGAACCGAGCAGAAACCGCTAAAAATTCCAGCGATTGCGCTAGGCAATGCCCTTTCAAAACTCAACTCAGATTGGACTCAATCCTGCACCGGAACCTAAGCACGGAAGCTAGAGTAGCAAATGCGCCTTCGCTATAGTCTCGCCCTATGAGATTTAACCCAAATCCTGATCGGAACTCGCCAGAAGGGGACAACCCTTTCAGACTCCCAGGCGACGACCGCGATTCGATGGTCACGCAACGCTGGGCTGAACTCGAAACAATTATTCGTGGTCAGATTCATAGAACCGGGCGCGTCAAGTTCTCGGAAAGCCTGACTGTATATGACATTCAACTCGCCGCTTTGAACGGCATGAGCACAGAAACCAACTATGTTCTACCACCGCTCCCGCTCCCGATAGCTCTTCTAGCTCCCTCCATTCGAGAGCAGATAGCGGAACGTGGCGTGCCGGCCGACGCAAGCGTGGTTATCCTAGGCCAGAATCCTGTCCTCTTTGCTCACTGTCTGCAGAGCGCAATCGTGTATGGTGTCGTGAGTGCGGCTGATGCTGCTCAAATGGCAAAGTGCGGAATTGTTTCAGTCGCGCCAAAGGCCCTTATTCAGCATTTAGAGCTGCTCCAATCTACCGCTCGAGAGCTACGTGACCATTTCGATTCCTACCAAGAGCCTGTAGCTGAACTTATCGCGCTCGATGCCGTGCGTCGCTTACGTTCAAACGGGAACATCCTGGGAAGCTCTGCACCTATGCTAGAAATTCTAGGTGCTCACGCCGATGGAATTATGTTCCGAGGACACCGCTCAGATATCTCCATTGCTCAGCGTCTGGCACCGGGAGCAACCGTCTTCATCCCAGGCGCCGGGTTCAATTCCTTGCAAAATCTGAACGTCATGGCGAATTGTCCAAGCTACAACTTTGTCCTCAATGATCGTGACCCGCTTGTGGATCCGATCCTGCGCAGAACGGTCGCAGTACTAGGGCTACCGAATGTGTCATTCATTTCAGGCGACATGGTCGACGCAGTCGCTAAGGTGCCTAGAATCGATGCGGTCTTGGCCGGCAATCTTTACTCTTCTGGGCCTGATATTCTTGCCGAATTTTGCCAGAAATTACGGCATGTCCTACCTCCTGGCACCCCAATTCACGTTCACCAAACTGACGCCAAGGGCGAGGGAGTTCAAAGCACTGGCCGCACCTGGGCCACAGCCCTTCAGGGGGCAGGGCTTCTTATCGAGCAAGAACAACGTGCCCTTAGCCTGTCTCCGGCGATCGCGCCCGAGCTTCCGCAATGCCATCTCATTACCCTCTCAGGCGACGAGGTTTATCGTGTGCTGAAAGACGCCCAGCTCTCGGTTGGACAGCCCCGTACTTATGCGACCTATTTGCAAGCGCGGACTCCATGGTCGAACGCTGCCAATTGATCGCGACAGTCTTCAATGCACACACCACAATCGAGCACGAAAGCTTAAACGAAAATGTGGGACGAGTGGAGTCGCTGTCTTTAGCCGTCCGGTCAGGAGTGCGCGATTACTTCTTCAGCGAGGAAAGATCTATGACAAAGCGGTACTTCACATCACTCTTAAGCATGCGCTCATAAGCTTCGTTAATCTGCTGCATTGGAATTAGTTCGATCTCTGAAACAATGCCGTGCTCGGCGCAGAAATCGAGCATTTCTTGCGTCTCTTTAATTCCTCCGATAAGTGACCCCGCAATTGAGCGGCGCTTAAATATCAGACTCTGAATCGACGGGGAGGGGTGTGCATGTTCTGGCACCCCCACTAAGCACATAGTGCCGTCGCGCTTTAGCAAAGAGGAATAGGCGTCAAGATTGTGGGAGGCTGCGGCAGTATTAAGAATAAAATCGAAACTGCCGGCGTGGGCAGACATCTGCGCCTCATCACTTGAAATAACAACTTCGTTCGCTCCAAGCTTCAAGCCATCCTCGACCTTCTTCGGCGAGGTGGTGAAAAGCACCGTGTGGGCACCGAAGGCGTGAGAGAACTTGACACCCATGTGGCCGAGGCCACCGAGTCCAACGACTCCAACTTTTTGCCCTTTCTTCACATCCCAATGTCGAAGGGGAGAGTAGGTGGTGATGCCGGCACAAAGCAGTGGCGCCACCGCAGCAAGTTCAAGCTTTGGGGACACACGCAGCGCGAAGTCTTGATCGACTACAATCTGGGTGGAATATCCACCATAGGTTCGCTGTCCCGGAAGGTGCTTGTCAGGACTGTTGTAGGTAAATACCATTCCGCCAGTATCACAGTACTGCTCTAAACCCTCGCTACAACTCGGACAGTCTCGGCAAGAGTCCACCAGGCAGCCGACCCCAGCCAGGTCTCCGACCTTAAACGATTTTACTTTAACTCCCACGGCGGTGACACGTCCGACAATCTCGTGCCCCGGAACTACCGGATATTCGGTGCCGGCCCACTCACTACGCGCGGTGTGTAAGTCTGAGTGACACACGCCGCAGTAAAGAATTTCAATTTGAACATCGGATGCTCCAACTGTTCGGCGATCAAACTGAAAAGGTTTTAGCGCTTCAGTAGCTCCAAAAGCTGCGAATGCTTGGGTATTTGACATGTGAATTTCCTAAAGATTACCAGAAGAAACACTGGGTCGAAGTGAAATGCCACGTTTTCGCAAAAAGCGCCAGATTTCGTGCAAGTCGGGTAAGAAGCGGCACACGACAACCTCGAAGGATTCCTCGATGACTTTGGTGTTACTTCACAGAATTTGGTCAAGTTGGCATCGCGCCGATAATTCGGAGCGTGCCGAGAAGAGGGCCCAGCCTTACTTTAATCACATGGTAGCTTTATACCGGCGAAGCTCCTTCATGCAGCAGGAAGACGAATTCATCTACAGCAAAGAATTCCCCTTGGGGACTTGAGGCACCCAATATGCTCAAGAAAGGGACTAAGGAGCCTATGTCTCAGCAACTTCAACAGGTTAGTCGCAGCGAAGCCTCAGGTTAGTCGCAGCGAAGCCTCGCAGACGTAGAATCCGACTGCTCACGAGAGGAGCGCCCCCCACAACTTCATTCTCAAGAATTCGGATAAAATGGCCGACTTTAGCTTTGGCGAAGCGCAGCTCCTGGACTGGACTAATTAATCGGATGTCCTCAGTGCACTTTAACCCATTTTCCCCAACTTCCCTTTGAAGTCGGAGAGGGACATTACCTACCATGAAGCACTGCTACCTGGTTCTTCTATTCATCTGCTTTGTCCCTGCTCTTGCGGTGGCCGACTGCGAACCACTCCAAGGCGATGCTAATGGTGACTGTGCGGTGAATTTCAACGATCTCAATGTGGTTCTTGCAAACTGGGGTACCACAGGCCCCACAGGCGATATCAACGGCAACGGCCAGGTAGATTTCAACGATCTAAACATTATCCTCGCTAATTGGGGCGAAGCCTGCGATCCAGATTGCCAGATACCTACCTGTCCTTGATTGAGACCGGAAACTCAGTAGAAATGGGTGGGCGTCTTCTCAACACCCCTCGAACCAAGTGCTCAGAAACGCGAAGATATCCGGCACAGCAAGTGTGCCGTTGCCGTCAAAATCCGCTGTCATACTTTGCGCAAACCACGCTGACAGAAATGCGAACATGTCGGCTACGTCCACAGTGCCGGACTGATTAAAGTCAGCCGCACACTGTTCGGGGTCGCTGTGCAGATGCACGATGAGAGCAGCCTCATCAAAGGCAGCACCAGTTCCAAAGTCAGCAACGAATGTTACGCTTCCGCTGTTGTTCAGCGCGTCTGTTGTTCCCATGCGCAGCGTGCGCACATGAACTGTTTCAGAAGGTAACTCAAACGAGCTGCCTTCAACCGCAACAATTCTAGCCGACTGAGTCGGTGAGGCAGTGATAAGCGCCTTTCTTGACGTTAGTAGGTTATCTTTGACGTTTACCACTGTAGCGGTAAGAACGAGCCTACCTTGTGCATTTACCTGCAGATCCGAACCGACCTCTGAGATATTGGTCACGCGATGCTCCCCTAGGATATCTCCCTCCCGCACCATCAACCGTAATCCTTGCGCATCATTTGGAGTCCATAGAAAGACTGCGGCATCATTGCTGCTATTGACTCCAGTGCCCGCTAGTTTTGCGGCGAGAGCAACGTGACCAGAATGACTTATCCTCGCACCGAGGCCCATATTTGAATTTAAGATGGACACTCCGGTAGGAAGAGCGGGATTGGCGACACCAGCGCGGGCAATAAGCGTATGCACGCCATTGTGCGCGTACACCAGTGTGCCGTTGTTGGCGCTAGATGCACCGGAACCCACGATCATGGCACTAAAAAGAACGGCTCCATCGTCAGTAAGATTCACAAGGGAGGCGCCAGAGGCGAGACCGAAGCCGCCGATAGTGGTGCCGGCGATAGGCGATGCGTCAGTTAAGCGCGCAACACGCGAGAGCTGACCGGCTTGATCGAGCCATACACCCCAATTGTTGCCAATACTAATGCCGGGGCCAACCATTGACGCGGTGAAGGCCAGGCTTCCTTCGCGATTCGTGGCCAAGCGGGCGCTTCCGCCCCAGACAAGCGAGAATGCTACGCCCGGCGCTTCGGTTGAAGCTTGAAAGCCGGACCGTGCGACAGTGCGAAGTTGAGATCCCATCCCCGCAGTGATTGCTTTGTCCGTGTTGATAGTAACCCCATTGATCATCACGCTCCCAACCGCAGGTCCAGTGAGTGTGGTTTGATAGGCGTTGATTCCTCTTGGGCCCACCACTGGTACCATTGTGAAAATATTTGTGCCTGAAGCGGCACCGGGGAGCTGAGTGTTAGCGAGCATCGCGGGAAGAAATCCGGTGCTTGTTTGTTGCAGTACGCCTTGGATGCCTGTTCCGAGTCCCATCCCGTTCAAGCTGCCGTGCACCACTACCGGCCCGAGAGAATCCGGAGCAGCGATGTACGATCCTGTAAGCCAGCGCATTGTGGCTGCGGGATAGCCAGCAACATTTATCGGGGAGCCATCTCTTGCCAACACCATAGATTCGTGAGCATCCCCTAACCAAATTCCGCGATCATTTACCCCTGATTGTACCCCGCTTCCAGATAGAGAAGCGACAAAAGTAACCTGCCCAAACTCGTTGATCTTCATCCCGTAGAGACCGCCGAAGTTCACGCCGACCGGCAGTCCGGTGGCCTGAGTGGATTGGCGCCAGACAGGATTGGATGATTGGGAGTTGCTGCAAAATACCGTGAGGCCGGTACCTGCCGGTACGCCAGAGCCTGTCAGTATGGAGTGAAAACACACGTCCCCGGAGTGGGCGATTATCGGGCGTAGCAGATCTCCATTGTGTGCGACTAGGCGATCAAACAGGGCGGAGGGCCCGTACGAAGATTCCATGCCCGTGCGTGCGACGATGGATACCTGGTCCGCCATTGCTTGAGTCCCCAGCGCCGAAGACATGGCAAGTAGGCACGCAGTGCGTATGAAAGTTTTGACTAGTTCCATGACAATGACCCCCTAACCCCTTGGTATCTATGTTGCTTGCTGAGCGGGCTGCTCGTAGTGAGGGGAAATGCAATCCGCGTACCAAGTGCCATATATGAGCAAACGTAGGTATGTCACCAATTTTGCGGCAATGCCGCAACATACCAGAACAAGGGAGGTTCTGGAGTTACGCCGAAGTCATCCTAGTTTCACCATAGCTTCTTTTACCTATGCCGTCTGGCTGAATCTCGTAGGTCGCTGGACTTGATATCTCCAGGGCAGCACACGCCAGCTCCTCTCAAAACATCGAGGACCCACCTATTTCAGTTTAGGCTCCAAAGACGAAAAGTCGTGGTGAATGGTTTACGCTAACGCGCCCCGCGCTTCAGGGCTCGGCAGATGCGCTGGTCAGTGAGGGCTTTCGAGGTTACACCCGGTGCTACTTTTAACGAGCGCTTGGCTCGAGTCTCACCTGCGTATAGCAGTCTCAGCTTAAGTGCCACCGGGCGGTCAATAGCGGGAATCCGAAGGGCAACTGCGGCCTCAGAATCAGAGCTCGTGGTAACGCTCTTAATTACACCGCAATCTTTTCGCCTCACCTTTACCGCCACTGAAATACTCTTGTTTGCCGCTCTCTCGTTCCCGCTCACCGAAACCGTCACCCGCTTTCCACCCCGAACCTTCCGCTTTCCAGATAGCGTGAATTGGAGGCTTTCATGAGGAAGCGACTTCCATTCCTCCAGCAAGTAGCGCAACGCCTCGGGTTCATTTGTCGGCTCGCCATTGCCTAAATGGTCCTGACTATTCACTCCATGACACGACGCACAAACTCGAATCTCTCCAGGTTGAAAGGTAAGCCATAGACGTTCACGCACTACGCCCACACCGTCTTCATCGGTCAGTTGATAGGTGAGGGGACGGGTTGCTGGCACAAAGGCCGCTACCGAACCGTCGTTCGCCACCTTCACACTTCCCGCAGGGCCTTGAGCATTCTCAGGATTATCATCTACACCATGCATTTCCGTCGGAATTATGCGTCGCCCCGCTGTGCCACTACCTCCGGCATAGCCCCTCAACTGATCACCCTGAAAGAACTGAAAATGTGAAATGTCGTAGATTTTTCCACTTCGTGGGAGTGACTGAGTTTCAGTGTCTTTAACTCGAAGGTTTGCTGGCTGTTGTCGATCAAGCTTATCTCTAGTCGTAACGTTTCTGCTCACTACCAGCGCAAGCTGATTCTCCCGAAGGTAATCCTGAAACTCTATGACGCTCACTCCCACATCGTCGAAAACATTCTGCTCAATGGCTGGAACGCTTGAGCTGCGCACGTTTGGTCGCGTCCGCGCCACTAATTCTCGCGGTTGCAGTTCCCACATGGTGACCGCATTAAACGACACGAGCACGTCTGGGCTCCAAAACGAGAGGGTCTTCTGAATGCCGGAGGTAAGCAGAGCGCCTGGCACATGGTAACCACCTGAAGGAGAGAACTCCTTTATCCGATAGCTGTAGCGTGACTGCGGTGCAGCAGTGGACCCAGTATTCGAATCCGCTCGCGTTTCACTGGTGTGACTCGCCACGATGCTACCGTCCGACAACGGCAGTGGATCTCTACTTAGCCCGATATGATTGACACTTGGGGTGTCGTCCGTACCGGCAGTATCGGCGTGGGTTACGTATTCAATCTCTATGGCATCCGCCGCCAGAGTAGGAGGTGCATTAAAGCGAATGATTTGTCCGGAGGCATGAGTTCCAAACTCAGGTGCGCTAAGAGCTACGTACCGACCAGGGGTAGACGGGTCTTCCAAGATTTGGAACATATTCTCAACGGCGTTCTGATTAAGCCGCGAGTATTGACCATAGAATTCGACTACGTTCGAGTCGTTGTCGAAGCTCTTGCCCAGATAGTCGACTAGCTCATGGCGCCCGACATGGTTGATAGTTTCCATTTCGGTTCCGTCTTCATTAATCTGCCAAGGCAGGAAGTGATTGAAGCGATGAAGGTCTAGATGATCGTCTGGGTCCTGCTCGCAGCTTCCCCGCGCTTCCGGAAACACTTCTACATCAGTGTCTAGCACTTGAGCATCTGAAGCTTCCGATGAATAGTTAAAAGCCTGGAATCCTGAATTTGAGCAGCGGTTCTGCTGGTCGCGTTGTAGATGATCCCAGCGCGTAAAAATCACTCGTCCAAAACTATCGATTGAGGGCGAGAAGTCGCCTGAGGGCGCGTGGTCTAGGTGAACAAGCATTCCTGTTCCCGGTGTCAGTTTCCATAGTCCAGTATTTGTCGGCGATGACTCATATTCGTCACGCTGAGGGTAGAGGTGCGCGGCGCCGTCCCGCGAGCGATCGGAGGTAAAAATAATACTATCGTCCGTCGCATAAATCGGAGAGACGTTGTTGAAGGTGTCAGGTTGGTTCACCACCTTGGTAATTACTGGAGTGTCACTGACTCCCAATCCGGTGACCTCATACATTTGCCAGCGATAGGAATTGACCTGGTACTGCTGCGTGGGCGCACCGATCAACATACTAAAGATGACTTTGTTGCCACTCCAGTGAACCGTAGGATCTCGAACGGCTATTGAGCTCGCACCTTGTTGATTGGCGTTGCCATATCCAGCCGCGGCAGTGAGGTTTTTTAGGGTGCCGTCAACATAGCGAATGTAGAGATCTCCGCCACGTGGGACCGCATCCATGCTGCCTAAGTGATTTCCAAAAGTCGCATTGATAGTGGTGAAGTCGTATGGCCAGGGAGGCTGGGTAACGAACACGATCGGATTCGAAGGAAGCGCAAAAGCGTGAGGAATCGGAAATATAGTGCACGATACCAATAATACGAAAATCGCCCAACGCTTTGTGCTGCCCGTCATAGTCAGTAGAGGTCGGTGTTTACCTTAAAACAGTTGAGAAAGTGTGCCTTCGAGGCTCTTAAAGCGGCTCTGGCCCATCAAGGGGACAGTAGGTATGTTTCGCAGGGCGGCGGTGACCTACGATTTTTTATGACTCGCCATCAAGCAGGACTGGCCAGGTGCGCTATGCCCGTCAAAGTTAGGCCGATTTTACCGCCCCTGTTTCTGCGTGTATCCTCCCACCGAAATAATAGAAAGATTTCTCCATGCCTGCACCATTACTTAGCGCCACATCGATTTCAAAACGCTTTGGCCCCAACCCACTTTTTCAAGACATTACTCTGGTCGTGCACGAGCAAGAGCGCATCGGCATGATTGGTGCCAACGGTTCCGGCAAGTCGACGCTAATGAAGATCCTCAGTCTTAGCGTTGACCCAGACAGCGGCACTGTCAGCTACCGAAAGGGGCTACAGAGCTCACTGGTCGCCCAGGAAGACACCTTTCCCGAACATGCCACCGTAACCACAGTACTCGAGCAGGCGCTTGACTCGCTTCCTTTGTCCGATAGGGAGCGGGCGTCAAGAATCGCCGTCATGCTTGGCAGCGCAAATTTTGTCGACACCGACCAGCTAGCCGCTTCGCTCTCAGGCGGATGGCGTAAACGGTTGGCATTGGCCGCCAGCATCATACGACAGCCTGAGGTGCTCTTTTTAGATGAGCCCACCAATCACCTAGACATCGAAGGCATTCTCTGGCTCGAAGAGCAGCTGGCTGATTTTCGCGGCGCGCTGTTGTTTGTAAGCCATGACCGCTATTTCCTCGAACGCGTTGCAGAGCGCATGGTCGAACTCGACCGCCGCTACCCTAGCGGGATGCTCTCATTCGACGGAGCCTATAGCGATTTTCTTGAGCAGCGGGAAATGTACTTGGCGGCTCGTCGCAGCCAGGAAGCTTCTCTTGCAAACAAGGTCCGTCGTGAAATTGAATGGCTAAGACGCGGCCCCAAAGCACGGCGCACCAAGTCAAAGTCTCGCATCAAGAATGCGCACGTAATGATTCAAACTCTTAGTGATACTCAACTTGCCGAGGAACGAGCGCGTTTCGCCTTCTCACCAGCCTCTTCCCGAAGTGATGAGTTGCTGAAACTTGAACAGGTTGAAAAGCGTATCGCGAATAGGGTCCTGTTTTCAAACCTTACGCTCACGCTTACCCCTGGCACCCGGCTTGGCGTCATTGGCCCCAATGGCTGTGGCAAGTCAACACTTCTAAAAACGCTGGCCGGAACTCTAGAGCCAGACGAAGGTAAGATCACCCGAGCACCGAACCTTCGAGTGGTCATGTTCGATCAATTACGAACCTCACTTAACCGCGACCAAACTCTGCGCACGGCTCTTTGTCGAGAGGGCGACCAAGTATACTTTAACGACAAGCCGATTCATGTCGCTTCATGGGCAAGGAGGTTCTTATTTCAGACCGACCAACTAAACGTCCCGCTTCGCTATCTATCAGGTGGCGAACAAGCACGTGCGCTATTTGCACGCTGCATGGTTGAGCCAGCCGATGTTCTTATATTGGATGAGCCTACGAACGATCTCGATATCCCGACGCTTGAGGTACTAGAGGAGAGCCTCTCGGAGTTCGTAGGCGCAATCGTACTAGTGACTCATGACCGTTTTCTGCTGGATAGAGTCGCTACCAAGGTGTTCGGCTTCGGAGACTTTGAGCACGGTGGACTCTTCGCCAGTTATGCGCAGTGGGAGAGGGCACGAGAGCAACTCGATGCGCCTGACCGCGCCGAGTCAGGCGCTCGCTCGCCACAGGGCTCCGCAGATGCAAGTTCATCTAAACCGAAACGTACTGCGCTAACTTTTGGCGAAAAAATCGAGCTAGAAAAGCTTGAGAAGGCCATTCCAAAGCTCGAAATCAAGCTACAAAAGCGCACGAGCGCTCTTTCTGACCCTTCGCATGCTTCGGATAGTAACAAGTTACAAGAACTCCTGAACGAAGAGGTGGCAGCACGAAAGGATTTAGATGCTGCCTACGCACGCTGGGAGGAACTCGAAGCGAAGAAGGTCGAATTTGAAGCAGCTTCCGGTTTGATAGATCCTGGATAGCCTCCCCCCAATAATTGGACATTTTGTCGACGACGCTACTGCGCTAAACATGAAGTGAGAGCCCGAGGAGTCACACTATGCCGATAGACCTACTCTATGACCCCAACACCTACGTTTCTCTTCTGACACTCACGCTGCTTGAGATCGTGCTGGGCATCGATAATATTATTTTCATCTCCATCCTTGCCGCGCGTCTGCCTGAGAGCCAACAGGCACGCGCTCGCTCCTTTGGGCTGCTCTTTGCCTTGGGTACCAGAATACTGTTGCTGATGATGATCGCCTGGATTGCCGGGCTCATTACGCCTCTATTTTCTGTATTGTCACACGAAGTAAGCGGACGTGATCTGGTGTTATTGGGCGGAGGACTATTCCTAATCGCCAAAAGTACGGTGGAGATTCATCACCGGCTCGAAGGCGACCAAGAATCCCAGACTGCAGGAAGCAAAAATCCAGGATTCTGGAATACCGTTTCCCAAATTGTATTACTCGATATTGTATTTTCGTTTGACTCGGTGATTACCGCTGTTGGCCTGGTCAAGGAAATTCCTATCATGGTGGCGGCTATCGTGATTTCCATGGCGGTAATGCTGTGGTCGGCAGGATGGATCAGCAACTTTATTCATCGCCATCCCACTATTAAAATGTTGGCGCTCTCATTCCTACTCATGATCGGCACACTGCTGGTTGCAGAGGGATTTCACTTTCACGTTCCAAAAGGCTATGTTTACTTTGCGATGGCGTTCTCTCTGCTTGTTGAGCTGCTCAATTTACAGGTTCGAAAGCGCTCAAACATCGCAGCAACCAAATAGCGGGCGATAAGAAGAGGAGGTCAAGAAAGTAGCGACCATGCCTTTCTAGACATGCCTTTCTAGACAGGCTTTTCTAGACAGGTGATTCAAGTCCCCAGTTGCGCTTTGGCGCCTTGCCGGTAAAGCTCAAATCAGTCGGCCTCTCGCCCCGAGAGAAGAGAGTTGCCTTTCCCGCCGACAGGAGGCCAGTGGACTAGCTATCTACGAATTAAGCATTTTATTAGGGCATATGTTTCGAATTAGGCAGATCACAAGCACCAAGCTACCGATAGATCAAAAACTCGTGGCTCAAGTGGTGCAGATGCTTAAAGATCGCCTTCCTGGAATCCCAGAGCGAGAGCTTGAAGGAATTCCCGGCAAACTTGAGAACCCACTTGAATACGATATGCACCCAATGCTTTTTGTCGCCGATGGGGCGAACGGAAAGTTGCTTGGGTTTGCACTTGTCTCGCATGCGTTTAAGGAAAAGTTTTGCCTTCTCGACTATCTGGCGTCCGAGGTGGCAGGTGGGGGCGGGGTAGGGGCGTCCCTCTATTCTCACGTCAGAGAAGTGGCGAAGCTGCTAAAAGTTCAGGGAGTTTACTTTGAATGCTTGCCAGATGATCCGGCGCTTTGCTCTCTACCAGAGTACGCCAAGAATAACGCGGCTCGCCTAAGATTCTATGAACGCTTTGGCGCTCGTCCCATAGTCGGTACCAAGTATGAACTTCCCCTTAAGCCGGAGGGACTAGATGCCCCTCATTTGGTGTTCGATCCACTTGACTCCATCGAACCGCTGCGCCGATCGAAACTAAAGACAGTGGTTTCGACCATCCTAAGCAAGAAGTACGGCACGGTCTGCTCTCCAGAATATATCGCAACTGTCGTGGATTCTATTAAGGATGACCCGGTACAAATACGCGAGCCACGCTATACGAAAGCATCGACACTGCCTCCGCCTAAACTACCGCGCACTGCCGACAAACTCATCACCCTGGTGGTTAACGACCGGCACCTCATTCACCACGTAAAAGAACGTGGCTATGTGGAGGCGCCCGCTCGAGTGGATGCGATCTTGAAAGGCATAGAACCGACGGGGCTGTTTCACAAAGTTGAACCACGCACGTTTCCAGAAGAAATCCTGTACACCGTGCACGACCGGTCTTTCGTGCAATATTTTAAGTCAGTATGCGCCAAGATGGAGCCGGGCGAGTCTCTGTATCCGTATGTATTCCCGGTAAGAAATCCTTCTCGACCGCCGAAAGATGGCGAATACGCCGCTGGCTACTATTGCATCGACACTTTTACTCCTATCAACCGCAATGCCTTTCTTGCAGCAAAGCGTGCCGTTGACTGCACCATGACCGCGACTCACTCAATCTTATCAGGGCAGCGCTTTGCGTATTCGCTCGTACGTCCGCCGGGACATCACGCTGAGCACCGTTACTTTGGAGGATTTTGTTACTTCTGCAATGCTGCTTTCGCCGCTCATGAGCTAGCGAAGATAGGGCGAGTCGCCATTCTTGACGTAGACTATCATCACGGCAACGGGCAGCAGGATATCTTTTACGACCGAGAAGATGTACTCACGGTTTCAATTCACGCCGATCCGCGCATTGCTTACCCTTTTTTCACGGGATTTGAAGAAGAAGTCGGGCACGGCAGCGGTACAGGGTTCAACGTCAACATCGTGTTGCCCGAGAAAGCTGACGGTAAACGATACAAACCCGCACTGGTGAAGGCGCTTGCCAGAATAAAAGAGCACAAGCCAGACTTCCTGATAGTATCGCTTGGGCTAGATGTCGCTAAAGGGGACCCGACCGGAAGCTGGTCGCTCGGTGCGGCAGATATCGAGGAGAACGGTCGCCTGATTGGCGCTCTGGGTCTCCCCACCTTGATTGTTCAAGAGGGCGGATACAAAACCGTTTCGCTCGGCAAAAATGCGCGGTCGTTCTTTATGGGCTTGGCGGGATAGGCGCTTTTAGCCCTTGCTATCCCTCATTCCTATCGGCTTGAGTGTGTGGTTCTGGGCCTTCTTAGTCACTAAAATTAGCACGGAAAAGCGCAGGCCCAGAATCCGCACGACTCGTTTGTTAGCTCGCCGAATTAGAATTGACTTTGAAAGATTGGACCATCTTCTGCACGTCTGGAAGAATTATCTTCTCGTTCTCCGGTTTAATTGCACTGACTATTACGAATTCTTTCTTGTCAGCGCCAAAAACCCACTGGCGCCAAACTATGCCAGTCGATGGAATCACTGTCGAATAAAAAAGTGCGTCATGTTGTCCGACTCTCTGATTTTTCATCTCAGTTTCTTTAGCGTTTGGATTCACCTTTTGCGCTGATTTTAGAGCCGAACTGGTTATTTGTTCGGATATACCCGAACTTTCCTTAAAATAGATATCTAATCCGACCGGGGCAATGGGTGGCCGATACGAAACATAATTTCCTCGGTATTCACTCTTCCATCCCGGCGCTATTGCGATTGTAAAAGGTGGGACAGTCGATCCTTTTGAAAAAACCCAGTAGTTATGTTCTGAGTCATAAGACCACTGGCTCCCGGTCTGTTTTGCAATGCTATCGAATATTTCGCGCCACGTGGGTTTATCGTTAGCTTGAAATGTCGAATGAATCTGAGTGGAATTAATGTCGTCGTCATAAGTATGAATCATTACGTTGCGAACCGCGTAAAGATAGCTGGCGTAACTATCGAACGAGCCCATCATCATGCCGGGTGATGTATGGGCCTCCAAAAGTTGCTGTTGTGCAGGCGCAAGATTCTTGTCACCCGAATCGGCAACCGAATCGACAGCCAATAGCGATAAAAGCAGGGTAAGGCAGGTTGTTAATCGTTTTAACATATGAACGTCCAATGGCGAGCTAACAAGGGTTCTTATCAAGACTAAGCGCCTGATCGAGCAGGGCTTGAATGGTCTCTTTCTTCACATAGCGCTTATCGACATAGACGTCGATGCCGGCGTCGATCGACTCACGACGCCCGGTACCGGAAGAAACGGCAGTGCACGCAGCAATGACACCCTTGAAGCCAGCCTCACGCAATAGCTTTGAAGCCTGGACCCCGTCCATGTTCGGCATGCGGATATCCATGAGAATTAAATTGAAAGGGCGCCCTTCACGCGCGGCCTCATCCACCTTACTGATAGCTTCTGCGGCGTTAGCCGCCAAGCAGGGCTCTTCCTCAATTAGCTGACGAACCTGAAAGGAAAATATTTCCCGCATATTCTCGTCATCGTCGACGATCAGCACGCGCTGCCCCGATCGCTCTTGATTCTCGTCGCTCATAGAACCTCCGCTTTGAACACGTCCACCAACGCCTGCGCCTCATCTATGCGCTTCTCTAGCCTAAGCATGCCTGCTGCAACATCTTTACTGAGCTTTTTATCAGCGGCTCGTTCGATTACACCAGCTATTTTTGCAACCGTCTCTAACCCAAGCTGAGCAGTGGCACCTCTCATGCTGTGAGCCAACATGGAAGCCTGCTTCCAGTCTCCAGCTTCAATTGCCCTTACAATGTTCTTATAGCGATCAGGAAGGTGCTGTATCACGGAAATGAGCAGTGGCAGTATCTCAGGGTCTTCCCTAATAATAGCGAGAGATCGCTCGGAGGGGCTGTTTCCCTCGCCGTGGGAGGTTTCTCTGTCCGCGTCAGAATCCTCCAAATCCAATCCGCCTGCGTTGTCCTTATCTTTCCCAAGGAAAAGGGAAAGAGTGGCAAAGAGATCGCTTCTGGTGAACGGCTTTCCTAAGAAGTCCGTGAAGCCTACAGAGAGCGCCTTATCAATATCTGATTTCATAGCATTCGCAGTTAGCGCCACGATGGGAACCGCGAAGCCTCTGCTGCGAATCAATGCCGTCGCAGAATATCCGTCCATAACCGGCATCTGAATATCCATCAGAACAAGATCAAAGTGCTCCTTCGCCATCTGCTCTGCCGCAAGTGCACCGTTTTCTACCACCTTGAACTTAACGCCAGTCTTGCCAAGCAAGAAGGAGATCAAGTTTTGATTATCTTCGCCGTCCTCCGCGACCAGCACCTTGCCGACTAGCTGAGGAACTCCCTTAGGATCCTCGATTTCCACCTCACGCTCGCTCGGCTCAATGGAGGCCACTAAACTAGACGCTTCAACTGGACCAGTAGAGATGGACACCGTGAAGACGCTCCCTTTACCAGACTCACTCTCGAGCGTTACCTCACCGCCTAAACGTTGTGCCAACTGGCTTGAGATCATGAGGCCAAGCCCCGTGCCACCAAAGGTCCGAGTAGTGGAAGCATCGGCTTGAGAGAACGCCTGAAATAGTTTGGACCTCTGCCATTCTGTCAGCCCGGGGCCGGTATCAATAACCGCGAACTCTAGGCGCTCGTCTGCTCTCAGAAATTTGACGTGAATCTTAACTCCACCCACCGAAGTGAATTTTACTGCATTCCCTACTAGGTTAATCAGAATCTGCTTGAGTCGGGTAGGGTCCGTGAGCACGCGCCGCGGAATAGGGAAGAGGTACTCAAATCCAAGCGAGAGTCCCTTCTCTTGAGCTTTATGCTGCATCAGATTGGCGACATCGCTGATAAGCTCGGCAAGATCAACCGGAACCATCTCAATCTCCAGCTTTTCTGCTTCTATCTTCGAAATATCAAGAATGTCACTAATTACACCTAGCAGGTGATTTCCATTACGAGTGATGGTCTCCAACGCAAGCGCAGCTTCGTCCTTAGAAAGGTCGTCCTCCATCAACGACTCAGAGTATCCAATGATGCTCGTAAGCGGAGTGCGTATTTCATGGCTCATGTTAGCCAGAAACTGGCTCTTGGCGCGCACTGCTTCCAGTGCGGCTTCCTTAGCTACCATGAGTTCGCTGGTGCGCTCTTGAAGCTGCTGCATGGCTCTCTTCTGCTCGGTGATGTCTTGAACCTGGCTCACAAAATAGAGCGGCTGTGAGAGCGAGTCCCGGACAAGAGAGACACTGAGCATTACCCAAACAATCCCCCCAGAAGCGTGAAAGTAGCGCTTCTCCATGTCGTAGCTCTCAATCTCGCCACTAAGCACTCGCTTTACGTGTTCAAGATCAGTTTGGAGGTCCTCAGGATGGGTAATCTCCTGAAAGGTTCTTCGAAGCAAATTCTCTTCGCTGTAACCCAGCATCTCGCACAGCGCGTGATTCACTCTTAACCAGCGACCGTTAAGACCCACCAAGGCAATCCCGTGCGAGGCATAGTTAAAGGAGCTCCTGAATCTCTCTTCGCTCTCCTGTCGCTCTTGCTCTGCTAGTTTGCGTTCGGTTATATCATCCGCAATACCCATGTAGGCCATGATATCGCCACTTTCGTTTCGCATCGCGGTAACGGACAGCATCACAGGGAAACGAGAACCATCTTTCCTAATATATGTCCACTCGCGATTGTCGTCGATATGCTCTTGAGCTTCGGCGATGAAAACCTCAAAGCCTGGAACTATTTGCCGATTAAGCTTGGATGAAATTTCCTCCGCACGCGCCGCAACTTCTTTGGCATCATGGATAAGCGCCGGAGTCTCTTTACCAATCAGCTCTTCAGGCTCGTACCCGAGCCACTCTGAGGCCATACGATTGAAGACTCGAATTATTCCGTCTGGTTCAGTAACAATTATGGAAAAATTTGCACTATCGACGATTCCTTGCACATACCGCTCTCCCTCTTCAAGGCGAGAAGTTAGCGCTCGGTTCTTTGCTTCAAGATAGTACCATAGAGCGCGGGAAACGATGACGCTCAGCAAAATCCCAATCGCAAAGATGCTGGTCGGGAAGTATCGTGAAATATCTTGGGTGAAAAAGCCAGGACGAGGCTTGATCACCACAGTCCAAACCCGCTGACCAACTTCAAGCTTTTGTACTCGCTTCATGGAGGCAGGTGAAGTCTCCGTCGCATTGCTATATAGCAATGCACGCTTAACAAGTTCAGTCCCTTCATAGACCGTCAAAGACACCCGCTCGTCGTATCGTTCCACTACAGGTTTGAGCACCCGCTCGAGAGTGAACGGAGCAAAGACCCAACCAAATATTGCCGCACGACGTTCTTCGCGCGTATTGACCGGCGCCCCTTTACGATAGACCGGTCGTAAATAGAGAAATCCAGTTTCATTATTCTTGTCCTGGAGCAGGCTGAGATTGCGGGTGAGCGTAGGTTCGCCGGTCAACATCGCCGTTTCCGCGGCTTCACGGCGATATGGGTCTGATCCGATATCGAAACCAATTGCTGCCTGATTGTCCTGCTCTGGCTCAAGAAAGCGAGTGATAATATGATCTGTCATCTGTCCAGAAGTTTTCACTTTGAACATCGGGCGATCGTCCGCTCTAACTTTTCGTTCAAAATTTCGCAGATCCGCGCGCTTTACATACTGAGCGAATCCAAACCCCCATACCCCGGGAAACTCGTAAGACAAGGCTTTGGCATCCACAAAGCTTTTAAACTCAGCGTATTCGACTGATTTGCTGGCTGCGAAGAGCCCTTTGGTTCCAGCTAATCCATAGGTGATGAGGTGAACCAGGGAATTCACCCGATTGTTAACGTCATCCGCCAGTTTGGTGAGCCGAGAATTATCTCGCTCTTCAAGTGCCTGCTGGGAGTACAAACCGACAGCTATGGTAATTGCGATGCCTAAGAGAAACGCAAACAACGGAGTACGTTCGGAGATTTTGATCTTCTGCATATAAACGCTACCGACTTAGATGTACCCGTGCAGCGCTAAAGATCGACACTAGAGCCCCGAAACTAAAGGGGTATTCAGTCTCCTCTCCTGATTTCTCGCATGCGCGAAGAAGCTTGGGCGAGCTCCATGTCACTATGAGGACTTAGTCCTCGCAAATTCTCTAGATTTTGAAGGGGTTGGGTCTACGATGGCCGCGGTTGGTGAGGAGATCGGCAACAGCCCCCTCGCACTCTTCGACAGTGGCTTGAGAAATCCTAATGGCGGAGAGCCTCACAATTAGGTGTTACCGAAGGAGCCTTGATCTGAAGCCTCGTAATTGGATGTTACCGAAGCATGCTTAAGCACCTGTCTTAACTGGGAGCGAAGTTGCTTCCGAAGTTTGATGGGTTTGAGAGTAGCTG
>JBGSMV010000009.1:0-68688 GCA_041739995.1 Bdellovibrionota bacterium
CGTTGCGCCCATGACTGTATTACAGCATTACTTCTATCGAAACTTTGCTCTGCAAAGATTTCGATGACGACCGGGGCATTGCCCCTGGACCCCAAGATCCACTGAAGTAACTGTGCAACAGGGCTCGAACTGACCCGCACGCGAGGGCGGGTCCAGCAATATCGCGAGTCCTAGCGCCGCCGCTAGGTGGCAAGGTACATCAGATTTTACAGATTCAGGTGCCGTCTGCGAGCACCGGGGCTTTCGGATGTCGCCAGCTTGTGGGCATCAGATAACCTGCTCCTGCGCTGAAACCTAGCCCCTTCGTGCCCCTGCAGTATCCGCACATTCTCGTAATATAACGATAAGATAAGCTCGCCCGATTCGCTATATGCGATACCTTTGAAGAAAACAGATGATATCTCGATACTAGACATCTTTGAGGGTAAGATGCCCCGATGAAACTTCGCACTGCCACCCTCTTGGTTGGCCTTTTGGCTACCACGATTCCCTTGAGTTGCCTTGCAGATGTTCGCATCACCGGGTTTAGTAATTTCGCGTTCGGAACTTGGGTCGGATCGGGTGATTTGCAGAATAGCGATGACCTTTGTGTTTATAATAGTGCGACTAGTAATTACCAGATCACGGCGACCGGGGATGGGGTGGGGAGTGCCTTCACCTTGGACTCGAGCGGAATCCCGGTAGCCTATGAGGTGTACTGGAACGATTCGACCGGAACATCGGGGAATGTTCAGCTCACAACCAATTCCACATTGCACGGACAGTCTGGGGCTAATACCTCGTCAGAAACATGTGGGGGCTCAAATAATGCAAATCTTGAGATCTTCGTTCCTGAAGGAAGCCTTTCGACAGTTACCGCAGGGTCTTTCTCCGGAACCCTTACAATTCTGCTGGAACCTGATTAACATTGAGGCTAGTTCAAATAAGCAGCTATCGTGAATTTAGAAAAGTATGCTGGATAGAAATTAAGGTAGAGCGGCTATGAGACTGCGCGGTATGTTCTTTAACCGTTGTGCGGTGCGATTTCGTGCTGTGCGACTCAGCACGATGGGACTGTGTACTCTAGGATTGGCTGTGCTGAGCTGTGTACTGGTACCCCGATTAGCGGTGGCACAGATTTCGTTGAGCGATGTGATCGTACATTTTAAAGCCGGTGAACGACCGATCCGCAATGTCACCGTCCGCAATCAATCCGAGGATCCAATTTTCGTTACGGTTGAAGCCGATCAGGTGTTCGATCCGGGTGCGGATAAACCAGATCGAAAGCCGACGGAAAAGCTGTTGGTTGCACCAAGAATGTTCTCGATAGACGCAAACGGCGAACGTACCGTTCGGGTGTTGCTGAAACAGCCATCAAAGGAAACCGAAGAGATCTATCGCGTAAAGTTCTTGCCACAGTTAAGAGATTTTGACGTTGAAAAGGATAGCCGGCGAGTTCAAAAGACCATGATCAAAGTGCTCACCGGGATGGGAGTCCTGATTTTTTCTGATCCAGCGAAACCGGTGTCTAAGCTCACTTGGGAACGAAAGGGAAATACCATCACGTTCACCAACGAAGGGAATCGCAACATTCGTATTTCGGAAGGTGAAGTTTGTGACGGTAGTGGGACCTGCACCCCCATCCCAGGCCGGAGAATTTACGCCGGGTACTCCTTTGAGGTGGACGCCCCAAGTGATCGAGTAGTTAAATATCTGAAACAAGATGGTTACGACGGTAACATAGAGATTATTACCGTTGACCCGGTTGGCTAGCTGAACGATTTATGCTGCCAGTACCTTTCAAGCTTTGCTCGCAAGGCAAGACGGGGGACTTCCGGGCATCTTCAGTGTGCTAGAGTATAAAAGTCCTACAGTATAAAAAGATGGCTCTACAAAAATTGCCCGCCATTTCTGTATTCCTCAAAACCGTGGCGGCGCTGCTACTGATTGAAACAGTAATATTCAGCCTAGACGCCTTAGCCGAACCTCCTCATACCGCAGAGCCGTCTCTAACACTGTTCAACTTTGATTCTGGCGGTGCCAAGCTGTTAGTTTCTTATATTGATGATGAAACCATTCAGGTAGACGTGAGTGCTCCTGCGGGAGGCACGCTCAGGTACGATTATCTTGCGTTGCCACCACGGATGGTGATTGACCTGCCCGGCGTAAATTTAGCCCGCTCTCAGCATTACGACATCGGTCACCCAATGCTGTCAGCTGTTCGTGCCGGCGTTCATCCCAACCTGGCTCGATTTGTTTTCGATTGGCAGAATGATTCGACTCCCAACTATTCACCAACCGGGGATGAGCATTTTACCTCCATTCTTATCTCACGTAAGGCAATTGATTCAGCAAGCGCTAAACGCCGAATCCGCATTCCCGCTCTACCGCGCGATGAAGGCAAACCAGTGGGCCACTCGGAGGCCGTGCAGCCGTCGGAGGCCGTGCAACAGGTGGAGACGCCTGAGGTTGATGGCTACTTAGAGCCCTCACTGCAGTCCAATGGATAGGCTACTTCCTTGCCTAGCAGCCTTTTCCGAGGACAGCTAGTCTACCCGGTAGAATGAGCAAATGGTTGGAGCGTCATACAAGGGGGTTCGCCCTTTGTTGCTTGGTGGTTTTTCTGAACACCACGGGGAATCTCTATGCTCAAGACCCTCCTTTCGAACCTGCCCCCGATGAGATTGAGCAGTCTCAACGACGCGACATTACCCAAGCACAAGAGGAGGCAGACGAATCTGCGGAAAAGACCCTGTTCGATCTGTATATCGGGCAACGATACTCTGGAGTGATTCTCGCCGGGTTTACGGACGATTGGTTTGAAATTGATAATCCAGCAGATGTCATCGAGCAAGCGCAGGAACAGCTTGATGCCGGCTACCAAGAAATTGAAGATTTGAGCAGAGGGAAGATCTTTGGCTCCCGGAGTGTAGAGGGGGTGGGTTCAATCAGTTACAACTTAAACACCTTTCGAATAATATTGGAGCCCGAAGCTAAATTTTTAAGTAGTACCAACCTTGCCTCACTCGGCCAGGTGCCCGATCCGGAAAAAAAACTGTCATTCCGACAAGACTTTGGGGTGAGTTCTTCGGGTGAGGTTTCCGAGGATTTTCAATCAGCATTAGCACATCGCTCGGTTTTAGGTTTCGGTAAGTACCTAGCACAGGTAGAGGGAGCCTATATCGACGACGAGGATTACGAGCTCGACAGAGCTACGGCAGGTGGAATTATCGGGGATTACTCGTTGGACGTCGGATTGTTGCGTTCTCAAGGGCTCAACTTTGCGAGCGGGCAAGAATTCTTAGGGGCGTCGCTCAGCACCGAAGAAGAGCTTTTTCTTGACCAAAACCAGATTCGAGGCAGTCGCGTTGAAGTGTTTATCCCGTCCCGTTCTCAAGTTGAGTATTTTCGAGGCAATCGATTGCTTGGGGTAGAAATCCTCGACTATGGATTGCAAGAAATTAACACCTCTCAATTTCCTCAGGGGAGTTATGATTTGGACATTGTTATTACCGAAAACAATGGCAATGTCATTCGTGAACGCCAGTTTTTTACGAAGTCGGGGTTTCTTGCTGCACGAGGTATTCCGATTATCTACATTCAAGCGGGTGTGCTTCGAGACCAGCTGGCATTGCGCGACACCCCCCTGTATCAAACCGGAATTAGAGTGAGAGCACTCGACTTCTTGCAAGTGGAACCTTCAATTTACGGTTCAGACCAAGATACGGTGGGAGAACTCTCTCTCGTGAGCGTATACCGAGATAATGTCTTACGGATCTCGGCCGTCTACGACGACGAGGGAGCTTCTGGACTTTCAACCAATATCTCCGGCACGCTTCCGATATCGGACATTCGATTTAATGGCTCGATACAAAGGACCTTTAACGTCGATCAGCAGAATCTGACGCCTTCCGAGCTCGAATCAGGGCGAATCTCACAAGCTTTCAATGAACAGAATTCCATTGGGATTCTTAACGAAATCTCCGGATACTCGGCGAGCGTCTCCAAGGTGCTCGGTAAGTTCGAGCTGAGATACAAAGCAAACCGTAACGAGCGAACGGTTGATCCGAGTCCTACCCCACCGCCATCGCCGCTCAACCCAATACTGCCTCCCGTGGCCCCTCAGTCTCTTGTGACGGCGAGGTACATTTACGGGCCGGAACTCGTGTGGAATGTCCTTCAAACGGGAAAGAGCGATCTTCGATTGGTGACGTCATATTTTTCGACCGATAGCGGTGGTGAGTTCGTAAGTTATTTGAATTATCGATACAACTTTGGAGGAAACTTGAATTATCTGTCGTTGCTCCGGAATCGTTCAAATTCTGGACAGAACGAGAGATTACTTTCTAACTCCGTTCAATATAACTCCCGCAATATTAACGAGAAGGGCACCTTTGCTGAAGTTACTAATGAGGTGCAGTACTTCGAGTCACCAAATAAGGATACCTTCACCACTAACAGTGCACGGGTAGAGCATACTGCGGATATATTTCGAACAAATTTGTTTGTTCGAGATAAGCAGTTGTCGGATGAAGACTCTACCAGCGTCGGGTTTAACCTCTCCAGTTCGTTTATCTTCAGCGGAGACAAGTTGTCGCTTTCTTACCCAGTGCGACGGGAGTCTGTTTTTATTGCAGATATAGAGAGTAATACCACCAAAACTCCTTTTGATGTGCTGGTGAATAATTCGGTGTATGACACCATTCCTGCCGGTTCAAGTGCAGTCTTAGGTTTATACCCATACCGAACGTATGAGGTGACCGTGCGGCCCACGGAAGAAGGAGATCTTGTATCGTTCGATCAGGAGATCTACAAAATCACCCTCTTTCCCGGAAATATCGCTCGAAGAACTTGGAGAATCGAGCGGGTGGTTATCGCGACTGGTCGCCTAGTGAATGAAGCTGGTAAGCCCATTGAATTCGAACGAATTCGTGGCACTCTAGAATATACGATTACCGAGAAGGGCGGCTCCTTTCAGGCGGAGGTGGCTGGTGGAGAGGAGTTAACGGTGCAGAGTCACGGACATGACTGCAGCTTCATGCTCCCAGTTCCGGAGGATGCTGACTATTTTGTTGACTTTGGAGACGTGATTTGTCGGAGTTTGAACGCAAAGTAAACAGTGTTTGCAATTGCGGCGCAAATCGTCAAGCTGCCGAATTGATTAAATTTATTATCCAAATAATAGGCAAATTCTCGCGCTGGTCCAACACAGCGAGTACTCGTTAGCCAGTAATTCTAAAGTTTTAGTACGCAACCCACCGAATGTATATTTCAGGGAGACAAAGTCTCTCAAGCCTCGAATCGTTCCGTATGAAAAACTCGGAAGCGGGCAACCACGTATATCCTGGAGATATATTATGAGTAGTAATCGACTCGCCCTCAAAAACACAGCTATGGCCGTAAGCCTGTTAGTGGTTGTAAGTGCCGGAAACGCGTTTGCAGCGTCAGACGGAACGCTTGGGGCAACGAGCTCTGGCTCGACAAACGTTTCGTTGACCGTTCCAGAACTCATTCGAGTATCGGGAATTGATAACCTAACTCTAAATCCTTACTCATCTGGAGACGTGGATCTCACCACCGATGTTTGTATTTATACAAACGATGAAGATGGACAATATGATGTGACCATCTCCGGAGATGGAGGACCAAATCAAGCGGCGAGTTTTCAAATCGGAGATGCGGCTACTACCGATGACATGACCTATACCGCAGCTTGGAATGACGTATCAGGAACCAACACTAACGAAACTGCAGTCACGCATGGAAACGAACTTACTGTGCAAACTGGCGCGAACACAACGAGCCAGACCTGTAGCGGTGGTAGTTCTGCTCGATTGCATATAAACATCACCGAAGCAGAAGTGTTGGCACAGGCAGCTGGTACCTACATCGGTACTATCACGATCCTCGTTGAGCCAGACGCTTCGAACTAACCCGAGCCAATGGGCTCGGAGTCGGCGAGACAGCCCTATTTATGAGGGTCCGCCTTCGCTTACAGGTACCTGGGTTGCCATTTAATTCGAGGAGGCTTCCTCTTCCGCCAAGGCTGCCGAGGACAAGTCGGCGGGACGTCGTCTGTGCCTGTGTCACAGACTCCTAGGTTATACTGATGTTCATGCCATAGGGGATTGAGAGCCGGTAGGTTCGCATACCGTGTCGGCGATATTGTGGTTTAACGCTTTATTTTTGATTGATCCCGATTCATGTTGTACCTTCTTCGCGCTTGAAGCGAAGAGGGGAAGCATTGCTCAAAAGAATCGCACTTTGTATCACCATAGTTATCGTCGTTAGCACGACGTTGATCTACCAGGCTAAGGCGCTTGGAAATGATGGCGCCTTAGGGAAAACCTCTTCTGGGAGTGCGAATATTCTCGTTTATCTGCCTGAACGAGCACGCATTCACGAGGTAAAGAGTCAATCCGCCTTCTCCCACCCGCCTTTATCGACGTCAAGAACTCCCCAATTTTGTGTAGATCTTACCCCTGGCACCAGAAATTTTCTTTTGACCGCCCACACTTTTACGAATTCGCGGTCATCTGATTCGCTGTTGCTGAAGGTAAACGGGGCTTCGCATAATCTCGTATTTGATACTCCAACACAGATTTCACCATACGGTGGTTCTTCAAATGAACAGTGTCAAAACGGTGCATTAATTTCAGCTGCAGCAACGCAAGGAGGCTCGGCTGTTCTATCTGGTGTCGCTCTGGTTGTCGAGCCAGCGCTCTGAGCGGGGCCGTAGCAGAGGGATTTGCTTGTCGCACACGGGCCAAAAATAAAGAAGTTTTTTCTCTAATAAGCTTAATCGGTCGAGACTTCGCTTGTGTTCCCTTCAGGCAGCACTTTGCACTTTGAAGTCCCAATCTAGGCCTAATTCAGGATCGCAAGTCCTGATATCACTGAATCAGGGTGCTCAGCGAGTTTGAGCGGGTTCGGTACATTCTTTCGTCATGGGAAGGAACAAAGAGAGGTCGCTAAAGGAGCCAAGATATTCATCGCGTTAGAATAAAGTGCGGGTTCGGATATCCAGGAGCTTCTCCCGCATTTCTTCTTCAGCGACGGGGTTCTTAATCTCAACGTTTAAGTCACTGGTGAACTTGAGCTGGGTCCCCCATGCTTTCAGCCAGTTTACGATGGATCCACCCGTAACCAAGAGGCAAGCGCACAGGCCGAGCGCGGCGGTGGTGCCGATTGCTTGGGGCGAAGCGGCGGGGACGAGAAGGTTGCCACCATACAACGTGGCGACCGCCCACCCCAAGCCGAGTGTAGGCAGGAGGGCGATGTGTGAAATATTCTTCCTTAAATCGAGGCTCAGCTGATCTTCAATGGTCTCGTTTCGGCTATGCACCACTGCCTCTGCAGCTAAGAAGGCGAGCTGCTTGAGGGCTCCGACTGACTTCTGAGCAACACCGCTTTCGATCGCCTGTCGATCAATCAGCGCTGCATATTTTTCTACCAGCGATGTACGTGCACAAAGCACCAGTAGCGCCGAGTCAGAAAGATCTTCAGGCTCGATCTGTCCTTGCGAAAACTCAGCAAGCTCGTTACGGGTTTCGTGGAAGAATATTAGGGCTTCACTACGTGAAACATTTGGTGGAATGACGCTGAGCTCCGTCGGTGTTACGAAGCACGGGGTGTTTAGAATGTTGCCCTCAAAAATGTTCGGAGGAGTAGTGGCCTGATGCTCGGGTGCGTATGGGTTGCGGGGCAGAGCCCCTCTCTCAGGCCTAAATCGAGAATCGGTTTGAGGAGTATTGAACAACATACGCCATGTGACAGCTTAAGTGAACGGCGCCAATGTACCCTAAAAATGGGATCTAAGCCTACGGCCGGAAGAGTCGCCTCGACCGGCAATCTTCAGTTGAAACAAACCCTTAAGAATTCCCCCACGAATAGAAAATAGCGGACGCTCTACTTAGAAGAATGAGGGTCGCCACAACAGTTGGGCGATTACGGTGAATCCAAAATTTCGCCGTCGCCTCAAGCACGGACTGCTCGGATAACATGCAGAAGTTATTGCAATATTCGCGCGCCAAAGCTAATTTGGACAGAAAATATGACTAGACATATTAACTGGTCAATAGTATGCTATGTTGATGAAGAAGATTAATGCATCGAAATTCAAGGAGCAGTCTTTAAGTATTCTTGACGCTTTGGATCCGGAAGGACTCATAATTACAAAGCACGGGAAGCCCGTCGCAAAACTCATTCCTATTGAGCAGGGATCGGCGTCGCTGATCGGGAGCCTCAAGGGCAGAATAAAGATTAAAGGAGATCTCCTGTCGACTGGAGTAAGGTGGAATGCTGAATCTTGACACCCATATTCTGGTGTATGCTCTGGCAGACACACTGACTAAAACCGAACGAAAATTACTACGTCAGAGTGATTGGGGGATTTCCGCTATAGTGCTTTGGGAGTTAGCGAAACTCTCGCAGCTCCAGCGGTTAGAGTTGGATCTGCAATCGATCGAATTTAGTCGTCTGTTTGGACAGATAACGATCCTTCCCTTAGATATTTCCGTAGCTCGAAAGAGCACCGAGCTTGATTTTAAGAGCGACCCTGCGGACGAGATAATTGCGGCAACAAGTGTTGTACATAAGATGCCGCTTCTGACGCGCGATCGGACGATTCTAAAGTCAAAAATGGTTCCATTTGCCTAACCTGCAACTTGGTCGCATCGGCGACAGTTGCGCGAGAGCCTTGCAGGCTCAAGGCGCGCGTAAGGAAATCTTCGCCTCAGTTCTCTGCCGTATCTCAAGTTATCTCGCTACCATGAATAATCGCGATGCAATCGGGGCTTCGCGGCAGTACTTCATTCGAGATCGTTTTTAAGTTTTCCCTATAAGAGCCAATTTGCAAGTTAGTGGTGCGACAACCCCAGCAACTGGCACAGCCTCTTGCCCGCCGCGAGCCCACGGTGAGCACTTTCCCCTACGGCACCGGTAGTGCTTGAACCGTCGTCAGTGGGAGGAAGATGCAATGCATTCTTGGCGTCAAGCATCAATCCGCTTGCAGCTATCCAGGCGTCTTCGGCCGGCCACAGTACTCGGTCAGCGGGAAGTGCACGAACAAGCTCTAGCACTCCCTCTCGAATGCCTTCTACGTCGAGCCCCGGATCTGCGTCACCTAAAGGAGCGATTACTAGCCAATCTGGCTTCGCTATTAACGAGAGGCGTTTCGCATCTGTCGCTGACTCAACGCCGTATTCGAGTACCAATACTTCAGGCTTCTTCGTCTTCGAGAACGACTGAGAAACTATTCGAGTGAGAAGAGCGAGCTTCTCCTTGAATGGAGATGAGCGAGAGACACTAAGCAAGGGGACATTGAGAATCGAGAGCGGCAGCCCAAGCTCGGTGTTATAAGAGAGTACCGAGCCTCGAGCGGCGCACCAGCTGCGCAATGATTCAACAATGGAGCGCTTGATGACGGTTTTGCCCCGAATGCCCGCAATCGCTACGACGGTAGGTCGATTACGGTGTACCCAAAACTTAGCTGCTGACCCGAGCACTAATTGAGCCAGCGACCTCATGAGGGGTTTCGAGCGTGTTGGTTTTTTGGAGGGAGCCTCGCGCTCAATCCGGCGACGCTCTCCCAGAGAGCGGTTGAAATACTCTTCTAACCGGGTCAGACCCTCACGAAGGTCTTCCCACTCGCGCCCGTAGCTAATGCGTAAATGCTGTTCTCCGGAAGGTCCAAAAGCGATGCCGGGCACTAGTGCCAGCTTTGATTTCTCAAGAATGTCATAGGCAAGCCGAGTGCTATCCCTTGCCATGGGCACCAGGTCTTTCACACGAGGAAAAACAAAGTAAGTTGCTTTGGGTAACTGATAGTCTAGCGCGTGGGACATGCAATCCAAACGCTCGATAGTAAAGTCTCTACGGCGCTTAAACTCATCTTTGAATTCTCTTAAATAATCATCGCAGAATCTCAGTGCTGCGATTGCCGCATATTGAGAAATTACCGGAGCACAGGTCACCATTGCGTCATGGTACTTTACGATTGGACTGACGCGGTGTTTGGCTGAGTGTAGAAAACCAACTCGCCAGCCCGTCATGGCGTAGGCTTTAGAGAACGAACATACGCGAATAACTCGGTCGCGTGCTTCAGGAATAGAGCAGGGCGTAAAATGCTTGTCGGCGGTGTAGTAAAAGTCTTTGTATACTTCATCGATCAACACGGTCAGGTCGTGTTGATCGGCAAGTGCAATCAATGCCCTGGTATTCTCCTCAGAAAAGAGAGTGCCAGTAGGATTATTAGGACTGCAATACAATAGCACCTTCGTACGAGGAGTGATTGCGCGCGCGATACGCTCGATCTGAAAATCGAAATTATTTTCTTCGTCCAGCTCAAAGAATTTAGGAATGCAACGCGCTACTCCGATGGCTCCAAGATAGGAAGCATAGGTCGGCGAGGGGAGCAGGACTTCGTCTCCTGCCTGAGTGTTGGCAAGCAGGCTGGCGGTGATGCCTTCGATGGAGCCTGCGGTGACCAATATCTCAGAGTCGGGATCATAGCGCAGACCCTCCTTGCTCAATGAGCTTGAAATTTCTTCACGCAGTTCTGTGAGTCCCGTGGTGAGGGAGTACTTGTCGGTTAAGCCTAAGCGCATCTGCTCGGTAACATAGTCTTTAATGGCTTGTGGCGTTCGAAAGCTAGGGATTCCCTGAGCAAGGGAGACGGCGCCAGGAATTTTCGCTGCGGCAAGTTCTATGGCCTTGATGGGTGAGAGCTGGAAGCTGCCTCTATCAGATAGGGCACCTCTGAGTACTGATTCTGCAAGGGATGTCATACGGCCTACTGGGTGATGGATATTGCCTGAAAGTATAACTGAATTACTTTGCCCGATACTAATAAACCTTGCCTAGAGAGACCACCAAACCTTCATTCCCTAGCGCCTTAAAACGCACTAGCCAATGTGCGCTCTAAGTCCGTACCATGAGGTGCTGTGAACCAGAACTTGCTCGATTCTCGATCCGTATCCCTATTTCGCATCGCCGTTGGACTCTTGGTGATCGCAGGCATATGGCAACGGTGCGTCGACTTCACCTTTCTGTATGGCTCCGAGGGGGCGTTACCCGCCGAGATTCTACCCTTGGCATATGGGGCGGGCTATCCCGCGATCCCCTCAGATCAGGGATTCTGGGCTCTCATACTGGGCGTAGGAGCGCTCTCGGGCCTTGCTCTAGTGCTAGGCCGCGGCGTTCCTATTGCGTCAGGACTTTGCCTGCTCGTCTTAGGGCTCATTCACGCCAGGAATCCTTTGCTGGACTATGGAGCCGATAGAGTGCTTCGGTTTGAAGTGCTCTTTGTCTTTCTCCTTTCGCTGCGTCCGTCCTCCATGGGAGGTGCTTCTCGCAGCGCGAAGATCCTAAACCTCCTGGTGGAGGGTGCTCTAGTCCTGCAGCTTTGCGCCATTTATGTAGACTCTGTTCAAAGCCGCGACTTTGACGCCTGGTGGTGGCGAGCGAGTGCATTACGTGCGGCCTTGCATTTAGATTATCTCGCCACTCCGTTTGGTCGCTGGGTTGCTGAAATCGATTTCATCACCGAAATGAGCACACGCGCTGCGCTACTCTTCGAACTCTTCGTCCCCTTTCTCATAGTCGGACTCTGGCGTTTCTGGCGAGCTCGAGTGCTCTTGCTTGCTAGCCTCGTACTCTTTCACAGCATGATAGCGGCGACCCTTGGTCTCTTCTACTTTGCCTGCATCATGCTTGCTTTTTGGAGTGCGTGCCTGCCAGCAGAATTTTGGGAACGAGCGAAGCAAATGAGCTCTCGCATACCGTCGGAGTCCCTGGAAAATCTGACTGCCATCAAAGCGTTCGGGCTCCTCATTGGGTTCACGATTCTGGGACTCTCGCTACTAACTCCACGCCTTTATCCAAGCCAAAGCTCGGAGCGCGTGCCGATACTCACCGCCTTTGGGCTCTTTGAAGGCTGGGCCTTTTTCTCCCCATCTCCTTACCGCTTTGACGGTTGGTTAACAGTCGAAGTAGCAACGGCTTCAGGTGAGGTGATAGACCTGGTATCTGGAGCACGAATTCAGAACCCGACTGGCGACTTTTTTCGTAGTCTCCCGCGCGACTCATTGCGTAGAAGGCAGTTCCGCGCGCAGCTTGGGGCCATGAAGAATGAGTTTATGCTTAGGGCGTGGGCACGCAGACGCTGCAGGGAGATGGGGATTTCTGGCGCGAAAGCAGGAGAGGTAGCCTTTTGGTCTGAAGTTACCGACCACTTTGGCAAAGAGGAGCCAGTGAAGCGGGAAGTGCTGGCTCAATTTGGATGTCGTTAGGGGATACACCATTCAGGGTGCTCTAGGGCGGCCCCTCTTGTGGTCACGCAAACACTGAGGCTCCTGCTTCGCAAGTAAACACTGGACGCAACCTTTAATTGGTAGGGTGAATTCGCCCCCCGAATTTCGCTGGCCAACTGAGTCTATGGGGTTCTACGATGAAAGGCGGTGGACCCCAATCTTCTTGATCCCAGATCTCTTCGCCTGTTTCGCATTGCGGTGGGCTTGCTGATCCTTGCGAGTATGTGGCAGCGCGTCGCTGAATTTCACCTTTTTTATGGAGAAGATGGAGCTGTGCCGGCAGGCATGCTCCATATTATCTATGGAGTGGGATATCCTTCGCTTCCGTCGGAACAGACGGTTTGGGCAATTACCATTTGTCTTGGTGCGCTGTCCGGATCCGCGCTCGTCCTCGGCTACTCCGTCCCGGTGGCTTCTGCCACTGCCTTGCTTTCGTTGTCGCTGCTTCATGCTCGAAATTCACTCATTGAGTATGGTGCTGATAGGGTATTACGCTTTGAAGCTCTCTCAGTCTTTCTGGTTTTTGTTTGTCGACAACTGATTCTATGTCGTTGTTTGCCTGGGAAGGCGTTGATCCTGCTTGTCCAAAGGACTCTGGTAGCTCAGCTCTTATATGTCCATTTGGGTACTGCGTTAAGCCGAGATGAAGGGGCCTGGTGGTGGCGGGCGAGTGCGCTGCGAGAAGCATTGTTTGATGGCTTCGAGGGAACCTTAGCGCGAAGTGCGGGTATTAATCCGTTTCAGGTGCGTTTTGACTAAGGGCTCTTTTCCCCGATAGGCGTAGAGCTGTCTTTCTCCAATAATCATTTGGTTAGGGTCGCCGCGTACGCAGTGAGAGGCGATAAAAAGGAGTTCCTCGGGGCGGATTCCGAGGCGCTAAATGGCGACACGAGCTCGGCGCGCATTGATTTTGAGAGGCCGATCGCGGACGGGCAGAATCTTCTCCTAGAGGTGCAGGCCTTGGATGCGGATGAGAAGGGATTCGTTCATGTGTGTGAAATTCGGTTTAAGGGCGCCGAGAGTCGGGAATAGCCCTAAATACCCTTTGGCTGCCTCGAAAAGCTGCGTGTGAGGAATTACGCTAGCTATGACTACGGGTCGAAACCTTCTTTCCGTCAACAAACGGACCTCCTAGGATACTCCCGTTATCCTATCCGATGCGGGAGTGTTTAGCGCGAATTCCGATTTTCTTGTAATGGAAGTTCGATTGAGGACGACGCGAGGCGGAGAGGGAGCGTAGAGCTTCCTTATCTTCATTAATCCTCGCTGTCTGTGACTACTGGTAAGGCGTGGTTTCGATGAAAGTGCATTCACGAAGAGCTTGGGAACTCGGCACGATTGCTGGAATACTGATCGCGTCGCTTCTGCTTCGGATGCTTAACCTCTCCCACGGCCAGTCATTCCACCCCGACGAGCGCCATATCGTCATGACGGTGACCGGGATGAGCTGGGAGAATCTAAATCCCAAAACCTTCGCCTACGGAAGTTTGCCATTCTACCTGATGTTCCTGGTGGGGAAGGGGCTCACTTCCGTTTGGGAGGGAGCTTTCTCCTACGACGGGTTGTTCCTGGTGGGCAGAGGCATTTCGGTATTCTTCGGGGTGTTGGGCGTGTGGCTCACGTACTTGTTGGGACGAAAGCTCAGTGGGCGAGAATCAGTGGGGCTTATCGCTGCTGTACTGCTGGCGGTTAACCCATTTCACATCCAACTTTCGAGGTACGCCACCGTCGACGTTATTCTTACGACTTTTAATCTGGCTGCGTTGTTGGGCTGTGCTCAGATTGTCGCTAGTAAGGGGAAAAAGGGCCTGTGGAGCGGGGTGTTGCTCACGGCTTCAATGACGGGACTCTCGCTTTCAACGAAAATCAGCAGCCTCTCTTTGGCTCTGCCAATCTTGCTTTCATTGTGGCTCGGTTTTGGGCCTTCGCAGTTCTGGAGAAGAAAGGGTTTCTGGATTGCCATAATAGCGATACCAGCTTTGGCTCTGTTGGTGTCTTTAATCACCCAGCCATTCGCAGTTTTAGATTTTGAGACTTTTAGGGCTCACACCACTGAGCAAGTAAACATGGTGCGAGGACTCTGGCGTCCTCCGTATACGGTGCAATACGAAAACACGACGCCTTATCTGTATCACCTGCAGCAAATGTTTCAGTACACCATTGGCGCCCCGGTATTCCTGGCAGTGGTATTTGGACTTTTGATAGTTGGTAGTGACTTGGTCAAGCGTTTTGATGCGCGTTGGGTTGTGATGTTGGCCTGGGCGTTTGCCGTATTCGTTATCGTGGGGCGCTACCAGGTTAAGTTCCCGCGCTACTTCCTGCCGCTTTATCCGATTTTGTGCGTGTTTGCCGGATTTGCTTTGGTGCGCGCTTCTGATTGGTGCAAGGCCAACCGCATGCGAGGGTGGGCGGCACTTCCAGGGTCTTTGGTGCTGCTGCTTGCGACACTCTCAGGGCTGGCTTTTGTGCAGATTTATAGGCAGCCGCATGCCTACGAGCAGGCATCGCGCTGGATTTTCGACAACATTCCACGTGAGTCAAAACTGCTTGGGGTGCATTGGGATGACAAGCTGCCGCTTACACTACCCGGACTGAGTCCCCACGAGTACCGCTATCGCTACGAGACAATTCAAGACGAGCTGCCAGTCTATGAGCCGGATAGTGCGCAAAAACTTCGCACCATCACTGAGCGAATGAGTGACACGGACTATCTGATTTTCCCAACGCCTCGCACCTATGGTTCTCTGCTGAGAGTGCAGGATGAGTTCCCGCAGACGACTCGCATGTTTCAGTTGCTTTTTGGAAATGAACTTGGGTTCCATCTTATCTCAAGTTTTAAGGTGCGGCCTTCGTTGTTCGGTCGAACACTTAACGATGATTTGGCTGATGAAAGTTTTTATGTTTATGACCATCCGAAGATTTTAGTTTTCGAAAATCTTGAGCACTTGTCGGCTTCGGAAATTCAACGCCGCATAGAGAGTCCACTACCGCCTCGCGAAGAATTGCCCAATCGCAGCGCGATCGTGCTTGCTGAAGCGTGGGTGGAGGTAAGTGGGCTCGCACTTGAGCCCGCCGAGTGGTCCGAACAGCTTCGCTCGGTCGTGGTGTGGTATCTGCTCATTCAGTTGCTATCGTTGCTGAGTGTTCCGGTGATTGCTTCGATTTTTTCAAAAGCGCCTGACCGAGGGTATGCGGCCAGTAAGGCACTTGGGCTGCCACTATGGGGATTTTTCTTGTGGGGCCTTGGAGTGTTTGCGGGGTATCCGCTGAGCACCAGTACCGTGACGGTCGTGACGGTGGCGCTTGCTGTTTTGGTAGCTCAATGGATTCGTTTTAGGTGGGCCTTTATCGCGAGGCTTTTTGGGCGGCATCTGCGAGAGATCATATGGGTTGAAGCGATTTTTGGCGGCGCGTTTTTGTTGTTGCTCTTAGCGCGCGCTTTTAATCCAGAGATCTTCTGGGGCGAGAAGCCCATGGATTTTACGTTTCTTAACTTCTTTTCACGACTGGAGAGTCTTCCTCCTGATGACCCGTGGTTCTATCGACCGGGAGACGGCAGGGGCATGGGGTACTACTATCTTGGCTTCTTCTATTATGGGCAGTTGCTCAAATTGGGAGGTATTGCTGGAGGTGTTGGATATAACCTTGGGCTCGCCACAGTGGGTGCGATGGCTATTACGGCAACGTACGGAACGGTGCTTTGGATTGTGCGTTCCAGAGTACTCGCACTCTTTGGAGCGGCGCTGCTGGTACTGTGCAGTAACTTAGACGTTCTGTATCTCTGGTTGATTGAAGGGCGAGCGGCGAATTTTGATCTGTTTTGGGCTAGCAGTCGCATGATGACGAGTCCGTCCATTACTGAGTACCCACTGTGGTCTTTGATATTCGCTGACTTCCATCCGCATGTGATGGCTCTTCCGGTTACCGTGGCTTTGATTGGTATGGCCGTAGCGCCTCTGGTTAAAGTAGTTGAAAAGCGGGTAGTGCCTCTTGCCGCGGCGTTTACCGCAGTGGTGTGGGGCATGCTGCTTGGATTGAATTCTTGGGATGCGATCGTTTTTGGATTGCTGATCGCTTTGGCGGCAGTGGTATGGCTGCTCCAAATGTTGGCTTCAGGAGAAGTGCGCCGAGCGGGGATCTCACGTTGGATTCTAGGGCTTGTGGCGTTCGCAGTGGTTGCGTCAGTGCTTGTGGCCGCATTTTCTAGTACTTCACATGAAGGCATCGAAGTGAACTGGGGCTATGTCTATTCGAATGAGTTCAACACCGTTGGCCAGGTCTTACGGCATCTTGGAATTTGGCTCTTCCCTATAGCGTTTTGTGTGCTTGTTTTGGTGGTGGATGAGCGCAGCCTCCGAAGCTTGGGGGCGCTTATAATCTCGAGCGTCACCTGTGCCGTGGTGGTGGGTGGTGCCGTGGCGTGCAGCTACCTCAAAGGTGTGGAGGATCAGCCGTGGGGAGTGATCGGCATAGCGGCAGCGCTTGTGTTTATGGGCGCACTGTTTCTTTGTGGGGTATTGCTGCATACGGCTCGCTCAGTGGGAGGGGGGCAAGATAGTTATTTGGAGAAAATGTTGGGTGCGGACCCGCTCTCGTTTGTCCGCGATGCGAAGTTGGTGGCTGGCTTACTGCTCTTGTTCTCAGGCGTGGTGGTGCTTGGAGCTGAGCTGTTTTTCCTGATGGATCGCATGAACACGATTTTCAAGTTCTACCTGCCGCTCTGGTCTTTTTTGGCAATTGCGACGGTGTGTTTGTTGAGTGAGGTGGGGCGGCTAAAGTCCAGCAAGATTTGGGTGCGATGGGGCACGCGCGGGTTTGTCGGAGTAGTTATCACGCTTGGATTCGCTGGTACGTTGCTGAACGCCATTGTCATGATTCCATTTGCGAGAGTGTCGGGACCGAGACCGACTTTGGATGGTTCGGCCTATTTGGAACGCCTCGACGGAGATGAGGCACGCATGGCGCGCTACCTTGGCAGCACGGTCAAAGGCACTGAGCCAATAATTGAGGCCTGGGGGAACTCGTATGGAGAGTTCACTAGAGTTTCTATGCAGACTGGACTGCCGACGGTGCTTGGGTGGGAACATCATGTATACCAGCGCGGAGCTCCGCGACGTGAGATTGAGGAACGCAAACGGGACCTGCGAGAGATCTACTCCACTCGTGATGTGGCGCGCGTGCGTGCCATTGCCAAAAAGTACGGTGCGTCATTGATTGTAGTGGGGAATGTGGAGCGCCGCGCTTTTCAGCGATCTCCGGGCATTGTGTTCACTCCAGAGGGCGTAGAGGGACTGACGGTGGTCAAAGAGTTTGGGCCGGTGGCGGTGGTGAGGGTCGGATAGGGCGGAGAAGGTTCGGAACGAATGAGTGGGCGTGTGCCTCTTATAACTGGCGTCCAGATTCATATGTACCTAGGTCTACGGCGAGTGGGGTGCGACGAGCTCCAAGCTCAGCGCAGTGCCCTGTCACCCCTCGCTTCGCACTAGCTGTTCTGCAGCGGACTGCCCATCAGTGGGGGGTCAAGTGTAGTGATGTTGTTACATTGTAAGGAAGCGTCAGAATCACTTCAGTAGCTATTTCACCATATGCTCTTCTAACCATCGAGAAATTTCTATGAGTGGAATCTTCTTCTGTATCAGATCTACCTCGATGAAGCGCTGTCCCTTTTTCGTCTCAACCTTGAGGCGGTAGCCATTGGTACGAAGGAATACTGCGGTGAGAGCGAATGCTACTCGTTTGTTCCCATCCACAAATGGATGATTCAAGGCAAGACTATGCATCAGCGCCGCCGCTTGTTCAGAGAGGGATTGGTAGTAGCCGGACCGCGGTCGCGCAAGCGCGCTTTCCAGGAGTCCTCGGTCAAGGAGTCCTCCTGTTCCGCCGAACTCTTTGAGTAGTAGCGCGTGCAAAAAGAGCGCTTCCTCGAGAGAGGGGAATAGCGTCTCTTTCACCACTTCTCTCTCACTTCGCTAGTTCCTTAAGGAGCTCACGGTGATCGTCGATCACTTCGCGTGCAGCATCACGAAATGCAGGGCGCACTTCAACTCGTTCGAGGTACTCAGCAACAGCCTGTGAAACAACTTGAGCAATTTTACTGTTATTGCGCTTGGCATATGCGCGAAGCTTATGGAGCACCTGCTTATTCAGTTTAGTGCTGAACTTTTCTGTTGTTTCCATAGTGGTAGGAGTATGTCATGACATGTCATGACATGTCAACCTCCTTGTGAAAGACGCAGGTTCAACGCATCAGAAGCTTTCCCGAGTAGGCTAAGTGATTTGAGGCAATACGGGCTCGCCGCAGTCGATTATGAGGGAACTTCATCAAAATGAGTGAATTTGTGGCAAAAATGGGTTTGTGTGGCCACTTGTGTGCCTGAATTCACTCGATCTAGTGAAGGTTAGGCAAATTTTCCGACATCGCTGTGATGGTCCCACCGAGCTAGGAATTGGCAGTTGTTGGCCAGCGAGTTCCCGTTAAATCAGAACCTTCGTCATCCCGCGAAGTGGCGTGCCCTCTCATTAACGCGGCATCTCGCCGCCCACATGAAGCTTGAAATCACGGTATGACCGATGGTATGATTACCTCATGAAATCCTCCAAAGTTGCCATTTCAATTGATACCCGTCTCCTTAAAAGATTAGACAGATTGGTCAAATCACGGCGTTTTGGAAGTCGAAGCGAAGCGGTTCAAATAGCAGTGACAGAAAAAATTTCTCGATTAGAGAAGTCTCGTTTGGCGGCTGAGTGTGCAAAGTTAAATAAACGTGCTGAGCGTCGCCTTGCCGACGAGGGACTATCAGAGGACTTCGCCGAGTGGCCAGACTACTAAGAATTGTTCGCGGCGATATCCTGTGGGCTTCTCTTGATCCTGTGAAGGGAAACGAGCAAGCCGGTAGACGCCCTGTGTTAGTGCTCAGTCACGACATATTCAATGAACGATCGGGAACGATTATCGCTGTAGCTTTGACAAGTCAGCCTCAAAGGGTTGGGTTCCCACTCACGCTGGAGCTGGAGAGTTCAAAGTTGCCGAAGAAAACCTGGGCAAAAATTAGTCAAATTCGCACTCTCTCAACTGAAAGAATTTTCGGGAAAATTGGCCGTGCCTCACCAGAGGAAGTCGAGCTTGTCATAGAGGGACTAAACGAAATTCTGGCAGGGTAGCCGGCGAGACCAGATCAATGAGTCGAGCACGCTAGTCGTATCGCTGCGAGGGGTCTTGAATCTTGTAGGTCTTGGTGCGCCCGTTCTTCAGCTCGACTTCTACCGTCATGTTTTTCTGATAGTCATCGCCGCGTTGGCGAAAGCGGAAATGTTCACGGTCGCCGTTTCCAATCCCGCGATAGGCGCCTTGCTCGATTTCTTTGCCACGGCGATTCTTAAGTACCACGCGACTTACGTCGCCGGTAAGAAATTCAGGAAGAAGAATCACGAGTTTTCCGTCACTGTCCGACTGTGGCTTGAACAAAAAGCCATTCGCGCCGTCGACTGGTCGAGAGGGGCCTGAGTAGGCAGTGGACGAATGCGTAGGCGCACTGCGCCCCATCGCGGAGCGTGCCTCGGCGGAGAGTCCTGCGTAGGGATCGTACTCATCGCTCAGTAAATATTCAGCGGCTGATTCGGTGCCGGTCTTGTAGGCATTGAGGCGGCTTTTTGCGGTTTTCAGAGCGCTCTCTAGTTGTGCCACCGCCATGGTCGGATCATTGGGCCCGCCACGTCCGTCGAACAAAGCCTGTAAATTATCATCGAGCTGGGCTGCCCCGAAGGCCTCTGCGTGGACCTTATCACCTTCGGCCTGAGTGAGAGTGTCGTCCTTCACTAGGGATTTAAGTGCGGCACGTGCAGCGTCCTCCACTGCAATCATTCCGTCGGGGCGCGTTCTGGCGGCCTTCTCGGCGCCCAAGTATTCTTGGAACTTCGCGAGACCCTCATCACCCTTTAGAGCCTTTATGCGCTCTTGAATGATACCGGCAAAAAGTTCCTCTTCCGAGACCTTATTGCCGTCCTCAAGGTGCAGAACTTGCTTGAGCAGAGCGTCGAATTCGTCGCTTTCCTGGGGTGCTGCATCAACTTCTGGGATGGTCGGATCGGTAGAGACCACCCTGCTAAAGGGTTGAAATGAAACAGCTGCGGCTATCGCTTTTTGTAGTTCGCCTATCATGAGCCACTCTCTCCTTAAGTGATCGAATTACTAAATGCCCGCGAAATCCATTTCGCCTTAAGCCTGGTACTTGCACATGGCGTGCCAGATGAAAGGGACACAGGGCGAGCGGTGTCAAAGAGGGATTAGGACGCGATTCTAAGAGTCACAAAGAAGGTCGAGCCTTTGCCTTCGACAGATTCAACCCGCACCGAGCCGCCACATTTTTCGAGCATGCGCCTCGCGGAGGCGAGACCGATGCCAGTCCCCTCGATTGAGCGACCGTGGGCGCGCTGGAAGGGGCGAAAGATGTGATCCACTTTATCGGCGGGAATGCCAAGACCATTGTCCTCGATTGCTACTTCAAGCTCTCGTCCTGACGGAAGAATCCGTGGATTGACCGTCACTTTGAGCGGGCGAGTGCGGTCTCGGTACTTAATGGCGTTGCCAAGCAGGTTAGAAAAGACCTGGTAGAGCCAGACGTGCTCGCCTACTACCTTAGGAAACCCATCTGCAATCGAGATGGAGGGCTTAGTCGTGTTCTCAGGGGACGACGTAGCGGAAGAGGGTGAATCGAGCTGCGAGCTCAAGTGATGTTGCACTTCTTTAAGTACTGAGTTGAGTTCGACTGATTCACTATGTTCGCCTTGGGCGCTAATTTTCGAATATTCGAGAACACCGGCGACTAACTGGTCGAGACGCTGCGTTGCATTGTGGATATGCGTAAGCGTCGCCTTGGCATCTTCAGGAATTGCGGCGTTAGGAAAGGCGCCGGAGAGGTCTTCTTCAAGCACATTGAGCATGCCCTTGACCGTCGCAAGTGGACCTTTTAGGTCGTGCGACACCATGTAGGCAAAGTCATGCAGGTCGCGATTTTTTTCTTCAACCTGACGTTGGTAGCGTACTGCCCCGGTGACATCGATCGTTACTGATAATGACTGCACCAGATCTCCGCGTGTATCCAAAATAGGCACCGTGCGGGTTTCTACCCACATTTCAATTCCAGAATGGTGAATCAAACGATGTCGAACTTGAAACGCGTCTCCCAAAGCACCAATCTTGAAAGCGCGCTGGTAGCGCTCGCGATCGCCCTCAGGTACGAGCGAGGAAAAAAAATCTCCTTCAAAGGCAAGTATCTCGCGAGTGGCGTAGCCCGTAAGCACTTCGGTGTAGGGACTGCAGTAGGTAATCTGATCGCGCGCATCCCGAAGAACGACCGCGGCGGCGATGTTATCGGTGAGCATTTTGTGCCTGGATTCGAGTCCAAGAAATGCTTCTTTTCGTTCTTTAAGAAGAATCTGCTGAGCCCGAATCATGCCAAGCAAGGGGGAGAGTGCGTCACTAAAAAACTTGGGCGCTGCTATCTTGCCGCGATTATCTTTGCCGGAGGTGGCCACCTCTCCGAGAAGTGAGGCAGTGGAGCCGAGCTGCTTCGAAAGGGAGCGCTTGAGAAACAGTATAGAAAGGCCCGAGCCACACAATAATCCTCCGAGTGTAAGCGCGAGTGTTCCGAGCACTCGGTTCTCGGAAAAGTCGCTTGAAGAAACCGACGGTGCAGAAAGCATTCCACCGATTACGATCAGCAAAACACCGCTGCCTACTAAGATGAGCGGAGACGAGAGCCGAGAAAAGTGGTCGCCTCGATTGGATTCAGTCATTAGTTGTTCCTCGTTGCCGCTAGCTACCGCTACCGGCGTACAGGTCGTACTCCGTTTCGAAGAGTTTTTTTACCTGGGCGAGCATTGCGGGCGCATCTCCCGAGGGGATTTTTAGGGCCTCAAACGCAATTGGCAACTGCTGTTCACAGCGAGAGCGTAACTTATGAAGGGAAGCGGGGTGCCCAAGACCGAGGCTATGAGCAATCAGGTCAGAGGCCTTAATGATTGCGGCCAAGGATACCGAGCCGTCGGTGCTGTACTGCTCAAGCTGCTCCCATGATGCGTGATGTTGACGAATCATGAAGCGCAAATCGGTGGAAAACGCCCAGCGCTCGCCAATAAGTTGTCCCACTTCAGTGTGGTCAAAAGGGAAAAACTCTGCCTCGGCGACTGCGAAATCAACACCTTCTTGCTCAACCCGAGAAATCACCTTCCCATACTCGTCGGGAGTGCGTTGAAGCAAAAGAAGCTTGCCGATGTCGTGCATGAGCCCCCCCAGAAAGGCGAGTTCTGCTTTGCTCGGGAGCACTCGCTGACAAAGCGCTCGGGCCGCCAGGGCGGTGCCCACATCGTGACCCCACAAGAAGGCCCGCGCCGGAGACTTAGAGGGAAATATATCTGAGAGGGTATTGGAGTTAAGCAGACAGCGAAGTTCATTGATGCCGATCACCATTACCGACTCTTCGATGGTGGTGCTTTTCTTGCCACGATCAAAGTAGACGGAGTTCGCAATTCTAAGGACGCGCGCTGAAAGGCCTTCATCTGATTCAATTACTTCAACAAAATCCCGTGCGTCAGCGTTGGGGTCAGTGGAGAGCTGAAAGGCTTTCTGGGCAGAAGAAGGCATCGGAGGTACGCTTCGGGCGCCCACTACATTGAAAATTGCAGAGGTTACAGCCGACGGAAGCGCCGGAGCCGGAATTATTTCCGGCTCGTTTTTCTTGCCTTTTCCGAAGAGAGCGCCAAACATAGGCCCTTAGCAATTAATAGGCAGATTAGCAGTCAGTACCGCAGTGTTATGCCACCACCAGAGTTTTCACCTCAACAAAACGTTTCAGAAGAAAAGATTCCCCAAGGCGGAAGTCACGATACCAGTGATCAGGAGGGAGAGAAACGATCTTCCGATGGCTTTCAGGATTTGCGTTGCTCACGCCCTTCAGAGCTCCGTCGTGGTGCGGTCGCGGGAGCCAATGGATCCCGTAGAACAGGACAGGGGGCGATGTCGTCAGCAGGCGAGCTAGCCGAGGAGGTGCAAGATCTCAAAGCTGCCGAATTGCGAGTGTGGGGAGAAAGACTGCAGGAAGTCCCCACACAAGAGGAGGGCACGGTCCTTTTTCGTCTAACTGCTGAAGAATTTGCCGAGGCGCTGCTGAATAGAGCTAAGGGCAGAAAGGCCTGGGGCGTCAGTGAGTTCTGTACCCTAATGATGTCCGTGGCCGCAGCCGGTGAGAAGAGATACTCAAGCCTCCCGGGACCCGTTAAGGCGCGATCTTTAAAGGACACTGGACTTACCAGTGCAATCATTCAGTTGAAGGGTTGCGCCGATACTCCCGCGCAAGAGGCTTTCGCCCTAGCAGTAGAAAACGAACTTCTCTCATCTAATTCTGGTGCGGCGGGCGCTCGCCGCGGAAGTCCAGTGCATAAGCGGTCAGCGGATTTTTTAGCTGCTTGTCAGGGCTTCGCCAGTATTTGGAAGGAGGTGTCTAAGTCCTTTAACGCTCATATGGACGGCCCCTCCGCGAAAGCATTTTGGGAGGTAATGGAGCGGTTGATCGGGCATGTCAGCGAGCATGGGGCAGAGCTGGACTATCAGCATATTTTGGCGGTTAAAAATCTGGTTCGAGTCACCGTGCGAAAGGGCACGTCTGAGGCCAGCGACGCCGTGCCCGAACGAGATCGCAAGAAACTACTAGAGGCCCTGAAAATATTGGAGCGGCAGTTCATGATCGAGTCGTTACCGCAGCTCCAAGAAAAGTTTGAGCAACTTGAACGTGAGTACCCTAAACAGGGGTTTCACTACTGCCGTCATGTTGCGTCATGCCTTCGAGGTGCAGTGGAGTCGTCCTCGTGGCTTTCGAGTTATCCAAAATTTGGGGAGCAGCTTAGAAATTTTAGAGATGGACAATTCCTGAGCACTTTACGGGTGGAGAGGGACTTGGTCGTTTATCTATGTGACGCACTCGCGTTGCTTGGCGCCCCGCTCGCGAACCAAAAGCCATCACGGTGACGGAGTACGCAAGTACCAGGATCTAGTCGCTGGGGGACCGAGTTGCGGAGACGATCGTGGAACTTTCACCAAGAGAGGATCCGCTAAACCCACGAGTAAGGATGGCGAAGGCCACAAAGTTATAAGCCGCATGGGAAAGCATCATCACGAGCAGTGAACCGGTCGCCATGTATAGGACCCCAAGCACAAGTCCATAGAACACGTAGAGCGCAGTGACGCGCGGGTATTCTCGTATGTTTGCTCCAAAGTGGGCGGCGGCGAAGACGGTCGAAGAAATGACCAGTGCGGTAACGTCAGTACCCCAGTAGGCGAGTTCAGCCCATAGAGCGCCCCGAAAAAATGCTTCCTCAGCAATGCCAGAAAGCAAGGCGAGAATTCCCGCTGAGCGCGCATCCAGGTTTCCCACGAGGCGCTGCACTATCTCGTCGCGAAACGACCTAAACTCCCCGATCCAAGCACTTGGAGTGGAGGAAGCCTCAGTTCTTCGAAGCAGAAATATATTCAAGAATAGCAAAGTAAGGACCGTGGCTGTCGCGATCTCAGTGGAGGCAGCAGTTACTTCGAACGAGAACGAAAATCCGCGCAGAGCGGCCCAGACCAAGGCGATCGATAAGAGTGCAAGTTCTAGAATGATGCCCGCGCGCAGGACGAGTTGGCGCGGAAGAGCCGGCGCACTCATGTTGCCTCCAAGAATATCAGCTTAAGCGCCAATGAACATTGAGCGCTAATGACCGTACACATGGGCATGAATTGGATCCTTCCAGCGTCTAATGGCTTCGTGCGCACGGTTTAGGAACTCGAACTCAGCGCTCGCGTCGCGCTTTAGGATTATCTTACTTCGCACGCCGCTCTTTTCTTCGATAGAAATGAAGTCGCGAGCCAGAAAAACATCAAGAACGGCGAGCAGAGAGGTCATGGAAGCGGCTTCGGTGCGGTGCACGTACCCGGCATAGCGCGCCGAGCGAAAATCATTTTGGATGTGACTCATAAATCGTGGATAAGAAAGGACTCGCAGTGGTCTCGAAACAGTAGATTTCCCTGAGTCATTTACGGAAGCGGTTGCATCGTCAAGGATGATCGTATCCTCGGTGCGAAGCAGGTTCTGCCAAACCCACAACATGCTCTCTAGAGATCCCTCAATGAGAGAGGAGATAAATAATCCGGGCTCACGTTTAGAAAAAGAAACGACGCCATCTGTAGCGGAAAGTACGCCATGCTTAAGCAGCATGGCGGCCACCGCATCAATCTCTGCGGCGAATTCATCGATTGGCGGCAGTATCAAATCAGATTGAAAGGTGCCGTGGAAGGGGCGCGCGGCGTCTCCGGTAAGTGGTTCACCTAAGAGTTCTAATGTGGAGAGGATGCTGACCGGAAAGAAAAGGTGAAAGACTCCATTTTTGTAAAAATCAGCAGTGAAGCGGCGTTTTCCTGGAATGAAAAATACGTCTTCATCAAGGCAGCGCGCGCGCTCGACGATTCCTTCTCGAGGCAAATCATTGAGGATTGCTTCGCGACCCTCTAAAAAGCGCTCGAGTGAAGGAGTATTTTCGCCAACTACTGAGAGCTCTTGACGGAGTATCTGCGCAATGCGAGCTAAGTTTTTCACTGAGTCTGATAGTGCGCTACGGCTTAGCCCATATTGCGGCGCTGACATGAGGGCGGTGTAGGCCAGATTAGTGAGGCTGGGGCTAATGTGACGCCTGATACCACGCACAAGGTTTAAGCCAAACTCGTTTAAGGCTTCTCGCTCATCGGAGCGTTTTGGTGGGATTCCTTCATTAGCTTGTGCCTTCTCTTGCATAAATGCGGAGAGAGAAAGTGGTGCGCCGAAGGTGACTACCACTTCGCCATACTTTTTCTTCAAGATGTCCAAGGCACTAACGGTGGAGCGAAGGTTTTCCTCTGTCTTTGATCTACCGGTATTCTCGACTCCGAATTCTTGATCTTCGATCACTTGTTCGTATGAAATAGAGGCAGGAACAAATAGGATCTCTTTGCGGATACCTTTCTTATAGGCATCGAAGAGCACCCCAAGAAGTCCCATCTTCGGGCGCATCATCTTTCCGCTGCGGCTGCGACCTCCTTCAATGAAGAACATTTGTGAATGCCCGCGTTGCATCAGGTAAGTCACGTAGCGCCTCAGTACCAACATGTGGATTCGGTCACGCGCGTTGCGTTTGACGAAGTATGCTCCTACGGAGCGCGTGAGCGCGCCCACAGGCCAGAAGCTCAAATTAATACCGGCGGCTACATGCGGCGGATTAATCGCGGCTTCGTAAAGTTTGTATTGCAAGAGGATATAGTCGAGATGACTGCGATGCATTGGCACAATGACGACCGCGTGTGTGCGCATGGCCTCTTTGAGCTGATCGAGGCCGCGCATTTCAATGTTGGTGAACAGGCGGTTCAGTAGAAACTTGGCAACAACCGCAAGCACTGAGTACATACTGCGGCGTTGATTGGCTGCAAGCTCATAGAAAGAACGCTCGGCGCGTCGATGCATGCGACTGGTCGTTTCGCCAGAGCGCTCTCCGAGGATGCGGAGCTCTCGTTCGAAGTCGGCTCCGGAAAGTATCACTCGCGCTTGTTCGGCAAGCGGGCGCACTGGGACTCCGCGAACTACTTTAAGATTACGATTAAAATCGAGCTTTAGTAGCCGTCGCATGCGCGAGGCAGCGCGCTGCCCGTGGCCGTGACGAAGTGCTTCTGAAATAGGAATGGGCTGGCCGAGTAGCACGGTCATGAGCCGCCGGGTGAACAGCATGCCGAGATTCGACGCGATGCCCGGATTATGTTGCGGCACTTCCTTTACTGGGCCTCGTAGCTGAAACACGTTCAGAGTCGAGAGAGAGGCGTCTGGCCTAGAGCTAAACAGAGACTCAATCGTGCTGGCGTCTTGGAGTGACAACCAGCGGAGCTTCTTGGAGGCCGGCAGCGGCAACGAAGAAGACGTAGGCTGATCGCTGTTGGCAGCAGCACCGCTGTGTTCGGTGATGCGTTCAACCGCAAGCAGGCCGGAGGCTTGGGCTATGGCACCGAGCAACCCCTGCCAAACCCAGGCATCATTTGGGACGACCACGATCGGAGGAGCAGAGCCAGAAAGCTGCCCCTCGATCGCAGGCGGGAAGGAGACCTTTCTGAAATGCCACGTAAGCCACCGGAGGACTATGGCGCGTGTAAGCCTAAGCATGGGCTGAAGATGCATCGTTGTGGGTCCCAAGTCCATGGGAAGTGAGCAAATCTGAGAGGTTGGGCGCTCCTGAGTTATCCACAGGGGCGTTCCAGGGGGGGGAGAATTTGGTGACGGCGAGAGCGATCTTTCTAGCGTGTGGCTTTGAGCGACGATCGTAGTCGCTCGACCAATGGGAGGAGGGCCTGACTTAGAGCTGCGTTTAGAGCCTCTTGCAACTGCGGTTCAAAGCCATAGCGACGCAGTTGTGATGATTTCCCACGGTACTGCTGCCCCCACTGCGCAGTACCATCTGGGCTCAGCAGACGGGCCTGCATCGTCACGTCGGCACTTACCTTTCTAGTCACCAGAAAGTCGTAGGCGGAAACTGTCAGGTCCTGAACTGAAATCTTGAGTCTCCAAGCAGAAGCGCTCATTTCATCGCTGACGGGGCGAACTCCTGCGTTTGCCAGCATAGGGTAGAGCGCTCCATACACCGTGTCAGACGGTGCTTCCACAACGACCTCCATAAGTGGAATAAGCATCAGGAGGTACTGGTGGCCTACGGACTGGTCAACGGAGCTGGTTATTTCCAGGCTCAGTGGCACCGAATTTCGCGCGGCGAGTTCGAAAACCTCAGGAGCGATCGTATCTCTTCGCACAGTCGTGGTGGCGCAGCCTGCCGAGAGTGTAAGCACCCATGCCAATGATGATATGAGGAATGCGGGCGATGAGAAAACGCGAGAGTATTGTCGAGAGCCGAGCGAGGCCTCGGCTACGGGGCCTGCAGAGAGGTTTCCAGCGCAGGTGTTTCTTTTGGGTCCTTGGCGACTTTGTAAAACGGTCAGCAGTTGATTTAGGAAAGTGGCGAAACTCACCGCTCAAGGAATATACTATATAGACAAGTGTTGTTGATACGCCCCGAGAGGCACGGCGCGAATTTCGAATTCTCGCAATGATACTCAGCGGAGGGAGAGGTTCACGAACGAGCATTGCATACATGGCGAAGAAGGGACCACATAATAAAGGCTCGGGCGATGGGAGTCCCGTCGACTTGGGGCTTTCCGCCCTATTGGCGGAAAAGAGCTCGTCTGAGGTGGGCGAGCGTGTCCGCGCTGGCCCACAATCAGAACAGGAGGATTCCTCTCAGGTAGCGTCACGGTCAGCTGGTTCTAAGGCGACGAAACCGGAAGTGCTCAGCGAATTCGAAACTCTGGCGCGTGCCGGAGATTGGGAACAGCTTGCCTCGGTGTGTGAACAGGGACTCGCTCCTCAGCTGGAGGCGAACTCATTTGCGCATCTTGAGCGCAGAGTATGGTGGATTCGAAGTCAGCAAAAAAAAGAGGCGGTTCCGCTGTCGATTCTTGCAGCGCCGCTTGAAGAGGTTGCGTGCAAGCTTGGAAAGCATTTCGCGGCGGATAGTTTAGGCGCAAATAGTTCGCCAGATGGCACGGAAACACCGGAAGTCACCGCAAACTCAAAGGCACGACAGGAACGGCTTGTTCGTGAGCTCGACCAGCTTTTGGGAACTGTGGCGCGTGCGCTTGAACAGAAGGGCGAAGAGGCTACAGCGCTTCGCCTTAGAGAGCTCAGAATTCAGAAAAATCGCAGCGAGGACAGAGACAGCCTTCCGCAAGAGGTTGCTGAGACATCACTGCCTATAGGTAAGTCAGCGCAGAGTTCTAGTGTAGCGCCGGTGGGAGAACGACACAGTCTTGCCGAGCGACCTAGTGTTGCCGAACGACTCAGTGTCGGGTTGGACTTACCCGAGAGAGAAAATTCTACGGCAGAGCGTCGGGGCAAGAATCTTACGGGGAAGGACCGGCGAATTGAGTCGGATACTGCGAGTTGGCTGCGAATTTTCTGCATTGCGATGGCGCTCTGCTTGGGTTTAGGACTCTCAGTCGCTCTGGTGACGGGAGTGCTGGATCAGGGCTCCTTCGCTAGAGTATTCGAAAGGCTTAATCCATTGACCTGGTTTAAGGGCAGCACTGGAGGAGAGCTTGCCCGCAATGCTCTTCGTGACGGAGTGCGTGAACCCAGTCTAAAAGTCCCAGCGCTCGAACCCATTGAGTCAGCGAATCAACTTGAAGCTATTTTAGAGGACTATCGCAACGCGCGGCCACCTCGCTTAAATGATGCTCGTCCGGGCGGAGCGGGAACAGAGGGGAAAGTAAATGGAGCAGCCACCCAGTCGGGAGCGGGCGACCAGCGTGGCGGTGTCGTGAATGAAGCGGCGCAGGTTGGGGGCGGCCAGTCTGGGGCGGCTTCTTCTCTTCGGGAGGAACATTCGCGGCAAGACTCTCCGCCATCGGCAAGCGTGTCAGCGCAGGCGGGTCAGAAGGAGACGGTGAACACGAGTGGTCCAATCGAGCCATCAGATTTTCCACGTGGACGCGGAGGAGACCGAGCTCGAGACACGGGCTCCCGTCCTGGTAGTGGAAGCACCTCAAGAGCCGATCGTCCATTGGGGGAACGGCCAGGCTTTCAAGATTTCAAGAGTCCGAAACCTTTTCAGACCCTGGTCGAAACTGAGGTCATGTCGGTCGCTTCGGTGCGGGGACGGCATCTCGACGTGTTGCCTGCAGGGGTGGAAGTGCTGGTTGAGGCTAAGGAGGGTTACTGGTTGCGTATACGATCTCAAAAGGGCAATCGGGGCTATATTTTAGCGCAAGACGCGATTGAAGCCTCACAAAGCAGGTGAGTTGAGTTGTTCACCGAGGTCAATCCATCGAAATACCAATGAATTGCCGGGCAACTAGAGATTCATCACTTTTCCGTGCCGAGCCTTGCGTCTCATCGCAATAGCGTGTAGTTTCGACTACTTACTCTTTTTGGAAGATGGAAGTATGGCTCGTATTACCGTAGAAGATTGTCTTACCCTGCAAACCAACCGTTTTGCGCTTATCCATCTAGCATCGAAGCGCACCAAGCAACTTCTGCAGGGCGCCACGGTCGTGCTCAGCGAGGAGTGCGACAATAAGGCAGTAGTGACTTCGTTGCGTGAAATCGCTGAAGGCAAAGTACGTTTTCTCACTCCTGAGGAAGTTGAGCGTCTGCGTGAGTTGAACTTAGAGGAGCAGGTTCCTGGTCTTGAGCCAGAGGCGATCGAGCGGCGCGCATTGGCTCAGAAGTCTCTGGAAGAAGAAATCAATAACTCCTCAGAGGGAGAAGGGCTCGGAAAACTTGGAGCGATTGCTTCCGATGAGAATGGAGCTAAGGGCAGCGGGAAGAACGGACACTCCCACGCCAAGATAGATCTGGCTGATGAGGCTGACGACCTGGACGATACAGATGATGTTGATGATGTTGATGATGTTGATGATTCATCAGAAGAGGCATCTGACGTTGAGGGAGACAAATCCGAGGAAGCCCTAGAGGCGGGAAGTGTTGAATCCGTTAGCGGTGATTCGGCCGAAGACGTTCAGGCGGATGATGTTGAACCGGAGGGCGTTGAGTCTGACGGTGTTGAGTCTAAAGTTACTCCCGAGGAAGGGGGTTCTTCTGAGGAATCCTCCGACGAAACCACTGAGGAAGATAAGGCGCCATTCTAACGGTTGGAGTTCGGTGCCCTGCAGTTTTGATGTTGCGGCGCGCTTAGATCCTTCTTTCGCCAGTGTTGAATTAGGTAGGATCAGCCCCGAGAGTTTAAACTTCGGTGGATTTGTTCTAACGCCCGAGGGGGGCTTGATGGTTTCTCGAGGATCAGTTCATGCAGCAGTTCGATACCCTCGCGGAACACATCCAGAAGTATCATCCGTCGCCTGACTTGGCCCTACTACGGCGAGCCTTCGATTTTTCTCATAGTCACCATTCAGGACAAATCCGAGCATCTGGCGAACCCTATTTCAACCATCTTAGTGAAACGGCGCTGCTGGCCTGTTCCTTAAAGCTCGACGTTCCGTCGATTGCTGCCGCGTTGCTTCACGATACCATTGAAGACTGCGGGGTGACCCGAGAAGATCTCGTGCCTGAGTTCGGCGATGAGATAGCGGATATTGTCGAAGGGGTGTCAAAGCTCACTCGAATTGAATTCGACTCGCGCGAAGAGAAGCAAGCAGAGAACTTTCGAAAAATGCTGATTGCCATGGCGAAGGACATTCGCGTGGTATTGGTGAAGCTGTGCGATCGACTGCACAACATGCGCACATTGGAACACCTTTCAGACGAAAAGCGTCGTCGTATTGCCCAAGAGACTAAAGACATCTATGCCCCGCTCGCCAATCGGCTTGGTATTCACTGGCTTAAATCAGAGCTCGAAGACTTGTGTCTCTTAAACATTCGCCCCGAAATCTATCAGTTGATTAAGGGCAAGTTCGAGGGCAATGCGGGGCAGCGCGATGCCTTTATCGAAGGAGTAACCCGCGATATTCAGCGAATTCTTGAGGAGAATGGGGTCTCGGCCTCCGTGAGGGGACGAGCCAAACACTACTTTTCCATTTGGCAGAAGATGGAGCGGCACAACCTCGCGTTTGAAGAGGTCAATGACGTGCTCGGCTTTAGGGTGATAGTGCCTACGGTTCGTGCTTGTTACGAGTCGCTTGGTATCTTGCACTCAACATTCAAACCAGTGCCCGGGCGTTTCAAAGATTACATCGCGATGCCCAAGCCAAACATGTACCAGTCGCTTCATACCACGGTGATTGGTCCAGAGGGATTTAGAATCGAAGTGCAGGTGCGTACGCCTGAGATGAATAAAGTGGCGGAAGAAGGAATCGCCGCACATTGGCGCTATAAAGAGCACGCGACAGATAGCCCCGGATTTGATCTGCAATGGGTAAAGGAGCTGGTTGAAACCCAGCAGTATCTAAAGAACCCGGACGAGTTCATTCAATCGGTCAAGGGCGATCTTTTTCCTGAAGAAGTGTTTGTGTTTACACCAAAAGGCGACTTGGTGCGCTTAAGCTTTGGTTCGAGTCCAGTAGACTTTGCCTATGCGGTGCACACGGACGTAGGGCACAGAACGACTGGGGCTCGTGTGAACGGATCTATGGTGCCTTTGAGCCATAAGTTACGCAACGGAGATACGGTAGAGGTTCTCACGTCAAAGACGCATGTGCCGAGTAAAGATTGGCTCAAGTTCGTTCACACCTCGAAAGCTAAGCAGCGCATTCGCGCATTTCTGAAGTCCGAGGAGCGAGCACGTTCACTCGCACTTGGTCTTGATGTGCTCTCCAAAGATTTGCGCAAGGTTAAACTGAGCCTCAAGAAACTGGAGCAAGAAGGAAAAATTAAGCTTCTTGCTGAGAAAATGGGTTTGAAGACCGAGGGAGATCTATACGCAGAGATTGGATACGGCAAGATTTCGGCTTCCAAGCTTATCGGAGATCTGCTTCCCGAAGATCCTGGAGTAGACGAAAGGCTAAAGCAAACTTCTTCCCCGATGGAGCGTATCTTCCAGCGGGCCGCGCGAGCGTCTCGTAACAAGATTGGAGTTAAGGTCGGCGGTTTTGAAGATATTCTAGTTCGCTTTGCGCGCTGCTGTGAGCCCTTACCGGGAGATCGTATCGTAGGCTTTATCACGCGTGGGCGCGGGGTCGCAGTGCACCAAGCTGATTGCCCTCAGGTGTTGCAATCCGATCAGATGAGACAAGTAGAAGTTGAGTGGGATAACGATGTGCATGCAGTCCGCAGGGTTCGCATCACCGTGCATTCCCAAGATCAGGTGGGCCTGCTCGCCAATGTCACCAAGGCGATTACCGAGCATGGCGCGAATATCGCGAGTGCCCAGATTAAAACGAGTGGCTACGGGAAGGCCGTGAATATGTTCGAGCTTACGATTCAAGATGCACGGCAACTTGAACGAATTAAGCGCGGCATTGAGATGGTGCCCGGAGTAATTAAAGTCGAGCGCATGCATCACATACTAGGGGCGGGGGATGAGGAATAGATTTTGGCGAATTATGTGTGCGTTGCTGGGATTGGCGGTAGGATTGTACCTCGCCCCCCAGCTTCTGAATCGAGAACAAGATTCCGGCAAGCGCGCGTCGGACGCCCAAGTTTTTCATAATGCCGAAGCTCAATCTCTTGAAAATGAAGAGAGATCGAACGGGTCTGTAGATGGCTATGTTTCTCCTCGAGGACCTGGTACCCGTGCGCGGAGAAGTTGGGAAGAGCAGCAGACCGTTGAGATTTATAAACGAGCAGAGCTGGGAGTGGTTTTTATCAACACTATCTCTCTGTCGGTTGATCCTTTTGATGTGTTTCCTGAAGTACAGCAAAGAGAGGGCAGTGGTTCAGGCGTAATTGTGGATGCAGAGCGCGGCATCGTTATTACCAATTTGCATGTGATCCAAGACGCGCACAAAATTGAAATTGCGCTTGCGACCGGCCAGTCGGTCCCCGCGAAGTTGCTGGGACTTGATGATGAGTTTGATATTGCGGTGCTCAAGTTGGTTAACCCGCCCGCTGACTTGTCGGCGATTCCTTTTGGAGATTCTTCCGAGGTTGAGGTAGGGCAGCGGGTGCTTGCCATTGGAAATCCATTTGGACTGGATAGGACACTGACTGCGGGCATTCTCTCTAGTGTCAACCGCACGGTGAAGGGGTCAAAGGGCCGGTTGTTGCGCGGGCTTCTGCAAACTGATGCAGCGATTAATCCGGGTAATTCTGGCGGTCCGTTGCTGGATATGGAAGGGCGACTGTTGGGAATAAACAGCGCGATTTTAAGTCAATCGGGAGATTCTGCTGGAATTGGATTTGCGGTGCCGATTAATCAGATTAAGCGCGTGTTGCCTGAGCTGATCGCGACCGGCAAGGTGCTTCGTCCTGTGGTGGGGTGGGTTTTGATTGACACCCTTCAGGGAGTGATGGTGCGTAGAATCATTGCGGGAAGTCCTGCCGAGCTGGCCGGGCTTCAACCGATCGAACGTTCCATTAAGAGCGGGCTCTTTAATGGGTTTATTCGGGACTTTAGCCGAGCGGATGTAATCGTGCGAGTGAATGGCAAGGCCATCAGAACCCGCGAAGAGATTGAACAGCTCATTTCTGAGCTTCCGCCGGGTGGACGCCTTAAGGTGGTTGTGAGAAGAGGAACCGCGCGAGGACCTGAGCGTGAGCTAGAAATTGTCCCCACACTCGGATGAGACGAATGGGAATAAGAGTACTTTCCCCACAAGTTGCTAATCAGATCGCTGCTGGCGAGGTGGTTGAGCGTCCTGCCTCGGTGGTGCGAGAGCTGGTTGATAACGCCATTGATGCTGGTGCTGACGACGTTTCGATTTCATTGGTCGAGGGTGGGCGCACGCTCATTCGCGTGGTCGACAACGGCGTGGGGATGTCGCGCGAGGATGGCTTGCTGGCGTTCGAGCGGCATGCAACGTCGAAGCTGTCTGAGCTTTCAGATCTTGATCAAATCGAATCTCTTGGATTCCGTGGGGAAGCACTTCCGGCGATCTGTTCGGTGAGTCGTGTGCGGATGCAAACCAAGCGCACGGACGAGCAGCTCGCCACCGAAATTCTACTCGATACTGGAACGGTGCAGCAGACTCGATGCATACCGGGGCCAGTTGGGACCACCATGGAGGTGATGCAACTTTTTCTCAATACTCCGGCGCGACAAAAATTCTTGAAGAGCACCAGGTCAGAAGAGCTGCGAGTAAAGCAGTGGCTCGTGCAGTATGCGCTGAGTCGCCCACAGGTAGCGTTTCGCCTTGAGAGTGACGGGCGAGAATTATTTCGTGAAAGTCCGAGAGCATCATTGGTTGACCGGGCACGGGTGCTGATTGGTGCAGGCGTCGTGTCGGGCGAGATGACCGTTAACGGCATTCGTGTCGAAGCTGCCTTGGCACATCCAAGTCAAGCCAAAGTGGAGACGCGGGGGCTGACTCTGATTGTGAATTCGCGCGTGGTGAGTGACCGCATGCTGCTTCGCGCAGCGAAAGACGGATTCGGCGGAGCGCTTAAAGATCGCGAATTCCCCTCTGGAGTAATTAGTATTTCGCTTCCGGGAACAGAGGTCGATGTGAACGTGCATCCTCAGAAAAGCGAAGTACGCTTTAGAAATTCGTCTGCGGTGTATGTGGCGGTGTTGCGCGCAGTGCAGAGCATGGTAGCTGAGTTTCGTGCGCCCATGTCTGCGTCGGCGGCGACCTCTTCAGCTCAATTTGACTATCGTGGCACATTGGGTGGTTTCTCTGGGCAGTCACGTGGGTTCACCGCGGAGTCAAGCAGGTCTCGGACTGGTTATGAGGCTCGCTCGACGATTGCGCAGGCGGGCTTAAGGTTCGGTGATAGGCAACGCTCTTCAGACAGCGTGGATTGGGGGCAAGAGGTTGCAGAATCAGGCACTCATGAGCGTGGCAACGAGCAGAGTGTTGGTGCGAGAGATCTTGAAGTTGATTCGACAGAGAATTTTTCATTTCGAAAGTTGGTTTTTCGTGGACAGTTGTTCGAATGCTATCTGCTTTGTGAACTCAGCGGTGCTTTTTATATTGTCGACATGCACGCCGCGCACGAGCGTTATCAATACAATCGTGTCCGGGCGGCGCTTCGTACACGGGACATAAGTGCTCAGCATTTGCTCTTGCCGCTCTCAATTGATCTCTCCGAGCAGGAATTCGAAAATCTGAAATCGCGACAGGTGATGCTTGAAGACCTTGGATTTGCGATTAGTTGGGAGAAAGGGAAATCTATTACTCTTCAGGAGATTCCTTCGATTCTTGTAAATCGTGATGTGGCGCGAACCTTGCGTGATATTGCGGCGATTGACCCGGACGAAGGTGGGGGCGTGGGCCCGCTTGAATACCTGCTCGACCAGATTGCGGCGCGCGTGGCCTGTCATGCGAGCATACGTTCTGGAAAGCGCATGACTACCCCGGAGGTTGAAGCACTCTTCGCCTTGCTGGATTCCAGCGCGTGCAGTGCGGCGTGCCCGCATGGGCGGCCTGTCATCGTTTCGTTTAGTGAGTCTGAGGTCGAGCACTGGTTTGGGCGCGATCGCTAAGCGAGGTCGATCCGTTGAGTGTCGCTAGTCGTTCGCCGTCCCAATTTGACCTAATTTTTGGTTTAGCGATTTGTTCATGAGTTCTTCCCCGGCTTCGATTGACTCTTCTAGTGTACGGCTTAAGCCCTTAATAGTTGTGGCTGGCCCTACAGCCTCAGGAAAGAGCGCGCTAGGGGTGGCGTTAGCAAGCGAGCTTGGAACTGAGATTGTTTCGCTCGATTCCGTTCAATGTTTCAAGGAATTCAATATTGGGTCCGCTAAACCGAGTCTTGAGGAACAGGCGCTGGTTCCTCATCATATGATTGACGTATTCGAGCCTGATTTCGAGCTGAATGCAAAGGTGTTCGTTGATCGAATGGAGCAAGCGATCGGTGACGTTGTCTTACGTAAAGGGCGCGCGGTAGTTATTGGCGGAACCACGATGTATTTGACTGCCCTGTTGCAGGGGTTGGTGGAGAGTCCTGAGATCCCGAGTGCGCTGCGTGACGAGCTACGTGCAATGCCACTAGAAAAGCTTCGTGTCCAGTTGGAGGAGAAGGACCCTTTGATGGCGGGCAAGCTTTCGGCGCGCGATAGACCGCGGATGGAGCGCGCACTTGCGGTCACTTTAGTTTCTGGGGAGCCATTTTCGCAGCAGCAAGCCAGACATGCTTTTCAGAATCCAAAGCACACAGCTCTTGTTCTTGTTCCTATGTGGTCGCGTGAACAACTCTACGCACGAATTAATGATCGAGTGGACGGTATGCTTGTTCGGGGCTTGCTTGAGGAAACTCGTCGGATCGTGGAGCAGTATGGTGAGAGTCCACATGCGTTGCGCTCCTTAGGCTATGCGCAGTGCCTTTCTGTGCTGCGCGGTGAGATAGAACATGGTGATCTGCCCGCCGCTATCGCGCAGGCCACCAGACGTTTTGCAAAGCGACAATTGACGTACTTTAGGAATGAGCCTTGGAAACGAGGTTGGAGCATCGTCCCTACCCAAGAGAGATCGATGTTATCAGAGCGCCAGGGCCAACAGGTGGAGGCGCGGGCAGGGGAGCACGAGATCGTGGCCCAGTCAGTTTCATTTGGCGAGGTGCTGGGCCGCATTCGCGAGCTAGAGAGAGAAGGCATCTCACAAACTGAAGTCTGGTTTGTAGACGCTCCCACGTCAGGACTGTGGGGCGTTTTAGATGGTGGCTAAGCCGCCGAGGCACTTTTCTAGAGCAAGCGCGCCCTCTTGAGTTGATGCCTCCCTTCCAGAGTGGAGGCAGCCTAAGGCGCAGAGAGGACTGGGATTGAAGCCGGGCGCCAGCCTCGCTAAGCTTAGGCGCCTTCCCCGCTCAGGCACTTAGACTTCGTCTTCCCCACCGGTCGTCGAGTTTAGGGCATGCCATTGGGACGACATTGGTCTCATGAGGGAGGGTGCGGGAGCATCGGTGCGGGTGGGCGTGGTTTGTTCAACGCAAGCCATTCGCTCAATGCGGACTTTATATTTGGTAGGGTGCGGAGCTTTTTTGCTTGCCCTCTTCCGCGTGAGGCCTCACGGTTCGTGGCCACGGAGAATGTATTTTATGGGGACCATTCAACACCCGCTCGAGTTCGAAAGACCATTAGTGGATCTTGAGATTCAACTCGATGCTCTCAAAGACGAGATTGCGACAGGAGATCAAACGCGCCTGCACGAATACGCAAAACTCGAAGCAAAGTACGCGAAACTTCGAGAGGAAGTTTATAACAAGCTTTCACCGTATCAGAGGGTGCAGCTTTCGAGGCACTTTGATCGGCCGTTCACGCTCGACTTTATCGGACATATGTTCACCGAGTTCATAGAGTTTCATGGCGATCGGCTATTTAAGGACGACGAAGCAATCGTGTGCGGTACTGCCAGATTGGGAGAGCTCCCAGTGATGGTGGTGGGACATCAGCGCGGAAGATCGACACAAGAGCGTCTCCGAAGAAACTTTGGGATGTCGAACCCTGAGGGATATCGAAAAGCGTTGCGTATGTTTCGGCTTGCCGAGAAGTTTGGACTGCCTCTCATCACCTTCATCGATACCCAAGGAGCCTTTCCAGGGCTCGAGGCTGAAGAGCGTGGTCAAGCCGAAGCAATTGCGCGCAATTTAATTGAACTTTCTGAACTTACCATTCCGGTCATTGCAGTGGTGATAGGTGAGGGTGGGAGTGGGGGTGCGTTGGCACTCGGAGTGGCTGACCGAATTCTGATGCTCGAAAACGCGTGTTATTCTGTGATTACTCCCGAAGGTTGCGCGTCTATTCTTTGGCATCATGAGCGCAACGAGCCGCCACTTGCACAAGCTGCGCAGGCAGCCGAAATGCTGCAGCTTACTGCCCGGGATCTTGAGCGTTTGAAAGTGATTGATGAAGTGGTGGCTGAGCCCCTTGGCGGCGCGCATACCAATCACAAAGAAGCGGCTGAATTATTGCGTTTTGCTATTACTCGGCAGCTCGACGTCTTAGGTAAGCTCAGCGTCCAGGAGCTACTGGACGCTCGTTACAAGAAGTTCAGAGCCATGGGCGTATTTACAGGCGATGCGTAACGGGGTAGATAAGTGAACGAAAAGAGACAGGGTTTTGTTCCCTTTGGCTCTTTATACCTCAGCGACAGTATGGCTGGTATACTCCTGGGGTCGAGCGCTTAACCGGCGTGCGACAGTTGAAATTTATATTTTAGGCTCAGTTTGATTCTAGATTTGACGAGCTCTTACTCGAAAGAAGAAAATGGCTAAAGACGCGATTGAAATGCAGGGCACTATTCAGGAGTGTTTTCCAAACACCACTTTCCGTGTGCTTATGGATAATGGCCATGAAGTTCTCGCCTACTTAGCGGGGAAAATGCGCCGTTACTACATTCGCGTGCTGCCAGGAGACCAAGTCACGGTGGAAATTTCCCCTTATGACCTTTCCAAGGGGCGAATCACTCGGCGCATTAGTGAAGCTCGCTCACGTCCAGGGCAGAATAGTCCTGGGCAAGGAAATTCTGGTCCCGGTGGCAGTGGTCCTGGTGGCAGTGGTCCCGGTGGCAGTGGCCCCGGCGGCAGGTCTTCCTCCTCTTAGTTCTGCGCTATTTTAGATTGTTCAGCTAATTCGATTGCTCAGTGAATTAGATTGTTCAGTGAATCCGATTGCTCAGTGAATTAGATTGTTTAGTGAATTTCTTCACCCAAGAATTTCTTCAGCCAAAGTTCTTCATCCGCAAACTTCGCTTTCGGTTTCCTTCGATCGATTAGAACGACAATCGCGCTTCAAAGTCTCTTGCGCCTCATGGCCGCTTGTTATCCGTTGATCCTAAAAAGTTTGTTTCCAGCGATGTCGCCGCTTAGAAAAGCAACGTCAATTTCAGCTGATAGTGGTAAATAGTATTCAGAGAAAAATAAGTGTCTACATGTCTTCGAGCGCCTGATATGCAGATGATAGACCTTCAAATTGTTTCAACTATCTTCGGGGCCATAGCGCTTCTTGGTGGATTTTTGGTATGGCAAACGCGGAAAGAACGACTGTTACTTTCGCGCCCGGTAAGTGAGGACTGGAAGGACGATCCCGTCGTTTTCTCGGGCGTGAACGGATGGGATTTATATAGGACAAAGACTCCGTCATTCTTTTGGAAGGATCATCACCTTATTGACTCCGTGGGGCGTACGATTTTTGAACTTCGGTTTTTTTTGGGAAGAGCGGAAGTGGAAGAATCTCTGATGCTAACGGACTTTCTCTGGCTGTTAAATGGGAGTTTCAAGGAGGAATTTCTTATTTCAACCAAGACAAGTTAGTGGGAAAGATTGAGCTTACAGGATCAGTGCTCTATCCGTCTGGCGCCGAGCTTGAATTCGGAGAGCGAAGAATAAGAAAAGAAGCTACTGGAAGCACTATTTTTCTTAGAGGGGGACTGACATTTTCGGAGGCGGGGTTGCCAGTCGCAAAAGTTCGGGCACTTTCAAAGCTAGCTCACGCCCCCGATGCCATTGCCTTTCGCTCCGACATGCCTACCGAATTGAGAATGATGCTTTTCCACTTATCTCGTCTTAATTGACGAAATTGGGGCAGCCGGAAATAATAATCAATCTCTGCCCATGACTGAACCGCCCTCGCTTTAGTTGACACATCGACATTGTGGTCGGCGCCGGGACACCCGGCTAATAAAACTGTTGGACCGCATTGCTAAGCACGCTAAGGTTTTGGGACGGCACGCAAACCATAATTCTGACCCGGGGGTGACATGTCGACGACTGCAAAGAACACAGTCTGCCTTTGGTACAATGACGACGCCGAAGAGGCTGCGCACTTTTATACCAAAATATTTCCCGACTCATACGTTGATGCGGTGCACCGCGCACCTGGAGATTATCCTTCTGGGAAAGCAGGGGATGTGTTGACTGTCCATTTCACTGTGCTGGGCGTGGCGTGCCTCGGACTCAACGGAGGTCCCACGTTCAAGCATAACGAGGCGTTCTCGTTTCAGGTTGCTACCGAAGACCAAGGCGAAACGGATCGGTACTGGAACGCGATCGTTGGCAACGGCGGTCAGGAAAGCGAGTGCGGCTGGTGCAAGGACAAGTGGGGCATCTCTTGGCAAATTACGCCGATCGCCCTGACGAAAGCATTCACCAGTTCCGACCGCGCAGCTGCCAAGCGGGCGTTCGATTCGATGATGACGATGAGGAAGATCGACATTGCCACGATCGAGGCGGCGTTTCGCGGGTGAGGTGTGGGCAGTTACAATTCGTTCAAGCCAACGCCGCTATGCGGAACGTTTTAGCCCAGCTGACAACTTTGCAACGACGGAACTACAGAATAATTTGTTTCGAGGAATGATGAGCATATGGGAGGACCCTCTTACGAAGACCAAAAGCGCCACTGGAGTGAGATGCTCGGATACTTCAAACGTGGAGCTGAAGGAGAGGCCGGCATCGAGTTGACTGAGGCCATTCACCGTCACAAATTCGGTGAAGCTACTCGATGGAAAACCGTGGTTAAGGATTTTCGATACGCGATCACAGGCGTCGATCCCGCCGAATCGCTCCGTCCCATCCCTGACAAATGCCATAAATTTGATACCTTCGTGCAGGATTCTCATTCATGGCTTAAGCGGGAATTTGCTGGTCGGGAAGGTGAATATTGGGAAGAAATGGCATCGTTTGGGTGCTATTGGATTCGCTTTAAGTCCGAGGCGGATTTGACAAGATATAAGGAGGCTTTCGCATCTCAGCTGAGCGCGCTCGACTTTGAGGAACCTAGAAGCGAGCACAGCTGATCCGTGGGTCTGAGGGCGCTTACTTTGACTCGGCATATTCATCGACCATCATGATTCATCCCGATTCACCGGCGAAGGGGCTGCGTGCGGAAGCAGATCTGTTTATAAAACTGGGGAATCTGTTGATTACACACGGAGTCGCAGTGTGTTTATTTTCTGCGATGGGGGAATCTGCCGAAGTGCTGGCCGACGATAGCCGCGGTGTGGTGTTTGGGGGCGGGAAGAATGTATAGCTCGCAACTCAACTGCGTTGTAAGCCGGAGGTGCTTTGGCAATTCTCCTATGCAGTCGGGTTACAGCAGATTTTAACGAACCTTTGCCTTCACGCGTAGCTGTCTTGTGGGTATAAGTCATGGATTTAAAAATAATAACTCAGGCTGCTGAAGCAACCCTTTCCGGCAGTCTTCCATTTCCTCAAGTTGTTAGAATGCTCATCGAGGCGGGGGTCGAATACTACCATGTTGACTATGCAGCCTGCGGTAAAAGCTTCTATAGCCCCGACGGCGACAGAGTAGTTACTCCGATTACATACAGTGGGCTCCCGTCGATTGCTCCTGAATTAAATGTCGTGGCGCTCCGAGACGCAATTATTGATAGCCAACACAACGGACAGAAGTACTATGATTTTTCAGTGCGAGTGATGAGGGCAGGAGTTCAGGGTTACTTTGCATTCCTGCGTGGACAGAGGGTGACCTATTTTGGTCGTAAAGGCGATCAGCATACTGAGTGGTTTCCTGGAATGAAGCCAGAATGAAATTGCGGCTCAGTATCGGTTCGAACGAAAAAAACTCCGCGAATGAACAAGGAAACTTAGCCAAGTGCACAACGCCTGTTGAGTAAGACCTTTACGGCACTGAGGGAGATTTATGCAAATTGATCCAGTAGCTATCATCACCGGCGCCAGTCGGGGAATCGGAGCGGCTCTAGCTCGTGGGTTTGCACAGGACGGATTTCGGGTGGCCGCGATGGCGCGTTCAGAAGGCGCGCTCGTGGCAATTGCACAGGATCTCGGACTTGATCGGTCACGATTCTTGCCGATACCTCTTGATTTATCTGACGTTAATTCGATTGTTTCTGCGGTACGAAACGTTTCCCATGAATTTGGAAGAATCGACGTATTGGTGAATAATGCCGGCATGGGGGCGGTGGGCACGCTTGATCTTAATTTCAATACTTTCGAATCTTTGCTCGCGGTAAATCTTTCAGGGCCCTTTCGTCTGCTCCAAGAGGTTGTGCCTCTCATGATCGAAGGGAAAGGCGGAACGATTTTTAACGTTGCATCTCGCGCGGGAAAGGTTGGCTTTGCAGGCTTCGGCGCATACGGCGCCTCTAAGTTCGGATTGGTTGGCCTAAGCGAATCGCTCTATCGGGAGCTTGCGCCGAAAGGAATCAAAGTCACCACTCTATGTCCCAGTTGGGTGGACACTCAAATGGCGCAGGATGCGGGCACTCCTCTTGACGCGCAGGAAATGATTCAGCCGGATGACCTAATGAAAACGGTGCGCTGGGTTATGTCCTTGTCGCCTGCGGCATGCGTTCGAGAAGTTATGATTGAGTGTCGCGGCGACATCGAGTAGGGGCAACTATTTACCGTTTCGTGATGAGACGGAACGCTCCAAGTGAATTGCTGACCCCTTTTAGGGAAAGCAAAATGAGGAATCGAAGAACGCTTGTCACGTTAATAATTCTGGCTCTGCTCGCTCCGCAGGTGGGTATAGTCTAGGAATTGGCGGTGCGTGGGTATGATGCCTTTACAGGAAGCCCCTGCCGATAGCTTCGTAGAGACACCAATATTGCCTTCTCTCCCTCGATCAGGTTGTTACTGACACCGAGGGATGTCTTCTCTGCTTTCGGTTGCCTACGAGGAAGCTTGCATGTGGGAGAGTTCGTAAAGAAGGTCGTAGGTATAAATTCCGGTAGCATGACCATCGCCCCAGCGTAAACCAATCGCGTAGTTCCCTACTGGCCAGACCTCGGCCAGGTTAAGTTCCTCTTCGATCGAGCTGTCAATTATTCGAAGTGAGAGAGATGGTTTTTTTGTTCCTCCGGAACCTACAGGGGCGCCCGACAACGGCTTTTCATGACTGCCTTCGCCGCGAGCTTCACGACAGGTCGCGCACGGGCAGTTAGTTCGAAGAACCTTGGTACTCAACTTACTTTCAGTTCCATTCGACCAGCGTACATCTAGCCCGTGTTCTTGGTGGCGACGAATTTCAACGGGGATGAGTGACATAGGTTCCAACCCTTAAACGTTCCCATTTGAAGCTGCCACTCTCTGCCTTCTTTTCCGAGGAGAGCACGTCTCTTTGAACACCGGGCAGTCTCGCTATTTGGTATCTTGGAAAGACCCTTCTTTCTGTTTGGTGCCTTCCAAAGATCTACGAGAAACCACCAGAAATCAAAAATTATAGTGAAATAAGGGGCTTCTGGGAAAACAAATTCAAAATACCCCTTTCTCCCAATGAAGCAAACCACAACGTTCGGCTGATCTATGAGTGGGCTTGGAATGTTTTAGGCCCGGGACAAACAGAATTCTCTGAGCTTGTTCTTTAATAGGTTGGTAGTGCCGGATCTAAGTCCGGAAAGAGTTGTGGGCTATGGGAGCACCGCAGGAGCAACAAAAAGCGAGGATAGGGAAGTACGAGGTTCTTGGAACCCTTGGTCGCGGCTCCATGGGCGTGGTTTATAAGGCACGCGATCCAGAAATCGACCGAATCGTAGCGGTAAAGACACTGAGAACGCTTTCGACCGGAGCTGAGCAAGATGCTGATGTCGCTCTAGAGCGCTTTCGTTCAGAAGCACGCTCGGCAGGAAATTTACGTCACCCCAATATTGTCGCAATTTTTGAAATTAATCGCGACGGCGACACTCCTTTCATCGTGATGGACTATGTGGAAGGGCAGAGTCTTGAAAGCCTGCTCGCGAAGAACGGAACGTTGCCGCCCATGGCAGTTCTCTATTATATGTTGCAAGTCGCTTCGGCGCTCGATTTTGCTCACGTACGCGGAGTGATACATCGAGACATTAAGCCGGCGAACCTTCATATCGATAAGCATGGTCGGATCTACATTCTCGATTTCGGTGTTGCCGCCTTTCGGCAAGAGCTGAACCAAGAAGGAGCCAATGGAGCAATCGTAGGCACCCCTGGCTATATGTCACCCGAACAGATCTTAAGTGAGCCACTCGACACAAAGAGCGATATATTTAGTCTGGCAGGCGTCGCATTTGAGTGTTTCACCGGCAAACGTCCGTTCGCAGGTGAGACTTTTAGCGATGTAATGGGCAATATTTTAGCGGGCAACCTTATTCCGCTTACTGAGCTGAACAAGGAGCTTCCGTTGGCATTAGAGGCCGAATTCGAGCGAGCACTGCAACGCGAACGCTCGCAGAGATTCCAAACCGCAACAGAGATGGTTGAGGAATTCTGCCTCGCACTCGACGTTGACCCTTCCACTGTTCGGAACAGCCCGTCAGTTGCAAACCTTCCTTCACTTCCACGTAAGAAGAAATCGTCGGGATGGCAGGTGCTTTCGGTACGTCCTAAATCTGAAGAGGAGGATCGAGCGGCCGCGCAGCCGCTTCAGGGCGTCACCACACGCGCAGTCCCTGCTTCCGAGCAAGGTATGGGAGGGTCAAACGGAGGGGTTCGCGTTCAAGATGCTCCGAATGCCTGGGAAATTGAATCACAGCCAATTGGCATCGACTTTAATCGCCCTGCATCTAGACCGTCATCGAGTAGGCCGTCGGTTGTGCTCTCTGAGCATATCGAAGGGCTGCAACGCATAGTGGCCGCGCGTCATGCTGATACCGAACGAGAATCAAAGTCTCTTAGACGTTTGACGCTGGTGTTTGCGGGAATATGCATCGCTCTTGGCAGCGGGATACTGTTTCTGGTGACTGCAGGAGTAGAGGAAGCCAACACAGTAACGCCGACTACCGAAGTAAGAGTTGGTGTCCTCTCGCAGAGCGAAGCAGCCGAGCCATTAGTTCAAGACTCCACGGTTTCGCTTCGGCTGCCGGTGGTTGAGACTGCCCCGGGAGATGTGCCAGCGGTGGGGCTTACTGATAAGCAACTTCTTGGTCTGCTGATCGATGAAACTGCTGCTGAGGCGCGGCTGATCCAGGGTATTCACGAGGCACAACGACGTAACTTGGTCGGATTTGTCGACGCAAGTACGGTGGCGCTGCGCAATCGGTCGTACCTGGTGCGGGTTGAGATGGTGAAGACTCTCGCAAAACTAGGCGATCGCCGAGTGGTTCCAGACCTTATGCTTCGATTAGACGACGAGGACATTTTGGTACGAGGCCATGCAGCGAGAGCTCTTGGTATCTTGGGAGATCGCCGGGCGCTTGGGTATCTGAATATGCGGTTTGCGAAAGAAGACTCCGAACAGGCCAAGGCAGCCATGCAAAGAGCCATAGAGAGAATTCAGGGCTTCCCGATGCACTAGGAGTCTGTGACGCAGGCACAGACGGTGACGTGTCCCCGCACCCCGAAGCATCCTCAATTTAATAGCAGCGTAGGCGCATGCGAGCGAAGGCGGACCCTAATGAGCAGGGCTGTGTCAGAGACTCCTAGACACCGATTGGAGGCTAGAAGGAGAGGGGGCCGAGAAAATGTTTGTTCCTTGGTGCCCAATCCGAGCGGCTCTGATGCTTTCCCGGCACTTGTTTAGACAAAGCTGGTTGATTCCTGAGCGAAAATCTGCAAATAATTTCAACTCCTTGGGATCTGTGACGGAGAGGACCATGACCTCACCGCGTAGTGATCCCTTTCGGGAGCGTTTTTTTGACCGCGTGTATTCGCCAAAGGACTCGGGCGTTGTGAAAGACGTTAGTGGCGCATGCGTTTATCTCGAGATGCTTTCAGGGATCGCCAGGCAACATACCGATCAGCAAGGCTGCTCTCGGTCCATATCGTACATAGGTAAAAGTATGCGTGAGCACTGTTCTTCTGGGTATTTTTTCGGACGGCGCATTTTCTTCACCGCGGTGATTGCGACTTCTCTAATCGGTTGCCAACCTCAGAAACAAGGGTCTGCGGTGCAGCCAAGTCGACAAGAAACTCAGTATCTTGAACACAGAGTTCAGTTTCAGGGCGAAACGCTCTCTGTAATTGCAAATTGGTACACTGGTTCTGGAAGGAACTGGGAGCTCGTGCTTGATGCCAACCCAGGAGTGGATCCACGGAGAATTCGTCTTGGAGATTTGATTCGCATTCCACGCGAGCTCTTAAGTCGCCAGGACCCACTTCCTCGTAGCGCCGTTCCAGGGGCCGGCGGTGGAAACGCGCGTGCTGCTTCGAGTGCCTCGGCCAGCAATGCGGAAGTTGTTTCTGCCGAACAGCCATCGTCAGCGGAGACCGCTGCGGTGGTCGAATCAGAAGAGGTAGATATGAGCGCCTCCTCGAACTGGAATATGACGGACGATTCAGCTGACGTAGTCGAGGAAGTCGTTGAACCAGAAACGGCAGTAGTTGAGGATTCGCCGGACAGTCAGGATGCCACTAGCTTTAGTGATTTTAGTGACCTCGAGAAGCAAGAAAATGAGGATTCCAGCGTGACCGAACCTGTTGAGGATACAACCCAAAACGCTCCCTCAGAGATGCGCATCAAATCAAGAGACGAGTTGCTTAAAGAACTCCTAGAGGAATAGGACCTTTTTCGCCGAAGCAGATTATTTTCAATGACCGCTTAGCCGGTAAGGCTTAGGCGTGTTCAGCATTCCTCGCGGTGGAGGAGCTTGCCGCTGAGGTACCTGTTTGGCGAGATGCGGCCGATGGCCGGAGGTAGTCAGGTAAATATTATTCTGACTAGCCCGCTTCTGTCCGTTGTGAAACGGGACTTGCTTAGGTGACCTTAAGTCGAGCCGCCTCATTGAGCTCTTCGAGCGATCGCTCCAGATTTTCAATATGCTTGGCCATCTCTTCCGAGACGGAGCCTGCGTCCCAGCAGGTTGCCAGGGCATCGCGGAATTGTTTGAGACTTGCATCAATCGTCGAGCGCAGGCCTGCGTCAACCACTTCTTGTTTTGTGAAGCGCGACCAATCCTTTAACCGCTTTTGCTTGGCTGCCAGCCGCGATAGGTCAAAAGACATAGATACTCCTCGATCCCCAGCACCGTATGGTGTTAAAAGTACTCGCCAACACTACAGCGATTAAGGCCTTCGCCGCTAGTCTGCGTTCCAGCCTTAGCCGCAGTTCCTGTCCGAAGTGCTTATCCGTAGTGCTGGTGAGAGATGTCCATGAAGCAGAGCTGTCCATGACACAAAGAATAGCGCTATTTCCAGGGTCCTTCGACCCCCTTACCAGAGGCCACATCGACCTAGTGCGACGTGCGCTTCGTATTTTTGACCGAGTCGTCGTGGGAGTGCTTGTAAATTCCACCAAAGACAGTCTTTTTTCTCCGGAAGAGCGAGAAGTTTTTATACGAACTGAGTTTTCCGATTCCAGTGATCGCGTCGTGGTGAAGAGCTTTAGTGGACTACTAGTAGAATTCGCCAAGCAGGTTCAGGCCCAGGTAGTAATTCGCGGGCTGCGAGCCATCAGTGATTACGACTACGAGGCCCAAATGGCGCTGATGAATAAGCACCTCTACGAGGAACTCGAAACGTTCTTCATGATAGCGCGTGAAGAGAACTCCTACGTGAGCTCGTCGCTCGTCAGACAGATTGCGGCCCTCGGTGGCGAGGTCGAGAAACTAGTCACCCCGGTGGTGGCCTCTGCGCTTAAACAGAAACTCCTAGCTAAAAAAAATAGCAGCTAGGAATCTATGCACAGGCACATGAGGTTAGCGAAGGCGGACCCTCATAGACCGGGCTGTGTCACAGACTTCTGGTTTTAGTCGCTAGATATTTAAAATAATTGCAGTTACTTAGGTGGAGTAGTGGTGCGAGCCTTGAGTAAATCCAGACTCGAAGCTATCATCCAACCTCTTTAAATCATTATTGGTTTTTGTATATGACAGTAGAACGAACCCTTTCAATCATTAAGCCTGACGCCACCAAGAAGAACGTAGTGGGGAAGATTCTCACTCGTTTCGAGGATGCCGGGCTTAAAATCGTAGCAGGTCGCATGATGACGCTCTCCTCTGCCAAGGCAGGAGAGTTCTACGAGGTGCATAAGGAGCGCCCCTTTTTCGGTGAGCTCGTGCAGTACATGTGCTCAGGCCCGGTTTTCGTATCAGTCCTTGAAGGAGCTGATGCAGTGGCGACCAACCGTAAGCTGATGGGTGCCACAGATCCTAAGAAAGCTGAGCCTGGCACCATACGCAGTGATTTTGCTGAAAGCATAAACGCCAACGCAGTACACGGTTCCGACAGCACAGAAAATGCGGAAAAAGAAATTCGCCTTTTCTTCCCTGAACTCATGCAATAAGCGCTGTGCGTTTCCCTTGGTCTCTCTCAGGAATTTAACCCGGGGGAGTCGAGGTCTGAGGAAGCGAGCTCGGGAGTAGGTGAGAGTTCTGGCCCTCTGCTGAAGTGCGGCATGGCGAGCGTGGGGGCGTGCGCGCCTAGGCTCGTCGGTGTTGTTGCTTCAATGAGATTTTATGAGTGACGCGAGTGAAACTCCTTTAGCAGCGCCTGTAGAGGCGCCGCCCAGCTCTACCGAGCTGGAGGGGACCAGTTCGTCCTGCGTAACTTTGGCGGGTGACGACGTTCTCAGAGATCCAGTCCGGGTGGACTTCTTTTCCCTGTCCCGTGCAGCTCTTGAAGGAATGTTGGAAGAGCGCTTTGCCCTGCCTGCCTTTCGCGCTGCGCAGTTGTTTGATTGGGTATACCGCAAGCGAGTTCAAAACTTCGCTGACATGACTAATATAGCTAAGCCGCTGCGGGATCTGCTTGCCAGTGGCCTCTATTTTCCTCCTATTTCTTCCAAGGAGCGGCAACTCAGCGAAGACGGCACTCGCAAATATCTGTTTGAAGTCGAGCAGAAGGACCTGGTTGAGACCGTGATGATTAAGCAGCCCACACGGATGACTCTGTGTGTCTCGTCTCAGGTCGGTTGTGCGATGGGCTGTCGTTTTTGTCGGACAGCGACGATGGGGCTGCGCCGGCAACTTGGAGCTTCTGAAATTATTAGGCAGGTCCTGGGCGTCATTGATGATGCCAAGGAGTTTGGAGACATGTTTCAGAATATGGTCTTCATGGGCATGGGAGAGCCGCTGCATAACTATGAGGGCGTTACCACTGCGCTGCGCATTCTACGAGACGGTCAGGGCGTCGGACTTGCGGGGCGAAAGATTACCATCTCCAGCGTGGGCCTTGTCCCAGCGATTGAGGCGTTTGGGCGCGAGGGCCTAGACGTCAACCTGGCGATCTCTCTAAACGCTACAGATGACGATACACGCAGCAGCATCATGCCGCTCAACCGCAAGTATCCGATTGAGCGACTGCTGCAGTGCTTACGAGATTATCCGTTGCCGCGCAGAAAGCGCATTACCATTGAGTACGTGATGTTGGCCGGTGTAAATGACCGAGACGAGGACCTGAAGAGGCTTCCAAAGCTCTTGAGAGGCATTCCCGTCAAGGTCAACCTGATTCCATACAACCCAAATGCGGGGTTGGATTTTCAGACGCCGTCGAACGAGACCATTTCGCGCTGGCAACGAGAAATCGTGCGCCAAGGCGTTGAAACCACCGTACGCTGGTCCAAGGGTAAGGACATCGATGCTGCCTGTGGGCAGCTCGTCACTGAGTCAAAACGGAAGGCTCCGACGCGTTTGGGAGCCTCTAAGGCCCTCCAGGTTGAGTCTCCAGTGGAAGCACCCCTATAGAGCGCTTTTCTAACCTATTGAAATCAAAACGTTTAATGTCTTGATTTTATTGGTTTTAGAGAGTTTGAGATTGCGCCCCCAGAACCCTTGTAAAATTTTCCTGGTTGGCATCCAATCGTGGCTCATTTGAGGGCCGCGGAGGCCATCGCTCTTAACCGTTTTTGGTGAGATCAGGTATGAACAACACAGCAGAAAATCAAGATATGACCCAGGACAGCGCTAGCGAAGGTGAAGTTTTGGTAGTCATTTCGAAGCTTAAAAACTACGTTCGCAACCAGTCAGGGTTCAACACTGCAGGAAGTGTTGCCCCAGCTATTTCGAACATGGTTCGAGTCCTTTGCGATCGAGCTATCGAAAGCGCAAAGAAAGACGGTCGCAAGACAGTCATGGATCGTGATTTCGCACCGCTCTCGTAAAAGAGTCTCCTTAAGAGGGTCTCGTAGGAGAGCCTCGAGGGAGAGTAAGGCTCATCTAGAGAATGCTCATCTAAGGGATTGCGCCCTCGAAATAGGGCTGCTCTTGGTTGGTCGTTGAATTGAAGTGGGCCATAAGGAAAATGCCCCTGATGCCTCCTCGTTGACGAGTTGGCTCAGGGGCATTTTTCCTTTGTCCTAGTGAGAAGTTTCCTTTGTCCTAGTGAGAAGCGTTTATCTGCCTTCTCGCTAGAGGGACCCTAATTCGCGCTATTGTGGTCGCTCCGGTCGGCAGGCTCTTCAGACATTCCCGGAGCTGCGCTTGGCTTTTCTGCGCCGCCTTCATAAGTCACCGTGGCGATGACCTGAGAAGAGAGAGACTGAGCGGCGGTCTCAGCAGTAGGAGTCTCAGCTGGCGGTGGATTGGTGCGACTTACGCGTGCAGCGTGAAGTCCTTTGGCGCCTTGTTGAATTTCGTACTCGACCTCTTCACCATCTTTCAAGGTCTTAAATCCTTCGGAACTGATCACCGAATAGTGCACAAAGACATCTTTGCCACTTGCATGCTCAATGAAGCCAAATCCTTTGGCATCGTTGAACCACTTGACCTTTCCTTTGATCACTTCACTGTTGTTTTCTGCACTCATAACTTCACCTCTTGTTCCACCTACTTTTTAACCAAACACTTATACTAACCCAAGACGGTCTTGAGCAGAGCAAAGTCGGGCGACCTTCTCTTGCTCGTAACTCACAACTTGCTGCACCCTTAGTGTCAAATCTCTGACACTTAACTGCTTCAAATTGTCGTCTGCCGCGTATCCCGTTCCCGCAATTCACGGTCCTGTGCGCTACAAGGAACTATGCGCTGGCTCAGTTTGAGATTCACTACCTAACGGGAAGGATCCACGAAAACGAGGAGAGTCTCCAGTGGGGCACAAAGCGATGTCGCCGACTGGCCTTGTGCGTTGCGACGACTCAACCGGGGAAACTCTTAGACGAGCCTAGGGGTGAAGTCCAGATATTTTAGGGGGTCTCCATCGGGTGTTCGGGAGAATCGGCCTGGTCTGCCTGCAGTGAAACCGCCGTGGCGTCCCACCCCGCAAAATGATGTTTGTCGAATGGCGCTCACTACACTAGATTTAGCCGGACTGAAGATACCTACCAATGGCGCTATGACTACAGAAGGAAATGCAAAGGTGAAGTGGCTGCGTGGTGTGTTGGACGCACTGCCAGATCCCATTTTGGTGCTGAGCAAGGATCGCCGCTGTGAATTCGCCAATACCGCTTTCTTCTCATTCTTTCCCGTCGGTCGACAGGCCGAGTCGGGAGACCCTAATGTTTCTGTCGATCGGTTTTGGCAAGATTTAGGCACGGCAGATCTTCGCAAGGAAGAACTACGCTGTCAGTGGATTCTGAACAGCAAGGACTCTTACTCCGTTAAATTGGCGCTCTATCCGCTAGAAGATGGATTTACCCTCGTTCGGGTAATGGCAGGCTCTTCCTCTAATGATGCCATGTCCGTGTTCCATGCGCAGCGCCTTGAGACTCTCGGCATGCTGGCTGGCGGCGTGGCCCATGATTTCAATAATGTACTGACCGGCATACTCGGGCACCTGGCGTTCTTGAAGACCATATTGCCCACCAGTGGGCCGCATCTCGATTCTTTAAAGGCCATTCATGAGGGAGCACGTAAGGCCACGGCCCTTTCGCAACAGATTCTTAACTTCTCAAAGCTCGACACCACCGAAGAGTCAGTCGAAGTCGACTTTGGCGATCTCGTGGCACGCATGGTGGGACTTCTACGAGGTTCTATATCTCCGCTGTGTCGACTTGAGTTTATCGCTCCTGAGTCGCGCATGGTGTTGCTTGGGAGCGAGGGACGACTCGCGCAGGTGATCGTGAATCTTGCAGTGAATGCTCGTGATGCCCTGGGTGAGGAAGGCGATATAAAAATCGACATTGGGAGCTGTGGTGACCTGAAGCGATTGGAGGGGCTGTTTGGGACCAAGGAGCTGGCATGCTCTTGCTACTCGGTGCTCCGAGTTCAGGACAATGGACAAGGCATGCCTCAGGAAGTCATGGATCGCATGTTTGAACCATACTTTACCACCAAACGTGGCAAAGGTACCGGTCTTGGACTCTCAACCGTAGCGGCGATCGTCAGAGAGCTTGGAGGCGCCATTGCGGTGCAGTCTGAAGTCAATGTCGGCACTCTTATCGAGGTTTTCTTTCCTTTGGTGCAGGCCCCCGCTGATGCTCGAGCAGAGGAGACTGGGGTCGGAGAGATCCCCAAAGGAAAAGAAAAGATCCTTATTGTTGATGATGAATACTCAGTGCGAAACGTGCTTGCGCTGAGTTTGCAGCATCTTGGCTATGCGGTGGAAGTAGCGGCTTCTGGGGTGGAGGCACTTGAGCTTTATGAACAGGCGGCCACTCCCTTTGAGCTTGTGATTTTGGACATGTTGATGCCGCAGCTTCCAGGAGAGAAGGTTTTCATGCGCCTCAAAGAGCTCGATGCGAAAGTGCGAGTACTTTTGATTAGCGGTTTTGCCTCTCAAGAGGCCGTTCGCAGCGTGCTTGATTCAGGTGGCCTGGGGTTCATTCAAAAGCCATTTACCATCGAAGACCTCGCCAAGACGGTGCGGGAGTGCTTTGACCGGGGGGCACCGTCTAAATCCGTCGTATTTTGACCAAGAACCAGACGCCCGGTAGAATCAGGCCAGTTTAATTGGTGCCCTCTTAGTCGGGCCTTAGTGACGAATTTCCCACCTTGAGCGAGAACCCGGAGCCACAAGTGCAGTCTGATTTGGCAGTAAATACTGAACGGGCGACGAGTCCAGTGCCGACAAGTGCAGGCTATCAGCTTAAGAAGCTACAGGTTAATCCAGGCCTAGTGCTGGCGCCTATGAGCGGCGTGACCTGCATGTCGTTTCGTCGACTTATTCGAGAGCTCAACCCCGGTGCTTTGGGGCTCGTCATGACTGAGTTTATTTCCTGCGAAGCGCTCACGCGGCAGGTACGAAGAAGCCTCGACATGATGCGCTTTGAAGAGTCTGAGAGGCCCGTAGCGATACAAATTTTCGGATATGATCCTCAGCGCATGCGCGATGCGGCTTTGATGGCCCAGGATGCAGGCGCTGATGCGATTGATATTAACTGCGGCTGTCCCGCTCCTAAAGTAGTGCGAAAGGGCGGAGGCTGTGAATTGATGCGGCAGCCTGAGCACCTTGCCAAAGTAATCGAAGGTGTTCGAGCAGTGGTAACTCTGCCACTGACTCTAAAAATGCGAAGTGGATGGGATGTTCACTCGGTAAACTGTCACGACATAGCGCGTTTGTGCGAAGACTCAGGATTGGATGGCATTGCTATCCATGGCAGGACGCGCACACAGATGTATCGTGGCGACGCCGATTGGGATGTCGTCTGGAAGGTGAGAGACTCGGTGTCTATCCCTGTGCTTGGCAGCGGAGACGTGGTCGACTTGGAGACGTATCGCGCACGAATGTTTCGTGATGCACAGATTCCTCATAGTGAAACGGCGCCAGCCTCAAATCGCTCACTTGCAGGAGTGATGATTGGGCGCGGCGCGCTGATGAACCCGCTGGTATTCACTGAGATTCATACCGGAAAGAAATGGCGCGCGCGTGAAGATGAAGGGCGCGCCATCTCCATCATGAGTCGCTACGCAGAGCTTTTGAGCGAGGAATTCCCGAGTAAGGTACGGGTAGGGAAGATTAAACAGCTCGGGTCTCAGATGCTGAGAGGCCTTCCGTGGCGCAAGGAGCTGTTGCTCGCCCAGAATTTTGAAGCTCAGGCTGAGCTGTTGCGCGCATTACGAGCAGGGACTTATAGCCCGCCAACCAGGGAATCGCGGCGCCATGAGGCGCCTGTATTCGAGGGCGAAATGAACAAAGATGGCGCACCCTCAGAAGGCATGCCAGTTTAAGGCTGTATAGAATGAAGCCGGACGTTGTAGGGCTGGAAAGAGTCGGTAAGGCGAGTGGTGCATGTTAAGCGTTGAGCGGGTATCTCGTAGTTTTGGATCGAGGGTTGTTTTAGATGATATCAGCTTTTCCGTTGCTACCGGTTCCCTGAATGGGATGATTGGGCCCGGAGGGTCGGGTAAAAGTGTCCTGCTTAAGATCCTTGGCGGCATATATCGCCCACATTCTGGCAAAGTGGTGCTAGACGGTGAGACCTTCGACGAGCACCAGGAGCATCCTGAGCCACATGAGTCTCTTGCGCTCATGTTTCAAGAGGGCGCCCTATTTGACTCTCTCTCCGTGTATGAGAATGTGGCCTTCCCACTGGTGGCGGGGCGTCTTCCCTGTGCCTCTCTCCCGAGAGAAACCCGCGAAGTCGTACATCAGCAAGTTTCCGAAATTCTGAAAAGAGTCGGGTTGCTTCAAGCCAGTCACAAGTTCCCTGCCCAACTGAGCGGGGGTATGCGTAAGAGGGTTTCGTTGGCGAGAGCGCTTGTGGCGCGTCCGAAGTACGTGTTGCTTGACGACCCCACTGCCGGATTAGATCCGGTAGCGAGTAGTGTAATTATGAATTTGATTGTGGAACTACATAACGAATATCGTCCGACCGTAATTTTGGTCAGCCAAGACTTGCGTCGCTTGCTCCCAGTCGTGGAGAAGGTTTACGCGCTCTTCAATGGACGAGTGACCTTCGCTGGAACTATGGATGAACTAAAACGCTCAGCAGATGAGCTGCTACGAAAGTTCGTCTCTTGCCGATTCGAGCTGGCATGAGTCGACACGCAGAGATTGAAGCAGCGCGCGCCCAGCTTTTGAAGGGCCTTGGCGTTCCCCCCGCATCAGATTTTGTAATCGATGACTTTCAACGCGAAGCGATTGAGAGTGTCACCGCGGGCGTTGATACTCTAGTAGTTGCACCAACAGGCTCAGGCAAAACGTTCATTGCGCTTGAGGCCATCAAGGCTGCGCTCATGCAGAAGGCCAGGTCCATTTACACCACTCCACTGAAGGCTCTGTCGAACACAAAGTACCTTGATCTGAAGAAACGCTTTGAGCCAGCGCACCGCGTGGGGATTCTTACAGGGGATCGAAAGATTGAAGGCGATGCCGATATCGTGGTGGCAACAACCGAAATCTACCGCAACGAGCTCTATCGTGGCTCGGAGCGATTCTCGTTGGTGATTCTAGATGAAGTCCATTTTATCGCCGATCCGCAGCGCGGACCGGTCTGGGAAGAGAGCATCATTCTTACTCCGCGCTCTTCGGCGCTCTTGATGCTTTCAGCCTCGATCTCAAATGCTGATGAAATCAAGGCGTGGCTAGAGGACGTACGTCAAAGACCTTGCCGAGTGATTGTAAAGATCGGACGGCCGGTCGAACTTCGCTTTGGATTCTTGCATCCCGATGGCGGAGTGCTTCCACTGTCTGACAGCGATGGAAAGATGTTTCGAGAAGTCGCAAGTTTTTATCGCTCATCTGATATGGATTCCTCCGATCGTCGTGGACGCGGCGGTGGTGGCCGAGGTGGCGGCGGATCTCATCGTGGTGGTGGGCGTTCTCAAGGTAACCGATCTCGCGGTGGTCAAGATCGTGGAGGGCGTTCGAGAGGACCCTCCGGTGGCTCGCGTGGGCGATCGAAGGGGAGTCGCTAATGCTACGCGAGTACCCAGTCACTTTAATGTTGCCGCAACTTGAGCACGACGACTTGTTGCCGGCGATTTTGTTTCGAACTGCAAGAAAACAGTGTGATGCCGACATTGTTGCAATAAGTCGCTCGAGGCGATTGTTGCTTGATGCGAATAAGCAGCATGCGCTTGAGAACGAAGTAAACGAAATCGTCAAAAAATATCAGCTCGACCGTGACGTGGTGCTCCACCACGAGCAGTATCCAGCTTTGGTGCAAACTGGCTGCGGCGCCCATCATGCCGGGCAGCTGCTGCTGTGGCGATTGTTGCTTGAAGAACTCATGTCGCGCGGAGCCCTGCGACTTCTAATTGCCACGGGGACAGTTGCGGCCGGAGTTGATTTTCCTGCGCGCTCAGTGGTCATTACCGCACATAGCAAGCGCGGCAATGAAGGATTTAATACTCTAACCTCTGCCGAGTTCCAGCAAATGTCTGGTAGGGCGGGACGACGCGGCAAAGATGCGGTGGGCTTTTGTTTGATCGCACCAGGAGCATTTTCGGACGCGCGAGTGTTGCTCGATGTTTCGAAGCGTCCACCCGAGCCGCTGCGTTCAGCTTACTTTGCGTCACCGTCCACCGTGCTGAATCTGCTAAAATACCGAAACGTTGATGATTTGCTGTTTACCGTGCAACGCAGTTTAGCTGCTTTTATCGATCGACGCGAAGCGGACCGAATGCGTACAGAGGCTGGGCAACTGCAGGAAGAGCTCTCAGCGAAAGATAAGAGCAAGGACTCCACTCAAGATAAGAAGGCCGAGAAGCGTGCGCGTCGATGGGTGCGAGAAGCCGAAGAGGTTGAGACCAGACAGGCCGTTACTTTGCAGCTGATGCTCGACGGCTTGGGGCGCCTCGGTCACGTGCAAGATGGCAAGCTTACTGAGAAAGGCGCTTGGTCGGCATCGATTTGTACGAACTTAGTGCTTGAACTTAGTGAAGCGATCTCAGAGTTCATGTTCGTCGATCTTCAACTTGAAGAGCTTGTCGCGCTGGTAGCCTCAATATCTGGTGACCCACATCGCACTTATCTTTCCATTGCCAAGAACCCCATCAAGAAAGAGCTCTATGCCAAGATGAATGCGGTAGTGGAGCGGGTGCGCGGTGCCTTTGCGAAGGCACCGAATTCTGAAATCAAAGTCATGCCAGAAGCAGCGCTTTCTGTTTTGAGTTGGCTAAGTTCTGAGAGTTGGATTGAGTACTCGAGTTTTCTTCGATTGGCTGGTGTTGCCGAGGGTGACGCTTCGCGGCTTATCATGCAAACGGCCGAACATTTGGGACAGATGGCGCGTTTAAGTGAAACCCATCCTGATCTTGCCGCACTGTGTTCCGAGGCGCGCAAACAACTTCTCAGACCGCCTCTAACCGAAATTGTAGTTACCTAGTTCATGCGAGAAGAACACAAAATCTCTCGAATTTTATACAGTGAATCTCTTGCGATAGGTTGAGGGCTATCCCCGGCGGACACAAGTGGAGCGTATTTACAGTGCGCGCTATTTTGTACCCTGCCCAAACCACTCTGGTACCGTAATTGCTAGGGCGCGAGCTTCGCGAGTGATGTAGGGATAGTCAATGGGTAGGCCAGAGCGCATCATCGATCGGATATCATCACTATCTTGCGGACGTGGCTCAATACACTGCAATGCATTCAGTTTTGCGAGCATCAGATCCTCTATGGTTAGTGTTGGTACCTGCGCAAAACCGTAGTCAATGAGATTTGCTTGTGCGCGGTGAACTCCTTTTTCTACCCATGGAAACACGGGCAATAGAAAATCCACCCCGATGAATCGCTCGTCGTGTGTGCCACGACCGCAGACAAGGGCATTTTTCTGATCTGGGCCTCCCCTTGGATCCGGGACAAAGCCCATGTTCGGCTCAAGCCCAAGTTCTCTAATAACTGATTCCGCAATGGTGCTGGCAGGGGTTTGGCCGTGGTTGATGATTGCAACATCGATGTCTCCAGTATACCGCGGGGTATCTCGATAAACTGACGCTACAACTCCTCCGCACAGTGCCCAGCAGTCAGGCCATGGACGAAGATGGTTAACCAGTCTTTTGAGTTCAGAGAAAATTCGCACGCTTGCGTACCTGCTCACGGGCAACCATTACCGCATCTGCTAAGTCATCAATCGCCAATAATTTGCTGGCGGCTTCAACATTATAGCTTGAAGCGCGCTCTGCGATAAATCTCATTTCAATTCGATTCAGAGCCTTCATCAGTTGATCCGCATGGCCTCGTTCCTGACTTATGCTCAAGCCCACTTCTCTGCCGATGGCTATTTCCGGGTGTAGCACCACATACCCCCCGAGCGTGAGTTCAGAAAGGATCGTGAATAGTTCGGTAAGGGTAGTTCGACTGGATCTCGCAACCCCTGATGCGGGAATTGGGGCATCTTGTCCAATCAAGTGGGAGAGCGCAGCGCGTGCCTGCTCAGGCTCTAATATTCGGTCAAGGTCAGAGTCTTCCATGCCACGCAACTTTACAACACTAAACCGAGTTACGATATGGAAAGGAGATTAAACGAATTTTAGAGAGAGTTCGGTGGGTTGAAGTGTTGTACTTGATTTGGTTGAGCCCACAGTCGCACACAACAACTCCTGGACAGCGATGAGAAAATCACCCAAGCAGAGTAATATTAATGCGGAGGAGCGGAGGCCGCGGAGAGGAGAGGGACGTTTCGACGGAGTTTCAGGCTCGCCAGACTCAGGAATGACCACCCACTAGAATCTCTGTTTCAAGGCGCTCTCGGTGTTTGTGTTCGAGAGTGATAGAGCCTCCCAACAGTGAGGTCAGGGGCACCTTGGCGCGCGCAATTGCGGTTATAGTGCCGGGCGCTGGCGAATCAGGCACGACTTCTATTTCACCGCAGCGAGTTGAATCGCAGGTTCGTGCCAGCCAAGGAACAGCGGCATAGAGCTCTTCTCGACCAAGCGCTTCCGCCCGGTCTGCAAGAATTTCAGTCGTCCCTGCTTCTCCATCACCAAAGTGCGAGAATAAACGCCGACAGCGCGCTTGACCTTGGCAGGCTAACGGAAGCACGCCTTCAAGAAACGGTCCTCCCGGAACACGATCACCAAGACCTTGCGTCTGTCCCTCACGAATCTGATAGGCCGTGCAGCTGTTGAGAGGTTCATCGTCTGATTCGATGCGCCTTACGGGGCGTGGTCGTCCGGGAGTAAAGAACATGTCAGGCAGCAAACGAATCCCCGCGGGAATGTTGTTAGTAGATTCCGCCGCTTCGCGAAGCAGAGCTCCGCGATCGCAAGCGTCGAGATTGTCGTGGATGCCTACGAAGAGCGAATCTCTTCCCACTCTCTGGTTGGCATCATCGTAGCTGAAGCTCCCGATCGCTAAGTCGTTGCAGCTGTAGCGTGGGTCAGTGCGTTTGAGAAACTCTGGATCGTTTGGGTCCTCGCTCGGGTTCCCAACCGACTCTCTGCCGGTAGTGACTATTTCGAAGCTAGGATTTGCAGCAACGTCGGACCAAGTGAGTTTGCCTCTTGGGTACTCACGCAGCGCAGCGGGGAGTGCATCGAAGACAGGAGCTTGAACGGTGCAATCTGATTTTACCCATGTCACGGCAGGGTGGGAGACGGCGGTGGGGCCAGTTTCAGACCAGCGCACATTAGACAGAATCGGTTGGAAGGGAATTGCTGCCGCCGCGCTCGCCACGTTGGCTGGAGTCGCTGGGCAGACCTGAGTGGCACGTGAGGAATTCTGAATTGCGTATGCTGGTGTGCGACCGGGAACAAAGTCTGGCAATTCATCGACGCCGGTGTTTTGTGGGCACGCGTGTGAAAAGGTTCGAGGGGCGACAGGCGAGACGAACTCGGTGGCGAGATTTGCACCAAAGGAGGCCACTTGATTTGGTCCGACGACCCCGCTGCCGAGATGTTCTTGCAGTGCGAGGAACAGGGCGTGAGAGGACGAGTAGGCACTCGGGATAACCTGGTCTATCGACAGCGTTGATTCTGGGCTTACTCGTGGTTCCCCAACAAAATATTCTGGGCGCACCGCTCGGCGTTCGGGGACGCATTCGGTAGTCCCGTTATTGGACAGGACTTGGGTACAGGCCGTCTCTCGATTTTCTTTGTGATTGAACACCGGAGTGTAGACATCCAGGTCAGTGGCGGCCCAGCCAATAGTTGATTGAGCGTTGCAGCCTGCATCTTGGTCGCGTAGCAGGCGCACTTCTACGCGGTGCTGCTGGTCATAGCTCAGCTCCAAGCGACCGTGCGCCCATTCGCCATGCCCACCGAGGGATGGGTCCACATCATGTGGTGATGGTGATACTCCGCGCGGGTAAAAGTTGCGGGACATTGACTGAGAATTCAAGCGAAGCTCCTGGCCGCCGAGTCCATTAGTGCTGCCCGAGCCACTGCTGATGCGTAGTTCCACACTGCCGCAGCCATTGTCAGCGGAAGAGCTGCCAGTACCTTTAAGATGGAAGACTACGTTCGCGGCGTTTCCGGTGAGTTGATCGCAGTCCTCCTCTACGCAGAGAGATCTTGGTTGTGGGCGCGGGAGTTCAATGGTGAAAGCAGTTCTCCAGTTGGTTTCATTTTGAGATGCGCCAAGACTAAGCGAAGTGCCTGAGCCAGAGACCTGAGCCGCGATCTGTACCCGTTGGTTCAGTGGGTTACTTGAACTGGGAGATTGAGGAAAGTTTCCTAAACCGTTGCCCGAGAAACGAAAACCTGGATTACGCGGGTCGCTGCCATATATTTGGGGTACGGTGCCAAGGACTTCAAGCTCTCGGTACTCGACCATCATGCGCGGGATCGTACCGCTGACTCGGTAGGAGGCTTGGTCGAAGTCGAAGAAAGCTGAGCCTAGACGCGGCGCTCTAAAATCACCTAGCTCTCGCCTTGGTGCGCGAAAGAACGTTGCTCTTCCAGAGAAGTCTTCGCGTGAAAAGATGAAGCCATCATCAGAGTCGGGCAACGAAAAAAATTCATAGAAACGTTCTCGTTCGTCTCCTCGAACGGCGGTGCAGACACCGTCAACAGGATACACGCAGCGCAGGGCAGTGGTGGCTGCTTGTTGCATACCGGAGCGCGCTTGTAGCACGGCGGTGATGTCTACGGTGGCTAAAGTCGTGAAAAGTAAGAGGGGAAGCGTGAGCGCAAACTCAAGCATTGAGATTCCGCGTGAGGTATTTCTTGAAGCTCGGGGTCTTTTAGTCACCATGTCCTCAGCACTCCTGTCTTCTTACTCTTCCTACTTGGCCGCCCGTGTAGGCGCGAAATCCATTCGGAAAATAGAGGCGAAAGTTTCCTCTGGCGTGTTCTTGCGGCAAACGGACCAAAGCTACCGAGATAGGGTAAAGCACTCAAATAAATAAGTGAGTGAGTTCAAGTAATTAAATCTATTTCCGACTGAAACCGACCGATTGAGACACCCGGCGACTGCTGATTGCGCCACAGGCCTAATCCAGTACCTTAAGGGTATGAAAATATTCGTTCCTCTTAAGAGAGTTCCTGACTACCAGGCCAAGGTTCGGGTCAAGCCCGACGGCTCTGGAATCATCACTGATGGTGTGAAGTGGATAGTAAATCCCTTCGACGAGATCGCGGTTGAAGAAGCACTACGCCTCAAAGAGGCAGGTAAAGCCACTGAAGTTGTTGTGGCGTGTGTAGGTCCATCAGATACCGCAGCTCAATTACGTTACGCCATGGCGATGGGTGCCGATCGCGGCATGCTGGCCACCTACGACGGACCATTAGATTCGGATCTTGCCTCGCGCGCACTCGCGGCGCTCTACAAGCGTGAAGAGTTCGGATTAATTATCATGGGCAAGCAAGCGATTGATTCTGATGCGGGACAAACCGCTCAGTTGATTGCAGAACGGCTTGGTCTTGCGCAGGCCTGCTTCGCATCAAAAGTTGTGCTCGAAGATTCAGCGGTTGTGGTGACGCGCGAAATCGACGGAGGACTTGAGGTTCTACGAGTACCGCTTCCTTGTGTAATTTCTACCGATTTGCGTCTCAATGAACCGCGCTATGCACCTCTTCCTGGCATTATGAAAGCCAAGAAAAAGCCATTGGAAGAAATTCCAATAGATCAGCTCGGCGTTGAACCTAAGCCACTAGTGACTGTGAAGCGCATGACCGCCCCTACCGCGCGTTCTGGCGGGCGGAAGGTTGAGAGTGTGGCGGCCCTTGTAGAAGCACTCCAGCGTGAAGCGAAAGTCATCTAGGCGTGCTCGATGAAAGAAGGGCAGCGCCCCTGAATTGGTTTGTTGGATCTTGAAAGGATATGAAATGGGTTCGATATTAGTATTTCTGCAGCAGAGTGACGGGAAAATTCTAAAAGCGAGTCTTGTCGCCCTCGAAGCGGCCAAGCAACTCAAAACTGCCTGGGGACTCTCGGATGTTTGTGGAGTGTGTTTAGGCGCTGGCGCTTCTGCTGCAGCTCAGGACGCAACCAAGTATGGAGTAAGTCGCGTGCTTTCGTGCGACGACGCAGCGCTCGCTCAGTATCGTGCGGTGCCATATGCCGAAGCGATTGTGGCAGCAGTCAAACAGGTTGGTGCCACCACAGTAGTGGGGCCCGCGAGCAGTTCCGGTAAAGATTGCTTCCCGCGAGTCGCTGCCAAGCTCGACGCGGTCCAGCTCTCAGACATTATTGCCGTCAACAGTGACGGAACAATCAAGCGACCAATGTATGCCGGAAATGTGCTTGCAGACGTTGAGGTGTCCCAGCCGAACCGAGTGGTTACGGTTCGCGCTACTGCTTTCACTCCTGCTGCTCCGGGTGGTAGCGCGGGTGCCCTGGAAGCGCTATCAGTAACCTTCTCCGCGACGGCGATTGCGGGAGAAATAGTGAGTTATGAAATCTCTGGTGGCGGACGACCAGAACTTGGGGATGCCGAAGTGGTAGTGAGCGGCGGGCGTGCGCTCGCATCAGGCGAGAACTTCGAGAAATTTATTTTTCCATTGGCAGATGTGTTCGGAGCGGCAGTAGGCGCTTCGCGTGCGGCGGTTGATTCCGGATACGCACCTAACGATTGGCAGGTGGGGCAGACTGGGAAAGTGGTCGCCCCTAACCTTTATGTGGCAGTGGGAATTTCTGGGGCCATTCAGCACTTGGCAGGAATGAAGGATTCTAAAGTTATTGTTGCCATCAACAAGGATCCTGATGCACCTATTTTTGAGGTTGCTGACTTTGGCCTCGTCGCAGATTTGTTTACGGCCGTTCCAGAGCTAGTGGAGGCGGTGAAGGGCGCGAAGGCGTAAGGGTTGTAGTGCAGACCTCCCCGCTCTTTATTTGATCCCTTAATTCCAGAACTTTAATTTCTTGATTTTCGATTGAACCTCACTCGCCCACGCTACGAAATTTTTGGCAAATAACTCCAAGACTCGCCAGGGCACGCAGCAGCACGTGTCGAGCTCACCGCGCTGTTCCTGTTATCGCTGTTCCTGTTATCACTGTTCGTTATCCTGCGGCTTCCACTGCAAAGCGCGGTTGCCGACGGCGCTTGCTCTGAGTGGCCTTGCGGTGTCGAACAAGAGAGTGCTTCACGAGTGACGCAAGCAGGTCGACCGCGTGGTAGGCGTCGCCAGCATTTACCTTAAAATTCAGTGGTTGTTCGCCTTTAATGGCTACTAGGGCCGAGCATTCCTTATCAGGACCGCCGCGTGGGCCGTTCACGTCGTCAACACGTACCTCAACTCTTCTAATCGAGCTTGCGAGGCGAGCGAGCACCGACCGAAAACGCTGCTCGATGTGGCCTCTAAGTGCCTCTGAACCAAGGTTATGGGCGGCTCTGACAAATACTTCCATGGTTGGTTTGCCTCCTGAATGCATCATTTAAAAACACGATTTAATCAGCACTGGCCCTGAATGAACGCCAAGGCATCCTCAGAGTTCCGTATTCAATCGTTCTGGGATCAAGACGCCTGGGTGTCAGGAGTATTCATGGCTTTCGAGCTAATTGAATGACTGTTCTATCTGTTTTCGCTACCATCCTTGGCCTAGACTGATTGTCTTGTAACGGTGTTGTGCAGGGGCTCGAGAGCCATCTGGTAACGCTTAGATATGACCTAAGGAGAGGGGGATTCATGGGAACAAACGCGAAGGCGCGCCCGAGGCTCATTAAGCAAATCATCTGGATAGTGTCAGCCGTCATCTTGTTGGCGATGGTTTCTGGATTCTACATCTGGAACCAAACGCGCCCCTCGCTTACAGCGGGAACGTTCGAGTTGTCTTCGGGCAGAGTCTCATCGACCTATCAGTTCGAAATTCGGCACACTTGCGCCGGTCGGCAAGAGGGGCTGATGTTTCGGCGTAAGGAGGATTTTCCTGACAATCGAGCGATGTTGTTTCTCTTCCCTGAGCAGACAATTCAAAGTTTTTGGATGGTGAATACGCTCTTATCTCTCGACATGGTGTTTCTTGACCGCAATTTTGAAGTGGTCGGAGTGCTCCCCGAGGTTCCTCCTCTGAATCGTTCGCCGCGTGCGGTTGAGAAGCCGAGTCAATACGTAGTTGAGCTGAATGCAGGTGCGGCGGCGCGAAGCGGTATCGGAGTGGGAAGTCGCTTGAAGATTTCGGGTGAATTGCCGAGGCCCGAAGCGTGTAGAAAGCAGTAAGTACTAACTCAGCAAGTCGTTCAATCTCGTAAATATCTACCGGAGGATCCTCATGAGTAGCTCAGCGCAAAAAATTCAGCTTAGTGACTTCGCGGTAAGTGCCACGCGGGGATTTCTTCCGGAGAAAGATCCTCTGCTCTGTCTGCCAGCTGCCTATTCGGTTTGGGATGAGGTGGCAGCGCAGTTGCCGAAGCTTTTGGTTTCCACAAAGACCCGTGAGTATATTGATCGTATGCCGTTGCTTGATGTAGCAGGACTACAGAGCGATGCCGAGCTTGAGCGCGCCATGGTGGTGCTGTCTTACCTTGGGCATTCGTATGTTTGGTTCGGGGATTCTCCGGCACATAAGATCCCTCCGTCGCTTGCGGTGCCATGGGCTAAAGTCGCTGAGCGTCTTGGGCGCCCACCAATACTTTCATATGCCTCATACGCGCTGCATAACTGGCGGCGGCTCGATGCAGCAAAGCCGGTTGAGCTGGGTAATATCGGCCTGTTAGTGAATTTCTGGGGCGGCGCCGACGAAGAATGGTTTGTGTTAGTGCATGTTGAAATTGAGATGCGTTGTGCTGAGGCGATGCAAGGAGCTGCTGAGGCAGTGAATGCGGCTTCGGCGGATGATGTAGCCGGTATCGAGAAAGCTCTTATGAAGATTGAGGCGTCGCTTGCCAGTGCGCATGCAACGCTTGAGCGCATGCCAGAGCTTTGTGACCCTTATATCTATTACCACCGGGTTCGTCCTTACATTCATGGCTGGAAGAACCATCCGGTGCTTACCAAGGGCTTATTGTATGAAGGGGTCTCCTCTTTTGGTGGAATGCCACAACAGTTTCGGGGGGAAACAGGTGCGCAGAGTTCCATAGTTCCAGCGATTGATGCGGTGCTTGGCATCGCACATCAGAACGATCCCCTTCGTCCGTACTTATTAGAAATGCAAGATTATATGCCGCCAAAGCATCGTGCTTTTGTGCGAAGACTTGAGTCTGGCCCATCGGTGCGACCGGCGGTCATTCGTGAGAAGGATTCGAACCAGGGATTACGAGATCACTATAATGCGTGCGTGACGTGGCTAGAGAAATTTCGCGGACTTCATTTGCAGTATGCCGCACAGTATATTCACCTTCAGGCACAAAAGAGCGTGACGAACCCGAACGCTGTGGGAACCGGTGGAACACCCTTCATGCCGTATTTGACCAAGCATCGCGATGAGACCGGATCGCATCGAGTCTAGTCTCGAGATTCCGGTCTGAGGAATGCTTGAGTTTTACCGATGCGGAGAAGAATATGCCTCCGTGGCCACCGCGACCTCCGTGTTAAAATCTTTTTCGGGATTATCGATTCGCCGATAGGGAGCCAAGCGCACTCCTCAGGCAATTGATATTTTCTTCGCAAAATTTTGGGCGCCGACCCTTTCGCCGCGTACGATTGCGACTGCCCCAAGGCGGAATTCTCCAAAAATCCAGGTGTTCTCATTGATGATAAGATCTTGTCCGCCGACCGCATACTTGGTCTGAGCGCCTCGTTCGAGTGGCCCGGATAAATGAAAATCTCTTGCTGCCGCTTCACTTGAACTGGCTTTGCGACGAACCGCCGGACGGCGTGTGCCAGACCTTCTGGCAGGCCTGCCAAACGAGGGCAGGGGAATCGGCGTGAGTAGAATGTCTCGTACCATATCAAAGGCGGTGGTATTTGAGCTGCGTGATGACATAGATGCTCCGTACTTCGACTTCCCTACTTAAGTGAGAGGCAAGCTACCCATCACCGCGAATGAAGAACTCATTGAGAATGCTAATTACAGTAACCGGCCCCTCTGTATTGAAGAGCACAGTTCGCTACTGTTGACTACCAAAAGCAACCGGCGTGCCAATCAGCGTGACAAGCTTTGACTGAACTAACTCATTGATGCGCTTGAGCGCCGAATTTCGTCACCGCCTTTGGCACTTTTTGGCACCCCCACGTAGGAGGAACTTGGGCTCTTTTCGGCTGTGCAATGGATGCGCACCGTCTGCACCCTTGTTTTAGCTCCAGAGGAGCTCAAACTGTTGGCGGGCAGATCTACCTAGTGGTCGGAGCACAGTGTGTGACAGAAGATTTTGGCATCTCGGTGTTTTGCTCAGGTTCAGGAGTGAGGCTATTCACAGAAGGAAGATGGCGAAATAGCAAAGAGGGCATCGAGCCGTTTGGCTAGCTTTTCGCCCACCCCTTTGATAGGTAGGTAAGCCTCCAAGGATTTCCTAGTCTGAGAGTGGCGTGCCCTGATACAGATTTCTCGTTGATGTTCCTTAATCGCCGCTGCGATTTCTTCGCTCACTCCCTTCACCAGTTGTAGAGAGTAGTGGTCGGCTTCGCGTAATGGAAGTTTATGCCCAAGTGCGAAGCACGCCTCTGGTTCGCTACAAAATCTTGGGAATCGAATCATGGCAGAAGGCCGCATCATGCGGTCTTCAACTAGAGGTCGAAGGCACTGGGCCATCAGAAGAATGGCGAAGGCGTTGATAGAAAATCGAAAATAACGGTTCTTTGTCATGCTCCTGATTGTCGGTATTTTGGCGAATGAGTTTCGTGGGCTTTCCGATTGAATTGACAGGGGGTTCCCAGACTCTCCAGCATTTGTCGAGATCGAATGATTATCGTCCCGTGGGAGGATATCGGAGTTCGTTTCTTATAGCCTCAAGCGCTCTTGCTGATAACCGTCGTGAATATTTTAACGATCTCTGGAGATCTGCGAGGAAGGGGGTATGATCTCGTGGTATTAAAGCGATGGTGCTGTGCGGTCACTGACCCTGCACGGTAGCAACCCCTCATTCCAGAGTGTTCTAGGCGTGAGGGACTTAAGCATAGGAGCGATTTAGTTATGCCTCAGAGGAAGCTTCAAAGATCGAGTAGGTGGACCTCTCTCTATATGGCAGTGTGCTTTGCGGCGCTTAGCTTATTTGTGCTTGCGTCCTTCGCGGCAGCTGAGGCCCCGCCTTTCTCTCAGAGAACTTGTGGTGGTGCATGCGCGGCAGGCAGCGCATTGTGAATTTACGTCAGCAAGCATAGCGCTAGCCGGTCGTGTGATGAGGGAATTACCCCTGCTGCGCGCTCGAAATAATCATATAAGCTCAATCACGAACTACTCCGAGCGGAAATTTCAACCACCGAATACACATTGAGTGTCCCGTATGCAGATGCGATTCATTTTTGGGTAATCTCTAAGCCGCCACCGGCAGCGCTGGCGGATAAGTGCCTGAGGGAAAGGCGACATTAGGCTCTCCCTGGCGGTAGCGCCGAGAGCAGTCCTTGTAGAGAAAATACAAGTTGAAGTACCACTGACGACACTCTGCGCGTCTTTTGTTGCAAACTGACAGAACTCGTGGACGATGAGACTCTGCAGTACTGGTCTTCGTGACCCGAGGCACTACACCTCTTCTGGTTTTTAGAAGTGCTTCCTTGCCCGCGAACCCAAGGCCCTTGGCATAGCGCTCCTTAACCACTTCCTGGCGCCTAGATTCGAGCTTCTGCCCCATAAGAAGCGCATACTCCCTCTGAGACAGGTGCTCATAGCCAGGGAGACGCTGATAAGTGAGCTCCACT
>JBGSMV010000066.1:0-24830 GCA_041739995.1 Bdellovibrionota bacterium
AAGTAGCGGTGCTTTAACTCGTCAAAACCTACTATTTCTCTCATATTTCCAGAACCTTATAAAAGTTCGGTAACTGGAATTATGAGGCTTCAACCACTCAAACAGCTTCTCTTTGGTAACCTTTTTTATGAGGCTTATCGAAGCCGAAGCCGGGCGACCCACCAGTCCAAGTGGAGGACGGGCGGTGATCGTGAACGACATTCTGACCGAAGACGGGGCGGACGACCACGACGAGAAGAAACGCGAGACAAAGCATGTAACGCGACATGGATTCGCTCCTCTCCCTCGGTGTGAGGGTAGGCGCACTCCAATTCCGTCGACACGATCGACAGAAAACCTCGGAGTTGCAGGGTGAGCTCTCTCCGCATCAAATGCGGGAGAACTCACACCACAACCAAATCCTTTACATATGCTCGCCTTCGGATTCGATGTTCGCGACTCAGACATCCAATCCGAAAGCAATGAATTACTCGTCTACCAGATACATAGTTGAAAGAACGAAGAAAGCGGATGATACCTCAAATCATGGCTGTGTTCTAATTACTTGATATAATTCAACATATCCCATCACTCTTCAACAAGCGCGAAAGGATTACTGCCGAGTGTCTGGCGAACACATTCAGCGGCAATCTCGCCAGCCTTCAAATATGATGGTGAAATTGTCAGGATCTCCCCAGGGTTTCGAGACACCAGCACCTCTGGCGTTTGCGGATCTCCATCATCATCGAAGTACAGAGTAGGGTCCCCGGTTGGCAGTAGCGGGCAAAACACTCCTCCGCTCTCTATGCTCATGTGCGCCATCACCCCATTGGGCCTCCTGAATAATATTCCATCGCGTGCGCTCATATTCATGAACGCGAACCGATCCCGGGTCGCTAATGGTTCACCAGACCCGGGGCAGGATGAATCCATGCATACTGGAGATGAGTCGGAGAGAAGCTGATCATCGGCAGAAGAGTCTCCTTGAAACACTCCGCCTCCCATATCCGTAAGGCCACGATATCCGAGTGCAACCGCGTCACGGAACGAAAGGAACTCTCCGGAACCAGGCACGCGCTCCCGACTTACAATATTCGGTTGCACTTCACCTCCCGCCAACAGAGTTGTGAGTGCAATCTTCCTTACACGCAGCTGGTTCAGGATCGAGTTCATACCGTTAATCAAGCGCTGCTCGGCAGAGGTATAGTATAAATACGCAGTGCCACAGTCTGGATCGAGGTCGGAGTTACATGTTGAGACTCCGTCGGTAGCTAAAATGATCGACTTCTGGGCGCCTGACGGACATTCTTGAGGGTCGGAGAGAATATTCATCGCCCGCTCAAGTGCGTCCACAATGTTTGTACCCTGCTCGGGAATGTTTGCGGGCAACGCTCCTCGTTGCATTATCGGAAACCATCCTTGATCGACAAAGTTTGGGTGCAGCTCCGCGTCGATGTAGCTCGGAGTGCTCCCGATTGGATATGGTGCACCGATAGTTCCTCTGTTTTTCACATTCGTAAGTTGAACCATGGCTGAAGGGTCTGATGTAAATCCAGGATTGTCATTCGGGCCATCGCTATCGGGTGGATACGGATGGATTTCTCCCACCCCTCGAAAAATACTCATTCTCACCCGGTCCGCTGCTGTCTTCTGACTCTGGAGCATACGGACACCTGCGTTGAACCCAAGCATGAAGGAAGACAACGGCTCCGGATCATTGCACTTGTCGATCAACATTTCCCCATAGGGCGTTCTCTCGCGCTCATAGCAAAGCCCATGAGGTCCAGAGGCGCCGTTGGGATAGCCTGTCTCTCGAATTAAAGTTGGTGGTCTGTCGTGGTCACCACAAGGTCGTGGGTCTAGTGGCCCAATGGTTTCAAGCATTAGATTACACCAAAGATGCCCCTCAAGAGTTTCGGTGGGCTGAACCGAATTGGTCCCGTACAGCCAGCTTGTAGCAGTCGCACACGGCGTAAGCGGGTTGACTGTCACATTGGTGTCCCGAACCTCTTTGCGAAGACTCTGAGCTCTATCGTAAGAAATCCAATCGTTAAACGCGAACAGGGAAAGGCTTCGAGGACAAAGATAACGGGCCGGCGGGGAAAATAAAGGAGTGCCTACTGGCAATTCGGGACATAAGGACGCCGATGACTTCGTACACCCGCCAGAGAGCAACTCCACGCCTCTTTGCCTCGACGGATGAGAATCATTGGTAGTAGAGAGCGAGGCATCCAAAAGAAAAACCGAACAGCGCGGCACCACCGTGGCTGTAGCTGAGGTCGCAACCATAAACTCGCCCACCCCCTCTCCAAGAACCGCACCGAACGGAGCAAGCACAGGACTTTGTGTCCTGGTTTCAATCTTCACAGTATTAACTAGTGGCGCTTCATTTGGCGGCCCCCAGGCACTTGGTGGCGACACCTCCTCGAAGCAAGGGTAATGCCCAGCACAGACAGCGGGACCCCCAGCTGCAGGTTCACGCGAGTGCCATACACCAAACCTAATAATACTCCCTGTGCCGCCCCCCTCGTCCGCGAAATAGACCTCTGAGTCGGTCGCATAGCTCGCAGCTCCAAGCAGTCGATTGGACCTCATGATTGAACGCACCCGTGCTTTAGCATTGGTGGCTCGCACTACGGGATCGGTAATCGCCTCGTTACTGAAAAATTCCTCCACCGCTGCGAGGCTGGCCAAATTTGATATATTCTTGAACTTTGCACGCGCGTTCGTATGGTAACCGACGGCGAGAACCACAGCCAACACCAGCATTACTGCCAAAAGAGACACTGCGAGAAGCACAAAAAAAGCCCCTCTTTCACGCCGCTGTTGTCTATGTCGAGCGAACTGCATGTTCCACAGATTGAGCATCTTAGGATTTCCAATAAATCATAATGTCCTTAGTACGGGTTACCGTTGGAGCAACTGGCCTGATTACATCCACACGTACAACAGAGCACAAACTCTGGCTCCAAAAGATTCTCGGGGTCCTCGCACTCTGATGGACAACAGCCGAAGGGCCGTCCATTACCCGCTAAAAAATCGCTTGGACAAATACTACAACTAAACCCGGCGGTCGCGGTGGCCGTAGGTGTGTGAGTTGGCGTCCCAGTCCGAGTGTTGGTTGGCGTTCGGGTCGGAGTCCTTGTCCTGGTGTTCGTTGACGTACCTGTAGCGGTAGGAGTTCCGGTTGCAGTCCCCGTGTTCGTCGGTGTGCCGGTACTCGTTGGCGTCCCGGTTTCCGTTGCGGTGGCGGTAGCCGCAGGGGTAGCCGTAGCGGTTCCCGTGTTGGTCGGCGTACCCGTATTCGTAGGTGTCACCGTTTCAGTAGGAGTCGCTGTGGCGGTAGCAGTCGCCGTCGCCGTTCCCGTACTCGTAGGCGTACCCGTCTCGGTCGAGGTCGCAGTCGAGGTAGCTGTTGCCGTAGCAGTTCCGGTGCTTGTCGCTGTGCCGGTGCTGGTTGGCGTACCTGTTTCCGTTGGAGTGGCCGTAATAGTCTCCGTTGCCGTAGAGGTCGGGGTTTCGGTAACGGTCGCTGTCTGTGTTGCCGTGCCAGTGTGGGTAGGTGTGTAGGTCGACGTTGGGGCGTCCGTGTTGGTGGGAGTCGCGGTAATAGTCGGTGTCACGGTAGATGTTGTCGAAGGCGTAGCGGTGGGCAGCGCACGCTGCGGCGAACCGTAGACAGGTACTCGCCGATAACCGAGCTGCGACGCAGTAAGCGGGACCTGCGGCACCATGGGAAGTAGCGACTCGAATACACCCTCGAACCTCACCACTACGGGGTTAGCGGCAAGCACAGTCTCCCATGATTCTCCGAAGGCTGGGTCCGGCCATCCAAGCCCTGGGCCCGTTCCAAAGCGTCGGGTCGGGTGATCAATAACAGAACTCCAATCCCCCCGACTGTCCTTAAGTAGCAGAGCTTCTCCAGGGCGTTGAATTCCAACAGACAAATCACTTTGTAGACCACTGTCCGCACCATACATACTCACGAAGTTGACTACCGTTCCGTTGTTAGACAGGTGCCGCACCTGTCGCAGATACACTAGCCCCACGCCTTCGTTAAGAGACACGACGGATTTCGCCGTACTCAGAGCACGTGTCGCTATGTTTGTAAGAATGGTATCACGGTACCTTGAGCAACAATTCGGGGCTTCTCCACAGCACGCTGGCGCCCCCACCGCGCAGGGCGTCGCACAACTAGCAACATCCCCAGGTATTTCAAGTTCAAGTTTTACCGCGTAATCAACTGCGTCCTGGGCAGCAAAATTAAGGACCGCCGTGACCATGAAGTAACGACTAAAGTCGATAATGACAAGAATGAGGAAAAGAAACAGCGGGAGTCCAATTGCTGCCTCCAGCACTGAGACACCGGTGCTATGGCTACTACGAGGCAATCTTGCTCCTTTGCGAAATCTCACAAGAAAAACACTAGCCGATCTTACCCCGTCAAGGCTAGCTCAAAGAGCACGTGCCTATGCACAGGCCTCCGCTCCCATACTAGCTCCTGTATCACAGGCAGCCAGGCATTCTCCCGTGTTCGCAGATCCACCTCCAATTTCACTAAACGAACAATTAAAAAAGTTCGGGAGAGGCTGTCCAAACTCTCGGTAGTTGGGGTCGTACTGCTCATTTCGAAGAAGCTGCGACGCAGTAAATTCTAGAGTAATCGGAAAACGTAGTGTCGAATTGATAATCGGCACGATGTTGGTCGTAACTCTGACGATGGCGGTACGCTCGCCCATCCCGTCATGGAATTCAATCGGCTCCACACCAGATATTTCAATGCGATCACGGAATCGCTCAAACTCCTCTGCCTGAACTAGCTGATTGAGCCGCGTGCTTACCAACGCATCCGCTGCTGAGCGAGGGCTCTCACCCGCCACCGAAGCAAGGTTATAGCCTGTCTGGGTTACCCACATGAGGTGGGAGAGAATGTTGCCGAACTCGACAACCGATGAAAGAAGCAGAAAGAGCACTGGAACAGTAAGAGCCATCTCTACAAGAGCGGCGCCTGTTTCACCGTTAGCTCTCTTGGTCGATGCCGCTTTATTCTTATGCGTACTTACCATCATATACCACCTCACCTCGTTCTCTCTGCCGGCTCGCCCACTCTCGAACCGCCAGTGCCTCGATGAAGGAAGTAATATGCAATTGATTGACCAAGAGCTGAAGCAGATCGCACGGACGTGCGGAACCGAAAGGGGAACCCTTTTGTTATGATTTACTCGTGGAAAGATGTGCTATAGGCGGAAGAAAATACGTAATCCACATAGAACTCACGCGCTCATTTCGTAGTGTTCTCTTGCACACAGAGAAGATCTCGTCTGGAAAGCGGTGACTACGAAATTCTTGTAGGTGTAGCTGGTAGTGCTCTCTGATAGATTCTCCAAGAGATCGCGATCTGGAAAACTTAAGGTCCCTACTTCGACTTCCCGACAAGCCTACGCACCTCCTGAATCCAATGCTCAGGCTTCGCGTTCTTGCTAATCCAGGCGTCTGCTCTAGAAGATTTGGCTAAGTCTTCTAGCTCTCGGTCGGGCAAATTAGAAAAAAGTGCGATCTTCAAGTCGCGCTTGGCCTGTTTAAGCATGGCGCAGATCTTGTTCCCAGGCAGCCCTGGCATCTGCACATCGCACAGCATTAGGGCCACCCCTTCGTCGAATATCGGTTGATGAATATTGGAGAAGTTACTTGAGGTGATGACTTCAAAGCCCTCTCGCTCAAGTAAGTGGCGCATGATTTCGAGAATCATCTCATTGTCATCAAGGCACAAGACTCTCTGCTTGACCCCAGACTCAAGGGTAGTTACTGGAGGAGCTGCCTCAGACGCAGAGGCGGCCGTTGAGGTATTAAATGTCTCTGGGTTACTCAAAGCCTTGTAGGCCTGCTCACAGTCTTCCGCGAATTCAATTCCACTTTGATAGCGAAGGTCTTTCTCCTTCTCGAGTGAACGCATCACTATGCGCTCGACCTCAAGCGGAATCTGCAATTCAGGGTCAAACGGCGGAGGAGGCTGAGTGAGGTGGCGAAGAAGGGTCTGAATAACTGTATCACCAAGAAACGGCACGTCACCGCTTAGCAGCTCGTACATCAAGATTCCTGCCGAGTAGAGATCTACTCGGTGGTCGAGGCCGCCCTCCCCCGCCGCCTGCTCAGGCGACATGTAAACCGGTGTGCCAATAGACACTCCCTCTTGAGTGCTGCTCTGGTTGCTCTGTAACTCTTCGTGCAACTTGGCAATTCCAAAGTCTAATACTTTCACCACCACAGAATCAGGCTCGGGCAGCTCTGAGAAATTACTGGTGAGGCCCTCAATCATCACGTTTGAAGATTTAATGTCTCGATGCACAATATTGGCATGGTGCGCGGCATGCAGAGTTCGACAAAGCTGCGACATGATTTTTAGAGTGCGCGGAATACCGAATGAAACTTTGCGCGCAATGACATCTTCAAGCAGCGCGCCCTCGCAAAAGTCAGTGACCATGTAATAACGGCCGCCATCGGTACGCCCAAAGTCGCGAATGGCAGTAGAGCCTGGATTGGTAAAGCGCAGCAGTATTTCAGCTTCGCGTTTGAATCGCTCTACAATCACTGACTGATCTGACAGCGTGCCCTTAAGAAGCTTTATGGCGAAATGCACGCCAAGGTCGACATGCTCGACAAGGTACACTTCCCCGTAAGTCCCCTCTCCGAGGGAGCGAATTATCTTGTACTTTTGGGCGATGTACTGACCGGCCATGCACTATCGAATTTGGTGACCTGCGGTGAAAAATCTGGTGTATCGAGGCGGACTCCTTGATAGCCCTCTCATCATACGGTGGCAGGCTACCCACCTGCAACCAGTTCGCCGTCAGCATTTACGCACTGTCTTATCGTATCAACGCGATGGTGGCCTGAAGAAGTTCATTGACGGCCTGAATTGTTTGAGAACTTGCCTGATATCCACGCTGATACACCACCAATTGAACGAATTCCGACGAGAGATCTACGTTGGAAAGTTCAAGCGCTCCGGCTTTCAGAAGCCCGAGCGAGGAGCTCCCCGGGGCACCTGGGTCCTGCGGGCCCGCTTCCCCCGCATCTTTGTAGATTTGGGAACCAGCCCGATCGAGCCCATCACGATTAGTGAAATCCGTCAGCGCGATCACCCCCACCGTCTGTCGGGATCCGGAAGAAAGCACCGCCTCGATTGCACCATCGGCGCCAACCGAGTAACCAATCACACTTCCCACCGACTGCCCGTTCTGGGTATTGCCGCTAATGGAACTAGCCGAAGCGTATTGGGTAAAAGCTCCAAGCCCTATCGAAAAGTTTCCTGCTGCTGCTCCATTCGACCACGCCACATTGGCGGCCTGTATCGCGGAACCAGCCCGATCGGCTTCTGCAATCGTGCCGTTCTCTCCGAAGTTGAGGACGGTCTCTCCCACCAGCGCAGGAGTACCCGCCGCACCTCCAACTTCTTCGGCATCTACATAGCCTTGCACAGTCCACTGATTCGCAGCCGTCTTGAAGTAGTACAAGTTCACGTCATGTCCAGCGCCAAGGCTATCAAACACTCTCATACTAGAGGTAAAGGCACCCGAACTGCCCAAATCCGTGAAGGAGCCGGGGTTCTCAGGCGGTGTGGTATTGGCGAGAGTCGCATCGAGATTTCCTGTTACCCCGGCTTCGGTGGTTGCACTGCCGGTGATGTTGACAGAGGTCACATTTATTGGACTGAGAGTGGTTGCGCCTGGGGCAAACCCGAGGACTTGAAGTCCATCTGAGGTCACCAACTCTCCATCCGCATTTAGTGAGAAATTACCGGCACGTGTGTAGACGGGCTCTTCGGCTGATCCCACAAGGAAGAACCCATTACCATCGATCCCTACATCAAGCTCTCTCCCGGTAGAATCTATGGATCCGTTGGTGAATATCGAGCGCACGTCGCGTACCTGCGAGCCGCTGCCGGTCGTCGGAATAGTTTGCACCTCGGAACCCGAGGTCCCTGCGCTATAGAGATCTGAAAATTCAGCCCGTGAGGATTTATAGGCGGTAGTGTTCACGTTCGCGATGTTATCGCCCACCACTGATATAGCTTGGCCGTGAGCGGTAATGCCTTCGCGGCCAGAGATCATTGCTGTTTCAAGTCGCATGGTATTCTTCCTTTGCCAAATCGACTCTCATTTGGTTGCCGCGCGGAATCCATTCCGCTCGTCGACTGCCCCCAACGAGTACGTAAAACGACCATATTCTGCGAAGCGGCAGGTTATGCCGCACCCAGGTGCTAAAGCCCCGTGGAAAAGGGTCGTTTCAGGGCTCTTAAGGGTATTTACTGCCTAACTACCCTCAGTGAAGCCTCTCTTAGGGACAGAGAAGCAAAGTTCGTACCACTCGAAACACCGCGCAGCCTCGATTCGCGCAGGAAGCCCCAAACACAGTACAGCAGCGCACAGCACGCATGGTCGCAAGCGCAACCCAGACTGGAAAAGCTTCAGGTAGAAGGGCTAGCGCCTTAGGTCCGCAAGGGATTGAAGTGCAATCGTGGTCGCCATAGAGACCGCTTCTCTCCACCCTTCGGCAAACGTGTCGCGACGTCGATTCGCGATGCCAACACAAATGGCGCCACCCCTTGCGCCTATGCCGGCTAGAAAATGCAGCAGAAAGCTTGCCTCCATCTCCATATTCTCAACTTTAAGACCATCGATGCCGGTCTCAAGTTCAGCAAAAGCAGCGTCAATGTCGGGCACGCTCAGTGGCACTGAAGAAATATTTCTGCCTTGATTCGCGAAAAAGCCGCTGTTGGAAACCGTCACCCCTCGGCGAGTTGGCAGCCCAGACGCTTGCGCGTGAACAAATAGCCTTTCAGTGAGGTCTGGATCGGCACGCGAAACGTACGGGACAATTGCCCTGGTGAATCGACTCCCTTCCCGCATTGTTTGCGACAAGACCGTGGCTGCTCGTCGCTCGAGCTCTTGCGCCATGGCGTCCGGACACGTCACCTCATAGAAAAGTCCTGTGTTATCGAGTCCAACAGCGTAATCGGTGACAATCAAAGCACCAAGGGGAGTTTCGTCCTGCAAGGCTCCTGAAGTACCCACTCGAATGACATGTAAGCGCTCAGGTGCAAGCTTTGGCTCTCGGGTGCACAGGTCAATTGCGTTGAGCGCATACAGCTCATTAAGCACAATCTCAAGCGAAGGGGTCCCCATGCCGGAGGTAACTACTGATACACGCTGCCCAGTGAGGCGAGCCCGTCCAGTAATGCTCACAAGACCTCGATGTTCAGCCCGATGTTCAATCGAATCAAAATGGTCTTTTGCAATCTGATCTGCGCGACCCGGATCGCCGACCAGTAAAATATCAGGGGCAAGTTCATCAGCGGCAAGCGCAAGGTGATAGATGCGCCCATCAAATACTGGAAGATCCGAATTGGATAACCCTGACCTCATGGCTTAGCCTCTACCTGTAAACTCTGATCGCGTAACTGAGTAAGATTCACTCCCGCTTTAAGCAGCACAATCGTTCCGTACACCACAAAGAACACATACTGCAGCAGATGGTTCACGATTGAGTATGCCACAGCCTGCTGCTCTGAGAGTCCGAAAAGTTGAAACCCAGCGATAGTGGCGACTTGATACACTCCGATAAAACCGGGTGCACTCGGGGCAGCGACGGCGAGCGCCACGATAACCGCCACAGTAATGGCGACCACCACGTTCCCCGCATCCCCGAAAAGCCAGAAGTACGCCAAGAACTGCAGAAAACAAGAGCCCCAAATGGCGAGTGAAAGCCCGATTGTAATGACGAGGCGTCCACCGTGGCGCAGTACCGCAGCACCATCAAGAAACTCGCCGAGAAACTTTTCGCCCGCTTTTGCTAGACCGCTTGGAAGGAACCTAAAAAACCATGCAGCAATTCGCTGAATAAATCCGGGGAACAATGTCGCCACCGTCATAGCCGCAAAGATTCCGCCTGCAAGCACCGATAATGCTACCGCTCCGCCGTGTACCCAATCAGGCATCGAGGGGATATAGGCAGCAACGACAGCAAAACTGCCAAGCACCACAGCGAGATCAAAAAATCTCTCTACAATGACGGAAACAAATCCGGTTGAGAACGAGTACTTACTAAAGCGAGTGAGCATGAAGGGACGAATAATTTCCCCGGCTCGCAGAGGCAGCAAGAATGTGGCGAGACACCCCACAATCAGACTGTCAAAAAGGTGCTGTAAACTAACGGGCTGAGTCCCCGGCAACAGATAGCGCCAGCGTAGTGCTCTCAGATAAAAGTGCCCGACCAGTATCGCGACGCAGGGAATTACCGCCCACCACTCAAATCGTGAGAGCTCATCCCCGACCCCATTCCAATCGATGGCGAGAAACATCCAAAGCAGCAGCCCGACACTGACCGCCAGCCCGAATAACGAATGAAAGCGCCGAGATGACAACACCGATTTGAGTCCAGAACCCACGTAAATCCTTACGAGATAAGGGAGTTAATTGCTTGGCGAAATAGCTACGTCTGCCGATGCCTTGGGCTCCATGCCTTGGACCCTATGCCTCGCACCCTATGCCATGGACTGGGCCTACGGGGAAAGTTCCCAATTATATTACCCATCCAGCCCTGCCCCTGCTGACCCTCTGCGCGCGTACCAGTTCAGGACAAACGCCGCTGCTCGACGGTTTTAAGCGCCAAACGCCCTATTTCGACCCTCTCTGAGGTAGAAAAGAAAGCCTGCCATTCCATTTGTGCATATCGGGCCGATTTGTTAGTGATCTCGGCAGTGTAGACATACGGCAGGAAATCTCTAGCGATTCGGCAGCATGTTGCATCACAAGAACCTACTTTGAAGGGAATACCCAACATGAAATTTACGTCTTTTTTAGGAAGTCTCCTCTGCGGCGCGTTTCTATTGAGCGCTGCGGTCGTTCACGCTGAAGTCAGCGACAAACAATTTGAAGACATGATGAAGAAATTCCTCGACAGCAACACGGGGAAAGAAGCTATTGGCAAAGCTGCCGAAGGCTACTTCATGGAGAAGCAGCAAGAGGCTGCCAAAGCTCGCCAACAGCAAGAGGACCAGACGTTAGAGTCGCAATTCACGAATCCAGTGACGATCGAACTTGGCAGCAGCCCGATTAAAGGCCCTGCAGGTGCGAAGATCACCATCGTTGAGTTCTCTGATTTTGAGTGTCCGTTCTGTAAGCGCGGCAGAGACATCATGCAACAAGTCATGAAGATGTACCCCAATGATGTTCGGATCGCGTTTAAACACTTACCACTCGACTTCCATGCCAACGCAGAGCCTGCTTCACGTGCCGCAATCGCCGCGGGGAATCAGGGAAAGTTCTGGGAAATGTACAATGCGCTGTTCGACAACCAAGCCAAGCTTAAGGATGGCGACGCTCTGTTCGATGCTCAAGCTAAAGCGTTGGGTTTGAATATGGAGAAGTTCAAGGCGGACATGAATTCAGCAGAAACCAAGAAGATCATAGCGGATGACAAGGAAATTGCCTCGAAAAACGGCATCCAAGGAACTCCCGCCTTCTTCGTTAACGGTATCGGCGTGCGTGGCGCCTATCCTCCTGAGCATTTCAAGAAGATCATTGATCGACTTCTTGAAGGTAAGAAGAGTGCCGCCTAACGGCATTCATGCGGGGAGTGAGAACCTCACTCCCCGCATTTAACTTTCTTTTCACAACTTTATTTAACTGGAGCCCTTATGATTTCTGCGTTCCGTATGCGTTGTCTTTCATTGATCACGTGTGTTGTTGCGGTATCATTCTTGGTCTCGGTTGGGGTGTCTGCGGTTTCAGCGCAGTCAACTGTAAAGGCACCTGCACAAGGAAAAAAAACAGCCATGTCTGAAGCAGTACACGTAATCATTTCCACCTCTATGGGAGATATCGAAGTTGAACTTGACGGAGCCAAGGCACCGATCAGCACCGAGAACTTTCTCGCCTACGTAGATGATAACTTCTATGATGGGACTATCTTCCACCGCGTAATTCCGAACTTCATGATTCAAGGCGGTGGCATGAACCCTGACATGAGCCAAAAAACTACAAAGGCTCAGATAAAGAACGAGGCCGCCAATGGACTGAAGAACTCCCGCGGCACTCTGGCGATGGCTCGCACTAATGTTCCGGACAGCGCCTCCAGTCAGTTCTTTATCAACCATGCCGACAATGCGTTCCTCGACTTCCGTGACCCTTCACCTCAGGGAATTGGATACGCGGTGTTCGGAAAGGTAACCGCTGGCATGGATGTAGTTGACAAGATCGCGGCCGTTAAGACGACTCGTTCTGGCCCACATGCAGATGTGCCTGAGACTCCGGTCATGATCAACTCGATTACGCGAAAATAAGCGTCCTCGCGACAGGTCTCCTTGTGCTGAACATTTCGGCACAAGGGCCTGGTCGCGTATCGCGCCCCCTCGTTCCATGAATGGGAATCCCAAGAACTCCAATTTCCTAACCCCTCCTCAGCAAGCTTGGGTTGTACGCGGCAACGATTTGTCTTTTGAAGCAGCAGCTCATGAGGATCCAAAAAATCCAGGAAGCTTAAAGAAGGTACTCGCTCGCCGCGACGACCTGCCCGCTGGACGCGTTCAGATGGTCAATTTTGCACTCCTTCCAGTTGGCAAAAGTTTTCGAGAGCACCTGCATGAGGACATGCTCGAAGTCTTCGTCATTACCACCGGCTCAGTAGAGGTTCAGACAAACGACCAGTCCCCGCTCGGCCTTCGCGCCGGCGACGCCTGGTTTGTGCCCGCGGGCGTGCGCCACAAGATGCGAAACATCGGCTCCCAGGATGTGCAGTTCGTGGTCTTTGGCATTAGCGCTGAGGCTGGGGGGAAGACGATCATCACCTCCGTCTCTCCCTCAGCCATTTAATCGTTAATAATTCAGGTAGTTAGAGGTGAGCACTCCTCTAACCAATACGCACATAACATTCCCAAGTAGCTGATTTGAGTTACCGATTCTTCCTGCGCTCAGCAGCACTGCTCGGAACAGTGGCTCGCACGTCTGACTTACTGGGTTAGATTATTTCATGCACACTCAAGTCGCCACCAAAAGACAGTCGTCCCCGCCAAGAGAAATCAACCGTGAATCCTACCTGGCACTTCGTTCAAGCTGGCAAAATGAACTTCTCGAAAACGCAAGCGCTCCCGAAAACGCCAAGAGAGCCGAAGTGGTCGCCAAGGCATTCGAAACTGAAGTGGCTTCGGCAAAATGCCTTGGGTATCACGGCTGTTCCATTCGCGCGCTGATTAGCGGAATCAAGACCGGCTACCTTCCTTCTGGACTCGATAAACTCGCTGGTCTTTTTTATGTAGCGCCCTCGCCATATATAGACTCTTCCCTCCAATTCGCGGCCAAACGCTCCTCTAGAAGTGCGATACAGGATGCCTCTGGCTATGCTTTCGGAAATACCTCGCGCGATCTTGTGGCAGGACTACTCGGTCGCCCGTATGGAGATCCGCTCGCAAGTAAGTTGTGGAACTCCTACAATGACGACGCCGTTCGAGATATGGGGCCACTTTTAAAAGAAGCCAATCTCACTCTTCAAGAGTTAGATGCAGTAATTCAACAGGCGGAAGGACGAGTTCATCGTGGAAGAGGAGGGTCTAGTGAGTCCGATCGAAGGCAGGGCGTCGTTCTGGCACTCTCTCTCGATATTCAGGATAGTCCTCTTACAGTCGGGAAGGGAGACTTTGATGACCTAAAGATTGTCGCTCCGGAAGGCATTCAATTTGGGCATCTCGTAGCCGTCGAACCACTTGGTGATTTCGAATATGAAGTTTTAGTGGCCCTTCAAAAGCGCGTCCTCTCAGTACATCCAAACAAAGCGCTTGAAGCGCTTACACCCGTCCCTCGATAGTGACCGTCGCATAACCCACTTCATGCAGCTCCTTGAGCTTCAGTAGGACTTCGTCTGGAATACGAGTACCACCACTGCCAGTGAATGCTCGGGTTACTATTTCCCGATACCGTCTAAACGCCTTCTGCGCAGTCTCGGTCCCTGGCACCTCACGAATAGCCTGCTCCAAAAACATCTCTGGAAGCTCGTTTATAAAGAAAAACGGTAGTTCGCTATAGGCTAGGCCCAACAAATAAAGCGCATGCCCGCGCTCGCCTTGCGTAAGATTTGCGGGATTCTCAAGCATACGGTGCAAGATGCCGGTCGCTCGCAATAACTCAACTGTACCTACGCGAGGCGCAATTGGATCGCCTGCCCCGATGCCCTGGCGCACCAAATTTTCAGCCTTGGCAAGATCTGGGATCTTAGCCGTTCGACTCTCGCTCTTCCAGCGCCTCAAAGACACTATCCAGGACTGCACTTCATCACGATCAAAGTTCTTCAGTTGGGCACTCCCCACTATCTTGGTGAGCTCCGTCAGAGCAACATCTGGATCGGGCTGCACCCGCGTATAGACCAACAACCAGTTTCGAAGTGCGTCCATTCGGGAATCGTCGCCATCAGGGCTTTCAATAGCTTCTTTAAAAGCGGCTTCAGCAAGATCAAACTGTCGCGTCGCGAGCAAAAATTCTCCACGTTCAAATGGTGTGAGTCCTTCGAGATCAAGCGAATCATCCGAGAACTGCATCGGCACTTCGTGACGGGTATGACAAGAGACGCAATAACTAGAAACAGTTCTTAGACGCCACAACGCGTATCCCGCCTTGCCTTCGTCAAAGCGATGTTTCGCGTCACCAAGCATTTCACTTATATTTTGCAACGTTGCTGCAAACCCGGGCTCCTTAGAAAGAGAAACATGTTGGTTCTCGACCGAATGAAAAGTGCTGGTCAACTCCTCGATTAATTTGCGAATACGGTCCGCGTTTTGACTATCAACAAAACGTTCTCGCGATACCATCAGTTTCTGAAGTTCGCGGAAAGCAGCATAGGCGCGATGCATGTTGGGTCGAACGATCTCTGAAGACTCTCTGTGCGCAGCTTCCGCTATAATGCCCGATTCCTTCGTTTCGCTGATTGCGATCGTCGGAAAATGGCAAAAGGCCATGGCACCCACAGCGATGTTTAAGAACAATGACCGAAATGCCCATGAGTTTGTATTCATCATCAACCCCTAAAAGTGCGCCTTCGCGGTCAATCGACAACGCTCAACAAAAGCGCCGCTGAAAATCCCGCGGTTCAGGAGACCGTCGCTTGCTGACTTTACGACAGTCCCTACAATCGCTCAAATGCGGGTGTTGGTGCGCCCCGGGAGTGAATGTTGAGTATTCTAGTCAACCGTCAACCCAAGTGGTCTCTTATCTACTGAGGGGCTATTAAGGGAGTTGGCTAGTGCTAATGTACCAAGGGCCCCACGTGACTAGGGCCATGTGTTGGGCAGGTGGAATAAAAGGAATGCTAATGAAAAAGGGAGCTTTTGGCATAATCGTGAGTGGCGGGCCTGCCCCCGGAATCAACTCGGTTATTAGCTCGGTGGTAATCGAGGCCTCCAACCGTGGTTTCCCAGTAAAGGGACTAAGAGACGGTTTCGCGGCACTTTCTAAAAATCATTCCGACGCAGTCCTAAATCTCGAAATAGATCAGGTCTCTGCGATCGCAAATACAGGGGGCTCTCTGCTGGGCACCTCTCGATATAATCCGTTTCAATCCGAGACTACTCGAACCGCATTCCTTAGAGGCTTACACGAGCAAGGAATCGATAAGCTAGTGGTCATCGGCGGCGAAGGGAGCGCTTACTTAAGTCACCAGGCCTGCCTTGCGGCGCCCGAGCTAAAGGTCATTCACGTACCAAAAACCATCGATAACGATTTGTTCCTTCCGAATCATCACCCCAGTTTTGGATTTGAGACTGCGCGCTACGCCGGCACTAAGATCCTCGACACTTTAATGGTCGACGCGCGCACTACGAAACGCTGGTTCTTAGTGACGAGCATGGGTCGCAAGGCAGGTTTTCTCGCCCTCGGTCTTGGCATTGCTTCAGGCGCAACTTCAACTTTGATTCCGGAGGAGTTCTCTCCTGGCACCGCTCCTCAAAAGGTCGCGGAAATCATATGCAATACCATGCAACGCCGCGTCACGATGGGGCGCGATTGGGGGCTTGTGGTGATCGCAGAAGGATTGATTGACCTACTTGATTCAAAGGGCAGCGATTTGCTCAAGGGCTGCCCTCGAGACGAGCTTGGCCGCATCATGTATTCACAAGTTGAATTGGGTGACGTCATTCTCCCCGAACTTCGAAAGTGTTGCACAAAACTGGGGCATTATCCCAAGATTAACACTAAAAATATCGGCTACGAGCTACGCTGTCACCCGCCAGTATCGTTTGATATTGAGTATACGAAATTTCTCGGTTTTGGCGCGGTTCGACACCTGTGCGAAGGAAAGAGCGACGGCATGATCACTAAAGACTTCGATCGTCTCGGATTTCTTCCACTTGCCGACTTGGTTATGCCTGATGGATCGATGAAGTCGCGTCGAGTAGACCTCGAATCAGATATTTATAAAGTGGCCCGCACCTTCATGATTCGGTAGGTTCTTCGCCATCAATAAGCTCTATATCGCGTACAATTTTCGCGCCACGAATCGCCTCCACCTCAAGTTCGATGAGAAGTCGCGGGTCAACCAGCTTTGCAACCTGCACGATAGCGCTGGCTGGACGCACTTTCTCAAAGGCGTCACGATGTGCGCGCGCATAGTCCTTCCACAATCCCATATTGGTGACGTACAGACGAGTACGCACCACATCATGTATGGTAAATCCCGCAGAGTTTAGAATGTGCCTGATCTTGTTGAGGATCGTCTTGGTCTGAATATATGCGTCGCCTATGCCAATTACGCCGCCATTGTTCGCCAACGCGGTGGTACCAGAAATCATGAGATGATCACCAACCAACACGGCCCGGGAAAATCCTCTAAGTGGCTCGAATGGCGACTTAGTGGCGTAGTTAATCCGTTCGACTTCTTGCTCTTTCATTCGCCTGTCCTTCTATCCCCACATGTCGAATCAACCCAACTCGGCTGATTGCAGCACACGTGGCTCACTACCTATGTAATTCGATGCTTGGCTCCGAGTGCCTGCGAAACTTTCTCAATGAGCACCTGTGCGGTGAATGGCTTGGAAATATAGTCCGTAACCCCAGACTTCACCGCCTCTTGCACGCTCTCACGGTATGCTTCAGCGGTGAGCATCAGAAACGGAATCTCCTTAAGCTCTGGGTCGGCTCGAACCGCCCTTAATACTTCAATGCCTGACATAATCGGCATGTTCCAATCACAGATCACCAGTGCGACGTTCTCGGTGTTAAGCCTTTCGAGCGCCTTCTTTCCATCTTCCGCAGCGTACACATTCATAAACCCATGCTGCTTAAGAATCGAGCGGATCATGTCGCGCGTCATCGCGTAGTCGTCGACCACAAGAATGGAAATGCTCTTATCGATCGAATCGATAGCGCTCATAGGAATACCATCTCTCGGGGGCTACGCCCCAAAAAAAACCGATAGCGGGGTAATTTATACATCGTAGAGGAACCTGATAGTGGCCTCAATCTCGGGATGTAAAGAATGGTGCACCGGGCAGGTCTGGGCCACTCGCTCATATTTTCTGCGCTGATCTTGATCGAGTGCCTGGGGCAGATGCAAGACTATCGGGAGAGCTGCAATTCGGCGAGGCCCCGCCCCGCCAGGCGACATCGTTTTTTCAACCTCTACATGAGAGCCCGCAAGATCAACTCCTTCTCGCTCGGCGACGATAGAAACCACCGTCAAGGTGCATGACCCTAGAGCGGCTCCCACCAGGTCAGTCGGCGAAAAGAGTGTACCTTCGCCATTATTATCCTTAGGCGCATCGGTCCGGATCAGGGCACCCGACGGCTCGTGTGAAAGCTCCATCTTCTTGTTACCCAGATAGCGAACGGACATCTTTGTGGACATAAACAGCTATCCCTTAAGACCAATATTTATGACCTGGAGGCAGGCAAAGCGGCGAGCGCAGTATTAAATCGAGCAAGTCGCTGGGCCTTGTGCTGTAAGGCGCTCATCGACGGAGCTCTCTCCAGGTCCAGCGCCGAACCAAGCACTTCCTGACGTTCTGATGAGCTTGGATGGGTTGAGAACCAACCCCCTGCGCCTGATTCAGTACTTTGAAGCACCAAAAACACTCCCTTCAATCCTTCAGTGCCAAGGCCTGCTTTCACCAGTAGCATGGTGGCACCTCTGTCGGCCTCAAACTCGAATTCACGACTATAGCCCTTCTCCAGAAGGTTATCGACGATTTCATCGACGGTGGCGCCAAACACCAAGGCTGCTTGCTGAAGCACCACATTACAGCTCACGGATCCAACCAGAAGCCCGGCAGCTTCAAGAACTCCTTGCATTCGATCTTGAGAGATTGAGCGAATTCCGTGCTGCTGAGTAACATGACTGATCTCATGAGCGAGCACCGCACTGAGTTCATCCTCGTCAGCGATTCCCTCCAGTAATCCGCGACTTACGAAGATAAATCCGCCGGGAGCCGACACTGCATTAAATGAGTCAGTATCGATAACTGCGAAGTGATACCCACCAAAGGTCTCAGGCTTCTCCGAGAACGAAACTAACGAAAGACCAAGCTTCGTTAGGTAGTCAGTAAGTTCTGGCGACGACACAATTCCGTACTTAGCGATCACCCGAGCGGCAACGGCTCTTCCAAGGTAATACTCTTCTTCACGTGAAAGGGTGTTAGTTGCCTCAACTATTGCTTCGCTCTGTGCGAATTCCTTAACAGGAGGAGTGACGCCAAAAAAATCGAGTACTGATTCGCCAAAGCTACTAAAAATGTTGCCGTCGCCATCTGATGTGGCTGAAGAAGCATCCGACACAGCCTCCGATCCAGATTGTTGAGGTGCTGTTTGCTCTCCTCCTGAGTTGAATAAGGCACAACCATTAAGACCAACGGAGGCCACCAGGCATCCAAACCAACGCACCGCAACACGCCTCATAGAGTGAAGCCTCCTTCCCGCATAAAGACATCTATGCGTTCTGGTGCAATGCGCACACTCTCGATCGTATCCACGGCTGCAAAGTCAATTTCACCGTTCCCGTTAAGATCAGGGCTATCTCGATACAAACTCTCAACGTCGCTACTGAAGCCTCGCCCCGCAAGGACCACTTCCTGCTCGTTGCCACTGACGAACTGCTGTGTATCACTCCCGCGTATTACCACCACTCGACTCGTTAGCGCAGTAAGGTGGATGAACCCTTCCTTTCCGCCCGCGGTCTTCACTTTCTTCCATCCCGCCAAATCAGCAACTTCACTATTGCTGCCGAGCTGTTCGACTGAGGTCACACGAGTTCCGTACTCTAGAGTTTCGAGGGAAGGACTCCAGTGTTTGGCCTCACGGCGCAAGGCGGCAGAGCGAATCTCCACGAAAAAGACGCCTGCGTTCGAATCAGATTGAACTGGCTGTTTGGATAAACTTGGCTGTTTTGACAAATCTGCCGACTGTGTCGACACCGGGCTAGCACTGGCTTTCTGTTCAGCGCCCTGAGGACCTGCACCTTGAACTCCGCCCTGTGCGACTGCACTGCCAGGAAGCGCCAAAGCAATCTGGAGCGCCAAAGCAATCTGAAGCGCCAAAAACACAGTCATCAAAGCGCCTCTACACCTTGTGGGGCGACTAGCCGCAGAAATACTTTGGAACACTGCCTCTTGGCAGATGGAAATAGCCACAGACATAGCTTTTGAAGGATCTCTAGACATACTTTCGGCCTCAGAGATAGTCTCACACGGGTACTGGGATAACAACAAAGATATGCTATCAAGTCATAGTGGTGGACTCACACGCGAGCCGCTTATGAATGTGAATGCAGATGCCATTGGCTAATAATTCTTCCGTTAGAATCGCGACCACGAATCTCCACCAGAACAGGGGGGCACGTTCACGCATTGTGTTCACGCTCGCCATCGCTTGTCTTTCCTTCTTCAGTCATTTTGCAGTTCTCGATCAATTTCATTTCCCGCTCGCACCGAATCGTGCAGTTGCCCAGGAAGTTCCCCAAGAAATTCCGGGCGCTGCGGCAGCTTTGTCGGTGCTTAGGATTGTTGACTGTCAGGGATTCACTCGTGCAGTTCAGCAAGTGGATCCGGGTCAAGTATCCCGAGTCGAAGTTTCCGTGCCGTCCCATCCGGACACGCCTACCGAAGTACAATTATCGAATGTGGGAAATAACTTCTCACAAGTGGCTATGACCAATAATGGCATGGCTGTGTTTAGCAACGTCCCTCCCGGAACATTTGAAATCGCCGTGGCAGGAACTGGTGCCGAGCTTGGAGCAATAGCAGTGGGCACTGTCGCATTCGAAGCAGGGGTGACCACTGCGGTCGGCATTGCATCAGGCATCGTCGCAGGAGGCGCAGTAACAGGTGCAGTGATTGGGACGACTGAGATTGTTGATTCAGGAGGGTCCAGCGGAAGCTCCCCACCTCCGGTCCCAACAAGGCCGCCTTCCACCCCAGCGCCTACCCCAGCTCCGCCGGCCGATTGCGCAGTATGTGACCCTGATGCGGAGCCTCCAGCCCTTGATCAGGAGGACTTCTTCCCTGAAGCGCAGACCCTTAAACTCTCCCCTTCAACCTAGGTTGGATGGTGAAAGATATAGTGGCACAACGACGTAATAATGGGTGCCCTGCAAATTTGGAGTTCTAGACTATGATCTTTGGGTTTTCTTATCTTTGGCCTCTCAGATTTATTAGAGGGGGCAGTTCCCGGAGCTTTCTCACACAGCTCCGACTGTGCAAAAGCAAAGCACCGCATACGATCCCGCCTCCCGGATCGATTACATTGCTCCGCACACACAAGTTGTTTGTTCTGTTTGCTGTCGTTATGGCAGCAGGCCTGTTGCACACAGATTTCGTACTCGCCCAATCATTTCGGTACATGGATGAAGCCGGGAATCTGCACTGGGTCGATTCGGTTGATGACATTCCACGGCGCTATCGAGGGCAAGTTTTAGTACCTACTCCCGTCCCCATTTATCCAAAGGGCTGGAAGCAACCTCGTCTCCAAAAAACAAAGAAACCAAAGCCAACAAAAAAACCTCGCCTGAGCTTGCAAGAGAAACAAGCAACTAAGCGTGCACTACAAGTTTCTCCAGCCGCACAGGCAGAACCAAATTCCGGAGAGGCCCCTAACTCCGCTACGCCACCGAACTCTATTCCAGATCAACAGCGGGCGGCGGTTGAGGGTGAGGTCGCTTTTGATGGTGCAGTAGCCGAATCTTCAATGGTCATAGTCACGAGGCCCTGAGGGATGCTCCGCAATCCACTATTGCTGCTTTGCCTAACCACTTCTTTGTTCAGTTCGATTCTTTTGGGCGCTATTTCTTGGATGCCAGAGAGCCCATTGGTAGAGCTCGCTCAAGCAGCCGAAGAATCTGTTCCTACTCCTTTGTTCATCGACTTTGTCCAGTACTGGAGTAGTGCTCGTCTATTGTTGGAGGGATCGAACCCTTACGATCCAGCTGCACTTTTCGCGATGCAGAAGGTGCTCATTCCCTCGTTAGATGGGCCAATCTTGCAGTGGACTCCGCCCACAGTTTTCCTTCTCACAGTCCCGTTTGCCTTACTTCCGTTCGAAATTGCGCAAAAAGCATGGGTGGCTGCGCTTGTCGCTACCTTGGCCTTTTCACTGCTCTGGCTCATGAGACTTACCAGTCTGCTCAGCGCCGCGCGTCTCACGCGCTGGCGCATCCTTGGCGCATTGTTACTTTTCTTTCCGCTCTGGGAGTCGTTGCGCTTTGGACAAATTTCTCCCTTTCTTCTGCTGGGGTTTACACTCTTTCTCGTTAACCGAGATTCGCCGTCGAAATCTTCGCCGTATTCAGAGTTGAAGGCAGGCATTGCGCTAAGCCTTACCTCGTTCAAACCACACTTACTCTTTCTCGTTTATGCTGCTCTGCTCGTAGAAGCACTGCGCATGCGCTCTCTCCGACCGATCGCAGGACTGGCTATTGGGACTCTTCTTCTTAGTGCTTTGCCAATGCTAATTAATGGAGCGGTCTGGGCTCAGTACATCGAGGCCTACAGGGCGTGGCCGTCTTATTTTCAAACTCCAACGCTCGGAAGTTGGATTCAATCAGTCTTTCCGAGTGTACCAACGGTCCGACTTGTGCCGTCTTTGTTGGCGGCAGTGGTCGTAGGCGTATGGCTATGGTCAAAAACCACAGTACCTCGCTACAATTGGCACTTTCTAGCTTCTCTGACCTGTTTCTCTCTTTGGCTCTCCCCCTATGGCTGGTCATTTGACCACGTCTTGATGCTTCCGATTGTATTGTTGCTACTACGTGCTTCGACAACGGGATTTTGGGGTGTACTGCTCATTCATGTTCTTGCTTTCCCGTGGTCAGGAAAAACTCCGATGGAGAATTTGATGTGGTATCCCGCAACGCTTGGGCTGCTGTCGGTTATTTGTCTCTCGAGAAGAATGGATCGAATTAGCGAAACATTAACGAAGCCAGAGTAGTGCTACTCCGCTAACGTACCAATAATCACCTCTGGTGGCTGCTTACCTTCAACCAAGAACACTGGCTGAGCAAAGCCCGTCGTAAAGCGCAGCAAGAAGACTACTTTTTGCGCTGCGGCAGGAGTAAGAGTCACCGCTTTTTCAACACGGAAAGCTGCCTCTCGAGGTGAGCTCAAGTTCCCACTCGGCTGGAGAAGAAAGACAAGGGGATTGTCGGGGGTAAGCTTTATATCCTTGGTGATTGAAAGTTTTACCAGCGCACCTTCTAGTGCAGCTATGCATGCTTCGCGTCCACCGTCGGCACCGATCTCAAATAACTTCTCATGCCAACTTTCAAATCCCTTGGCCGGCTTCACGTCGCCTGGGGCGATCCAAACCCCTTCGACCGGGGCCGCAGTCACCACACGCAGTCCTTCGATTCTAGGAGGTGCTGGCGGAGTTAGAGCGTCGATTTTGGGGCTAGGTTCAGGGGTCGGTTCAGAGTGGGCTTCCATTGAGCGAGGTTAGCGCAAAGGCGAGTGCTAACCTAAGAGATCGCAATCGCTGTGCTCGGCCCCCACGAAACTACAAAGCGGTTTCAACTCAGTTAATTGGGGCTTGGAAGAACTAGGAACATTTATCGGAGAGTCCTGGGTGACAGGAAACCTGGTACTCGCCGGGGCCACGATCAATTAAGTTTGAACCACCTCGAATTCGGTTGAGATGCATCTCCCAGCGTGCTTGAACCTTGTGTTCCTTGGTGTCGTAGATCCAGTCAGTGACCCAAAGGAATCCGGACACAACCAGTGAGAGAACCAAGACATACATGAATATGCCGGTGGCGCCGTTGCCACTCTCGCCGTTTCTGGACTGTGTATTATTCGCTCTACGCATCACACTCATTGTTATGGAGCCCTTTCGCTCGGACGACTCCAACGAAAAGGAAGGTGCTACCTTTTCGGTGTTTTGATAACATCAACATTAGATATTTCAGTGAGTTAGCTACGACGCTTAAGCGAGAAATCCAGTTTGTGCGAAATTCGGCCCACCATTGGTTCTTAAATGATCCAAATTCAGTTCAAAGGAAGACCATCTACCTCTAGCAGTGAGGAATATCAACAAGTTACCTGCAAGAAATCTCTGAAAGGTAGCACCTTCCTTTCTAGGGAGGTTAGCTAGATTCAGTGTTTGAGGATCCGAGAATTCGCGCATTAGCGATCAAGTCGTCCACCGGCACACCGAAGCCAAGCGCTACGGCATGAAGAGCAGCTACCGTAGCAGATCGCGTACCCGCCAGAACCTGCTGCAGGTCCGAAGTGCTAATACGCGAATCCTTGTCTCTCTCTCTCACTCGTCCAGCCAAAATGCTCAAGCTCATACTCGTGGCAAATGACTCGGCTAGCGCCCGATCCAACTGCGGATGAAGTGCCATGACCGCTTCAGGAGTAACAAGTTCTGCGCGCATCATGCAATCTACTACAGTGCGAAGCCCGCTAAGCACAGCTTCACCGTGAGCCTCGACTAAGGAGCCGCGGAGATCTGCCAGTGGTAAGCCCGGCGCATACTCGGGACGTTGCCCTTCAGGACTAGGGGTTCTTGTATCAATGCTCATCGAAGGCTCCTTGGAACGCTTTGCTAATTGCTCATCAACCTATTATGCCGGCTTTATGAACGGCGTGGCACAATAAGCCCCATAATCATGATTCCCTAAAATCTGCGGCTTGAATGGAAACTCCTCACACACCCCGCTTACAAGGTTCTGGATTTATGAAGGAAACCTTGTGCTTTGATACCTTAGATCAGCCACATTTCAACGATATTCGGCGAATAACGAGAGCGGTTCTCCAACATTAGTCTCCGCCCTCAGGCAGCATTCCTTGTACCCGTGCATCGTAGATAATCTGTTGCACGGGAAGGTTCAAACTGAGTGCGACTGCATTAAGCCCTTCAAGTGTTGCTAATCCAGTACCGGCTATCACCTGCTGCATGTCAGTAGACCCGATGCGCGTATGTCCAATCCTTCCTTTATAGTTCCGAGTGAGGATCGCCAAATTCATGCCCCTAGCAGAGGATTCTGCCAGATCCCGATCCATTTCTGGATGCAGTGCCATGACCTTGTCAGGGGATACCAAATATTCGTTGAGTAGCTGCTCCATCACCTTACGAAGCCCGCGAACAAAATCCTGGTCGTAAAGATCAATCAAAAATTTCTGCCCGCCCACACCATTGGACAGCGCCATCTCACGTCGGAGCTCTTCTTGATCGAGTGGTCTATTTGGCTCAGGGGTCATGGGCGTTAAGTTATCAGAATTTCCTTTCCAATGTTTACGAACTCCTGTCATGTCACCGACACCTCCGCCCAATTTTTGCTTGTGCCGCCCCTAACTACATAACAATACAAAGAATATTAGGAATTAT
>JBGSMV010000010.1:0-2982 GCA_041739995.1 Bdellovibrionota bacterium
GAGCTATTCAGGAAGGACTACTTCGAGGAGCGCCCACACGGTAGCCTCAGAGACATGACCCCACTGGAAGTCGAGAATGAGTTCTATAAAAATAACAAGGAAAACTTACTCAGGACTGGTACATAATTCGGGGGGAGGTCAAAGGCCGTTGAAGGGTGTCGACCGGTAACGTATCCAGCGAACTTAAAAGAAATTAGATGAATATAAAGCTCAACTTCGGCAGTACGCAGTTTTGGTGAATAAGGCTTTTGGTGTTTCGCCAGGCAGAATTCGTTGTTTATTACTTGGGGTTGAGACTCCTCAGGTTCTTGAAGTATGAGAATAGTGGTTCTCAGCTATCTGCGTTTCAGCAATCGGCTCTCGGCGTTCAGCTTATCAGCCTGCGATGGGAGAGCTGACACTGTGAACTGAAACTGAATGCTGGTTGCTGATATTCTGGGAGCCGATACCCGATCAGCAGAAAGCGGCTTTTACATTCCCCCACTTCGCTGAATTAAAAAAACTGTATAAGCAATATAGCCACCAAAGAAAATTCCACCTTCCAAACGGGAGAGCTCTTTTCCAGAACGAAAGAACGGCCAACACACGACCGCGACTGCGACCATAACTGGAATATGTATCCAAAGCATCTCGTCACTGACTGCCAGACCTTGTGGAACGATGAGCCCCGTAAGCCCAAGGATAGCTAGGACGTTATAAATATTACTTCCAATAACATTTCCAATGGCAATATCACGCTCTCCTTTTATAGTCGCCATAATGGAGGCAACGACTTCAGGGAGAGATGTTCCAGCTGCAACTATTGTAAGACCTACAACTGCATCGCTGACACCGAAACTTTTAGCAGTAAGAATTGCACCGTCGATAAGCCATTCGGCCCCGAGCATGACGATGCCTAATCCTACAATTAAGAGCAGCGCGGCAGATAACTTTCCAGATCCAGGAGATTGCAGCTTGCCAAACTCTTGCTCTGACTCCTTTGTCAATTCAGCATTCTCACTTTTCTGTTGCAGCGCTTCGCGAACCAGCCAATAGGTATAAGCAAGAACACAGAGGAATAAAAAACCACCTTCAAGACGTCCGATGGTACCACTTAGCGAGACGAGTAAGAGAAGAACGGAGATTCCAATCATGATTGGCACCTCACGCCTAATCATCTGCGAATGAATAACAAGTGGGCAAATAAGCGCCGAAATTCCCAGAATGAAAAGAACGTTGAAAATGTTACTTCCGACAATATTTGCCACAGCAATATCAGCGTTGCCATCAAAAGCTGCGCCCAGACTGACAGCAAGTTCAGGAGTGCTTGTACCAAAGGCTACGACGGTGAGTCCGATCACGATGGACGGAATACCCCACGCCGCCGCAAGCCGCGATGCTCCACGCACAAGCAAGTCACCACCGATTATTAAGGCGACAAGTCCACCGATGAGATAAAGAATCATTGTAAGCGACATGGTACATTCCTATAAACTAAATCGAAGCCACGCACTTTCTCAGCAAATCAATACCGCCGATAAGCTGTTCATGCGACATTCCGTAAGAAAGTCTAACATAGTTCGTTAGGCTCGACTGGGTTTCTTGGCGATTGAGACTCGAGTATGAGCCCGGAATACAAACAACTTGATGTCTCATCAGTGCGTGATTAAAAAAGTGGATATCTGCTCTTTCACCTAATTCAAACCGCTCCACACAGCGCGCTTCGCGCCGCGTGACGGGCAAAGTCCGCGCTTTCTACAGGAGAATGCTACCAGTAGCGAGTGCTTACAGGCATCGCAATAAACTCGCGCCGCGCCGTACGCAAGGAGCCCGCAGTTAAGATACTCATCGAACGTGGTTAAGACCGTTCGGCTGCCTTCGACCCGAGCTCAGGCCGAGGGTAGCTCACGGCCGAAGCCTCATCGCGAAGGACGCCGTAGGTTGATAGAAAGCGATCGTTCTAAACTCGTGTTAGCTCGTCTCGTCCGTGATAGACGACGCGATAGAGCTGGGTCTGCTCCGGCGTTCTTCGACGATAATGCTGAAGCGAGTTCTTGGTGCTCTCCCAGCGGCGACACTGCAACACCTGAATCCATTTAGATCCCCAATCCTCGTGACCTGCGCATGCCTCCTTGCCACTATGGTTCTTACGGGGGCTTCTGTGGCTGAGGCGCAAGCTCAAGAGAACGCCAATTTCGAAGCAGGAGTGTCGGCCTATGAGGCGAATGACCTGCCCCTTGCTTACCAAAAGTTTCTCGCTGCGGCGAAGCAAGTGCACGGCGATTCTCAATTCAACCTGGCCCTGATGTATGAAAGAGGCATCGGGGTTGGAGTGGATGAGAAGGAAGCGGTCTTTTGGTGTGACAAAGCCGCCGCGCAAGGGAATGCGGCCGCGCAATTCAATCTTGGAGTGCTCTACGAAAATGGTCGGGGAACTAAGATTGATTATGCAAAGGCCAATGAGTGGTATCGCAAGGCGTCTGTCCAAGGTGACGCGCTCGCGATCGGCAATCTAGGCATGTTGTATGTGCGCGGCCAGGGTGTGAAGGAAAACAAAGTCGCCGGGGTTGCACTGCTTTTACAGTCTGCCACCCTAGATCCTTCACCCGAAAACCATGCCAAACGGAATATTTCGGCCACTCGCGGACTCACGGCTCAGATGGTTGCTGCAGCGCAAGCGCTCTCTGAAAAATTTTAGTAACGCAAAGAACCTGCTTGAGCTGCTTGATCGGTATTTGAAGAAGGCAGCGGATGGAGAGGCAAAACGGTAATTTGAAGCATCGCACCATCTGCGATAGGCCTGATTCGCGGCGTCAAAATTCCCCTTTAAGCGCTATTCCCCTTAAAATTATAAGCGCCCCTGCGGAGAGCCTCACAATTAGGTGTTACCGAAGGAGCCTTGATCTGAAGCCTCGTAATTGGATGTTACCGAAGCATGCTTAAGCACCTGTCTTAACTGGGAGCGAAGTTGCTTCCGAAGTTTGATGGGTTTGAGAGTAGCTG
>JBGSMV010000041.1:0-65813 GCA_041739995.1 Bdellovibrionota bacterium
AAAATTACGGGCAAAACCTCTGACCTTCAAACGAATTTTCAACCTGTTCTGAAAATCCACGCCCTAAATGTAAAAAGTTCCAATTCTTACTATTAATTCTTAAATTATCGAGGTTTGATGCTGGCTTTTCGGACAGCCTCCAAGGCTACCGAGGACAAGTCGGCGGGACGTCGTCGTCTGTGACTGTGTCACAGGCTCCTAGCGTAGCGCTGGATTTTGGCGAAGGAGCGTTACGCGCACGCACAAGCTTGCACCTCAAAAACACTCAGAAATAGCGATTTTTAACGGTTAAGCGACGAACTTGTACCCAACCCCATGCACCGTAAGAATGTGGCGCGGGGTATCTGAGTTGTCTTCAATCTTCTGTCGCAGCCGCGCGATATGATTATCAACGGTGCGCGTAGTTGGATAAGAATTGTAGCCCCAAACTTCGTCAAGCAACTCATCGCGGGTCACCACGGCCCCCTTCTTGGCTACTAAGTAGCGGAGCAAGCGATACTCACGAGCGGAAAGCTCCACGGGAAGTTGTTTTCTCTCCGCTTTGTATGCTTTGAAATCAATGACCACGTCGTCGAAACGAACTTCATCGACCAAGCTAGTGCTTTGGGTACGGCGCAAGAGAGCACGTACTCGCGCGATAAGTTCGCGCATTCCAAAAGGCTTAGCGAGGTAATCATCCGCGCCGAGGTCAAGCCCTAGCACCTTATCAACCTCGGCAGAGCGCGCGGTGAGAAGAATAAGCGGCACAGCCACACCGCTACCACGAATCTCGCGGCATGCTTCAAGCCCATCTTTCTTGGGCATCATGACATCTAGAATTATTAGATCGGGGCTTTCTTTGGCGACGAGTTCTACACCGGCTTCGCCGTCACCGGCAGTAACGACTCGGTAGTTCTCAAGTTCAAGATTGAGCCGCAGGCTTTCGCGCACGCTCTCATCATCTTCAATGACTGCAACGACTTGCTGCTTTTCCGTCATGCCCGAAACACCCTAATGAAATGTGCCAAACGAAGTATTCAGCAGGGCAAGATCAACTACAGAATTTTGCCCTGAATTTTCGCTTGCAGAATTCCGCCGGAGAAAACCCCGAAAGAAAACAACAAACTATGCCCAAAAAGACTCATTTCGCCCGAAGCTTCAAAGATCTCTGAAGCAATCCCTTCACTGGAGGACAGTATACCAGGTTAAGAGCCTTAAGCTATTATCTAATAAGTGATTTGGAATGGTGGTTGATTCCACCAGGAAGCCTTGCCTTTAGTGCCTTGAATCGGTAAAACTCCGCTCTTCTTAATACTTTAAGCTACACCACTACCGCGGTGTCTCCTTTCAGTCACTGAGAAGAGTAGCTTCCCAGGGACATGAACTTTCCTGAAATTACCTTTGTTGGGGGAGGCGGCGCTAGTGCTTGAGCGCAGGCTTGATAGCCGGGAGCAACTGGATAACTGGGAGCAACTGGATAACTGGGAACAACTGGCGATGCTGCCAGGCGGCAAATGGCCAATAGGTATTTAAGTTTTTAGAAGCGACGTAGTAAAGCTACCGCTTGATGATGAACCGGAGTGAGTTGAGTATGGTCACAGCTGAGAAAGCAACGGAAAAGAAGGCGGCGAGCAAAAAGTCGCACAAGACTACCGAGACAGCAAAGCCTGGCATGAAAGCCGTCATTCGCTTTCGTGGCGAACAGTACACCGTAACTCCTGGACAGAGGCTTACTATCAATCGCTTCGAGTCTGAGCCGGGTTCCGCGATCGTATTTGATGAAGTGCTTCTTTTGAGCGCCGACACTGACGGACAGCAAACTGTTCTCGTGGGCACTCCTCTTGTTGCAGGCGCTAAAGTCACTGCAAAAGTGCTTGATCACGACAAAGGCAAGAAGGTTCTTATCTTCAAGAAGAAGCGCCGAAAGGGATACACTAAATCAATCGGGCATCGTCAGCTTGAGACTGAGCTTTTGATTGAAGAGATTGTGGCATCACGCTAATGAACGGAAGACGGGTACGAGTGCCCGTCTTTAGTGAATTTTAATACTGAAGATTTTGGCTGGAGACCTCAGACCATGGCTCATAAGAAAGCAGGTGGTAGTTCGAAGAACGGACGCGATAGTCGCGGTAAGCGTTTGGGCATCAAGAAGTACGGTGGAGAGCAAGTACGTAGTGGCAACATCCTCGTTCGACAACGCGGAACCACTTATCATGCCGGCACCAATGTAGCGCTCGGAAGAGACTACACCCTCTTTGCGCTAACCGACGGCGTTGTTGAATTCAAGAAAGGCATACGCACTGTCGTGAACGTATTGGCGGCAGCAGCGGCCTAAACTCTCTTCTCCTGCGAATTACTTACACAGGTGATTGTCAGCAGGCGATCGTCATTAGGTGATTATCCGATATTCAAGAATTTACAGCGCCCTGGGCTAATGACCCCTGCTGTTCTGACGCATTCGGGATCGCACCGTTCGACGACTGATAATTCAGTGCAGCTTCTTTTTGTTCTACCTGATGAACTAGCCCCTGCTCCGCTTGCGCCTTGATGCGCCTAACCGCCGCATCCAGCTCTGAATCGAAGGGGCGCATCGCAATCGAGTCAACGATTACCTGTAAAGCACTGGTCTCTTGGGCATGCTTTTCAGCGGCGACCAAGGCATGCTTGATAACTTCCGCACTGCGCGGATCTCTAAGACCTCCCAGCACAGTGCACATTCTCTCAGTTAACCTCTCTCGAGCAACGTCGCTTTTGGGCACCTGAAGATCTTGCTGACCCTGCCCCGCACGAGAGGCGACCTCATCACACGTAGCGCACGCACGCTTTGAAATACGTCCAAGTATGCGCGGGTCTGCTTCGGAGCGAAGTACTCCTCTCAAGGCAATAGCAGCAAACATCGAGACATCCTCGACGCGCGAACTGCAAAGATCCATCAGTGTTCCGATTGCCTCTTCCCGAACCTCCCTCGAGTCTCGCCGGCCAAGCTTGGCTAGTCCGGAAACCGCACTCATTCTGACAGCGCCTCGGCCATCCTCTAAAGCGGTGCGAGAGAGCAGGATCGCGGCGGCCGGGAAATCTGACCTTGAAAGGCAATTAATAGCCCGAAATGGTTCCCCACGCTGAAGAAGCTCCCTACCGCGCTCCAGCGGGTCTCGGCCAAGCCAGCCCTGGAGCGTGTCCCCAAGGACGGTGAGGGCCAACGGCGCGTTTTGCATCGGGATTTTAGCCAGGCGCTTGTCGTCGGCGGGTGGCTGGTAGTGCTGAGGTCTTACCATAAAAAACCTGCTATAGTGCCCGTTCGCCTCAGAAGCGCTCCTCAGTTCCGTAGTCCTGAGAAAAGCGTTCGACGCGAACCTTGAAAGACTTCCTTAAGAAGTTGACGTACGAACCATATGATCTGTTTTTCTTTTGCAATCCTCATGCCGTGGCCTGAGGCCAGCAAAGTACGAACAAGGAAACGTTAGTTATAAGCCCTTTGAGTTACCCATGAAGTTCATTGACGAAGTCTCCATTTACGTAGAAGCCGGTCACGGCGGAACCGGCATCAAGAGTTTTTACCGCGAAAAGTTTGTCCCCTATGGTGGTCCCGATGGCGGGAACGGCGGCCATGGTGGCTCCGTTATTCTGATCGCTGACCGGAACCATTCCACGCTGCTGGACTTTCAGTTCCGTCCACGCTGGAAGGCTCCCGACGGCGAAAAGGGTCAGGGCTCACGTAAGGATGGTCGAGCGGGCGACGACCTCATCATCAAAGTACCTATCGGTACCCAGGTTTATATCGCCACCAACAGCGAGGCCCCTCCCACCCAGTTGGTATGCGACCTAGACGAAGACGGAGCCCAACACGTTCTGGCTGCTGGTGGCCGAGGCGGAAAAGGAAATAACTTCTTTAAATCCCCTACCAATCGAACCCCAGAGCACTTTCAGCCCGGGGAAGCAGGCGGACACGGATCGTTCACCCTCTCCTTAAAGCTAGTGGCCGATGTCGGCCTAGTGGGATTCCCCAACGCAGGAAAATCGACTCTTATTTCCAGAGTCTCTGCCGCGAAGCCAAAGATTGCTGATTACCCCTTCACCACCATCACTCCCAACCTAGGAGTAGTGCGCGCAAAGGGTGGCCGCACGTTTGTGATGGCCGACATTCCAGGGCTCATTCCGGGAGCACACACTGGCAAAGGTCTCGGCATTAAGTTCTTAAAACACGTGGAGCGCACCCGAGTAATTCTCCACGTGATTGACCCCAATCAACTGGACGACGAAGGCAATGCGCTCGATCCGCTGCAATCATTCGACATGATCTATCATGAGCTCAGCGAGTTCTCCCCAGAACTCGCCGCGAGGCCTCAACTCGTTGCGCTGTCAAAGCTTGACACCATCTCAGAGCGCGAAGTCGTCGAACAAGCTACGAAAGCTTTCGCCGTACGTGGCCTGCAGTGCATCGCAATCTCGGCCGTCTCAGGAGAGAATATCGAAGAGCTACTCGAAGAGATTTGCAAGATCATCCAGGAGCCGGTGAACTTCGAGGCACCGACTGCATCCGCCAGCGACACTAGCTCCCAATCGGCCCAAGACTCAGCGGCTGGGGGGAATGTGGCGACTGCCGATTGATAGTTCACCGTAATATCAACAACTTTGGGACTCAAAATTCTCTAAAGACCGCGGCAAAACCCGCCGATCCTATTGGTAGAGAGTCTAGGGGATCTCAGGCCCTTAGGGCTGGATTCCAGACTGCTCTAAGTTTCTAATTGCCGACAAGGATACGCTTTGATATTATGTAACTAAGAGATTTTTTGGAGACTTTGTCTATTTTCTCAGACACTCTAAAATTTTCGTTCGACTCCCCCCGATTAACCAACTCACTACTTTTGCGCTGCGATCTGTTGTTTTCAGAACATCGGCTCTCAGAATATCGGCTCTCCGGGCCAAGTTCCTGCCTCAGATTGCTTAATTCTGGGCAGCACAATAATACCGGGCAGCGCAACAACCCTGGGCAATACAACAACCCTGGGCAATACAAATGTGGAGGTGCGTTTGGGTAAACACCAAACAGGCCCTCTCCCTTCTAGCTCCATTTTTTGGGGGCTGGCTTGGTCGCCGAACCTCCAGACCGTGACGCATTGTTTGCCAATTTCTAAGTTTAAGTTATCTATCTCGTTTTTCGGGATATGCATTTGTCTACCTAATGGAGGAACACCATCGCTATGAAGCAACACCTCATCGAGGATCGGGGGAACCTTGGAGTGTCGTCTGCTCAACATGATCGCTCTGCGGCTCAAGAACAGGCAGCGCTTGAGAGCGATCGAACCGAGCTTCTGCACCACGCGACACTGCTTTGCGCAGAGACAAAAGCCAAAGACATCGTAGCAATCGACGTGCGTGGCTATAGCGACCTTTCTGACTGTATCCTCGTGGTATCAGGTCGGTCCGACCGTCAGGTGCAAGGCATCAGCAACCGCCTCATCGAAGGACTCTCAGAACACGGCCTCGATCTTGTCGCGGTTGAAGGAATAGAAAAGGGCCATTGGGTCGTTCTGGATTTTGGGGCTCTTATTGTCCACGTGTTCTATGAACCAGTGCGGGCGCACTTTGACCTCGAAAGCTTGTGGGCCCAGGCGCCCCGAATCCCTGCTGAGCGCCTCGGTGTCAAGGCTGCCTAGGCAGCGTTTGACAGGCCAGCGTTGTGCTGAATTCCAAGCTCTCTAACTCCTAATTTGGGGACATCACTTGCGACGGGGAATTTCTCGTCCCCGCGTCCCACTCATAAAGACAAGTTAAACGGGCCCGTGCCAAGAAAGCGCACCTCCGACCACGGAGAAGCCTTTAGCACTGCCGCTACATGCGCTACAGTCCGGGGAATATGATCTCTCGAATAAATCGCCTCGTCAGCGCCATCTTGATCATCGCAGCATCTTTGTATGTAGTGATTCTCAACCGCGAGCCTGTCACCATTCGACTTGCACCCTCATATGAAATCACTACCAGCGCCGGGGTTATCTTCATCGCGCTGTTCTGCCTCGGTATTGTCTGCGCTGCTCTGGTCGCCGCGTTCTTCGGATTCCGCGCGTATTTGCGAGAGCGCCAACTGCGCTACCGCGAGCGTCTCAGAGAAGCCTTCTACCTTAATATGCTACAAGCTCGCTCAGCACTTGCTTCGGGTGAGCTGGGAAGAGCCAAAGATCTTTGGCAACAGATAATTCGCCGAGAGCCGTCCAATGTCGTGGCTCGAGTTGAGCTGTCAAAAACACTCGAACGCTCAGGAGAACATCTAGAAGCACTCAAAGTCCTCGATGCTGCCCGTATCGAAGCGCCAGAAAATGCAGAGGTGCTGCTTCGCGCGGCAGAGGCTCATATCGCGCTGGGTAATAAAACTGCCGCAATCGACAATCTCGCACTGGCGACGTACCACCAGCCAAGCGCCAAAGCTGCGATGATGGCACGAGATCTTTCTGAGGATCTTGGACGCATCGAGGATGCTCTCGAATATCATGCCCAAGCTTACAAACTCTCTCCGTCCGATCCCTCCCACCCCGGGGCCCTCGCGCGTCTTCGATTGAGGAAACTTGTGAAGGAGCATGGACAAGAACCAGTGGCCCTACTTCGCGAGTTGCGTACCTTCGCGAAAAAACACACTGACGATGCGAACGCATGGGAGATGCTGGCTGAGCATGAACTCGCCGCCGGCAAGACAGAAGAAGCAGCCCAAGCTTTTGTTCGGGCTGCCCGCCTTACAAAACGGCTGGATCTTTGGTACCGAGCTACTGAGATTTGGGTCAAGGAGCACAACCCCGACCGAGCCCTCGCGGCTGCCCGCGCGGTATCGAAAGACTCTCAAGGTATCGCCCGCATTGAAGCTGAACTCGCCTTAACTAGAACTCTCATTTCCTTAGGCATGTTTGACGAGGGAGTGCAGGGTCTTGATAGAATTCCTGTTCTCGCTTTGGAACAAGATTGCACTCTGCCACAGGATCTCTCGGTGGAGATATCGCTACTAAAGAGCATTTGCCTTAGCTCTCTAGGAAAAACCCGTGAGGCCACCACTGAGTTACTGCAGGTCGTGAATGGCCCCGCTCGACTTTCGACGGCGCCGCACGAGCCTAGAAACGGTCGGATGGGTGTGCTTCTTTCTGATTCCAAGTCCGTCGGCAGCAAAGCTCCAGGTGCGCCACCGCCGCCGCGCCTCTCGACCCCTTAAACTTCGTCCTTAGTGGAGAAATGCTACCAGTGAAAAAAACTCCGCATTTGCTCTGCATTCTTGATGGCTTTGGACTTAACCCTCGTCGCGAGGGCAACGCCGTCGCAATGGCGAAAACTCCCGTCTTCTCTAATCTCTGGGATTCCCAACCACACTCCACCCTCACCACATTCGGAACGCGAGTCGGCCTTCCCGAAGGGCAGATGGGCAACTCGGAAGTGGGACATCTTAATATCGGAGCAGGCCGAGTAGTTGAGCAGTGGCTCACTCGCATCTCAAACGCACTTCGCCGAGGCGACTTACAGGCAAGCGTTGAGTGGAAACATTTCTTAGACGTACTGTCTACGAAATCAAAAGTGCATGTCATGGGACTCTGGAGCGACGGGGGAGTCCATTCACACAGCGAGCATCTGTACTTGTTATTGAAACAACTTCGAGCCGACTTTCAAGGTTCGATTGTGCTGCACCTTTTTACCGATGGCCGAGACACCTCCCCGACCAGAGCTGGGGAACAGCTGCAGGAACTCGAGACTTTGGTTAGCGAGCTTCCTGGCATCAGCATCGGATCTATTAGTGGACGCTACTACGCAATGGACCGCGACAACCGCTGGGAAAGAACTGAGCAGGCCTTTCGAGCGGTTGCAGGAATAGAGTGCAAAGAGCGCTTTTCTTCCGCCCGAGAGGCAATCGAACGTTCGTATGCCAACCGGGTTACCGACGAGTTCCTGCTTCCCTCTCAAATACTTTCTGCAACAGCCTCACCCTCTCAGATTTTGCCTGAGGATGGCCTTATCTTTTTCAACTTTAGAGAGGACCGCGCACGGCAAATTATACAAAGCTTGTGTCTCCAAGATTTCTCGGGTTTCAAGCGTCCTGCGGATTTCAAGCCGTTTTCTCGAGACCAAACTCTCTGCCTCACCCAGTACGATGAGACATATCAGCTCCCCGTACTGTTTCCTCCCCAACGCATTCAGCAACACCTCGGACAAGTAGTCTCTTCCGCTGGACTTACCCAACTTAGAACAGCTGAAACAGAGAAATACCCGCACGTCACCTACTTTCTGAACGGCGGAGAAGAGCAACCATTCAAAGGCGAAGACCGCCTACTACTCCCCTCCCCGCGCGACGTCGCAACCTACGACCTTAAACCAGAAATGAGCGCGGTCGCCGTTACGGACCGAGTCGTCAAAGCCATTCAAGACGGGGGCTACGATCTAATTGTGGTGAATCTCGCAAATTGCGACATGGTAGGTCACACCGGAGTGGTTGAAGCAGCCGTGCGTGCAGTCGAGACCGTTGATGCTTGTCTCGGTCGAATGATAGCCGCCATCGAAACGCACCAGGGCGTTGCGATTATCCTTGCCGATCACGGCAATGCAGAAATGATGATCGACTATGAAACGGGCGAGCCGCATACCGCGCACACCATGTTCCCCGTACCGGTCATAGTAGTCGATGCCGCGAATGGGTCGGGCAAACCGAAAGCCACACCAAAGCACAGACTTCGTGACGATGGCGCCCTGTGCGACATCGCACCAACGCTTCTAGCTTTGATGAAGATCCCTCAGCCATCTGAGATGACGGGACGTTCGCTGCTCGCGTGATCTGCGCCGCAGTACCTCCGCCCAACTCGCATGCTCCAACTGGCCCGTTACTCCTCGGCCCGAAAATATCTACCTATATCTCCATAAAAATCGATAGGTTATATTGTGCATGCTCGAAGCAAGAGGAAGCCATAACTCTTATAGTGCTCGACGACTCACGAAGTACGAGCGATAAGATTCCGCGATGGCAGCAAACTCAATATCGAATAACTCGCCTAAGACTCAGCCAATACCTGAGCGCGCTATCATTCCGATCGATACACAGCCAGGAACCCCCTTAGAGGCTTTGCGAAATACTGGTGAAATTCCTGTCGAATGCTGGAGTCTGCGGGTGCCCCTTAACCAATTGATTGAGCATAAGGCCAGCCCAGACGTAATTATCGGAACTTGTGAGCGCGGCGCGCTCACGGTGATTTTGTCGCCGAATGGCTCTCCCGTCGATCCAAACAAGATTGGGAATATGTTCCTTCGCGTAGAACCCCGCCAAGTGGGGGATTTTTTATCCGTTGTCGGTGACGCCGCTTACATCCAACTCACCACTAACTCATTTGAAAGAGATATCGACGGAAAGAAACGGTTCACTCAAAAACCGCTGATCGCTATCTCCCCTGGTGCTTACGGTTCCCCGGAGGATCGCCTTCAGAGCACCATCGGCGCACTCGAGGGCGCAATCGACGGCGCACGCTACGGATTTGGGACCTCACTTTCCACGATTGCTGGGTTTCGCTCAGCGGATGCAGACGCGGAGACAAGGCTAAGACATTCCGCTACTCCACTAAGCGCGCAGCCTCTCATCCTGTTTCGAAGTCGCTTGTTGACTCCGTTACAGCGCAAAGACCCATTCTTCTTAAATGTGGCGGGCGATTGGGGCGAGAGACTCACCGAAAACGGCGCCAAATCAGTATCCCCTCAGTCTTTCATGGTAGAAGTCGAGCGATCCCATGTGCTGAGAAGCCGTTCTGCCGAACTTCGATGCGTGGCAGATCCTGCGAGCGCGATGCTCGTCGTCACCCCTCTCCGTGGCCCTCGAGAGGATGCTCCCTATGAAAAGGCCTTTGACAATCACACACAATTATCGAGCTATCTGCTTGGCTTTGTAGAAGGCTATCTTGCTGCAAGGCTCATGGGCGGAAGTCCTACGAGAGAACGCCGCGCCAAGGGTAGCTAACACTTTAGAACCTCCTACTCTTTGTAGAGCTCATGCTCGAGTATATAGCGCTCGACTGCTGGTGCGAGCAGTCCACTTACGCCATCACGACTCCTAAGGCTCTTACGTATCTCGGTAGATGAGACAGGGATTTGCTGCCCAGGGATATCGGTCATCACAAACTTATGCTGCAAATCTACCGGCAGCTTGCCGTGCAAGGCAGACATACGCTCTTGGTCACCCGCTGCACGGGGGAAAATAATAAGCTCGGCCACAAGCTCCAGCAGTCCTTGGTACTCTCGCCATTGGTCGAACTGAACAGCACTGTCACTGCCCATGAGCAAATGAAGCTCCGTCTGCTTTGAAATGTTTCGCTGAATCTCGCGAACAGTCTCCACGGTATAGGAAGGAGCGTCTGGGGGTCCTTCGAGCTCAATGGGTGAAATGAAACAGCGCGTGCCAAACAACTCCTCATTAAGCGCCAATTCCAGCATCTCTAGTCGTGCCTGGTCCGAAGCCTGGGGCCCAATCGCCTTTAATGGATTGCGCCGTGCGGGAATGAACAGAACACAGCCTGAAGAATACCGGTTATCGGAGAGCACACGCCGTGCAATAGTGCAGTGGGCGCGCTGGACGGGATCGAAGGTGCCGCCAAAGAGCACAACTGGCGCGGGCAGCTTACGAAGCTGAGAGGTCGAGAGCATACGAGAAGAAGTGACTGCCATGTATCCGAGAGTACTACACGGCCTAAAGATATCACCAGTAGACCAGACGTCGGACGGAACATCGCTTTCTGGAAAATAGGGCACCCTATCCAGAACCCTATTTAGCAATACGCTATGAAGAACCAATGCTCCCTGACCGACGCTCGCCCTCCCCCCATCGCACTAGTGTCCGCACAGCTACTCGCCGGAATTATAATATTCGCTTCGGTCCTTAGTTTTCCGTCTCTTGCTGCCGACCCGGGCCTTGGTTGGCACCTAGCTGCGGGGCAATTCATTTTTGAAAACAGACATCTTCCTTCAGCCGACCCATTCCTTTGGCCACCGTCAGAAAATATATGGATTCTTAATCAGTGGGGAGCCGAACTCATCGGGTATGGGATTTTCGCGCTGGGTGGCTGGGGACTCATTCATGTCTGCTCTTTCCTCGTGATTTGGGGGGCCCATATCCTGATTCCATTGGCGCTTCTTAAAACTACCCCCTTTCGAGCAGCACCACTTATTTTCGGCTTGCTTGGCGTCATCATTCTGGGCTCCCCACAGTGGCTGATTCGTCCACAGCTACTCTCCTTCTTATATTTCGGAATAACCGTCTACGCCTGCCGTAAGTGGCTGACTGGACAACTGGGAAGCCTACCTTTCTGCGCACTAAGCATGGCCCTTTTCACTTTGTGGGCGAACTCGCACCCTGGCTTCCTAGTTGGGTTCATCGCGTTCGCCGCAGTCGGGCTTGATCTACTCGTACGAAAAGATGTTCGCCGGTTGCTACAGACAATTTCGATCGCAGGCGCAGCAATGCTCGCCTCATTGATCAATCCATACGGTGTTCATCTACATCTTAGCGCTCTCGATCTCGCACGTGACCCCTATTTCACAAACCTCATGAACGAGTGGCTGCCGATCTCAGAGAGTTCATCTCTTTCCTGGCGCTTTTTCGGAGTTTCACTTCTCGCAGCCCTTGGCGCTCTAGGGCATTTTCTTCGGCGCCGAACAATCTCGCCAAGCGACGCTCGCATATTCGATTGGGTACTTTTGGGACTGCTGTTCGTCCTAACCCTGGAGCATCGAAGGATGCTGGCCTTTTTTGCGATCGCCGCCACAATTCCCCTGGCATATTCATTCGATTCTCTCCTTCCCGTCCGCCACATCAAAACTGAGATCGATGGACCCAGACGATCTACCCCGGAGTTAGTATCCTGCGTGCTTCTGTGCTCACTCATCGTAATATCTCTACTCTTAGTGGCAAGAAGTTGGCCTTGGTCTACGAAGGAAGAGTTTCGCTTGACTGGTTTCTCCACCTACTTTCCCGTAGAGGACATCGCAAAGATCAGCTATGCAACTTCCACAAAACCAGACGCTCAGCCATTGCACGTCTTCAATAACCCCAACTGGGGAGGTCTGATCACCTGGGCTTATTGGCCACACGCGACTACCTTTGTCGATGACCGCAACGAACTGAATGGACGAAACCGCTACGAGCGTTACTACTCTGCGGTGCGCATGGAAGAAGACTCGCTAAGTTGGATCAGCGAACAACACTTTGACATTCTTGCCCTGCCCGTAAACTCCGAATTGGCGAAACACCTTTCAGCCAAACAGTCCGAAGACCCTCCTATTTTTCGTGAGATTTCACGCTCGGAGGAAGCCGTGATCTATAGACGTGCTCCCTAAAGCTTTCAGTTAAGCCAAAGCCAGCGCTCAACTGAGGGAATGCACCCCCAGAGCCAAGAAACTTTCGAGCGAGATCGTCGAATATCACCTGGCGCCTCGCCCCACTTTCGCAAGGTCGCAATAAAGATCCGACGCTGAAAGTAACCCAAGAAAGACATTTTACTGCTATGATTGTTGCACCGATTCTCTCCCTTCTCCTACCCCACACGTGCGCGGTTTGCAGGCGTCATTGCTCTACCCTGCCTTTATGCTATCGATGTGCACCGCCCGGTTCGCCTTCCTTAGATGCCTCTACTTGGGATATTAAAAGATCTATTTCTCGATGCTCCCGCTGCTTCACCGATCTCGATCAACCAGAGGATCCATCACTGACCGAGCCTCCCACGTGCCCGCTTTGCGCTGAACATCCGTCACCAATCCGGGAACAACGCTTTCTGTGGCCCTACCAAACTCGTATTCGAGATGCCTTGCGGGCTGCAAAATATCGCCCAAGGCTAAGACTAGCCCAGTGGTTTGGCGAGAGATTAGCGGAAGAAGGCGTGGCGCTTTTCATTCGACGCGACTGGACCTCGGTGGCCGCAATTCCCGCGTGCCCCGAAAGGCTCCGCAGCCGAGGTTTTGACCAAGGGTTAGTCATGGCGTCTGTGGTGTCAAAGCGACTCGGACTACCACTTCTCACTAGAACAATCGGACGAGAAGCTCGCAGCACGCCACAAGCAGATATTCCGCACCCACGCCGCTTCAGCAATAGCATTCGCTCCTTCTATCTAAAGGAAACAAGCCCGCCATCCATGGAAGAAGGCGCCGGTATTCTGCTGATTGACGACATCACCACCACTGGGGCCTCCTCAGTAGTGGTAGCCAAGCTTCTTCTACAAGCCGGGGCCGAATACGTTGATTTCCTAAGCGTTGCGCGCGCTGATGCATGGAACGCCCACTACCATTCACGAACGACTTTATTTTTACCTCTAAGCAGCACAAGATTAACCCATGACCAAGACACCCCCATCAACCCAAGCACCGCAGGCAAACACCCACTCGACATCTCCTCAAAACCCAGATGCCTGGCAAGCTCTCCTAGACGTAGTCGCCAAGCTAAGAGACCCCCAAGGGGGTTGCCCCTGGGACCTCGAGCAGACCCATGAGTCGCTTACCCCCTACGTTGTCGAAGAAGCGTACGAGGTAGTCGATGCCATACGCCATGAACGTGGCGACCTCGCCGGGGAGTTAGGAGACCTGCTTCTGCAAGTAGTCCTTCACTCCCAGATTGCGTCCGAAGAAGGAACCTTCAGCATAAATGATGTGCTTCAGCACCTTACTAAAAAACTTATTCACCGCCACCCTCACGTGTTTGGAGACACCAAAGTTTCTTCGACTAAAGAAGTCTTGGAGAATTGGGAGAAGCTTAAACGGGCCGAGAAAAGCTCTGGAGATTCCGCCGAAACGGCACCCAAGAAGAAATCGGTCATAAGCGGGGTTCCGAAGTCTATGCCGGCGCTTTTTCGTGCGCATCGCTTAGGAGAAAAAGTTTCCCGCGTTGGTTTTGATTGGACGAACAGCACGGAGGTGCTTACAAAGGTTCGAGAAGAATTGAAGGAGTTTGAGGAAGCGATATCGCAGAATCAAGGCGAAGCCGCCGAGTTTGAAGAACTAGGCGATCTGCTTTTTGTCTTAGCGCAGTGGGCACGCAAAAAAGGGCGCCCGGCGGAAGAACTGCTCAATGAAGCAAATGAGAAGTTCATTCGACGCTTCACTCATCTCGAACTTGCGGCCGGAGACTCTCTCGATCACCAGACTCCTCAAGAACTTGAAGTCTTGTGGCAGAAGGCAAAGGAGGCGGTTGGTTAAGCCGGCCCCGTTCCGCTGACACATCTATGCCACTAGAAGATATCCTTACGGAAACCGTCCCATCGATGCTGGTCACATAGAGCTTTTCGCTTCTCTTGGCCTCAACCCACTTGCACTCTTCTCCGCTGCGTCGGCATCCCTGCACCGGCGGCAATCGCGACTCAGACCCTTTAAGCGAAACAGAGAGTCGTTGAAGAGTCTCAACTCTTGGATATCCTAAAGTATCCACTCGACCGATTCCGGGAGCCCCGACTGAGACAATTGCATACTCGGGACGAACGGCATCTAAGAAGGACGCCGACGACGAAACATGCGAGGCGTGGTGCCCGACCTTTAAAACGTCAGCCTTTAAAAGGCCTCGTAGCGATGGGCTCTTGAGCGCCACCGCCTCCCACTGAGTAGTCGCGTCAGCAAGTAACAGCATCGAATGACCTGCATACGAAATGCGCAGTTTAATTGAACAATCGTTTAGATTCTCCATGCATCCAAGAAGTCCTTCTTCGGCAGGAGTAAGGGCGAGCACTTTCGCTTCAACTGCCGGAGAGCCGCACAGATCAATCTGTGCCGGCACACGACTCTGATACTCCACTCCATGAGTCTCAAGCGCGCGTCGAAGCCGTTCTTCTTCGTCGCTTTCTGCAAAATTCGCCCCACTGTCGAGGAACGTCTTCGCGGTGATTCCACTGTCGAACAGTGCCAAGAACCCTCCGATATGATCGGGGTGCGGGTGGGTGTTGATAAAAAGATGGAATTTCTCTGTGCCCGGCGCTCTTTGAGCAAGAAAGTCACGTAGCCTCAGCGCAGCTCCTGGATAACGACTGTCGGCATCACCTGCATCAATTAAACTAAAAGTTTCCTGGTCTGGGCACGAAATTAATATCGCATCGCCAAGTCCGACATCAATAACATCGACGCGAAGCGCGTCATTAAGCCCCTGTGCGGAAACAGGTACAGGCACCGGCATCAGCACGGTCGTCATCAGTAGCAACGAAGCGCAGCGCTTTCTAAAGTGCCGACAGATTGTGGGATTCTTCAGTTTCAGTTGCATCTCAGTAGTCGCACGGGCCTCACAAATATTTACCGCGAGGAGAAAGACAATGCCGAGGCAAGCTCCGCTGGCGGGTAATTTCCTTGACCCACCGCACCCTGACCCACCGCACCGGGCGTTTCGAAAACTGCGAGGAACCCGCGGTGGTCTGATCCGGGGATGTTAAACACCTGCAGACCGCGCACTATGATAGCCCCCTTAGTAAAAACATGGTCGATCGCGAAGCGCATCCACCAGCGACTCATGTCCCAAGTTCGAGCCATCCCCGTGTTCCTCAACCCCCTCCCCCATTGCACATCCTTTAGGCGTGCTTCGTATACGAAGCCCCGATAGCTTTGTGAAAAGGGCGTTGCATTAAGATCAGTAAATACGATGCCCTCAGGCACCTCATGCCTAAGCTTGGTTCCAAGCCTCCGCGTGATAAGCCACGAGAGCTCTACCTCTTCATCACTAAAGGGCGGCAGGGCATCAAACACCACCACGGGCACGGGAGTCCCATTTCTGACATTCAAACTCGCCATAATGACTGGTCGGACATCTTCTCCTAAAGATGTTTGCACGTCCGTGAAAGGGAATTTGGATAATAGAGCCAGCCCCACATCCTCGACTTGAGGAACAAAGAGTCGAAAAGGAAAGGTGCCTGAGAGCTGATCTACCTGAGTTTTCGTTGTCTCAAGCAACGCGACGACTTCGACGTCCATAGAGCGCAGAAGCCGATATACTTCTTCTGGGTGGGAGTTTTCGCTACTCACGTTGAGAAGCGCGGCGCTCCATACCGGATTAACGACACCCACGCTGGCATCTTGATTGGCAACAAACCGCGACTGGGCAAGTGGCCCTAAATCGGGGCGACCGCGAAAAAAAGAGATAAGAGTCGGTGCGTGGATAGAAAGTCCAGAGAGCAAAAGTGACAAACAGAAAAATGAGATCAGCCACCAACCGGCACGCCACCACCACACTACCGTCACAACGCCGAGCGCCGCTATTGGAATGAAGTATCCACCAAAATTTTCAATTATCTTTAATTGCCAAATGCGAAACGGGATGTATCCGACGCACAGTGCCGCTCCCGAGAGGAGCAAAAGTAGAATCCATACTCTTGCTAGAAAGCGCATGACCGACAGCTAGACTCTAAACGGAACATGCCAGTTGGAATATTCCTAGAATAAACAATCTGAGACGACAGTTTGAGATATCGAGCTAGGCACGATTCCAGTCGAGCACCCCTTTTCGCCATGCGTAAACAAGCCCCACACTGAGCACAAGTACGAAGATCAGCATTTGAATGTACGAAGCCCATCCAAGCTCCATCAAGGTGACCGCCCAAGGATAAAGAAAAATCACCTCGATATCGAAAAGAATGAAGAGCATCGCTACGAGATAGAAGCGCACACTAAAGCGCTGCTTGCTCGCCTCTCCCACCGATACCGAACCACACTCGAACGGTAATTGCTTGGTGACGCTTCGGTTTTTAGGGCCAAGCATGGTTTTGAGAACAAGAACGGGCAACAGAAAGCCAGCTGTGGCAACTCCGAACAACATCAAAATTCCGAGGTACTGATTCATAGAGCCTTCGCCTCACCACGCTTCATCGGAGCATCCAAGGCCCCTGTGCTTCTGCGCTCTATTACCGACGATACAACACGTTCCGGCAATACACTTTTCAGCAATACGCCCCAAGGACTCGGCTTGTGCCGCAACGCCTTTCCCGCATTCCTCGCAGATAAAAAAACGCACCCGACAAGACTCGAACTTGTGACCCCCTGCTTAGAAGGCAGGTGCTCTATCCGGCTGAGCTACGGGTGCATATAAAAACGTCAGTTCTTCATTAGCCTGCCGAGACAGGTTCACAGAACCCTGTGCTTGGTCATTCAATGACTCACACGTGCGCTTAATCTGGATATTGTCTTGGGGCCGTCGCTTCGTAAAGCGCTCGAACCAGCTCCCAAACGTTATTCAGAAACGCGCCGTCTACTGGATCCCTCGGGAAAAGAGCATTCAGGAGCCCCCTCTGACGAAGTTCCATTGTTATATTTTATTCACATGACATTTCATATGGTTACATGAACATTTCGCGAAAATTTGATTGCCTCCTTCATTTTCCCCTTCCAACTTAATCAGACCCTCGATGGGGCATATCTTCCTAACCCACTAACTTGACAGGTAGTTTTTAGAACGCTATCTCAACAAACCCCTGAAGCATGCTGGCTTCTCCTCCGGATATGGGAGGTGAGTGTTGCTTTCCTGTTTTCGCTTCCGTGTTGCCTACAGTCGCAGAGGGTCTGCCTGTTACAGCTTGATTTGAATGACGAGAGAGCAATGTCGAAATGAGAGGTTTCCCGACTAAGAACTAAGCTCTTTTAAAGACGAAAACGAGCAGGGAGAAATCTTTCAGTGATCATGGGTGCCGAAGAGGTATTAATGATCAGGTAATCGTAGTCCAAGAGTTGCCGCTCATGCAGGCACCTCTCGGGGGAATTCAGCCAGTTAACGCGCACCGAGTGTGGTGCGCGAGCTTGGCAAGGTGGTTGCTCGAATGGCGCAAACTGCGAAAAGAAAGATCTTTGATGACCGCTACGAGATCCTTTCAATAGTTGGAAGGGGCGCCCGCAGTGTCGTCTACCATGCTCGTCACGTTAAAGACCCAAATACCGAAGTCGCCCTCAAAGTTCTTCTTGAGCAAAAAGGTAAGATTTCAAACCCAGAGCGCTTACGCAAAGAAGCTCTTGCTCTAGTATCTGCTCGACATCGATCCGTCATTCGACTCGACGATTTCCATTCAGTCGGGTCGCTCTGCTACCTTTCACTTGAATACGCCCCTGAAGCAGACCTGCGACGTTACTCCATGAAGATCGGAGGAGTATTGCCTCCGGAGTTCGCAGAACGCTTTCTAATGCAGACCGCCGAAGCCCTCGCTTTCGTTCACAAGGTCGGAATCATTCATCGCGACGTGAAACCAGAGAACATTCTAGTTATTAATCAGAATGAAGTTCGACTCGCCGACTTCGGTGTTGCGGTCTTGCCGGGAGATACGGCCTCGCTCGAAGACTTGCAGTCCGGTGTAGGAACGATGAACTACCTCGCTCCTGAAGTTCTTGATGGGAAAGCTGCCGACCCTCGTTCGGATCTTTACTCTCTTGCGGTCACTTTCTACGAGTTGATTTCGGGGCTCAATCCATTTGAGAAATCTTCTCTGGCGCAGCAAGTAGAGGCACGTCGCGACGAAAACGTTCCCCGACTATTGACGCTTTCTCCTAAGACACCTCCGCATCTTTCAGCCGCCATCATGCAGGCAATGAGTTTCGACCCGGAAGCGCGCTTCGCAACTATCCGCGAATTTATTCAGGCAATTTTAATTGGAAAGTCGAAACCTGCCGAAACCCAGAGGACAACGAAGAACCGAACGTCGCAGCCGTCGGCCGCGCGCGCACGTGAGCGTCTTACTGCTGATATCGATCCTTCTCAGACCACATCTATCGACGGCGATAAGAACTTGCGGCACCAGGACTTGACTTCGCAAAAATCGCTCAGTCATGAAGTTTCAGTGGACGAAGACCTCGGCACGGCGGAAGAACGCACACAAGCAATGCCGAAGTACGATCCCCCACCACTCCCCGTCAAACAAGCATCCGATGAGGTTGGAGAAACCGTGGTGGTGTCCTCGCCTAAACCACCTCCAACTTCAGTCACGTCAACAGTCTATGCACCGGGTGGACTGAAAGAGTTAGTAGATGCACTTCCTAAGCAGCCTCCCTCTAAGCCAGCTCGCAAAGCTTCTGCAAGTGACATTGCCGCCACGGTTAACATTCCAATTGAAAGTACCGCTGCGGCTTCCGCGAGCAGCGGCCCCTCTGACACCACTGAAATTTCAGATCCCACGCAGACCGCCTTTATCCCTCAGAGTTCGGTTGAAGAAGCGAAGCGCTCAGGGCTTCAGCGCATCAGGGAAAAGCAGGGAAAAAGAACAGCACGGCGCACACAACTGGCCGACACCACTTCAAACGTGGCGATGCACCCGCGCATGAACCTTAATAAGCTAGCCGCTCTGGGCACCGGGGCGGGAATTTTCGTGGCGCTAATACTTGTGGCCTTCTCGGGACTGCTTTCCCCCTCCTCAGAGGTGGGTGACGGCTCAGACCTTGCAGCTGTCTTCGTTCCGCCCATTCCACCGGTAACTGCTCAAGATTATGCTTTCCCCGACCTTCCGCCTGGGATGTACGTCGGCTCTATCTCGAATCTTCTGCCCGGTAGAAAGGTTCCCCTGACGCTTCTTAGCATCCCGCGACAGGCCGTGGTCAGTGACGCATCAACCGCTGACGGTGCTGCGCCACCTGAGTCCCCGAAGACTGAGCTTTCTGTCGTTCTTGGAGTTGATGGTTGGATGCCTTCACCTGCTTCTCCGCGAGCGAGCACCGCGACTGCCGGCGCACCAATGATTGTGCGCACCACATCGAACGGCTACATCCTAGAGTTTGCTGCCCAGACAGTTTATGGCGAATTGTATGGCACTTATCGCAATCTGGTAACGGGCACTCACGGGGAGTGGCGTGCGCGCCCGGTGAATCCTAAAACAGATCCATCCAAAGACTCGAAGTCCACGGAAGACAAAATCACATAGCGACCATCGTTCGCGTATCGTCGATACTCAGCCCATTACACTCCCAAGAGGCCGGGCATTGGACTATCAAACGCCTTCCATTGTACTTTTGCCTTCCCTGGAAGTGGAGAAAGAACATGGACCAATTTACACGCCCGCGACCCAATGAATCAGGCCAGAAGGAATCAGGCCAGAATGAATTAGGCCAGCAAAAGTCAGCTTTCGCTCGCGCCATCTGGACCCACGCTGGTCAAGAACCCGACCGATTTTTCCAAGCGTTTGTGCCACATCAATATGACGTTGGCTTCTGTTGGAGATGCAAGGTGATTCCCGGCGAAGAACATCGAGCCATCCCCTTTGATGAGCAGCCGCGAGCGACTCAAGAGAGAATAGCGACCAATGCAGAAGTCCTCCTGCAGTTGTTTGAAGAAACGCCTCCGGCAGATCTCGATATCATGAGGGCTGCGGGGAAGACTCTCCTGCAGCATGGCGGCCAAGAGATTACGCGAGAGAGCGTGGTCGACGGCGACATCCCTTCACTAAGAGAAGGAATGTCCAAACGCCACCATGAAAAATGGCTTGTACAGTTCCGTGCTGATATTCGAGACGGCAAGCGAGATGATACCGATCACCGCGGAGCGTTGCCATTTGATGAGCTTCCTGGGGTCGAGCGAACGATCATGAAGGTGCAAAGTCTTGCGAATTGGCGGGTGCTTGGTTCCCTAGCCGATTCTGACTATCAGCTACTTAGAGACTTCTCGGTGAAGGCGGCACGAGAGTGAAATAACCAACAGCGAGCTACGCGCCTGTCGGCCACTTCAAGACCGGCGACATGACTGAGCCACGGGCTCGGCAGTTCAATCATTTTGCGCCTTGTCTTATGATGGTACCGAGTCACTACCTTGCGGGGAATCGATTCCAGGCCACTTCGGTCCGCGCGGTAATCCGCAAAGAGGGTCTTATCCTTGTGGAATGGTTTTCTCCGAAATCAATTTCGTTTCTTCCGGGAGGAACGCATGAGCTTAGTGAAAGCTTGGAAGCGACCCTGGCCCGTGAGTTAAACGAGGAACTCTCATGCAACTCCGCAAGAATCGGCCGCTACCTTGGCAAAATCGGGCACATTTGGAAGACACCGACCGGACCCGCCAGCTGTCTCAACCACTTCTTTGAAGTAGCGCTTCAGGACGACCTCCCCGTGACCGCCAGAAAGAACGGCTGTGAGATGCGTTGGCTCGATATGGATTCTACGGAGTTAAACTGCCTTCAGCCGCCTTCTTTGAGAGGGTTGTTGCCGCTAGGCAGCGACGTCTGCCAAGAATGGAACTTCCTCGATGCCGAGCGCTAGAAGATTGGTGAAAAATCACCGCGGCGGAACTTCTTTACGCGGGAGTCCAATAACTTGCTGTTCTCACTTAAGAACTTCAAAATTGCCGTCTGCTCCCTCAACAAAACATCCGTTGGCAATACTTACTTGGGGGCATGTTTCATGCGTCTAGGTTTGGTAGGCTCTCTTGAATTGAAACGCTATTCTCTTAGGCTCAAGTCCCATGAACATGATGTACGAGCAGGCCCCTATATATAGTCATGCACCAAAGCTACCGCCCCAGTGGGGTCTCCGTTGCTTGCACTACTCGTTCGCGCTTTGTGCCTCGCTATTCGTAGTTGCTTTGCTTCACACGGGCGCCTCCGCAGAAACTGAGGACGACAAAAAGCCTTCACAAAAGGATAGTGCACAGAGCAGGATTGGATTTTTACACACTCCACCCAAGCCAGAATCTCTCCCCTACCCTGGGCAGCCCATGACTATCTCAGCCGGGCTCACTCACACCCGGGAGACAAAATTCCCGATGCGCATCGTGCTATCCCGTGATGGACGATTCATGGAGCTACCCTCGAAAGAGGCCTACCTCGATAAATACGATCGACCGATCTATGAGGTCTCACTACCAGCCCCAATTGCAGAAGTGACTTACCAGATGTTCGTCGTCGCAGGAGAAGATCAGGTGATGGCCTCGCCTCGATATACTGTCCGCAGAAATTGCATCCCGCAAATTGCCCTCGCGACCGGAGAGGTGCCTGCACAAGTTCAGGGAACCGAACGCCTTCAAAAGTTGATCCAAGAATCCCGCGCTCTAGAGAATGACCTTAAAGGTTATGAATTCTCTCTAGAGCTGCTCGAGGAACTAATTAAGGTCATTGGATAATGATATACTCATCGTACTTACAGAAACTCGCGCTTCTGTTCATTGTCAGCGTATTCTGCTGGCACACCCTTGCTGCTTCCACTCGTGCCCACGCTCAGGACCAAGACGCCACCAGTGACGGCGACAGTGGTAGCTCGCCGTCACGCTTTATAGAAGTGGTGGTTCTCAGTTCCTTTGATCCAGAAAAAGCTGTCGGAATATTGTTCTCAGAACGCGGAACGGTTCAACAACCTGTTCCGAAACCGAAACGCATCGACGAGTCGTTTGTCGTCGTTCGAGTACCCTACAAAGAAGACCTTCCGCGCGACACCATGGTCACCGCTGTTTTGTATGCTGCTGATGGTCGCACCGCCATGGGAAGCGTTCGTCCTGTCTTTAGCCCAGACTCGCGAGAAGCCTTTCTTTCAATACCAGACTGCGCACCAGAGTCACTGCCCAATGCGCCTCTTCAAACCCAACTAAGCATGCTTGAATCACTCGTTCAGCTCCGATCACAAAGACGCGGCATCGCTCAGGTTAAGGTCGCTCAACAAATGTCCGATGCGGTGGTTTCTCAGCTTCGCAAGCTCGAAAGAGGTTTTGGGTTACGCTACGAATCTGAACTGAGCGCAGACCTGCCGCCGATCGAACTGATCGATCGATTAAACCGCATTCTCAGCGCCATCCGATCGGTACGGGGAAGTGACTCCCGCCCAAAATCACCCACAAACACACAGGGTCAAGGCTCTGCGAGGCGCGGATCCCCCGGGCGCAGCGTCACCAATTAAGCAGTGTTACCAAGTAAGCAGTGGAACTAAGTAAACGGAGGTGCTTGCGCCATCGCATTGAGACCGAAGCCTCGGCGCAAGTCTCCTAAATGAGGAGTTCATTTCAGGTTCTTTCTCGCTGAGCTCGTTGTGTAATTCTTAAATATTTACAAAGAGACCAGCGAGCACGGCGAGAATTGCTCATCGAACTCTTAGCTTAGAACACCAGGACACTGGTCCTAGGATTTCGAGTGATCGCAGTGAAATTCTGGAAACCTCAGAGAAATAGCGTAAATTTAAAATGAGCACCGCCACCCCATCAACTATTGAGTTTGCCCCAGATAGAGTTCAGTCGGCACTTACCTCTACTTTTAGAGAACTAGTCTTTCTTACCCCAAGCACTACTCCCGCAACACTTTTTGACGCGCTTCGAAATCACTTCCCGCATCTCGACCCACACACGTGGGGACCACGCATTTGTGAAGGCGGATTGTATCTGAACGGTGTCTGCGTCCGCGAAGACTGCCAACTCCCTGTCCCGTGTCGCATCGAATACTTTGAGGTCAAAAGCGGCGTCGATCTCGTTTGGGCCGACGTGACCAATAATACTTCTCGCTTCGTGGTGTTTGAAGACGAGGAACTTCTGGTGTTTTTTAAACCAGCCGGATTGCCGTCAATGCCGACACGTGAACAACGCACGCGCAATTTGAAAACGCTGCTTGAACGCTACGTCCAGAGCAAGGACCCTGCCTGCGCTCTACATATGCCCTCACGAATCGACACCTCAGTGTGCGGCCTAGTGCTCGCCAGCAAACGTCCGTCGATGCATAAAGCCTTACAGCGAATTTTCGAGCGAAGAGAAATACAAAAAACCTATTTGCTCGGAACACATGCCCAAGTCGATTGGCAGGAGCTAGAGGCAACCGGACGCATCGACCGAGATCCGCGCCACCCGATTCTTCGGCGCGTGGTTACCAATGGAGGGAAATCCGCCCATACTGTCTTCTCTCTCCTTTCTCAGAATGACCGCGGCTCTCTGATAGCCGCACGCCTCATCACCGGAAGGACTCACCAGATACGAGTGCATGCAGCAAGTTACGGCTTTCCTATTCGTGGCGACAATTTCTATTCTGGAGCAGAAGGGCAAAGCTTGGAGTTGATGAGTACACGCCTCCAATTTCGCCACCCCCATACGCATCAGGAAGTGTTAGTGGTAACTCCCCCAGCGCTGATGCCGGTATGGCTCCCGGAAAAGGCACTCGCACTTCTGCCTGAGCTCGCATGATGAAGCCTTAAAATCAAAGCAGCAGGCTCATAAGACGCGCGAGAGCACTATCCTAAAGGATTTTCCCCCAACTGCTTTCGCTCTGAGTACTTGACTGATAAGCATATGAGAACGCTCCACAATTTGTCCGTGAATAACTCGTCTAGGGGCGTTATACTGACTTCTCGAATTCTAACGGTCCTCATCTCATATGTGCTCAGTATCTCAAAAATCGGAGTCTCCAAGAATTGTGGCTCATTGCCGCCGCGCTCAGCGCGTGGCGCTCCATACCGTACTGTTCTGGTCCTTTGCCCTATTCTTAACCGGGGTCCTATCAACTCCCCCGCTAAGTGCGGAAGAAGAGACCAGTCCTGACATCTCCCTTATCGGCGGAGGGCTCACCAGCGATCTCCCGGGACGCTTTGCCCTGCAACTTCCCGGGCCAAGCGTCGCGGAAGGCTTGCGGCGCAATTCTTTTCTCGCTGGGTTTCCCGTGTTTCACAGAGCTTTTTCTCGTCGTGATGGCTTGGGACCACACTTCGTCAACCGTTCCTGTAGTGGCTGTCACGTTGAGAATGGTCGAGGTCCGATTGGATTTAACAAATCTCCGCTGAGAGAGAGCACCATGGTGGTGCGCGTGAGCATGCGCCGCAACAATTCTGACGGCACCCAACGAGTAGTCCCCGGAGTAGGCTTCCAACTTCTTGACCATGATATTTCAGGCAGAACTAGGCATAATTTACAGTTGCGCTGGCGCACTGTCCGCGGACGCTATCCTGATGGCACTCGATACGTGCTTCGACGTCCAAAACTCACCTTTACTGTGCGCCGCGTAAATACTCGCCGCATTGCTCACTCGCTGCGTATGACACCGGCAGTAATTGGAACTGGATTGCTCGACTCAATTCCCGAAGAAACTCTTCAGAGCTGGCAAGACCCTGAGGATCGTGATGGCGATGGAATCTCAGGTCGAATAAACATAGTTCCCGATCACCGCACCAACGCTGATGCGAGTGGGCGCTTCGGCTTTAAGGCCAGCCAACCAACAGTCGAACAACAGTCACTCGCCGCACTTTTTTTTGATATGGGGGTTTCTAACTCTCTCTTCGGCGACAGAAAACGAGGCTCTGAATTTCCAGAAGATCAATTGCTGCTCCCGTTGGTATTCTATCAACGCCTCGCTGGAGTTCCCGCTCCCAGTGACCAAACCGCGCCGGGGGTTGCCGAAGGATTTTCTCTCTTCCAGCAGATTGGCTGCACCGCTTGTCACAAAATCAACGTCTCAACTGGCGCGAACGCTGACCCAGAGCTTTCAAATCAGATCTTCCACCCCTTTACCGATGTGTTGTTGCACAATATGGGAAGGGGACTTGCCGACAATCGACGAGAATTCTCAGCCGCAGGGCGAGAATGGCGCACTAGCGCACTGTGGGGACTTGGCTTCTCTAAAAGCCTTTCGAAAGTGCGCGCACGATTTCTTCATGATGGGCGCGCGCGCAGCATTGAGGAGGCTATTCTATGGCACGGCGGTGAAGCCTTAGCATCTGCGACACGCTTCAAAGAGCTACACAGGGACCAAAGAGCCGCAGTGCTTGCGTTCCTCGGTTCGCTTTAAGGTCAGAAAGTGCCAAACACTTCCCGCTGCTTGCTGGTCGTCAAAGAACCGCTGAAAACCGCATATTCCTTTCTTCGTGCGCTTGGTGGTCTTCATGGTTCAATCAAATTTGGGTAAATTTCTGGCGTTTATTTTGCACCGCCAAGAACACCAAGCCCACGAAGATTTAGTCTTTCAGAGGTTGCCTAAGTATCCTTTGGAGGGCTGTGAGCATGCTCACAAGCGCGAAACAGCTTCCACCCACATAAGCTCGCCTGCCGTACGCCCTTCGTCATTGCGCACCACCGAAGTCGTCCAACGCCAGGCGTCAGTGGCGCTGACATCCACTAGATAACCTTTAAGCTCTACAACATCGCCCGGTAGAATTCCTAACAGATCCCGCCCCACGCTCTCATTGGCGGGAATAAGATGAGTGTTCGCCATCCCTTCATTAATCTCGCTTGCAGCAACTGCTAACGGCTCTTTTAGTCGCCAACGAAAATACCTGTCAGAGAGTGAGGTAGAAATCGAGTCTTGTACTCGCTGGTCCGAAGCCGCTCCCCAAGCCAGAAGCATGTCCATCGAACTAACTTCCGCCTCACGCCCAAGCCAATACGAGCGAACACGAACGACCCGTGCACGCACTGAGTAGTTCGCGACCGCAGTAATGCGAAATTCATCCTTTACCCAGTGCTCTTGGCGCTCGAGCGTCGTTTGCTTCGGAGCCTCAGTGACCAGAATTCCCGGAGGGTGTCGCTTTTCAAGCGACCCTACCAGTCCCCTCGGAGCAGCAAGCAACGCGAGTATGATCAGACAAAGCAAAAGTGTGAGGAGGGAGTTGCGTCGCACGAATAAATACTCGTCAAAAGCACCTGCAAAGTTAAGGCTTTGTGGCGAAATTGATATTAATAACTCACTTCCCTTCAATGAAATTTTCGTCGCACTTGCCCCAACACTGTCGGCCCCAACGAACCCCAAACGCACCACTTCGCGGGGATCGTTCCTCAGACCGATGCGCCTCGGATCCAATGCTTAGCAGCTAGGCATGCCGTTACCGCCATTCACGCTGCGTCATTTCATGAGCAAATCCCTAGGAGAATGCCCCAACGAGTCGGCAACACAGTGAACATTCAGGAAAACTGGGATTTGACCGCCGCCTCTAATTTCGTGTCTAATCAACCCCTTAGTAGATTAGTGGTTGCGGCACAGGGAGGGCTGTCTTTTTCTCGGACTTCCATCTTTGCCGTTCTTTACTGCCTTCTTTTTCTGGGATCTGAAGCTATGAGCACACAGTCACGCGATTTAGTTGTCCTTGGGTCTGGTCCAGGCGGATATGTAGCAGCGATCCGAGCCTCTCAGCTCGGAAGAAAAGTCACCATTGTTGAACGCGAGGCCCTCGGTGGCGTGTGTTTGAACTGGGGCTGCATACCCTCGAAAGCCCTCCTTCGTGCGGCCCAGCTCTATACCGACATATCGCACGCCAAAGAGTTCGGATTCGAGCTTCCTGCGCCCAAGGTCGACTTCAATCGTATCATCCAGCGCTCACGCGACATTGCGGGCAAGCTCTCTGGCGGCGTGAGCTTTCTGATGAAGAAGAATAAGGTCGAAATAATGCAGGGGGCCGGCTCCCTCGAGCGCGGCAACAAACTCAACGTCGTTGACGCTTCGGGAAAAACCACCCAAGTAGAGTTTCGCGATGTTATCATCGCCACTGGTGCCCGAGCGAGAAATATTCCAGGCGTTGAGGTGGATGGAGAAGTAATTCACACCTACCGCACCATGCTCGACCACCGACAGATGCCAAAGAAAATGCTGGTAGTTGGTGCGGGCGCCATTGGCGTGGAATTCGCCTACTTCTTTCGGTCCCTAGGTGCTGAAGTCACCCTGTGCGAAATGCTTCCCACTATCTTGCCCGTAGAAGACTTCGAAGTTTCAGAAGCGCTTAAAAAGATTTTCGACAAGCACGGAATGGTGATTCGCGCCAATTGCGCAGTCAGCGATTTGAAGCGCACTGGCAAAACAGTCAGTGCCTCGATCAAATCCAAAGACGGCTCAATCAATGAACAGTGGAGCGGCGACGCTTGTTTGATAGCAATCGGCGTCGTGGGCAACGTGGAGAACATCGGCCTTGAAAAAGCCGGTATCAAGATGGAGAAGGGCTGGATTGATGTGAACGAATGGATGCAGACCAATGTTCCTCATCACTATGCAATTGGTGATGTTGCCGGCGGCCCATGGCTCGCACATGTGGCGAGCCACGAAGGAATTATCGCCGCGGAGCACGCTTCTGACAAAGGCAAGCACCCGATGAAGTACGACAACATTCCTGGATGCACCTACTGCCAGCCACAAGTCGCCTCAATCGGACTCACCGAGCAAGCCTGCAAAGAGAAGGGGCTTAAGTACAAAGTCGGAAAGATCCCATTCTCGGCGATTGGAAAGGCTATCGCCATTGGCGAAACAGACGGCTTCATCAAGACAATCATCGATGCCGATGTCGGCGAAGTGCTTGGGGTTCACATCCTTCACAGCGAAGCGACCGAGCTCATTAGTGAAGCCGCTATCATTCGCTCGCACGAGGGAGTGGCTGCAAGCGTAGTCGACACAATCCATCCACACCCAACTCTTTCAGAGTCGATGATGGAAGCGATGGCGATGGCGATGGGACGTCCTATAAACTTTTAGTGTCGCCTCATGGCTTCATCAGTGAAAGTGGTCCCATTGATGCCGGTGCCGTCGGTCGAGGGGTCGCAAATGTTCGTGAGAAACCTCGGCCGGCGACCGTACGCAGAGGTCTGGGAGCTCCAACGCGAAACACAGCAAGCGCTTATCGCGAGGCGCGGACCTGAGACCCTGCTCGTTTGCGAGCATCCGCCAACCATAACGTTAGGAAAATCTTCTAAGGCAGAACACGTTCTTGCCTCCCCGGAGACTCTCTCTAAGAACCGCATCGAAGTGTTCAACGTCGAACGCGGGGGCGATGTCACCTACCATGGTCCCGGCCAGGTGGTTGTCTATCCAATCGTCGATCTACGCCTACGAAAGCGTGATGTCGACTGGTACATGCGACTACTAGAACAAGCCGCGATTGAAACTCTGGCCACGTTCGGGGTGGTAGGCACTCGCATTAAGGGGAAAACGGGCGTCTGGGTTCTCGATCCCGATGGCTTCTCCCCGCGAAAAATCGCCTCACTTGGGGTGAGAATTTCCAGATGGTGCACGATGCACGGACTGGCTCTCAACCTCGGGTCGGTCCCAGGGGAAATCAGCCTCGAAGAGGGCTTTTCCTATATCAACCCCTGCGGCCTCGGAGATGTGCAGATAACTTCGCTCTGCGCCGAGACTCCCGCGTCGACCGTAGCCCCAGAGGCACTCCTTGAGCCGGTAGCTGAGGCGCTCGCACAGTCACTTATCGGCCTGCTTGAAATCACCCCATTACCCTGAACTAACTCAGCAAAACGTACTGCTGGGCTTCAATTTTTATGCCCCGCACGCTATGGTCTATAAGGGTTAAACAGGTAGCTCCTCGGACTAGGCTGTTTTGGCGTAGCATGAAGCGCCTCGTGTCCCCTTGTTGGCGCGATGCCCCCTTTCAGCCCTTATGGATGATGGGCATTTAGTTAGAGTTCAATCAGAGAGAAAGCAGTATGACTCAGTCTCCTCAGTCTAGATCCTCGGCTCCTCAGTCTAGATCCTCGGCAACCTCTTCGAGAATGAAATCGCCCAGCACAAAATCTCCCATTGGAAGCTCGAAAACCTCTTCAACCCTCAGCTCAAGTGCAAAGAAACAGGTCGCGTCAAAGGCCTCAGCCCAAGACTCGAGCAAAGGTCAGCCCACCGAGACCAACGGCTACTCCCCCGCTAAGACTTTTAGTTCTATGAGCGGCGGCGCCCTGCCGGTCGCCAGCGCTCAAGACCTGCTGTCAGCCTATCGCGACATGATTCGCGCGCGCTTGAACGACGAGAAAACAATAGTTCTCTACAAGCAAAATAAGTGTCACTTCCAAATCGGGGTAGCCGGCCACGAAGCAGTCCAGGTTGCGGCCGCACGTGCTTTTCGCCCCGGTAAAGACTGGTTTTATCCTTACTACCGCGACATGGCGCTTTGCGCCGCGCTCGGCATGACGGATCAGGAGTTCATGCTTAACGCCATGAACCGCGAGGCCGATCCGAATTCTCATGGCCGTCAGATGCCGATGCATTACGGACATAAGAACCTGCGCATCGTAAACCAGAGCTCCCCTACCGGAACTCAGTTCCTCCAAGCCGTGGGCATCGCACTCGGGGCTAAACGCCTTGGAAGAGACGAAGTAGTGTACGTCTCCGCGGGCGAAGGTACTTGTTCACAAGGCGACTTCCATGAAGCCCTCAACTGGGCGGCAAGAGAGAAGCTCCCTGTCATATTTCTGATTCAGCACAACGATTACGCTATCTCAGTGCATGTCTCTGAACAGCTTGCGGGCGGAAGCATCGTGCCGATGGCGCGCGGATACCAGAACCTGGATGCGCATGAGGTGGACGGCACCGACTATGAAGCCTGCTACTCGCTCCTCCAGAACGCTCACGCACGAGCACTAAGGGGCGATGGACCAACGGTAGTGGAAGCTCATGTCCCACGACTACAAAGCCACTCGATCTCAGATAACCACCTCAAATATCGGTCACAAGAAGACCTCGATCGCGAAAAGACCCGCTGTCCGGTAGTAAGGATGCGAAAGCTGCTTATCGATCGAAAAATCGCTTCTGCTGATGAATTAGCCAAGATAGACGCGGAGCTGAAGTCGGCCATCGACCAGGCGGCTGAGTGGGCAGAAGCTCAGCCAGAGCCCACCGCAGAATCTGGCCTACTCTACAATGTACAAGACGAAACGCCTTGGAGCGGCATTGTTGAAGCGCCTGCCACTGGCGAAGAAGTCTACCTAGTAGATGCCATCAATCACGGCCTCGACGAAGAGCTGGCGCGAGACCCGAATGTGATGATTTTCGGGCAAGACGTGGCTCACGGAAAAGGCGGAGTGTTTACCGTTACGGCGGGCCTCACCGCGAAGCACGGCAAGGGCCGCGTCTTTAATAGCCCACTAGCTGAAAGCTCTATCATTGGAGTGTCAGTAGGCCTCGCCACCATGGGGCTAAAACCTGTCGCTGAAATTCAGTTTGGTGACTACGTGTGGACCGGCATGATGCAGCTCCGCAACGAACTGGCCATGATGTATTACCGATCAGGCGGAGATTTTACCTGCCCCGCCGTGATTCGAATCGCAGTCGGCGGCTACATTCACGGGGGCTGCTACCATTCCCAGAATATCGAAGCGACATTCGCCCACTTCCCTGGTCTCTACGTGGTCTATCCATCGAACGCGACTGACGCGAAGGGCCTTCTCAAAGCTGCGATTCGCGGCAAAGATCCAGTCCTCTTTCTCGAGCACAAGGGCCTGTACCGTCAAGTGTATGCCAAGGGGCCAGAAGGCGACGCTGATTTCTTGACCCCAATTGGTAAAGCCAAGGTGGTGAAGACTGGCAACGATCTGACTATCGTCACATGGGGCGCTCTCGTAAATAAGAGTCTCATCGCCGCGAAAGAGTTGGAAAAAGAAGGTCATTCTGTCGAAGTAATTGACCTGCGCACAATCGTGCCGCTCGACATGGAATGCATCACGGAGAGCGTTCGAAAGACTGGTAGAGTGCTAATCGCTCACGAAGACACTCAGTTCATGGGCTTTGGCGCCGAGATTGCCGCACAGATTTCGGATGAATGCTTTCGTTCACTAGATGCCCCGGTGAGACGCCTCGGAATGAAGAGTGTGGCCGCGGTGGCCCATTCAGGCCCGATTGAGAACTTTGTACTTCCTCAGAATGAAGATGTGCGTCAGGCTGCACAGGCACTGCTTTCATTCTAGGATTGAGATTTGAATTTTGGTGTGTACGCGACGAAAGCAACTGCATGAGCGCCGTATTGGGAGATAAAAGATGAAAGTTGACATGGTAATGCCTCAAATGGGCGAGTCGATTGCTGAGGCGACAATTTCAAAGTGGCTTAAAAAAGTTGGCGATGCGGTTGAAAAGGATCAAGTTATTCTCGAAATCTCCACCGACAAAGTTGACTCCGAAATTCCTGCACCAGCGTCTGGCGTCATTACCGAGTTGCTCTTTAATGAGGGCGACGTGGTCCCAGTAAAAACCAAGATTGCCACCATTGACTCTGCGGCTGCGGCTGGCACTTCCATTTCAAGCGCTGCCTCAGCGCCCGCTCCCTCGCCTTCAAGCGCAGCTACCAATGGTAGCTCTACCAACGGCACCCCAGCACCTACTGAGCGCCCTGCACCACAGATCGCAAGCGCGTCTTCTTCGTCTTCTTGTGGTGCAAGCATGTCGGCAGGCTCCGCCGGTGGTGCGAGCTCTCGATTTTTCTCTCCGCTGGTGATGAGCCTTGCCGAGAAACATTCAATTTCGCTGTCTGAGCTAGACTCCATCGCAGGCTCTGGTGAGGCGGGTCGTGTGAATAAGAAGGACATCCTCTCTTACGTCGAGCGTCGTGGTTCTGGTGCGCCTGCGTCATCAGCACGCGCGCCCGCTCCGACTCAAGCCTCAGCGCCGACCGCAGGTACTGCTCCCGCGTCAAGCTCAAGCAAGTCCGGCGGAATCCCCTCACTCGATTGGAGCGCTGACGGCACAAAGGTTGTCCCCATGGACACCATGCGCCAAGCAATTGCTGACCACATGGTTCGCTCAAAACAAACCAGCCCGCACGTCTATTCGATGCAAGAGATCGACATGACTGCGGTCTCTAAGTGGCGCAAAGCGCACCAGAGCGAATTTCTGAAAGCGGAAGGGTTTAAGCTGAGCTTTACTCCTTTCTTTTTAGAAGCAGCAGTGCGCTGCCTACTCAAATTCCCCTACATCAACTGCTCTCTGGATGGGAAAAAGATAATTCTGAAGAAGAACATCAACCTCGGGTGCGCAGTAGCGATCGGAGATCCAGAGAAGGGCTACGGGTTGATAGTCCCCGTCATCAAGCGTGCGGAAGAGCGAAACCTAGTAGGCCTGGCCCGATCACTCAATGAGCTGGCGCTTAAAGCAAGGACCAAGAAGCTTTTGCCTGATGACGTATCGGGCGGCACCTTTACCATCACCAACCCAGGCGTGTTTGGCACCATTATTGGAACGCCGATCATTAACCAACCACAGGTCGCTATCCTTTGCCTTGGTGCAATCGTGAAGCGTCCAGTGGTGATTGACGACATGATTGCGATTCGCGAGATGTGTTATTTGACGCTCTCTTACGACCACCGCATCGTGGACGGCGCTCTCGGAGGAAGCTTCCTCGCCGCAGTCCGCGACTACCTCGAGCAGTGGGATCCAAACCGCCCTCTATACTAAAGTGCTTTGTACAAAGTGCCCTTGCAGCAGTGGGGACTTTAACTCCACAGGTTAAACGTGAGAATCGACAAATGCGAGTGGTGTCAGGAAAGGCTCGTGGCATTCCGCTAAAAGCGGTTCCAGGAGAAGGGACCCGCCCCATTCTCGATCGAGTGAAAACCGCGCTCTTCGACACATTGCGTCCCTCAATCACCGACATCAACATGCTGGACCTATTCGCAGGAAGCGGATCGGTGGGCATCGAAGCGCTTAGTCAGGGTGCCGCAAAATGCGTGTTTTTGGATCTCAATCCGCGCGCCATAAGCACCATCAGGGAGAACCTCGAAAAAACCAAACTTACTGAATTGGCCGAAGTGCGGCACACAGACGCCTTTGGCTACCTGAGACGCACCACCAAAAACTTCGATCTTATCTATGTTGCCCCGCCGCAATATAAATCATTGTGGAACGAAGCCATGCATCTCATCGCGGAACGCCCCGACGTCGTGAAGCCTGGCGGGCTGGTTATTGTGCAAATCGACCCCAAAGAATACGAAAAGTTGGGGCTAAGCGATTTTGAGGAGACCGAGCAGCGTAAGTACGGCACATCCCTGATAGTGTTTTTTCGTAGATCAAAAACTTCGAGCTAAGAGCTACTCGCCCTGGGGCCCGGGCAATTTCGGCATGTTACCCCGCTCCATTTGGCGCGCGGAGGAATTCTCGCTCAAGATCGAGCCTTTCCAGGTCGACCCCTATACTCGGAAACGGATTTTCCTGAGGAAACTCAGCCAATGATTGGCGATATACTCTCAACATTCACAAGCAATCTCTCCGCCGCGCGCTCGACCACCACGCGCGAGCAACGCACGGCTAGGCACCCAAGTCTCTCTGATTCCACATTCAATGGACGTCTCGAGAAGTATCTAGACGACTACAGAAAGGGTCGCTCCTTTCAGTCTAACGAGGTGCCGTCAGAGTTAAAGTCAAAATCCATTGCTACGGCAAACATCCTGGCTGAGCGAGACCCAAAATCACTCCTTCTTTCAGGAGCATATTCAACCGCACTGAGCTACGACCAAAAGGCTCGCTTCATTTCGAGCCTGTCGGAAACAACCTCTCGACTGGTCGACATCACTAATGGCTCGACCTTGAGCGACTACAGCCTTTCGACAATCGCTTAAGGCCTGCACGCGACTCGCGCACCCTCTGCATTTTAATATATTTGACTGAAGGAAAATGAGTCAGTCTTTGGGCGACGAAGTCCCCACGGCATGCTATTGATACACTCAATTTCCATGCACACTTTCATTGGTCCAATATCCCTTTCGGTGCTTTCTCAAAGCGAGTTCGACCCCGCTCTGCTGCACGATGAGGAACGCAAGCTCGTTCATGGCGCGCGCTCACCATCGCGCATCGCCGAGTTCGGACTGGGTCGTGTGGCCGCTCGGATGTCCTTAGCGTCCTTAGGATTTACGGGCACTTCACCCATCGGACGAGGCGCATTAGGCGAACCACTGTGGCCCGAGGGCATTAATGGCTCTATCACTCACACAAAAACTCACCGTAGCAACTCGAAAACTGCTGCAACTTCTCTCGACGGAATATTTGCAGCCGCTGTAACGGCCAGATTATCGGAGGTATCCGCCCTAGGGATTGATATTGAAGAGCGCTCAAGAGTGATTTCATCAGCGGTCTTGGAGCGGATTTGTACTACACGAGAGCTCTCTTGGGTGCAGTCAGGAACTCACACACCGGATACTGCTACCCACAGCGGCTGCCCCTCGCCCACCACACTATCAATAGGTTCTCTTACCACTCAAGCCGATCGAGGACTTGCAATATTGCTATGCAAAGAGGCGCTCTTTAAAGCCATTTCGCCGCTGATAAAAATCTCATTTGGATTCCAAGAGGCTGAAGTTCATGCCGAGGCCAGAGACTCCACTGGGGGATTTAAGATTGTGCTTTCCGATCGAATCAAAGAACTTGGCCAAGACGGGTCCGGGCTAATCTGTAGCATGTTCGAATTTCGATCTCTGATCGGAGGCCTGGTATCAAATCCAGTGCTGAAATAGTGCAGACGATTGAGCGCGAAGGTGCGCGCGAAAGCTCTCGCGTGGATGCCCGAAAGAAAGGGTTCGGGTCCGGGGAGGGACGAGAGGGGTACAAGACCCGAACCTTTGAGAACAGCCAGCAAGCGCATAGATGCGGTCACCGGGGCTCAAGAAACCACTGTCGAATCTGACGTGGGCTCGGTAGCGGCGGGCTCCATTGCTGCGGGCCCGGCCGGGGGGAATTTCCTCTGAAGCAACATCCTCAGGCGCGCCAGATTCCGCACTAAGATGATCGGTTGACCTTCCCAGCCTTCAAGGGAATGCCGAACATGTTGCAACTTAGTCTCGTAGGCATGAACCGACCGAAGATGGTCCGGTGCAACCACAAGAACCCCGAACCGGAACGGAAAGGCATCAAACGCTTCCTGCATGACATTCGGTCTATCCTCCATGATCGCACAGACTCGGGGGTCCCTCTGCATATTCTGCGCGAGCAACCCCCATCCGAAGGGATGAGGCTTGCGCTTGTCCCGCGGCACATCCGATCCAAAGAGACGCCGCGGCTTGTCTGCGGTACCGCGGATCAGGCGGTCAAAGGCCTCCTGTCCAAAGAGTCGCCGGCAGATGGTGCTTCCGGTGACGATATCAGAGTTGGTGTAGATCCCGATTCGAGCGTGGAATGTGCTCCTCAGATACTCGAACATCGGCACGGTGTCGACCATCAGCTCGACACGACCTTCATCGATTGCCTGTTCGATCAGGGGGATTCGATACTTTCCCACCAGCTGATCAAGCTCCTCGATCGAGGGATTTCCGTCAGGAAGCGCCTCGGCTTGCGCAAGAATTTCGTGCGCCATCCCCATGACGAAGCCACCATGGGAAAAGACCTGATCGAGGTGAGCCTGCAGCTGTGCGCGAATGACGTTCAGCTTAATCTCGAGCATGACACCATCAAAATGCTTTCCGAGACTTGCTCGTGCCACACCGACTAGAGCGCCGAGCCAGAACTCCTTGTGGAGTGGTTCGATGCCATGCGCCAAGGTTCCATCGACGTCGCAAAGGACGCCACCGATTCCGTTGAAAAGGTCTGTAATTCTCGCGAGGATTTCATTGTGAGCTTCGTTGCGGCGGGGTTTGACCCGCTGCGTGAGATCGATCACGTTCGGGCCAATCATTGTCGCCTCTCTTTCATGGATGAGGAAAATGGTGCTTTGCGGACTAACCATCGTACCGCTGCTTTTTGGAACCAGCCCTAGAAGTGGCTCCAAAAAGCAGCGGAAGCTACGGTATCCCGCCCATTCAGAGCTGAGATGCCATCCCCCAAATCACAAACGAACGAATAAACGTCTCACTCACTACGATCGCTTCATTCAGTAACCTCTTCGCGCTCAAAAAGAGCACGCACAACCAAAGTCGTCCCTCCCGGACCCCCGAAACCTCGTACAATAGAGATCAGAAGCAGCAGTTCCACTCAGTCTGCGTCAAGAAACGAGGCTGCGGGTGGCCGGGAGAATAGTTCTTACCCAATCCTGATTGTTAGAGAGCAGGTCGAGAGGTTAACAACCCTCCCTGCGTAGTCAAACGTGCGAAAACCATCGTCATTTTGAGGGCCTACGAGCGGATTAAGTGGACATACGCCGCCGTGCCTACCCGCATGCGAAGGCCGGGCTCAGCGTCCCTATTCCCTCGACACGATTGAGCGATAGGAACGCTCCCCGCCTGAAGCCATTCCCCTGGACAAGCCTGGACAATCCTCTGCTGCCAATTCCGCAATCTTTGGTTTAACCTACGACCTCGAGCTCTTGCGGCGTAGTGTTGGAAAGAAACATTTGAGGAAAATCATGAACTGGAATTTCATGGCACGGGGAGTTGCTGGCGTTTTCATGTGCCTCTCAATTGCGGCTTGTCACTATGGTGCGAACTCTGCACTAGAGAGAGATCCCAACAAGAATCTACGCGTTGACACCAAATCCCCAGGGATAATGAAACGATACAACTCGTTTTATATCAAAGACATTTCAGTCTACTCGATTGAGGGTGACTATTTACGCCGGGTTGATGACAAGGAAGTCCAAGAACTCGCTGAAAGTTTTCGCTCCAAACTTATTCGACAACTGGGCGACCAACACGCCACGATTCCTCAGCGTGCGAGCAACACCGCGGTCATTAACATTTCACTTACCGACGTCGACACGACCTACGCTGGCTTGCAGGTGCTCCCTGGTCTCATCGTTCCCAACGCAATGCGTGGTGGAGCCTCTATTGATGCCAAGATTGTAGACTCAGTCAGCAATCAGGAAGTGGTACGAGTACGAGATTCCCGTCAAGGTGGACGCCAAGGATTCTTCTCTGGTCTCGGTAAATGGGACGGCGCCGAACGTGCCTTTGATGAGTGGGCCCAGATCTTGGCCGAAGCCATTCGCAAGTAGTCCGCTGAACCCATTTGCTCCTGGCAGCCCCATCTCTGCCTCAAAGAGGAAAGCAGAGAAGGAACCATTGTTTCTCTCGTACATTATGTCCGCCGCCTCTCGTGCGACCTCTCACTCCCCTTATAGGCACGCGAGTCAGCCACCTTAGGTTCGAAAAACTGAATCCCAGGCCCCCTTCCGACTCGCTCAAATGCTTGCCATCTGACTAAGGTCTATTAGAGTATCGATGCGCAGTGATGCCATCGAGCTCCGGCTCAGCGTTCCGATCGAACGTGTTCCGATCGAACGTGTTCCGATCAAACGTAATGCCTAGCATTTGACGTAGGACTAAATGAAACACCTCATCGCCTCTGCGCTACTTCTCGCCTTCGGATTTTTTACCTATGAGCCTGCCACTGCGCAAGAAAGGCAGCCTCGTCCAAAAATCGGTCTCGTTTTGAAAGGCGGTGGCGCGCTTGGATTCGCGCACGTTGGTGTCTTAAAAGTACTTGAGCGGAACAGAGTGCCTATCGATTTCATCGCGGGCACCAGCATGGGCTCGATTGTAGGTGCCGCCTATGCCTCAGGCTCGACATTAGAAGAGATGGAAAAAGTTCTTTCGGGAACGGACTGGGACGCACTGTTTGGCGAGAAAGTTCGCCGCGAGGGCATCGATTACCGTCTTAAGTCAGGGCGAGGGCGCGAGATTTTTGGCGAGACAAAGTTTAGCTTCGAAGGTGGTAAGTTCCTCATGCCTCACGGAATCGTCGAGGGCCAAGTCATACGCCCACTGTTTCAGCGGCTATTTGGGAATCCCGCGAGTCCCATAGAGTTCGATTCCCTCCCCGTTCCTTTTCGAGCCGTTACCGCAGATGTAGAAACGGGGGAAGCCTACGTTCCCTCCAAGGGCGACCTCGCGACCGTGGTACGTGCGAGCATGTCGATACCAGGAGCGTTTTCTCCAGTAGAGATCGATGGCCGCGTGCTTGTAGACGGAGGTATCGTTAACAATCTTCCAGTAGATGTGGTGCTCAACATGGGGGCCGACGTCCTCATCGTCGTTGACTTAAAGAGCGACCTCGCGAAACGCGACGCCCTCACTTCTCCGCTAAGTCTTTCTGGTCAGATGGTGAGTCTACTGCTGATGCAGAACTCTGCTCTGTCTCTTAAGCTCGTGCGGCCACAGGACGTGGTAATTCAACCTGACGTGAACGGATTCGCCGTATCTGACTTTGCGAAAGGTGGCGAGCTTGCAGCTATCGGCGAGGACACCGCGGAAACCATGACGTCAGCCCTCGCACGTCTTTCAGTCTCCGAAGCTGAATATCGCAGATATTCTGACGCTCGCACGACCCGGCTAAAAGTGCCTTCTCATGTTCATTTCGTCCGTATAAATAACGCTTCAAACGTGTCTGAAGCCCGCATTAAGGAACTTACCACCGTAAAGGCCGGTGATAAGTTTGACGGCAAACAGATCGATGACGACACTCAGCGCCTGTATCAAACCGGATACTTCAAATCTGTCCAATACAGCTGCGTCGAAGAGGGCGATGCTTCTGGTGTCGAGATTCAAACCGACGGCAAGGATTGGCTCGGTCAATTCATCCGTCTCGGCTTCTCACTCGAGGACAACTTGAATGGTGATGATAGCTTTAGACTCGGTGCCGCTTTTAGAACTGACGATGTCGGCTCAAAGGACTCTTACCTTGAAGTTCAACTCGAAATTGGAAAGATGCCGCGCTTCTCGGTGGAGCTTTATCGTCCACTCGTTGAAGACAGTCCCTACTTTTTTGCACCCAAGGTTTCTTTAGGGCGCAGCACCTTAGAAGTAAGTGATGGCAATGATACTATCGCTGAATACACTCGTACTGAGGGGCTCGCTACGCTTGTCCTTGGTCGACGTCTCTCGACACTTGGGGAACTTGGCGTTGGATATTCGCGCGGATTTGGAGAGCTCTCGCGTCGAATTGGAGACCCAGCCCTTCCCGATAAGTCTTACGATCTTGGCGATGCCTTCACTTATCTTGAAGTAGATACGCTCGATAAGCCTGATTTTCCAACCGAAGGTTTGCGAATCTCGGCCAAATTCAACGCCGCGGTTGAGGAGTTAGGCGCTCCTTCAGACTTTCAAGAAATTACGGGGGTTACTCTCTTCCCATTCTCCTTCGGTAGAAACACTCTGATCTTAAGAAATGCATTCTCCACTACGTTTGACGAGCGCCCTATAGAACGCACCTATTCGCTTGGAGGTTTCTTAAGCATCTCCGGAATCTCACAAAACTCACTCCCTGCCTCAAACTATGACACAGGATCGGTAATCTTTCTCCGCCGCTTTTCAGAACTGCAAAACCCGCTGTTTTCCTTTGACTTTTTCTCTGGCGGTTCATTAGAATTGACCACCATCAATAACTCTAATCCCAGCTTGCCGGACTACGATTTAATAACGTCAGGAGCGCTATTTGTTGGAGCAGACACTCCACTCCTTCCTGTATATCTCGGCGTCGGCATGTCGAGCTTAGACGAACAGTCTGTCTACATTGCGTTTGGTAGACTCGGTTCGGGCGGACGATAGTCGAAAGAAAGGCTCCGGACTCTCCGCGGTATCCGAATTCGGGCAGGCGCTCCCGGCTGATAATAGTTTGGGGAACCATCTCCCACCACGGCATTAAATCTCCGCACCCCGACGTCCAAAGATATCTCTAAGTTCGTCTAGCGGACTCTCTTAGTGGGAAATGTTCGCTGCTAAACTCTCAGGGGCGTCCTCTCGAAGATTCCAGCCACCGCCAAGCGCTTTGTAGAGCTGCACAATGGAGCTTAAGTACCTCTGAAACGTCGCAGATTCACCAAGCTCGGCTTGAAACAATGAACGCTCAACATCAAGCACTTCAAGGTAAGGCGCCACACCGTCGTTATAGCGCGCTCGCGAGAGCCGGGCTGCGTTTGTTGCAGCTACTCTCTGGCTGGTTCGTGCCGTGTACTCTTGCTTATAGGTTTCGATCGAGGCGATGGCATCCTCGACCTCCTGTACTGCACGAATGACCGTATCCTCATAGCTCTGAAGCGCCTGCTCCGCCCGAGCATCTTGAGCCTCTACGCGCGACTTGTTTTTTCCCCAGTTGAGAAGCGGCCCAAATAACCCGCCGCCCGCATTCCAGCTCCTTGAGTCAGAATCAAAAAAATCGTCGCTCTCGCTACTACGAAGTCCAAGCGACCCAAAGAGCGAGAGCGAAGGAAGACGTTGAGCCTCAGCGATCCCTATTCGTGCATACTCAGCACGCACCACCTCTTCTGCCGCTTGAACGTCAGGCCTGCGCGAAAGCAGCGCTGCGGGCACACCGGTAGGAATATCAAGAAAATCGTAGGTATTCTCAAGTGAGCGTTTCCTTACAATTTTCCCTGATGTCTTACCCTCAAGCGCGAGCAAGGCATTAATGACTATTCTCCGTTCGCGTTCGAGAGAGGCAAGCTCGATCCTCGCCTCTGCTTCCTCAATCTGAGCCTGGTTCACGTCAAGCATGGGAATAATGCCCTTGCTAAAACGGGCGGTAATGAGCTTCGTGGCATCGTGGCGATTCGCTATAGTTCTATTGGAAATGGCGACGCGGTTATCAAGATCAACCAGGGTGAAGTACAGTTGAGCGACCTGCGCGACGAGAGAAATGGTAATAGATCGAAAACCGTATTCGCTCGAGAGCAACTCATGCCGCTGAGCTGCAGTGGCATTCCTATATCTCCCCCACAAATCGACTTCGAACGACAGATCTCCAAAGGCACCAAAATCATTAACTATCCCCTCGGCACCTATCGCGTTCCCAAGATCTCCACGCTGTGCGGAAGCTGATATGTCCAGAAAGGGGAACTGATCGGCGCGCACAAAACCAACCAACGCCTGCGCCTCAGCGATCCTGGCCGCACTCTGTCGCAAAGTGCGATTGTCCTCGAGCGTCGCCTGCACCAGACTCTTCAGTTCCGAGTCTTTGAAGAGATCCCACCAGGCAGTATTCGCGATTGACTCGCCCTTAGGCAGACCTCCCACGAAAGTATCTGGCAGCTCGATTGTGGCATCCTGCTCAGGGCTGAACGTTGGGGCCAAAGAGCACGAAACAAGGCACGCCATACTGAGAGACAAGAAACTCAGCTTTGAGAGGCGAGAAGAAAAACTGCTCATAGGGGAAAAATTCTGCATACGCTTATACCTCCCCACTGGAAGAACTAGGTGACGCAGAAGCGCTCTCAACGGAAGCCTGGTGAGGCGGCGTACGACCCCCCGCCAATCGCTCCACAATCACAAACAACGCGGGCACAAGCAACACACCTAAAATTGTCGCGACAAGCATGCCACTAAAAACGGTCATGCCCATTATTTTACGGCCCTCTGCACCAGATCCGGTCGCAAGCACCAGCGGCACCACCCCTAAGATGAAGGCAAACGCGGTCATCAAAATCGGACGGAATCTCAGCCGTGCCGCTTCTAGCGCCGCGTCCATAAGGGCCTTACCCTTATGTACTTCTTCGCGCGCGAATTCGACAATCAGAATCGCATTCTTAGCGGCAAGTCCCACCAGTGTAAGAATTCCAATCTGGGCAAAAATATTATTGACATACCCATCGCCCAACAGCAGCCGACTGAGCCACAGGCCTCCGAGGGCACCGAAAACTGCGAACGGTGTGCCGAGAAGTACGCTGAAAGGAAGCGCCCAGCTCTCGTACTGCGCCGCCAAGATGAGAAATACAAAGAGCACCCCCAGCATAAAGAACCCAAGACTCGCAGGTGCTTTCTTCTCCTGATAGGAAAGCGCGTTCCAATCATAGGAAACATCAGGCGGCAATACCTCCGCCGCGACTTCCTCAAGCGCTGAAAGCGCCTGAGACGAACTGAAACCAAGTGCGGGTACACCGGTTAACTCAACCGCCCTGAACAGGTTAAAGCGATTGGTAAATTCGGGACCCTTAATCGAGCTTGAAGTAACAATCGTACCTAAGGAAACCATCCGACCTTCGGCATTTCTGACAAAATAATTCTGAAGATCGCTAATGTCGTCTCGATTCTCTGGCTCAGCCTGTACGTAAACTTTGAAGAGTCTTCCGAAACGATTGAAGTCGTTTACATAGGTACCGCCGAGGAACGTTCCCAAGGTTTGACTTAACTGTGGAAGAGAGACCCCTTGCTTGAGCGCCTTATCACGATCAACTTCCACGAATATTTGTGGTACCGAGGCACTGAAAACTTTCGAAACTCGCCCAATGGCGGGGTGCTTGCGCGCCGCGGCAATAAACTTCTCAGACGCTTCGGCTAAATACTCAGGCGACTTTCCCGCTCGATCTTGGAGCATCATACTAAAGCCCGAACCAGTGCCGAGCCCTGGAATGGCCGGAGGACCGAAAGTGAATGCCGATGCTCCAGCCACTTCCGCTGCAAGCCTGGCGTTGATTGCACGAGTAAGCTCAAAGGCGTGCAGGTGTGCCTCTCCGCGCTCCTCCCACGGTTTCAGGGAAACAAAAAAGAAAGCAGTGTTACTCGCATAGGCCTGCGAGAGCAGACTGAAGCCAGTGACGGTCGAGACTGCTTCAACTCCTGGAGTTTGAAGAATAATATTTTCGACCTGCTTCGAAACTTCATCGGTTCGTTGTAAAGAGCTTGCATCAGAAAGCTGGGCAGCCGCAAAAAGGTAGCCCTGGTCTTCCTCGGGTATAAAGCCTGCCGGCAGAGCCTTTCCCGATAGCACAATTGCTACGCCGAGCGCACAGAACATCACTAAGACACGCAGGAATTTTCGCGCAAAGAATCTAGCCGATCCTACATAGCTGCCCGTCACACGCTCGAAAACATTATTAAACCCTCTAAAGAATGGGGCGAGGATCCCTCCCGATTGGGGCGTTGCAGGCCGAAGCAGGATTGCGCAAAGCGCCGGGCTTAAGGTCAACGCGCTAAAGGCTGAAAACAGCACTGATATAGCGATGGTTACCGCGAACTGCTCATAGAAAGCCCCCGTGATCCCTCCCATAAACACCACCGGGAGAAATACTGCAGACAGTATCAGAGCAATCGCGATAACCGGCCCACCGACCTGCTTCATCGCCAGATTGGTGGCTTCGCGCGGAGACTTGCCGTGCTCCATATGATGCATGACGGCCTCAACCACCACGATGGCATCGTCTACTACAATTCCAATCGCCAGCACCAATCCAAGCAGAGAAAGCGTATTTATGCTGAAGCCCAGCATTGGGAATACAGCGAACGTGGCGATGAGAGACACCGGCACCGTAAGAATGGGGATAAGCGTGGCGCGAAAGTTCTGCAGGAAGATGAAAACTACCAGTACTACCAACACCACTGCTTCGATTAGCGTATGAACGATGCCCTCGATACCCGCGGTGACTGCCTTGGTCGTGTCGAGCGAGATAGAAAATTCCAAGTCTTCAGGAAACTGCGGCGCCACTCGATCCATGGTGGCGCGAATTTGCTCAACGACCTGCAAGGCATTCGATCCAGGCACCTGGTAGATCGCCAGCAGGGCTGCCGCGGCTCCGTTATATCTGCCTATCGCATTATAATTCTGTGCCCCGAGTTCAACACGCGCCACATCGCTCACGCGAACGCTCGATCCATCCGGCCGCGACTTCACGATAATATTGAGAAACTCTTCAGGCGACTGCAAGCGTCCCTGCAGGCGCACCGCATAAGTAAACTCAGTCCCTTTCGGAGCGGGCTCGCCACCGACCTTTCCGCCGGGCACAATCACGTTCTGCGCTTGCATCGCATCAATGAGCTCAGTGACCGTAATATCGGCGGATGATAGCTTGGCAGGGTCGACCCAGACTCGCATCGCGTAGTCAGAACCACCTAACAGGTTCACCTGACCAACACCACTAATACGGGAGAGCTCGTCGACAATATTGATCAGGGCATAGTTGCTGAGGAAATTACTGTCATAAGTCTGGTTCGGTGAACGGAGCGAAACGAGAACCAAGGGGAATGAGAGTGACTTCTTCACGGTCACGCCTAAGCGCTTCACCTCTTCGGGAAGGCTCGGTTGACCTTCTGACACACGGTTCTGTACCAAGACATTGGACATGTCCAGATTGGAGCCGACGGCGAAGGACACTCGAATCGAACTCACACCGTCATTCGAGTTGATAGAACGAATGTAGATAGCGTTCTCAACACCGTTGATTTTCTGTTCAAGCGGTGTCGTTACCGATTGCTCCACCGCAATGGAATCGGCTCCCGTGTAGGTTGAGGTGACTTGCACTTCCGGCGGAATCACGTCCGGGTACATCGACACCGGCAAGTCCCGAAGCGCCACAAGGCCAAAAATAATAAGTACAATCGAAATGACGATAGCCACTATCGGACGACGAACAAAGAAAAACTCTTTGGTATCAGGTGTCGTCGAAGTAGCCTGACCTGGCTTTGATGTGTCTGACATGTGCCCCTTGCTGCTCGATTAAATCGCCCTTAGTTCCCACCTGCTCAGTTTGAAGCGAATCAGTCCTTCAAACCCAACTGTTGCAGGCGCCTTGAAAAATGAGGCAGCGGCGTTTCCCGGCCTCAATTCTCGAATATTACGAATCACTTAGTGGCAGAGTTGATTATTTTTGGCGTGACCGAAGCCCCACTCGCAAGTCGCCCTTGAGGCTCAGCAACGATCCTCTCTCCGGCTTTGAGGCCGTCCAGGACTACTACCTCGGCCCCTACCGCTTCGCCCAGCTTCACGGTCCGAAGCTCCAATTTATTGTCAGCCCCAACGACCATGACTTGCATGAGTCCCTGCAGTTCGCGAACCGCTTTCTTTGGAATTAAAATAGCGTTGACAATTGTCTCTCTGGTGGTGCGCACCTTCGCGTACTGCCCCGGGCGTAATAGTAATCCAGGATTTGGAAAGGAAGCCTCGGCGGTCAACGATCCAGTGGACGAATCTATTTGAGAATCGACCGATACGAGCTGTCCCTTTTCAGGGTGCACTGAGTCGTCGGCAAGAATCAGTTCAAGCGATCGGGGAGAAGATGGGCCACCTTCTTTCTCCCGTTTCTGCTTAAGGCGAGCAAAGTGCAAATAATCCTTTTCGGTTACCGTAAACCGAACATGGATGGGGTCGAGCTGAGAAACCGTGTTCAACAAAACAACATTGGGTGGTCGACCAACAAATTCCCCTACGCGAGCCTTGGTAAGACCAATCAATCCACTCACCGGAGCAGTAATCTTAGTGTAGCCTAGCTCGATTTCCTTAGACTCAACGCCGGCCTTAGCAGCATCAACCCCGCCACGCGCCACACCTTCGGCTGCGACTGCTGAATCAAGATCGCGCTGGCTCACCGCCTGCATCTCTGCCAAAGGACGGATTCTCTTCAAATCGGACTGGGCCTTGACCAGAAGGGTATTGGCTTCAGCAAGCTTGGCGGTTGCCTCAGCCACGGTGGCTTCAAACGGCTTAGGGTCAATCTCGTAGAGGAGGTCTCCCTCCTTAACCTGAGTTCCTTCGGCAAAGTTGATCTTAAGAATTACTCCCTCGACCCTGGCGCGCACATCGGCGTCAACCGCGCCCTTGGTCTGGCCCACAAATTCAGCATCAATCGGAAGATCGCGCTCTTCCAGTTTCAATACTGGGACCTCGACAACGCCCTTAACCTCTTCGACAGGTTCGCTCCCACAGCTACTGAGCAGCACGGCACTAAGCGTAAACGTAACGAAGAGAAGAAAGCAGGAGATTGAGCGTGGCGATCTCGCGGCAATAAACGTCATGGGCACCTTAAAGAATAATGTGGCTCCGACAAGAATTCAAAAGCCAAAACGTGACAATTCAGTCACGGAAAATCGGTGGAACTCTACGAACTTCCTCACTAATTGTCTATAAGATCCGCACGCCGTCCCCCACCACCAAAGCTGTTAGACTGAACCGTCGGGGCGGATAGCGGCCTCAATGTTGCGGGCCATTCCCAAAGGCAGTCTGACGGGAGCACCTCGCTTGCCTTAGGTTGAGACCGCACAGGCTGGTAAAAAGCCTCTAGACTATGGTGAATTGAGGCAGTCATAAGAGACGCGCATCGAGACTACCAGGGAACCAGACTGAAATGCGGCCAAAAGTGCTCGGGACAATCGGTCAGGCGATTGTTGACATCATTCATCAATCGGAAGACGCCGCCCAGGGTCAGGAGGCTCTTACAAGGCTCGGTCTCTCTCCGCACCCGCACCAACACATCTCCGAGCAAACGTCGCTACAGCTCAGGGCCAGCCTTCCCGCTAATGAGTGCTACTCGGTTTGTGGCGGCTCGGCACTTAATTCCGTGATTGCCTACCGCTGCCTCGGCGGCACAGCGAAAGCGTTTGTGCGACTCGGGACTGATGCTCTTGGTAAGGAATTCGAAGCCGACCTAAAAGATCGCGGTATTCAAGCGACCCTCACCTTTGATTCCGCACGATCCACCGCGCACTCAATAATCCTAAGCAATCCCAAGTCGGGAAGAAGCATGGCGACTTGCCTCGGTGCCGCAAACCACTTCGATAAAAATGAGATCACTTCAGATTTTCTTACGAACTGCGATGCGCTCTTCATCGAGGGGTACATGCTCGCGCTTGAGTCTGGGGAACCACTTGCGACATACACAGACGCTGCGAAACTTGACAAGCATACAGCAGTTTCACTTGCCGCTCCGTGGATCATTTCCAAATTTCGGAGCCGACTCCTTGAAGCTCTCGCGCACTCGCAGGTGGTATTCGCAAATGAGGAAGAAGCGGCCGAGTTAACCGGCGCGAAGGACCCGAGGGAGAATGTGGGGCGCATTGCCAAGCTTTGCATCGAAGAGCGATCGAAACACCCTACCACTATCTCCAGCTCCCCTGATTCCCCTCTTGTGCTGGTTACCGCAGGAGCGGCCGGTGCCTTCTATGGGAACGAGCACGCTGCTGCTCACGTTCCAGCGCCATCGGCGAAAGTGGTAGATGTGACGGGTGCCGGTGACGCATTTGCGGGCGGATTTCTTTTCGCTCACTTCCACGGAGCATCAACCTTGAACGCAGTGCAAAGCGCATCCGCTCTCGCCGCAGCAGTTATATCTCAGGTGGGGGCAAGGGTGACGCCTGCCATGGCGGAGAAATGGAAACAACAATGGGACCATACTCTCGTTCAAGAGTGATGCTTTCCTCTTTCTTGTCCCACTGATTCAGAGCTGCTCAAACGATCGGGAACGACGTCCTTAGTTGCTACCCTCAAGTGGAGCGCACTCGACTTCCACTCACATAAAAGATCACGTCGTCGATGACCTCTTCGGCTCCAAGATGCTTTTTTAGGCGGGTAAGGATCGCTCGCTTCTGAAAACTCAGCTCTTGGGCCCAGGCGGAATCGGTCACTCGAACCACCAGGGCTCTATTCTTGATGCATTCAGGATGCGCACGCTTTGCGATCTCTTCCCCGACAATTTCTTTCCAGTGCAATACAAAGCGATAGCGCGCAATAGCACGATCAAGTCCCAGATGAGAGAGCGCCTTGCGCAGTACTTGCTCGGCAGGCGCCGGGTCAGCTCCACGTTGCTTTCGGTACTGATCGTAATATCGAATTTTGGGGGCCGTCGAATCCCTCATCCTATTTCCCCTGCTGTGGTTCTCGCGCCAGCTCGACGGTACCATTCTGACTTGAGATATCCTCAGGATTTTCTCTGAAAACGAATACCTGCTCATTCGGCCTGGCAAGTCCCAGCTCGTTACGCGCCGCCTTCTCCAAGATGCGAGGACTGTGCTGCAATCCTCTTACGGTGGAACGCAAATCCTGTACCTTAGCTCGCAATTCTTGATTTCGCAGCTGCTGCTCGGCCACGGTGCGTGAGAGCTCGCGCATGGTAGAAATGCTGTCGTCCCCAAGCAAAGCAAAAGCGCCGGCCGAAAGGGCTGCGGCGAGTAGAACAAAAGGAACGAACTGTCTCATCCGTCGAGTTTAGCGCGCCCGCACTCTACTTACTACCCAGACTTAACTACCCATGGTCCCGAGTCCCCTCCTGGAGAGTCGCGACGGCGCTATCTCCTTCCGATGTCGTTCCAAGGAGTTGGAGCAAGGTCTGACTCTGGACTCAAACCCTAATTCTGACCCTGCTCGAAGATTCGCCCCAAAGCCTGACGGAGAATCCCTCCCCCGGTCGCGCCGTCGCCTTAGGGCCTCTGTTGAGGGCCGTGACCTCGAAAGTGAGCATCTGAACTGGGGGCTCTGGCGAAACTTGACCCCCCGGGGCGGTCCGCGCGACATTCAACTCGTCACGGAAGTAGTCTCTCACAAATGTCACATGGATTGCTTATGAGTTCCTTGCCTCCCTCGCGCAGTTCTCACCGGTCTGCAGGACGTTCAAGTCCCCACTGCTATAGTCCAAACAGTGCAATCGCCGCAGTCAGGGCATTCGAGTGCTTGGACTCGCGCGGATTTCCTACCGTTGCCGCTTCCATAGAGCTTGAAGATGGAAGTACCGGCTCAGCGATGGTGCCATCTGGCGCATCGACCGGAGAGCACGAAGCGCACGAGCTTCGAGACGGCGACAAGCAACGCTACATGGGCAAAGGCGCGCTTACCGCGGTGGAAAACGTAAAGACCAAAATCGCGGCGGCAGTGAAAGGCTTGGATGTTCTAGAACTTTCGGCACTTGATCGAACTTTAATTGAACTCGATGGTACGGAGAATAAATCAAACCTTGGTGCCAATGCGATTCTGGCGGTGAGCTTGGCGGCAGCGCACGCCGGTGCAAACTTTTTAAAAATTCCGCTTTTTCGCTATCTTGGCGGATTCAACGCGCGCAAGCTTCCTATTCCGCTGGTGAATGTGATTAACGGTGGTGCGCATGCCTCGAACTCTCTCGATTTCCAAGAGTTCATGTTGGTGCCGCATGCTTCGACCACGTTTTTTGAAAATATCCGAATTGCTTCAGAGGTGTTTCATACTCTGAAAAAGAACCTTCAAAAACAGGGCCTCTCCACAGGCTTAGGCGATGAGGGTGGTTTTGCCCCAAATATCGGTTCCGCAGAAGAAGTGCTTACTATGCTTGTACAAGCGATAGCAGATGCGGGCTATGAGCCTGGCACTGACGTGTCGCTGGCACTGGACGTTGCCGCGAGCGAGTTCTTTGATGCCAAGAGTGGTATGTATATTCTCAAAAAGAGCACAGGCGAAACTCTGAGATCTGCTGATTTGATTGAGAGATATGAATCATGGCTCAGCAAGTTCCCGCTGGTGAGCATTGAAGACGGACTCGATCAAAACGACTGGGACGGTTGGAATGCTCTTACGGAAAGTCTCGGCGGTAGGGTGCAGCTAGTTGGCGACGACCTCTTTGTCACCAGTGCCGAGCGTCTAATGGAAGGCGTTCAACGCGGCTGCGGGAATGCCATCCTGATTAAACTCAATCAAATCGGAACCGTCACGGAGACTCTAGAAACCATTAACATTGCACACGACAACTCTTACCGCTCGGTGGTCAGTCACCGCTCTGGTGAAACGGAAGATTCTTCGATTGCCGATCTGGCAGTCGCGGTCGGTTGCGGACAGATAAAAACTGGCTCGGTGTGTCGTGGAGAACGAACGGCCAAGTACAATCGTCTTCTGTGGATTGAGACTTACCTTGGTGGGGAGTCCTTCGTAGACAATCCGTTTCGTTAAACTGATGTGACCTTCTCGTTGACCGCAACCGTTCGCTAGCGAGCTGAGTCAGAAGTTGATTTAGGTATGTTTCTCGCATTTCTCGCTGAACTCATTGTGTAATTCACTGAGTATATTCACAAAGAGAGCAGCGGGCTCGGCGAGAATTGTTCATTGAACCCTTAACTCACGACACTAGTGTTCAGAAAGCAGACAGATACGCACTTTGAGGTGAAAAGACGAAGGTCAGGTCAGGGCTTTCGCTAAATTGGCTGAAATTTACGCATGAAGAACTTAGACGATTCACGCATAGGAGCGTTGAATTGGGCCATATTAAGCGCCCTACTCATGTCTTTGGCCTGGCATCTACCTGGGAGCACATGGTGCGTACTTCTTGGGTGGTGCTCTTGCCTTGCGCTTGTATTAGCGACGAGACATCGCAACGCCAGCTATGCGACCTTGTTGGTCGCGGGATTTCTCCAGCATTTGCTTGGCTTCTATTGGATTGCGGGGACGGCGCATGAATTTGGGGGATTCTCTACTCCGCTTTCAGTAATGGTGCTGGTGCTTTTTGCGCTTAGCGGCAGCTTGCAGCATATTATTTTCTTCTTTTTCTTTCGACGACTTCCGCTATTCCTGGATAACGTAAGTGCGCGCTGCGCCTTTGCATGGGTGGCGAGTGAATTTTTGTGTCCACGAATTTTCCCTTGGCATGTGGGACACACGCAGATTGGATTTCATTGGTTTGCTCAAGTTTCCGATCTCTCAGGCGTGATGCTTCTTTCCTTTACGATGGTGTGGGTTTCAGAGGCGCTTATCTCTTTAGCGCTGAAGGGAAAGTCTTCTGGTGCTTTTCGCGCAGCAATTCCTGCCTGTGTTCTCTTTTGTGTGGTGCTTACCTATGGGAAGTGGCGCTGGGACACGGTCAATCCTCTTGAGGGGACTCCTCTAGATATCACGGCAGTTCAAGCCAACATTAGCACTGAGAAAAAAGGAGACATTCGATACTTTGCGGAGAATCGCGATCAGTATGTGGCGATTACCGAGGCACTGACGGTCCGTCCAGAGCTCTTGATATGGCCGGAGACCGTAGTGCAAGATTTTATATTTGAGAAAATTGGATCTGTGGGGCACGCCTCTAAAGTGCCCTACTTTGCTGAGCGCCATTTGTTGACTGGGGCGCTCACGTTTAGATCGCAGAAAGAGTTATTTAATAGCGCGCTCAGTGTTTTTGCTGATGGCAAAGTTCCAGTGCCTTATCACAAGCAGATTTTGATGCCGTTTGGTGAGTACATGCCGTTGGCCTCTGTGTTTCCGTGGATTCAAGATTTGAATCCGGTGGCGGGAGGTCTTACTGCGGGGGCAGAGATGGTGGTGACGGAGTATCCGGCACTTCCACCGACAACGCCGCGCCCGTTCCGCGTTGCGTCGCTGATTTGCTATGAAGACATCGTGCCGTCATTGGCGAGGGAGGCGGTCTCGCGTGGGGCGGAGTTGTTGGTGAATCTGACGAATGATGCGTGGTTTGGCGACACGGTGGCATCGCGGCAGCATCACATGATTGCGGCGTTTCGTGCGATTGAGACCCGGCGCTATCTGATTCGCTCCACCAATTCTGGCTTTACTGCCATAGTAGATCCGCGTGGGGTCACGACTGCCTCGCTTGCTCCATTCGCCGAAGGTTCGCTCCGCACCCAAGTACATCTCAGAGACGATCTCACCCCCTTCACCGGCCTCGTCAGCACCCTTCCCTGGCTCGCCTTCAGCCTCCTCACTCTCCTCACCGCAATCCTCCCCCGGAGGTAGCAGCTTCCTGCCACGGAACTCCGCTCCCACTCCGTCGATAAGCAGCTGATGGGAACACCGCTACGGGATCGAAATCCCGAATACTTTCGCCACATCATTATTCGCACCCAAGAAGCGAGAATGTGGAGGATCCCTTCAAAATTAATGCTCGAGCTTTTAGACGGAATAACCGCTCGATACCAAGAGAGATTGGACACAGAGAGGTACGCCTATTGTTCTCTCTCGAACCACTACCATCTCCTTATTAGAGATCTCCGAGAAAACACAGATGAATTCTGCGAGAACGTAAAACAGAAAATCTCTCACCGAGTTAACTGGCTTAACCACCGCAGCCGCAGCTTTTGGGCGCGTCGCTACAAGGAGAAGGAGATCCTCTCCCCTGAGGACTTGATGTATGTCGGAATTAGGTGACGTCAGGGCTGCGCGCCGATAAGGGGCTAACCCCGCAAGCTTACTGAGATACAAGACACGCGATGCCCGGCGAATATGCTGATCCCCTCCTCCGTGGAGCCTGCATTCAGTATATCCCTTGGCCGACAAAGTTGGGGTGAACCAATCGGGTTCTTACGCTCTCGACAAATGAAATCGAGGAAAGATATCAACCGGGCAATATTCGCTGACATCTGTTGTTATTACCTGTCACCCTCCAACATCGAAGCCAGGTAGCAGTAGTATCTACAGTGTTTGAGGCAGTCACAAAAAGCACACTTCCTTCACTGCACAAGGTGCCAGCGACGGTGCTTCCGACTACGTTCGAAAAACTAAAATTCTGATTCATCGTAGCGCTCCCGGCGAAGAGATTCCCGGCACAGTTGCCAGGATAGGTTACGCTGAAATTAAAAGTTCCTGCTGCCGTTTGGCGCACCTGAATCGTTGAAGAGTTAGTCGTCTCGACAATAAAGCCATTACCCACGTAATGGGCGATGGGACCAGTTCCAAACACTGCATTGGTAATATTGGGAGGAGAAAAGCTTCCGGTGACACCAGTGGCGCCCTGCGCCCCTTGAACTCCCTGCACACCTTGAGCACCCTGTGGACCTTGTGGTCCTTGAATTCCTGCTTCGCCTTGAACGCCCATCGGCCCAGTTGGGCCCAGTGGACCAGTGCTACCAGGAGCACCCTCCGGTCCAGGATCCCCCTGAAACTGATTTGAATCCAACGATGTCGAGATCGAAGATAGGCTCAGCGCGACTTCGCCGCGCCTCGTGTTACAGCGTCTTTTGGAAATAATCGTGCCGTCAGCTTTTAAGCACACTCGCTGACTTGCTGCCTCGACTTCAGAGACGAACAACACGCCGCTGAGCACCAGAAGTGAACACAGTGGAATATTGATCTGGAACATAGCTCATTACCTACAAAACGTTGAACTTGGTGCCCTTGTATCTCAACTTCAGAAGGCAGAACTGCTTACGCAACCAGAGACTCATCTGTCGACATATTTTCGTTGAATCTTTAGCCACTTAATTAGTTAATCTGCTTGGAACGCCCCTACTTTTCCAAGCGATCTCGAGACGCTTGGGCATAGGAAAATCGATCTAACCCATTGAGTTAATGAACCAAGCTGGTTTTGATGAGGATAGTACCAACTTTTTCAACTCTTAACTCAAACAATCGCAAAGGCTCTTTCGTAGTTGTTTCAGGTTATTCGAGGATCGGAGCCGGCCACCTTTTCGGTCATAAAGTTGGCACGCACCATCCTTCTGTGTCGTGATTGCGAAGGCGTTCCGTTTGGAATGAAGACTGTTGACTTGTGCGGGATGTGTGGTGGTGCCAATGCCTGTCTGGACTGCACTGGCACACCTAACGGCATGGCTGGTCCCGATCGCTGCGGCGTCTGCGGTGGAGATGGCACATCCTGCCTTGGCTGCGTGGAAACGAACTTGTCCGACCTTCTGACTCTGTTCACACGCGACTTCTTTACGCTACGCGGTCTCAACGCGCGCGCACTTCGTCGCCTTGGAAAGGCAGCAGCACCAACAAATAAGAGTCTGGCTTGTAAGTATGTGCCAAGACAGCTTCAAAAGATCGACTTCCGCTTTAGTCGAATTCAGATCGAACCGTACGCCGATCTTCCTCCGACGGTGGTAAGTTGCACGAATGCGAATCTATGCGTTCAGATCGACAACGTGCCGGTGCTTGAGCGCTACAGCACCCAGGCTGAAGAGTTCCTAAGTGGCACGAAACAGGCAATGCGGAAGTTGAAGAAGACCATTGGTGCGCTCACACGGCGCGACAAGAAGCGCCTCAACAGAGTAAAGAAAGTTGCTGCAACAATTAAGTTGAACTTGAGTTCGGTGCCCCGACTAGTTTCCTCTTGCGAATAACGGCGCTCAAGGTTTCTTTTGGCAGAATTCGGTAAGCACACCAAACGTTGAGGTGGGGTGAAGGAATCCGACCAACTCACCAGTTCCATCACGGAAGATCTATTTTCCTATACACTTGATAAGTTGCACAGCGCTGCATTAGCTCTGTGTGCGCCTTGGGCACACACGAAAGAGAGGCTCCCAAAACTCACGAGCACCCTCCGGACTCACAAATTTGATTAGATGCGGCCGGCAAGAACTAAAACGAGCACAACAACGACAAGAAGACCCAACCCTCCGCTCGGTGCATAGCCCCAGCTTTGGCTGTGCGGCCAACGTGGCAACGCTCCAACAATCAGAAAGATTAGGACGATGAGAAGAAGTGTTGATAAAGTCATTAAATCTCCGTTAGTCAAGAACTTCGTGCTCGCTCGCAGCTTGGAACTTCAGACCCACCAGTGCCTAACAAAACACCGCACTTGGTTCCTCTCATTCACGTTATCCATATCGATCGTGCCGTATTCTATAGCTGCTAAACTTTTGCCTGCGTCTTAGTATGTTACTCAGAGTTATTTTCGTTCACTTTATCGCACAGAGTCATCAATCGACTCCCCCAGCTTCTCCAATGTTCCCTTCTCTTTCAGAGGCGCATCTCCGTGTTTTACGTTATCGATAACTTCATCGACTCGCTCTCCGACCTTTTCTGCTGACCCTTTCTCGCGGCAGCCTATCAATGAAAGAGACATTGTAATTCCTATGCACAATAGTATTGTTTTCATGCTGATTTCCGTTTGTTCCTGGACTCGGTTAAAAAGTAAAATAGGTAGTTTGTGGCGTCACATGACGAGGTCGTGCTATTTTTTCTCGTCATCTTCTTCGTGCCCAATAAGGCCGCCCCCGACTGCGCCCAGCGCTCCTCCCACGACGGTTCCGCCTACGCCGGGAGCGACTATGTTTCCGACAACTGCGCCTGCGCCTCCACCGATTACTGCACCTTGCTCAGTCCCATTCAATTTTCTCCAGGTTGAACATGCGGTGAGCAGAGTCAGAACAAGTACGCACGAAGCAAAAAAAGTAATTGGGTTTTTCATAATGGCTCTCGATCCGATTCGAACTTCAGTTCAGCCATTCTAGGAGCTGCGCATCGCTTACCGACATGATCTTCGTCAGGCGAAACTAACTTTTCATAGTCATGCGTGAGCGCCGAAGACTGCCAAACCAGCCTGCACCTCGTCATTTCTCTTCGTATGAAGCCAAGATTCTCTACAGGTATCTATAATGAGGTGGTCAATATAAAAAATTGCCGATTTATTGGCGTTGATAAGAACCGCCAATCTCTCCAGCCCCCTTCTTTGCTTCATGTATCGCTTCGGTTGATTCAATTTTCTTTTCGTCGACTTTCTTCTCTGCACCAGCGACGTCCAGGGTCGCGTCAACTTTTGCATCTTCAAGTTTCTTTGGCTCTCCTTGAGCTCTTGCCTCGTCAATATCTTTCTTCGATTCCACCTTTTGTCGCCCGACTTCGTTCTCCGCCGCATTGATCGCCTGCCGAGCTTTTTGCTCTTCTTTGATCACTTTATCGTGACGGCTGTCGTTGCATGCAAAGAGAGATACGGAAGAACAAATTGTCACAAGTACCAATTTAGCGTGCTTCATGGATTTCCCTCGCTACGACCTATTTCCCTAGCTTTAGATCAAACCGGCCAACACGCGCCTGACGCTCCTCACGTGGTTTCGCTAGTTATCGTCAAAACCATGCCCTTCTCTGCGGTGGAAGAGATGAGCTACTCCGTAACGTCTCGCATCGAAAATGCCGCTTTCTGAGATAAATGACTAGAAAGTGCCACGTATCTGGCGAAATATGAGAGACTAGCCGCATGCAAACTAGGCCCCCTTCCGTCAAACATTCGGAGCATCCGGAGACTCCAAGGAGTATTCAGACGGAACTGGAGCGAAGTACTGTCAGTTCAGCGGCAGTAATTTCTAGTGACGGGGCTGGCGAACATCGATTCTTGTCAGCGCATCCGATGTTTTCTCAGCTCTCCCCAAATGAATTAAAGACATTGGCGAATTCTTCTCGATTCGCCACGGTCGGCGCAGGGGAGTACATAACCGTGGAAGGTGATGAAGAGAGTTTGTACGGTTTCATCGTGGTGTCCGGTCGACTTTCCATGATGAAGACTTCAATCAACGGTAAGGAGCTCGTGGTAGAGCTCTTGGGTCCGGGCGATATCTTTGGTTTGTTGCTCACGCTGACGCTGGAAAAGTTACCTGCAGAGCTTTCTGCTCGTGCTCAATCACTGTCGGAAGTGCTGTGGGTTCCTATAAAAAACCTTCTTCCAGCCCTCAATGCTCATCCAAAAATTTATCGAGGATTCATTGCCTATCTGCTGCATCGTCTGCAGTCCTCCTATCGAATTTCCCGTGGTCTTGCGCACGACCGAGTTGAGGTTAGAATTGCTGCTTTATTGTCGAGTTTGGCGCTTAAGTTTGCCAGGCTGCCGCCAGCCGTCCAGGATCTCACCATTGATATTACTCGTCAGCAGATAGCTGATTTGACCGGCACGACAGCGGAGACGGCAATCCGGGAAACGCGAGCGATGCAGCTGGATGGTCTCATCGACATCACGCATCCAGGTATCGTGCGGGTATTAAACCTAGACGCTCTCAACGAGATTGCTGAAGGGCAGTGAACCTATAGTTCCCATAGAGACTCGCACAACGGCAATTCCTTATAAAGGTCCCTCGCTCGTGCTGAGCTTGCGCCGTTTCTTCTCTATGTAACCTTAAACTGTTTCTCCTTTTCCTTTCCAGTTCCTTGCCATTCATAAATGTCGCTGTTGGTGTTAATTATTTTCCGCCAAACGTTAGGCAAGTCTCATTCGTGTCGGCATGATCCTTATCATGACTACAGCGGGAAGGTCGGACTAGCATCTTCGCTTTACATGACAATCGGAGTAGCCAGATGGAGAATCCGGAACACGTGATTAAGCAACAGCTACGCGAGCAACTCGCACTCGAAGAGCATCTTTGTCGAACGATGGAGGAACAGATTGCAGGGATTGATGAGAGATATTTTGCAGATGCAAAAAAGCTATTAAGGCAAACCATCTCAGTTCTGACCACTCATTTTGCGTCCCTAAACGGACAGCTTGACCAACTCGAGCAGCGTTCTCTGAACGAGCGCAACCAGATGGTAGCCATGAATGGTGCGGTCCCAAAGAACTCCCTAGGAAGAGAGCAACAAAAAGGACAACTATATAGAGTTTTGCGGGACGCCTATTCGGCACTCAACCTGATAACGATGAGCAACACGCTGTTGCATACAACAGCCCTTGCATTAGGCAGCGGCGAGGTAGCTGCACTGGCGCTCAAGCATTTAGAGAATCTAGTGCCGCTTGTCATTCGACTTGGTGAACTGACGCCAGAAGTACTTGCTCTTGAGCTGCACGCCGAATCGTCATCAATTGATTTATCGGTCGCTAAAATTGCCCTCAAAAATACGCAGCTTGTATGGAGAAAAGCCTCGTAGAGACATTGATAGCTCGCCGCTCGCGGCAAATTTTAATAACATAGAAAGAAAGGAATAGGATATGAAACGAACATTTTCAGTATTTTTTGCGCTGGCCCTAAGTTGTCCACTTGTAGTACTTGCGGACGATTTAGGTACCCAGAAAAAAGACGAAACCATGCGTGCGCGTATGGGAGAAGTGAAGATTCAAAGGGATTTTCAAAAATCAGTTGACGACACGACAGCGGTATATGCTGCCATCACCAAGGGCTCACATGGCGAAGTCCCTGTGAGCATTCTTAGGAAAGCAAAATGCATCGCAGTACTTCCAGGTGTAATCACCGGCGCACTAATAGTCGGAGGTACCCACGGTGGCGGACTAGCAAGTTGCAGGACAGAGGCAAATACGTGGAGTCAGCCGACACCCATCTCGTTGAACCAGGGTAGCGTCGGATTGCAAGTCGGAGGAAAGTCGACAGATCTCGTCCTGTTCTTCCAGACCAAGGTCGCAGTAGACGCCCTAAAGCGGGGTAACTTAGCGCTTGGATCTGATGTGAGTGCTGTTGCAGGGACCTTCGACAGCAGTGTCGATACATCAACTGCGGGCATCATAGCGTACAACCGCACTGAGGGCCTCTTTGCGGGTGCCGCGCTCACTAGCGGTAAGATTGGACAGGATCAAGATGAGCTTGTTAAGTATTATGGCGAAAACATCAATTACACCAAGCTTCTTGAGGGGCGGGCGCTTCCGGATAGTACAAAGTATTCAGAGAAGCTGACAAAGCTTTTCCCATCATAGTGCATAGATCCTACTAGCTTCTGCTTAGGCATAGCTTGGAGGGGCGCACATTTCATATTGTGCGCCCCTCTTTTTATTTATTGCCATCGATATCCTCGCTATTTGCCATCGTCTAAATGCGCGGAGAGCTCCTGTGCGGTGTGGGGGGAAGCTTCCCCTACCCTGTGCGACCTGTGACCCATTGAGGGTGAGACAAAGCAGCTCCTCAAGTTCGATTTGCTCAATTTGCTGCTGCGCTAAAAACATTTCGAGATTCTCCGCTTTGATCACTCCGATTGAGCTGCAAGGCGGGAAGGCCAGAGCTCCGATCTGATTCGAATCATGACTAATGTCATATCCCATTCGGGCTTTGAGCACGCTGGGCTCGGGAGCGCCAGCAAGGCGAACCGCCCGAGGCTCATTCGTACGGGCATGAGCAGCCTCATATGAAAACGCCTGCGACTGGCCCATTCTCCTAAAGATCCTATTTCAAGGATGCGTAGCTACTTATTCTTTATCAGAGTTATTTATGAGAAATATTTGTTCCACGGCTCTTTTACTTAATCTATGCCTCGTTCCCTTCGCCTGGGCGGAAGACAGCACGGGGCATCTTGAGTCCAATGTTGAGACTAGTGCTGACGGCTCATTCAAAGGAACCTCAGACTTCCAAGGAATTGATGCTTCAGGAGCAACGATTAGGTCCAAGGTTGTAAAAGAAGAAGCCGCTCCCGCAGGAGGCAAGCAAAAATCGTTCACGACAGTTGAGGTGTCACGGGATCCGAAAGGTCTTGGGAACAAATCCTGGGGAAAGGGCGAAACTCACCGCACCGTTGACGCCAAGGGAAATTTGCATCGGGAAACAAAGGGGCAATCAGTTGACGCTGCCGGGACAACCCACCAAATCGATGAAAAGACTATCTCCAAGGTAGCCGCCGACGGAGCTACGGAGACCACAGTAACCACTAAGGCCGTTACGGACCCCAAGGGGTTGATGAACCAGAGCGTCACCAAGATCGACGTAGAGACAAAGCGCGCCGCCGATGGCACCCAGACAAAAATTGTGCGTAAGGAAGTAGACGGAGAAGTCGTGGGGAACACGGTGCGCTAACTGGCGAAAAGAAACCCTCCTGGACATGCGAGCGGTCATGCTCGCTGATGTGGGAAGGGCCTAGAGTTAGACAGCATTACACATCTAGAAAAGGCAAAGGTATCATATATGAATATTGAACAGTTCGAAGGAAAATGGGACCAGCTCAAAGGGCAGGTAAAGGAAAAATGGGGCAAACTTACCGGCGATGACATGAAAGTCATAGGCGGCAAAAAAGACCAATTGATCGGAAAACTTCGCGAGCGATATGGGCAAACACAAGAACAAGCAGAACGTGAAGTTGGAAGTTTCATGAAAGATTGTAGCTGCGAAGCCGACATTCCACAAAAATCGAAGACACGGCCAAAGGCATGAGTAAAGCCCCAGTTAGTTCGCGCTCTATGAACTGCCTGGCATGTTCTCTTCATTCTCTCGCTGCGCTCGTTGTGCTCTGGGTGTGAGAAATTAGCCAACCATATCTCGACGAGCGTTGCGGGGGACTCTTATCTAGGAACTTCTTTGTGGGGCACGGCTTCAAAACCTAAAGGATATTTATGGTGAATTGGACTTTGACTTTTGTGGTGCTCGCCGTTGTTGCCGCGGTTCTTGGATTCGGTGGACTAGCTGCAGATTCAGCATATATCGCAAAAGTTCTCATCGTCGTTCTTCTCGAGCTGAGCCTGATAAGCTTTGTAACCGAACGTCGCGTAAAGATTCCGTAGCGGGGGCCCAAGAATGCCGCTCAGATGACAGCTCTTTCCTTAGTGGGATAGGGTCCAGAATACCGTAAATCCACCAGGCACCTCGCCTTCTTAGAAGTGCAAAGATGAAAAATGTTACCACTCTTCACCCTGCTAAGAGAATTGTGGTGCTGTATGCCTTGTCGCTTCTACTAGTCATCATTCTCCTGATATTGGGGCTAGCGCATTTGCAGCAACAACTTGGGCAGGACGATTATTCGGTTGCTATCGTTTGGAAGGTCGTCCTCCCCGTTGGTCTTGCCGCTCTTTTCTATTCATTCCTGTGGCGGCTCACGAGTATATATAAAATTTCCGATGAGTACGTTTCAGCCACGTTTGGAATTCTATCAAAAACCCACATTCGGATACCGCTGAATAGAATTGTCGATTACCAAGTAATCACTCCACTACTTGAGCGAATTCTAGGCCTTGGGTCCATTCACATTGACACCGCTGGCGATGAAGACCTAATTATGCGGCAAGTCAGTCAAGGAGAGATAACTTCTGCAGTTTCGAGGTTGAATAAGTTATTGAATAAAGAACTGCAGAGCTCAAAATCTCCGGTAGGCTTCGTACCGGCCACATAGCGCGCAACAAAGTAGTCCACTGCCTTCTGGACAGTGCCTCGAGCTCTTTGAGATTCTTCACGCGCACAAATCCAGGATGCATAGTGCCAATAAGTCCAGGACGCTGGTCACTCCTATTGCAGTCTCGGATATAGCGCCAGTCGAATCGACTGCCGTTTGACGATGGAACTGGGCTCTAGTCTCCCCGCCGAACTCTGCGGGTAGGCGCCCTTACAGAGATTTATTAAGCCGGGAGGATCTCCAGGGCATAGGAAGATCGATCTAACCCATGGAGTTAACGAACCAAGATAGTTCTAACTCTGCCGGATTGTTTCATGTGGTTAAAGAGCTGATGAACTGACGCACGGAGAAGCGTTGGAATGCCCCCCTTGGTGCGAAGCGACGGGATTTTTAGAGTGAGAGGGTACTCAGAGCTGGTAGCGGCATTTTAGGCGGGGCCTGTGCTCTTGCAGCGTGGACACTCCAAGGGATTGATTTCGAAGATGCGTTTCATCCGCCTTTGCACAAGGCGGGAGAAGTGCACGCTGCCCAACTCAGTGATGGGGCGTGGTGTCGCTCTTGGGGTTCGACGCTTTCCGGGCTTTTCCACAGTGAGACTACTTAGGGTGCCAGTGGTTGGGGAAAACTCTGGCAGGGCAGAAGGATCGCTCTACACCTTCCTAGAGTAGGTCATTTTCTTAGGCGGCTCATTGGTAGATTCAGAGCGAGGTTTCTACTTTGGTGATTCATCGTGAAAATCGGGATAACCGGCACGAATCGCAAGGAAATGCGCTTTGATTCAGCTCATTTTGACGATGAACTCTCTATAGAAAAAAGTCTAAAGGACTTTTTCACAGGGAACTACTGACAATTTGAAGAGTTGGCGCACGCTCCTACTCGAAGCACAAACTGCTGTCCGTTCCGTCGATCCAATTTGTTAATCGCGTCAATAATCTTGATCGATTCGCTTTGACCAGATCGGGTTCGAGTCAAATTAATTTCTACCGGGCGGTCTGACTGATAGCCATACAGATTTACAAGGCTTCCTGAAACCGAGGGCAGAGTATCGCGAATAATGGAGTTTCCACTCGATCGATAGCGAACAATGTCCCAAGTATACACGTCGGCTGCCGTGCTGCTTGGATCGTCAACGCTTAAGCGATAGGAATGAGCCGAGGGGCTAATGGCAAGTCGAGTGACCCTAAATGAGAAACCATTGGGCATTGCTTGAACGACACGGACACCAGGAGCAGATACATCGGTCCTATAATTGGCGCCATCATCGGAGGACTCACTTGCGCACATGCGCGTGTCACGAATGAAGCGCACATTATTACCAGGAGCCAGCAGAACCATATTGCTCATTCGGTCGCCGGTTAGCTCGTAGCACCACTCACCCGGCGCTGGATTTTCAGAACAAGATCTGAAGAACGAATCTGGAGAAGCGATCTCTGGTGTTCCGGCAAGTAGAGGTTCGGCTGCAGTAGTCCTATTTGAAATCCTAAATATATCGCAGGGTCCGAACTCAGACCCCTGCATAAATCGATAGGCAGTATAAGTGCTGCTGGTTGGATGGGTATATCGATTCTGAGATCTCTGAAATCCGCAGGAGTTGTTCAGGGTGAGCAGAGAGTCAAAATAATAATAGGGCGAATCAGTAGCGCACTGTCCTTCGGGATTATTCGACCCTGAGTTGATTGCTCCAAAGTTATGATTTACTCCCAAAAGAGTTCCAAAACCCGTACGGATTACTGTTTGAGCCGTGACTGCGGGGGATCGTCGCTCCATGGTTGAATTGTTCTCATACTGCCCCGTTCCGGAATTAAAGCTGAGGCCCAGCGTCAAATAAGGGCTTGCTTGTGACAACCGATGGGGTGCCGGATAGTTCAAGAGTCTAAAAGCGTCAGCTTGGCCCAGGGGCAAGCATCGAACGGGATCTTCTGAAGCATTCGCGCAGCAATTGGGCGCGTTTTGAAAGCTACTTTCTGAGCACAGGAAGCGCGCGTCAACGGGAATTCCCCGGCGCATGAGGGCCAATCGAATTTGATCTTCAAAAAAAGAAAAGCCTGGGTTGGCGGGGTCCGGCCAAAGCTGGCGCGCTGCTAACTGTAGTCGATGTCCGAAATATCTAATCGGCATCGGATTTGTTCTCTCTATAAGAGAGACGGTCTTGGCAATCAGTTTGTCGACATTTGAAAATCCAAGACCAAAATCATCGGCCAGGTCATGAAGAATCGCCGAAATCAAAAATCCCAACTCATCATCTGCCGCTAACGAACTGCCAGGAGGATAAATCCCATTGTCGGTGCTGACTGTAGGAACGAGTGCTTGCAGTGAAACGACAGCGCTGGCCTCAGGCGACTCATCGGTTACACCAACATACTCACGAATGTTAAACTTAGGATCGCAGGCTGGCCTTCGTTTTTGATGCCCAGCGGTGACGGTCTCGGTTCCGCAACCCAGGGTCGTATTTTTATAAGCCTGCATTTGCCAAAGTGTATGGCGAAACACATTTTCGGCCTGCGGGTCATTGAGAAGCTGGCCGTATCGAAATGAAAACCAATCCGAGAAGGCATCATTTAATGCCTCATACGCGCTGTAGCGATAATGATCACTACCCCAAGAGGTAGTATCGATGTCTGGACTGCCTTGCAGTTGATAGGCGGTTAAGGCCAAGGCATCCAGGGCTTCATAATAGCTAAATACGGTATTCACCGGAGCCGTGACACCGGTTCCAAAAAAGTAAAAGTGCGAATTAAAGAACTGGTTAAGGTTGATGTCGCCTCGCAAATCAATAACCAGGTTATTATTAGCGTTGATCCAAAAATTCTGCCGGACACGACCCGAAGCCGGGCCATCCCCGCGGAAAAAACGTTTCGTCACATTCTTTAAAATCTCTGGGGGAAGATTTAAGCCAGCATAGAACTGAGGATTGAGAATTCTTCGTTGGATGTCTGTGACGAAGAAATACTGGTGAAGCTCGCCAAGCTTCATATGTTCATCTACAAAAATTTGATACCGAACAGTGGGGTCGGACTCGGCTAGGCCGGATCGCCAGTGAATCCGAAAGTCATTATTTTGATTTGTAAAAGTTGAGATAGGCGATCCTTCAAAGGTCGTTCGATCGACGCCATATTTTTGGCCGATGAGTGTTCCCGCATTGTCGTCGAGCCAGGCACCGGTTTCAGAATCATAGACGCCTAAATCCGGCACGCAAACTGGTGTGGTGTTTCGAAATTTATACTGACCGAGCGCGGGGGTATCGGAATAAGTTCGTCGATCGGAATGAAAACGATTTGAGAAATCAACCGGACCCTTGATAAAGACATTGCCCTTTCCTTGGGTTTGACCGGCTAGGTTCGAAAAAAACCACGGTGAAAAATGCTTAGATAAATCCTTTGCGGTATAGGCAGTAGTTGGAATTCCGGTGCAGATATTTTGACCGGCATAATCTCTGATTTCGCTTATCACCGTATTGATCGGGTACAAAATAGCGTAGGTGGCACCGGACCGACTGTCCCATAAGCGCATGATGTCGTTGCGCGTCCTGGCAACACCGGCATTAAAAATTGCAAGGTCGTTAGAGTCGACTATTTGATCGGCATTAATATCCGCACGATAGTCCGCAGAATTATAGAAGCCTTCAAATTCGTTTCTAAAACTCTCGCTTACGTATGAATAAGGGACGCTTGAGCATGCGGGCCCGACTGCACTAATCAAACAATCGGCAAGCGGATCTGTCGGTCTCGAACATTTGAACCGGGTTGCCTCCCACTGGAGTGGAGGGTAGGTCTGGAAAATGTAGGCTTCAGTGGTGTAATCACAAATACTAAACGCGTAGGCTGGTTCGGGCAGCGCCGTGACGTCGTCCAGATTTTTAAATGGAGATCTCCCCTGTTCTGTTGCGAGACCGAATTCTACCGCGAGATCCAAAAATGCTTCATTATAGGTTCGAACTTCTTGCAAATCGGCCGACACACCACTCTCAATGGCCTCTGCAATTTTTGAAATCAAATTCTTATCGTTGCCGCGATAACTCGTTGCAAGCAAATCCTGCTCATCAATGACACCGTCATTGTTGACGTCAGCGACCTGCGCATCGAGCGCGCGTATGAAGGTGTCTTTGGAGGGCGTAGGAATTCGACCAACTGCTTTTTTAAATTCTTCAAAGGCAGCACTTTCTTCTTTGATAGAGGAGAGTGAGGCGGGTTGCGTCGCAGGGACATTTTCTTGGGCAACCAAAGTAAGAGGTAGAAAACTAAGCAACAATGCTAAAGAATAAAGCTTTATCATTTTATCTGTTCCTTAAGTTTCGCCCTCATGATCGTCCTCGCGTTCCGAGTGGCGGTACTTTGCGGGAGGTTTACGCTGATCACAGGAGCTGTCAATTGTGCAGACGATTCTAGTGGCCCCTTGTACTCGAAATCGCTCGGTTGCGGCCCAATTGTCAGAAATCACTCTGATATTTCTGCAAGTCTGGCCACGTTCACGCGTAAGGCTATCAAAATTTTGGTGCTAAGCTAGGAGCCCTCAGATTGGAAGCCTCCCCTAGGGCATAGGAGAATCGATCTAACCCATCGAGTTAACTAACCGAGATAGTTCTAACTCTGCCGGGTTGTTTCATGTGGTTAAAGAGCTGATGAACTGACGCGCGGCGAAGCGTTGGAATGCTCCCCTTGGTGCGAAGAGACGGGATTTTTAGAGTGAGGGGGTACTCAGAGCTGGTAGCGGCTGGCTTCGGCGGGACAAGTTATGGCACGACATGAGCGCCAGGAATTCCAGTGCGTCCAACTCGTGTGTGCGTCCGTCATTGGTGGTGTACACGACGATGAAGAATCTACCTGTATCGAAATTGGAACCGCCTGTGACAAAATCACTACCCATATTCTGGGCCCCATACTACTTCTGCGCACGCGGCGACTTATCACTTTTGTATGAGGTTTATCGTCTTCAGCCCTCACACTGAAGTTCGCGGCGTTC
>JBGSMV010000070.1:0-36071 GCA_041739995.1 Bdellovibrionota bacterium
TACGGATACTCCCGACTCGGATTCCTGCAGGATCTTCACGATCTTTTCTTCGCTAAATCGACTCTTCTTCATTTTTCCTCCTTAACACAGTTAATGAGGAAAACTAACTTCAGACTGGTCTACATTTCAGGGGGGACGTCATAAACTCCCACACACTCATCTCGTAACACGTTTGTGCGGTTAGGGATGACACCAACTTTGGTTCGCCAATCCGTTCTTCGACTTTAAAGATCACCCCCCAAATGACTTCGCTTTGCGATTCGAAGAAGTAGCTGTTATAGGGAGAGATTGATTTACTTAGACATCAAACCAAGAGCATGTTGCCGGTCGCACGAGAATAAAAAGTATCGGAGGAGCGAGAGGGATGAAGGAGGCAATTGTCGCGATTTTCGCGGGTGTCTATTTTTTGCTTGCCCCATTAAGCGCCTTCGCCCAGTTCTCTGGGTGGGTTGACTCCGTTGGGCCCGATCAAGTCACTGGATGGGCGTGCGGAAACTCTGACGGTAGAGCAGTGTGGGTCCATCTTTATGAAAACTCGACTTATCGAATCTCAACGACTTCTAATCGAATCCCTCGGCCCGACGCCGCGCCGTTGTGTGCGGGGCAATCCTACATCGGATTCTCGGTCTCGCTTCCCACCCCCTCCGCTGGCCCTCACACTATTAAAACTTACGTCTCGGACTCGCCAATACCTTCCGCCAGCGTCTTACTACCAGGAGCTCAGACTTTCACAATGCCAAGTGCTGACTTCATCGGACCAAAGCCGTTTGGCGTGATTGAAGGACTGTCCGGACAGGGCGTATCCGGCTGGGCATGCGACCCAGATGCACCATCGTCGCCTCTGGATCTGGATGTTTACATTCAATTCGACCGGCACGGGAGCCTGTACTATCTGACAAGCGGGCAAACCGTTTATCCGCGGGTGATTCCTCCCTGCGGGGCCAACGCCACCACAGCATTCAATATTTCTTTCCCACCGCTTCCGGGTGGCACCCACAATATCGTGGTCCGAGCCAGAAACGTCGGCCCAGGGTATGATAATCTCCTCGAGAAGTTCTATGCGGTGCCCTATTTTACCGAAGTACCCTATGAACTGGCTTACAATGGTGATGCAAATTTTTACTCCGCTCCGGGATGTTGGAGAACTCCGGGTTTCGAATGGGTGAATATGACAGGGTGCCCGTCGGGTGTAACCGACGCTCTCTGGCTAATGGTTATCTCAGACACGATAAACACAAACGGTATTCCTGAACCACAGTCCGGCTACATTGGTTCGCCAAGCCGCGTTCGCTACGATGCCCTCCCCGGGGATGGGATGGTCTTCAAATTGAATACCTATCATCTGAGCGCACCAGACATGTACCCCTGGGACTACAATTTTCAGGCAATGTCGACCAATCTTGGAGGTACAAGTTTAAGCTCAGTTAACGAGCTTGTAGTCGAGGCGAGGGTTGGTACTCGACTTCCGAACGACTTTTATTACTACAACCCCTCGTTGAAAGGACCGAAGCCAGGTATCGAGACGGGGAACATCCCATGGATCCATGCGATTATCGCAGCGAGTTACACAGATACCTCGGACGGCAATTTCTATTGGGTTGAGGTCGTGCCGTTCCATCGCGAGGCTCAGGGCGGAACCACCTTGGGCTTCATTGGTGGACCCCCGAATGCCTTGAACGCGAGACTCTCAATAACAGATTCTCGGCTCAGTAACTCTATCGAGATTCCATCCACGATGCTATTAGGGGAAAGTAGAACAATTCGTATCGACATGAAGAGGGCATTCCAAGACGTCTTCCCAACGGTCGACATCTCCAACGTGGTCTTCGGAAACACGTATATGGGGACAGAACAGTACGGGCGAAATAGGATCGCTTTGAACCTCGAGCGCCTTGCAGTCCTCCCATATTAATCAGGATTACACTCGGGTTCCGGGGCTCTAGTCTCGAAAGCTATTCGCCCGCGCATTGTCTAGCAAAAAAACCGCAGGGCGAGGGCGGTCACAGATTTCGGAATACTGTAGCAACCTCGCACGGTACTCGGCAGTAAATGTTAGGGCATCGTTTGGGGGCACAATTACATAAGTAAGCTTAGCGTCATCGACAGGGTCGACTGCAAACCGTAATGACGACCCACGAAGCTGAAAACGAGTGTAAGCGCGCGCGGCTGGTGCGAATGGGGCAAGACCGGGCAGATTTCCCTCAAGTGTGACTAGGTCAAACTCCCGGCTCACCGCCCACTCTGGGCCCAGGCGCCTAGCCGCATCCTCCTGGATCAGACTAATCGGGGTGACATATGGAGAGGAGCAGGGCTTGGTGCGAAGGATTTGGATATTCTCGTACCCCTGGAGCAAGCCAAAGACTACTGTTGGGAACCATATGAACCTGTGAAACCAGCCGGAACTGCCAACTCCCGACACGGCCGCGTAAAAGGCGCCGGCGGTGAGGAGCATGACCGGAAACATAGTGAAGCGGAGGTACGTTTTACTAATCGCCAGGGGACCAAACAATTCAAGGGCCAACAGTGACAACACGGCTACACCGACGGCCGGGAAAGCAGGGCTTCTCCATTCTCTTCCGTTCAAGGAAACCATCCAAGCCATTGCAGCACAAACGATCGCGCCAGTGAGCCATGGCATGAGGAAGGGATACTTAAAGACAAAGCCCCCTAACCGCCGCTCGGGGTCACTTGGATCAAACAGCCCACCAATCCAAGACGATGTCGGAGCAATGGTTTTGAGATGCCACTGCTGAATCACGCGCAGCTGCAGGAAAAAATCGCCGGAGACGAGGAATTCGAGAAACGAAAGCGCCACCATTCCACCAATTAGTCCGAGCCCGAACGCAACAATGTCCCTAAGCGGAAATGCCCTCCAAGGAAGCCCCCTGGACGAGCGCATCAAGACCAGAAAAATGGTACCAGGAATATAGAATAGCGCGACGAGGGACGCACTTAACGCCCCCGCCTGTGCGAGCCCCGCAAGGCCCCATGACATCAAAGAGCGGGACGCCGCCGCTCGCTCGACCAGAAGAAGTGTAAGCAAGGAAAGCACCGCAACCGGGGCCTCAGAAAGCACCCTTGGTTGCGCGAGGTGGAAAGATAAAAAGGGGACTGAGGCGGCAGCAGCAAGGCTCGCTCTCCATCCCCCCCCCCATTTTCTGAAAAGCGCGAAGACGAGGATCATGCATGCAACATGGGGACCTACTGCCGAGAACCAATAGGATAATTCACCCGGCCCAATGAGCTTAAACCACACCCCCACTGGCAAGATTACGGGCCAACGAAGATAGTGGTGGAATGGGTGATTCGCTGACGGTGGCGAGTACTGCCCGGTCGCAAGCCCATATCCCGCATCGAAATAAAATATCTCGTCATCCGCAGAGGGAAGATGGGGAAAGGCCAAGAGTAGGACAGTGGTACCCACCACTAAAAAGACAGCGGTCAGGAGACCGATCAACGCACGTCCCCAACCCCTCGGCGATACGCCTACGCGGAACTCAGATGTCGCAGTGTCCTGGCTCACAGAATCTTTGTTCACCACATTATTAATTCTGATTCCGCGCCTGAGGTGCCGTGTGGCCCGTGTGATGCCTAAGTTTCCAGCAGTGGAAACCTCGGTCCGCTGCATTCTTCAAGAACGACCAAACAAGTCCAAAAACCGAAAAAAGCGAACCAAAAAAAGAAATGGCGCGGCAGACGAGACTCGAACTCGCAGCCCTCAGCTTGAAAGGCTGATGCTCTACCAACTGAGCTACTTGGAAACCCTCTAAGAGCGCCGGATTATGCCCAATCAGCCGAACATTGTAAACCGCGCCCGAGAGGAAGAGTGGGGAGGCGCTCAGCGCATGGGACGGCACGGATCCGTTGCAGTCGGGGCAGCAAAAGAATACTTTCTGGCTATGGTTAGGCGCTGGATGAGTGGGCAGCGGGCGAATCCCTCTCAAGTTTGGTATAGCCAGCCTTCGACAGTCTCGCAGCTCGCACTAGTCTGGACGGGACCATACACATACCAACTCCTGCGAACCCCAAGCCGGCGGCCGTCTTCGGCGATGAATCTCTGCCTTGCCCGAGAGGTTATTGTAGGTAGTAGTGTTGTTTTGTAGTCAGCCGATGAGGATGGTGCCTACCCACGGCCATCAAGTTAAGCGAGGATTTGCGATACTTCCTGAGTAAAAGGCATGAATTAGAAGACGAATTTTCGAGCAAACTTCCCGAAGGTACCAGTTTCCCCGAGCACCTACCGCGCCGAACGGAGATCCCCAATGAGGGTGAAGGTGAGGTGGCATTTGAGAAAGTCACCGAGCGCTTGGCTGCAGATAGGAGCCCCTTTTATGTGAAGCGCATAATCCGCCGCATTCGACGCAAAGCAGGGAGCCTCATATCACCTTCCGTTCCCCCTGTGGTGCTAGACGGCACCTCGGTGGATATATCCTTTTTGGTCTACGTACTGATGGCAAAGTACGTGTAGCATCTGCCGCTCGACCGCCAGGAGCAGATTTTGAAGGCACAGGGTATCAAAATCTCACGTGATACGTTGATTCGGTATGTGATCGCACTTTCTGACCTGCTTAAACCTATATACGTCGTGCTTGGAGTAACGCTTTTCTCCGGCAGCCACCTCTTTGGGGACGAAACCCCGGTTATGGTTGCCAAGCGCGACGCTCAGCGCAAGCGCTATAGCGAATCTTGGTTTTGGGCATTTCTGGGGGGAAGCCGGCTGTGCATTTTTTCACGCTCCGTCACGCGCATTTAAAGAAGTAGCACCACTTCTCAACTCGTTTTCAGGATACTTACAGAGTGATGGCTATAACGTCTATGAGAAGCTCGCTCGGCAGTATCCAGAGATTACGCTGGTCGGTTGTTGGGCACATGCACGGCGAAAGTTTGTCGATGCTGAGAAAGGCGGCAATACACCAAAGGCAAGTGAGGCGCTGCGTTATATTAGAGTGCTCTATCACGTTGAATCCCGCATTCGAGACGGAGAACTCAAGCCACCAGAAATATTGCGCCTAAAGTCTCGGTTCTCAAGAACAATATTGGCGCTCTTTCATCACTGGCTGAGATCTCATACGCAGAGCCCGACGCGCCTTCCCAAATCTGTCTTCGGCACGGCGGTCGGCTATGCTCTCAAACGCTGGGAAGCTCTCTGTCGCTACACCGAAGATCCGATGCTGGCTATCGATTCCAATACCGTCGAGCGCGAAATTCGTCCGATCGCGCTCGGCGAAAAGAATTGGTTATTTTGCGCCAGTGAGGTAGGAACGCAAGCATCTGCCATTATCTATTCGCTGATCGCTTCGTGCCGTCTCGCTGACGTTGACCCAGCCGACTATCTTACTGATGTATTGGAGCGGATCTCAGAGCAACCTGCCTCTATGGTGCATCAGCTTATCCCGGTAAATTGGAAACGCCTCCGCGAGGAAGAGAAAAAAACGGCGGCCAACGTACCACTGGCTGCTTAGTCACGAAATAACGCCTCAGATGCGGCGCTTACATTCCTGTGGTACGATTGACCTATGAGAATAGTATCCCTTGAACCCTATGTAACCGACATCGTGGTCCAGCTTGGACTCTCAGAGATGCTGGTCGGGGTTACGCACCAGTGCCAAGAGACCCATGCCTTGAGCGGCGCTCAGGTAGTGACCCGCCCCTTGAGTCCCGACGAGAACCTTAAGGAGATGCCCGCGCGGGTGGGTAGCTTTTTTGCACTTTTCGATAAGGTCAAAGCTCTTAAACCGACTCATGTGTTACTCGGACTGCCACTTTCCGATCGGCCTAGCTTTGACGTGATTGGTTCTTCAGACACCACCGCTCTGCTTGAAGAGATTCACCATTTCCTTGCCGACAGCAGCGGGGCAGGGCCACTCGTGCATACCTATGCGCCCTCGACGCTGCATCAAATATTCGAAACCTTTGAACAACTGGGGAAAGACCTTGGCTGCAAAGAGAAGGCGCGCGACTTCGCTCAGCGCATGCGCGCTCAAATCATGGACTGGGGTGATAATTTCTACGATCGCATGAAGAACAAGCGAGTCACGATTCTTTTTGGCGTAGCACCCCTAAAACTTGCCGGACGTTGGATTCCCGACATGATTAATCTGGCGTCCTGCCTCTCACAAGAGCCAGTGGCCGGCGGCCCTCATCGAGAGGTGGCATGGAGTGACATTGTGCAGTTTAGGCCCGACGTGTTGCTGATCGCTCCGCTAGGAATGTCTCATGATCAGTCGCTCGCAACTTTCAAGGTGCTTGAGAAGATTCCAAACTGGGAAAGTGTACCGGCAGTGAAACGCGGAGAGGTGTTTTTCTTTCAAGGTGAGCACTTGCTGCATCGACCAGGTCCTTCGCTGTTGGACGGCATGGGGGTTTTAGTATCTTCAATTGCCGGCATAGAGAGCGGATACATAACTAAGCGCGATAGTTTTGTGCGGCTTCGGTACCTGGAGATGCAGAGACATAGGTTCTAGTGGACTCTCCCTCTTACCAGTGCGGTCGATGACTAATACGAGCACGTGAAACGGGCATTTTTAGAAGTTGAGATAGAATTCGGAGGAGGTGAACCTCTCCCGAATCTATTAAGGTCACTATGCTATTTCGAATTTTCACTATCCTGCTCACTCTGATGGTTTTTCACCTATCGGCTAGTGCTGCCTCTTCGGACAGAGGTCAGGTTCCCCATCATAGCTCGGACACCTCGGAGATTCTTGAATCGCTGGAGCATCGGAAAATATTTGGGAGCGTGGAGTCAAGGGAATTCAATCAGGGTGACACCCGTTTGTTCTTGGGGATCATTCGGTGCTCGCACTCTGGTAGTAACTTTGGGAAAATTTTTATTTATAGATACAGCGAAAACAGTTGGTGGCTCGTCAAGGACGTTGAAGTAGTGGGAGGGTGCTTTATGTATGATTTCTCCTTCGATCCTTCACTGGGTAAGCTGCTCTTTGACGTCAAGGAAATGTCAGGCGTGCAGGGCGGAAAGAGATCTGTGGACGTTCCTTCTAGCGAAAAGATCGGCACCCTAGTTTCGGAACGCCTAGACGGGCAAGGGGCTAGCAATCTAGACGTGCCTGACTTGTCGCCCCCCGATTGAAGAACATTGAAAGCTTCCGATTTTTTCGAGTATATCGACTATGTTACTTGACGGGTCTAGTCTCCGTCTCGCAGGCATTGTGGCCATACGAAACTTCCCTCTGCCCGATGAAAAGTCGCCCCCATCTCTCTTCAACGCCGTTCTATTGGCAACACCCAACAAACCTCAAAAGTTCTATAGAACACTCGGCTAACTATCCAATATCACTACAATAGCCTTCCCCCTCGTGCTTGACCCCACATCGTATGATATCCTCCGCCGCTCCCTCCATTGGTGGGCAATTACATTTACCTAAACGAATAGATGGGCCTGTGCATATGGCGAACAGGGTTGTGGGGATCTCCCAAGATGGCGCTCGGACGGTGTCAAACCAGCTGAACCAGTCTTTTTCTAATCAGCACCCCGGCGGTGATGACACGGAGTACAGTGCTCCGTTCGGTTTATCCGCGATCGTTCCTCTGTACAACGAAGAGGACAATGTAGTGAAGGTTTATGAAGAACTAAGCGCGGTTCTCAAAGACCTACAACATCGCCTAAGCCTTCAGTCGTCTGGTTCGGGCGAGACCAGTCCACAGCAAGCTTCTGCCTTCGACTACGAGATGATCTTTGTCGACGACGGATCTCGTGACGAAACAGTCCAGAGACTTGTGGCCATAAGCGCCTCCGACCCGCACGTACGCATCGTCGAATTTCGTCGAAACTTCGGTCAGACCGCCGCCATGGCAGCCGGACTCGACCAAGCACGCTTCAGTATGGTCGCAACCCTAGACGGTGACTTACAAAACGATCCGCGAGAACTCCCTAAAATGGTTGAGAAGCTTTTCGAAGGCTTCGACTTGGTCGCGGGCTGGCGTAAGGATCGAAAGGACGCTTTCGTTACGCGAAAGTTTCCAAGCATGCTCGCCAATTGGCTAATTTCAAAGTCAACTCGCGTGCGCCTGCATGATTACGGATGCACGCTCAAACTAATGACCTACGATATTGCCAAAGGCATCAAGCTCTACGGAGAAATGCACCGCTTCATTCCGGCACTCGCTGACGAAATGGGTGCGCGCATTGCTGAAGTTCCCGTCAATCACCGAGCAAGACAGTTCGGCACATCAAAATATGGCATCTCAAGAACGTTCCGAGTTATTCTGGACCTTGTGACCGTAAAGTTCTTGTTGAGCTACTCGAAGCGACCGATTCATTTGTTCGGCTCTATCGGACTCGGGTCCGCCACGATTGGTCTGGGCATGCTCGCAATAATGCTTTATCAGCGCACGTTCCTGGACATACCAATGGGCAACCGCCCACTGTTGGCGCTATCCATCATGATGGTCATCATCGGCTTACAGTTCCTAGTGTTCGGACTTCTCGGTGAAGTGCTGGCGCGTACCTACTACGAGTCCCAAGGCAAGAAAGTCTATATGATTCGTCGCATTCACCAGGTTCTTGGGCGCACTCCTCCAGAAGGATTGGAGCCAACATCAAACCCTGGAGGAGACACTCGTTTCCGCAAGGTTGCCAATTGAAGCATTCACCCTCGGGCGGATTCCGCGTTCTGATCGACGGGCGAAAGCTTGGCGATGGAGGTATCGGTGTCTACATCGATAACCTGGTGCGCGGACTACTCGCTTTGCGCCATGCATCGGTACGAGTGCAGATGGCGGCAGGGGACAGGTCTTGGCCCACGCCCTCAGTTGAACGGCTGGCCGAGCGAATTCACATTGGCATAGTCACTCACCATATACGCGGCGAAAACGGCAAGAATCCCTTACAGAACTACGCGTGGCATTCCCAAGTAGAAGTTATAGAAGATGCATCTCCACACTACTCGTGGGATGAGCTGGTTCGGCTTCCACGCAGACTTCCCTGGAAAGACTACGACCTGTTTCACGCACCGCACTTTATGCTGCCATTCGCCGTACCACTTCCCACGGTGGTGACACTTCACGATCTCATTCACTTGCAGCATCCAGAGCGCCCTTATTACCCCGTAGTCGCGCAGTTTCTTATTCGTTCGGCGCTAAGACGCGCTACCCGAGTCATCACCGTCAGCCAATCTACCTATCATGACATTCGTAAGTTAGTGGGCGAGTCCTCTAAGGTTCTTAGAAACGTCCAGGTGGTCAGTAACGCCGTGGACCCATTCTTCCTCGAGCCTCCACTCGATCGTGCCTCCATGGCACTTGCGAACTCCAAGCGCCCATATTTCTTTTCGGTACTTTCCAATGCAAAGCCTCACAAGGGCTTAGAAGATCTGCTCGATGCCTGGGACCTCTTTAAGCGCGATCTGCTTTCACGAACCAGCGAAGCGCGTATCACTCGCAGTCTCGCCGCATGTTCTCGTGTTGGTCCCAGACTGCTGATTGCCGGACTAGGCACCGATCGACTGGCAGAAAACGCAAATCTGCTCGCACGTGTTTCGGCGCGCGATGATGTTTTGTTGCTTGGCCCAGTCAGTAAAGATCAGTTGAGAGCCTGGTACCAGGCTGCTGACAGTGTGGTAGTGGCCTCTCGCGCCGAGGGCTTTGGACTTCCCGTGATTGAAGCCCATGCGTCCGGAGCTCCTGTAGTAATGCGACCGGTACCCGCGCTGCTCGAGCTGGTAATGCCTTGTGACCGCGTGGCGACCGATATGTCGGTGGATACTTTTGCAAAAGCGCTCGCCAATATGTGGGAGAGCGTTCGAGCCAACAACGCGAATGCATCAGGAGGCACACCCTCCGCTACCGCTGCGCTCGGGAAATCAAATTCTGCACCGGACGAACAAAGTAACGTCGTCAATTTTCAAGCGCCTAACGAAGTCACGAAGCCGGCTTCGCTATGGGACAAAGCCGCACTACAACAAGACACTGCGCGACGATTTGACATCGTCGATGTGGCTAGAGCCACTCTGCAGGTCTATCAAGACGCACTGGGTGAGATTCGAAAATGAAAGTTGCGCTCGTTCACGACTGGCTAACTGGCCTGCGAGGAGGCGAGCGCTGCTTGCAGGCTTTCGTAGCCATGTATCCTCAGGCGGACATTTTTTGCCTGATTCATGTGCCTGGCTCCACGACTCCGCAGATTGACGCTCAAGTAAAGGGAACTTCTTTTCTTCAACGACTGCCAGGAGTCGCGAAATACTATCGCGCACTACTTCCTCTGTACCCGCTTGCTGCGCACTCAATAGATCTCTCCAACTATGATTTGGTAATTTCAGTCAGCCACGCTGCCGCCAAAAACGTGCGCGTAGGAACTAAAACCGTGCACCTTTGCTACTGTCTGACACCGATGCGCTATGCGTGGGATCAGGCCCGTACCTATTTTGGCGCTGCCACTCCGGTACTATCGCCGTTACTGCGACATCTAAGACAGTGGGACAAGCAAGGCAGTGCCTCAGTTGACCGCTTCATCGCAATTAGCCGATTTGTGGCGGCTCGGGTTCGAACTTTCTACGGTAGGCGAGCTGATGTTATTTTTCCGCCGATAGACCCTTTTTGGTTTGCGGGAACACTACCGACGGAGCAGGGAACAGAATTTCTCTACGCGGGAGCGCTTGTTCCCTATAAGGGTGCTGAACTTGCGGTAGACGTGTGCACCCAGCGAGATTTACCACTCACGGTTGCAGGCTCTGGTCCATTGCTGGCACAGCTTCGCCGCCGCGCTGGACCACGGGTGCACTTCCTCGGTCGGGTAAGTGACCAAAAACTCCGCGAACTTTATCAGTCCTGTCGCGCGCTACTGTTTCCGGCGCGAGAAGACTTCGGAATGATCCCGCTGGAATGTATGGCTGCGGGGCGTCCTGTCATCGCCCCTTATAGCGGCGCTACTAAAGAGACCGTTTGCGGGCTCAAAGCCTGGTCCAGCGTGGCTTTACCGCCCGCCTCGAGAACAAGTGCTCCGGGGGCAGCCTCGGACTCCCTTGCCCCAACTCATCCAACCGGAGTATTTTTCAAGCACCCGAGGCAAGCCTCGCCCCGCGCGCGGGTGGAATTTTTGAGCGAAGCAATTTCTGCTTTCGAACAACATGAGGGCGCGTTTCAGCCCGCGGCGTGTAGGGCCAGGGCTACCAACTTTGGGCTTCGACGCTTTTTCGATCAATGGCAGGCGATTCCGGAGTTGCAACCATTTCGAGGAGAAGGTCAAAACACAGGTGACGCAGTTGTACGCCTGGGACTCTGGCACTCAGCTGAGGCCAGTCGATAAGGCAGAGAGGACTTGGGCGAGAGAAGGTCGAGTTAGCAGCATGCTAAAGCAAAAACGTCAGTTATTCGAAATGCTCTTCATCGCTGCTGATCTTGCAGTGGTGTCCTGCGCCTGGGTGCTGGCGTATTGGCTTCGATTCTTTACTGAGTGGGTACCTGCCGACAAAGGTATTCCTCCGGTAACCAACTACCTCGCCATGTTGCTCTTCATCTGGCTGATCTGGGCCTTTGTCTTCAAGCGCATGGGACTCTATAAGCCGATGCGAGGTGTTCGTCGATCACGCGAACTTCTACTGCTCGTTCAGGCTAACCTAGCGGCACTTTTCTTGTTCATCGCAGTCACCTATTTGTTTCGCGAGAAGAGCGCTCCGTTTTCACGTCTTGTGTTCGTGTATTTCGGTGCCCTCGCTATCGCACTGACGGCCATGGAACGTTCTGTCTTGCGATATTTCCTTAGAGAAATTCGACGTCGCGGCTTTAACGTGCGCTACCTTTTGGTGGTGGGGGCAGGGAACGTGGCTTCGGATGTAATTGCGCGCGTTCGTACTCAGCGTGAGCTTGGTATTCAAGTTATCGGGTGCCTCTCTAAAGATGCCCAAGAGCGCCGCGGGCCTCTACAAATTCCGGTACTCGGTAGGTATTCGGATTTGCGTGACATCATGCTCAAAACCGATATCGATCAGTTAATTGTGGCGCTGCCCTGGGAAGACAACCATTTCATGCCTGAAATCATGCGCGCGTCCAAGGACACTTTGGTCGATATTAAGGTCGTGCCCGATCTGTACCAATTTGTAAGCGTCGGTGGTGCGATTGAAGAATTCGAGGGGCTACCAGTCATTAGCGTGCAAGGCTCGCCACTAGACAGCATGAACCTGTTTGCCAAACGTAGCTTCGACATTCTGGTGTCGTCGCTTATGATTCTCGTGCTAGCTCCGTTGATGCTCGCGATTGCGCTCCTGGTAAAGCTTACTTCGCGTGGGCCTGTTTTTTATCGCCAGGAACGCGTCAGTGTGGATGGTTCTCGATTTGCTATCGTGAAGTTCCGCACGATGCGGGCAGATGCTGAATCAGAGGGACCGCAATGGTCGCGCTCAGGGGACTCGCGGGTCACTTGGCTGGGCAAGTTCCTTAGAACATACAGTCTTGACGAGTTACCTCAGCTCTTTAACGTGCTTCGAGGCGACATGTCTCTGGTGGGTCCTCGACCGGAGCGTCCGGTCTTCATAGAAGAATTCAGGAAGCACGTGCCACGTTATATGCTCCGACATAAAGTTCCTGCAGGGCTGACCGGCTGGGCGCAAGTGAATGGCTGGCGGGGTGATACTTCGATTGATAAGCGAATCGAGTTTGATCTCTACTATATCGAGCATTGGTCCCTGTTTTTGGACCTTAAAATCTTGGTGCTCACTGCGTTTCGAGGACTCCGGGACGAGAACGCGACTTAAATAGCTCAGAACCCCTCACTCCGCGGCTTACCGCTCCCGGCACTCGGGCCCTCTCGCGTTCTGGCACTTCCGCCGTGGCTCTATGTCGCTCGGCATGGGCGCCGTTGCCCTACGGTGCGCGGTTTACGGATCTCAGAAAATGCGGTCTACTCAGCGCCACAAACGATAGGGTTTTAGGTCCGTACTTAGACTACGATAAAGCTCCTGTCGCATACTTTTGATCTACGTTCGCGCGTTTTTATAGAGTTGTTACGAACATCACAGAGTTACTATGAACATCACAATCGTTGGTTCTGGATATGTAGGGTTAGTTGCAGGTGCCTGTTTCGCAGACACGGGTAACGAGGTGCTATGCGTGGACTCTAACCCTGAGAAGATCAAATGCCTTCTCAACGGGGAAATTCCCATTTATGAACCGGGTCTTTCGGACATTATTCATCGCAACGTCAAAGAAAAGCGTCTCTCCTTTTCTACCTCGCTTGAAGAAGGGGTCGATCGCTCGGAGGTCATTTTCATTGCAGTGGGAACTCCTCAGGATGAGGATGGGTCGGCCGACCTTACGCACGTACTGGCGGTGGCGACCGGCATCGGAAAATTTATGAAGGGACCGAAGATCGTGGTCGATAAGTCCACGGTTCCAGTCGGCACCGCCCAGAAAGTACGCGCCGCGATTTCTGCGGTTTCAAAGCATCCGGTACACGTGGTGAGCAACCCCGAATTTCTCAAAGAGGGCGCTGCCATTGATGATTTCATGAAGCCTGACCGAGTCGTAATTGGCGTTGATTCAGAGCATGCCGGCGCTGTCATGAAACAGCTTTATTCTCCATTCGTGCGCACTAATAATCCGATTCTGGTAATGGACATTCCTTCAGCGGAAATGACCAAGTACGCCGCCAACGCCATGCTGGCCGCACGGGTGTCGTTCATGAACGAGATCTCTAACCTTTGTGAAAAAGTCGGTGCTGACGTTGATGCCGTAAGAGTGGGCATTGGTACAGATTCTCGTATCGGCATGAGTTTCTTGTTTCCTGGCATTGGATACGGCGGTTCGTGTTTCCCCAAAGACGTGCAGGCACTGATTCGAACTGGTGCGGACTTCGGAGTCTCGCTGACTCTCGCCAAGTCAGTAGAAGAAGTGAATCGCAATCAGAAGCAGGTCATGGTTCAGAAGTTGCTGGCACACTTCGGAACAGATCGCCTAAAAGGTGCCCACATCGCTATCTGGGGACTTGCATTCAAGCCAAAAACCGATGACGTCAGAGAGGCTCCCGCATTAGTAGTGTGCAAGGCGCTAGTCGAGGCGGGTGCAAAGCTTTCGCTTTTTGACCCCGAAGCGCGCGGCACGTTCGCTCAGAGCTTCGGCAACCATCCTTCAGTGACCTACACTGAAACCAACTATGACGCGCTCGAAGGCGCAGATGCGCTCGTGATCTGCACTGAGTGGAACGAGTTTCGCCGACCAAATTACAAGCGCATGAAGGAACTGTTGCGCCAACCGGTAATTTTTGACGGTCGTAATATTTTGGACCGCGCGACGCTCTCGGCTGAAGGCTTCACGTACTATTCTATTGGACGTCCTGAACTGAAGGCTGGTTCGCGATGAACTTCCTCGCCCCTAGAATTGCAACCAGCATAAACTTTTTTAAGGGAGACTGCGCGTGAGTAGCTCTAAGGTAAGTGAGAAATCACCCACAGGTTCGATAGTGCCGCAGCGAATCTTAGTTACCGGAGGTGCCGGCTTCATCGGTTCTCACTTGGTTGAAGTGCTGCTTAATCGCGGCCACGAGGTCATTGCGCTCGACAATCTATTCACGGGCTCGAAACGCAATATTGCGCACTTGCTTGGCAATCCACGATTTGAGTTCTTGCGTCACGACGTGATTGAGCCAGTGTTGCTTGAGATTGACCAGATTTACCACTTTGCTTGTCCCGCTTCGCCGGTCCATTACCAACACAATCCCGTGAAGACGGTGAAAACTTCAGTGCTGGGAACAATCAATATGCTTGGACTCGCCAAGCGCGTAGGCGCGCGCCTACTTTTGGCCTCCACCTCTGAAGTGTATGGCGATCCTCTCGAGCATCCACAAACTGAAAGTTATTGGGGTAACGTCAACCCAATTGGACCGCGCAGCTGTTATGACGAAGGCAAGCGCGTCGCCGAGACACTGACCTACTGCTACCACGACAAAAACGGTGTCGACACGCGAACCGTTCGCATCTTCAACACGTATGGCCCACGCATGCTGTTTGACGACGGACGGGTAGTATCAAATTTCATCGTGCAAGCCTTGCTTGGTAAACCTATCACCGTGTACGGCGACGGCTCCCAGACCCGCTCTTTCTGCTTCGTTTCTGATTTGGTAGATGGCATTGTGCGACTGATGGATGCTGAGCCAAAATCTGCTTCGGTAGACCTATCTGGGCCAGTAAACCTCGGGAATCCTGAGGAAATGAACATCAAAGAACTTGCCCAGTTGGTGCTTGAACTCACCAAGTCCAAGTCTACCCTGATTCAGCAACCGCTGCCCCAAGACGATCCTACTCGTCGACGCCCTGATATTACGCGAGCGAGAGATTTGCTTAATTGGGAGCCGAAAATTCCCGTAAGACAGGGGCTCTCAATGGCTATTACCGAGTTCGCCGCACGGCTAAAGGCCTCCGCTTGACCTTCGCGGCAAACCTAAAGTCCACTTACCATCAGCACCTCTTAATCCGGCCGATTTTCAAACGAACTAGAATCACATGTCACGTTCCAGAGACCACATTCGAAACTTCTGCATCATCGCCCACATCGACCATGGTAAGTCCACGCTTGCTGACCGCATCCTGGAAACCACCGGAGCGCTCCAGAAGCGAGAAATGCAGTCACAATTTCTCGACAAACTAGATCTCGAGCGCGAGAGGGGTATTACCATTAAGGCTCAGACCGTAAGGCTTCCGTATACCGCCAAGGATGGTCGCCGCTATCAACTTCACCTGATTGACACTCCTGGACACGTCGATTTCTCATATGAAGTTTCACGCAGCCTTTCGGCTTGCGAAGGAGCGCTACTGGTGGTTGACGCCAGCCAAGGCGTCGAAGCGCAGACGCTTGCCAACGTATATATGGCCATCGAGAACAATCTCGAAGTGGTTCCAGTGCTCAACAAAGTTGATCTCCCGAATTCTGATCCCGAGCGAGTGCGCAAAGAGATTGAAGAAATCATCGGCATCGATGCGTCTCAAGCGCTGATGATTAGCGCCAAGACTGGGCTAGGCGTCCCTGATTTGCTGGAAGCGATCGTTGCTAAAATCCCGCCGCCTACTCGCGGCTCCTCCGACAACAAATTACGGGCACTGGTCTACGACTCCTGGTTCGACCCATATCTGGGAGTCGTGGTCATGATTCGAGTTATCGACGGGATCATTAAGCCTGGCGACCACGTCACCTTTCACAGCTCTCGCGGTGAGTACGAGGTCTATAAAACCGGAGTTTTCGATCCGCACGTGAGCGAGGTGCCTGAAATCGTGAGTGGCGAAGTAGGGTATTTCGCCGCCTCAATCAAAAACATTCATGACGTGAAGATCGGAGACACCATTGTCTTCGCGAACGACACTACTTCGGAGGCCTTGCCTGGGTACAAAGAAGTAAAGCCGATGGTGTTCGGCGGGCTATTTCCTGTAGACGCAGACGACTACCAGTCGCTTAGAACCGCGCTCGAGAAGTTAAGTCTGAATGATGCCTCGTTTACGTTTGAGGCCGAAACTTCTGCGGCGCTCGGTTTTGGCTTTCGCTGCGGATATCTTGGTCTCTTACACATGGAGATCATCCAGGAGCGTCTTGAGCGCGAATTTAACTTGGATCTTATTACTACCGCTCCGTCAGTTGTATACCGCGTAAATCTGCTGAACGGGACTTCTCTCATGGTGGACAACCCCACCAAGCTTCCCGAAGTTCAGTTTATTGAAACCATCGAGGAACCAATCGTTGAGGTGACAATTCACTGCCCCCAGGCGTTTCTGGGTAACGTCCTTAAACTTTGCGAAGAGCGTCGCGGTATTCAACAAAGTTTGAGCATTCATAATTATGGTTCCGCTATTGGAGGCAAAGATGCCGGCAGTGGCGGGGACGAGCGTGCTCAAGGAAGAACGGTGGTGGTGTATGAATTACCGCTTAATGAAATTGTGTTGGACTTCCAGGATAAACTTAAAAGCTTCACTAAAGGCTACGCGTCTTTTGACTATGAGCTAAAAGGCTACAAAGTCTCCGACCTCGTGAAGCTCGACATTAAATTGAATGGCGAAAACGTCGACGCTCTCGGCATTATCGTGCATCGCGACAAAGCCTTTAACAAAGGTCGAGATCTTACGGATAAGTTGAAAGAGCTGTTAGATCGCCAAATGTTTGAGATTGCGATTCAAGCAGCTATCGGGGCTAAGATTATCGCCCGCTCTACTGTAAAGGCCCTTAGGAAGAACGTGACGGCGAAGTGTTACGGTGGTGACATTACCCGAAAGAGAAAGCTGCTTGAGAAGCAAAAAGAAGGTAAGCGCCGCATGAAGCAAGTCGGCAAGGTCTCGATTTCTCAGGACGCCTTCCTCGCCGTTCTTAAACTTGATGGATAGCGAGATATGGCAGCCCAAGGCATGCTATTAACAGAATCTAAGCAATTGACCCGGTGGTGGGTCCAACCTCAAGTGACTCTATGACGCGCTTTCGAGACATTTCGGAGCATAGCGGGAGGGTGTTCGCCGTCGGCGATATACATGGCTGCCGCGCAGAGCTCGAAGTGATGCTGACTGCTCTCACCCAGTCCGAGAAACTCACGCCAGCAGACATTGTGCTCTTCATCGGCGACTACGTCGACCGCGGCCCTGACTCAAAGGGCGTCATCGACTTACTCCTGGGCTTTGTGCAAAGGCACCCCCGAAGTATTTTTCTCAAAGGTAACCACGAGGACATGTTCTTGTCTTTCATGGGACTGCCTGGCCGTGACGGCATGGCGTACCTCATGAACGGCGGTACTCAGTGCCTTAATAGTTACGGGCTGGCACTAGAGGATGGCCCCCCGCCGAACCCTGAAGAGGTGATGAAAGCCCTACCTCCTGAACACCTCGCGTTTCTGCAAGGACTCGATACCTACGTCATGCTTCCTGATTACATTTTCGCCCATGCCGGATTGAATCCGCTCAGAGACCTTCGATTGCAGGTTGAAGACGACGTGCTCTGGATTCGAGACGAGTTCATTTCTAATAAGCACTATTTCGGACGCCCAATAATTTTTGGTCATACCCCATACGAAGACGTGCTGTTTAATCTTCCGTTTAAAATCGGCATCGATACCGGCTGCGTGTACGGAAACAAACTAAGCTGCATCGAGACCAAGGAAGGCAAAATTCTGCAGGTCTCTTCTGGCTCCACGAAAGTACAGGTACGCGCCTTTCCGAAATAAACAGCCCGAATTAATCAGAAAAGCGGCGCGTCAGGCGAGCGACCCTTTGTTTCTACGACTCCACACCCATACCACTAGAGAAAGCGGCCATGCGCAAAGCGCCACGAGCACGGCAATACCCATACGCCTGAACAATCCTCCAGAACTTCTTGCGAAAACAAATCCCGTGCTCAGCAACCAGATGAGAAACAGAAGTACGCACGCTACAATCACCCCTGTGAAACGACGCACTTGCCGTGAATAGAACGAAGAAGACAACGCGACATCATCCCCGTACTCTTCCGCATGGGCTGCCAAAAATCGCTGGCGAGCCTGCGTCAACGTTTGACGCAAAGCAGCCAACTGGGAGCCCCCTTCAGGTTTCGTGATGGTTGAAAGATTTGGGTTCCCCCAAAGCTCCATGGAATACAAAGCCAACAATTCCCCAAATGCGGGCGCGTCTAAGGACAGCTGCCCGACCGGCTCCCAGTCCTGCGCCGACACCAAGCGCTGTTCCCCAAGTCGAGACAAGGCGCTGAAGAGAACTTCACCCGAAGTCGTCAGACTGCGCGGCTCTCGAAGAAGCGCTCTTTTCATGCGTTCGGTTCGCGAAAGGATATCGAGAGTATCAAGAAAACCAATCGACTTTCCTGGTGCAGCGCCTGCTGCAGAATAGCGCGACAAAAGAGCGAGGCTCTCGCGCTGCACTCTCTGCAACGTTGGCAGCTGCAACAACTGGACAACAACATCGAGGCGCGCCACGCTAACCTCAAAGTCACTTCCTCCCAATCGTTGCAGCAAGAACGGAATCGACGACGCGCTGCTGAGGCTACCTTGAGTCACCAACCCGATCAGCTTCCCCGCCTCAGACACTACAATACTGCCGCTGCCTCCAAGGTTCGTTCTCGCATCAACTAAGAAACTAGACTCTTCTACTGCAGTAATTTTCCCACGACGCACTTGCAGAGTTGAGCATCCGGGGAAACCAATCACCCTCACCGCATCACCAATATGGGGAGTAGCGATCTCTTCGCTTGAGGACCGGGAGCCCGCCAAGGGGGCCTCTAAGATAATCTTGGCAATATCAAGGGAGCCGAGCTCTGCACCTAGCTCAACCGAAGCCTCGACGGAACGAGGCGTTACTCCAAGCCCCTTGGCCACGGCAATGGATGCACCATTACAAGCGCTGGTCGGGCATAACGACCGAGCTACATGCGCGTTTGTCAGCACCGAATTCGCATCAATCGCAAACCCGGTCGCGCAGGTTGATGCACTTTGCGATTCGCCTTGGCCCACAATCGGCGTGCTTAGGCGCACCACACGCAAGAACACTTCGGCATCGCGATCGACCGCTTCCGAAAGATCCAGTTCTGAAGAACCTTCAGAGAGGGTGGTTTCAGAGAAGCAGACGCCAGGGAGCAGCGAAAGTAGGAGCAGTGTAGTCGGAAGAAGACCGAGCATCGGTACGTGGCATTTGGCAGCGCTTCTTCCGAGTGCCATCAAAGAGAATGGCATGCTCAGCCAAGCTTTCCTGTCACCAAAAAAACGCATTCGCCCTCCCGTGCCTAGGTGGCCTCTCATAGCCTCCTTGTAGAATATGCCCTAGACGGTTCTGGACCGTTAGGCCCAAAAACAGTTGATAGGGCGGTCGAAACACGCCACTATCTCACCTGATTTCGGATTCGCCACCATCTTATTAGAGGTGGCGCTCGCATACAGGCGGTTGGATTTGCTAATCGCCCCAGTAGTGCTTGAGAAGACTTGCTTAATTTAATACCGCGCAGTTTTGGTACAGTGCGGGTCGAATACAGCGCAGATTTGAAAAAAGGAGAATGCATGAAGCCAAAAATTGGACTGATTGGTCTAGCAGTAATGGGGTCAAACCTTGCGCGTAATATTGAGAGTCGCGGGTACCCGATAGCGGTGTTTAACCGAAAGGGCGAGGTTACTGACAAGTTCATGGCTGACTTTGGGAAGACCGCCGGTAAAGCCGGAGGCTCTTTTGTTCCCTCAAAGACTTTGTCTGAATTCGTTCAATCAATGGAGTCGCCGCGTCAGATTATCATGCTGATTCAAGCAGGCCCGGCCGTTGACGAAGTTATCAATCAACTTACCCCCTTGCTGCAGAAAGGGGACATCATCATTGACGGCGGCAACTCGAATTTCAAAGATACCGAACGACGCGACGCACAACTTCGCTCGGTAGGACTTTCTTTCATCGGCCTTGGAGTGTCCGGTGGAGAAGAGGGCGCTCTTAACGGGCCCAGCCTTATGCCAGGCGGTCCGCGTGATGCTTGGGAGAAGCTTGCTCCGATGCTTGAAAAGATCGCAGCTCAGGTTGATGGACCCTGCACTACGTACATCGGACCAGGAGGCTCAGGCCACTTCGTGAAGACCGTGCACAATGGGATTGAGTACGGAGACATGCAGCTCATCGCGGAAGCCTATCATCTGCTTCGCGGCGTGCTCGGACTTGAACCTGAGCAGCTTGCAAATACTTTCGACAAATGGAACAGCGGAGTCCTTTCATCATTTCTGATTGAAATCACGGGAAAAGTCCTACGTCGCAAAGATGACATGGGTTCGGGCTACCTGGTTGATTCCATCTTGGATAAGGCGGGTCAAAAGGGCACTGGTCGCTGGACGGCGCTAGAAGCTCTCGATCTTGGGGTGCCAATTCCAACTCTCGCTGCCGCGGTGGACGCCAGAGTGTTGAGCTCTATGAAATCAGAGCGGCAATCTGCAGCCAAAGTATTTTCGCCACCAGCCGTGGGTCCATTCAAAGGTACGTCTGATGAATTCGTAAAGCTGGTTCACGACGCGTTGTATGCGTCGAAAATCATCGCCTACGCACAAGGAATGGCGCTCTTAGGCGCCGCTTCAAAGCAGTATAAGTGGGATCTGAAATTAGGTGCCATTGCCGCGATATGGAAGGGCGGTTGCATCATCCGCGCAAGGTTCCTGGACGAAATTCGAAAGGCATACGGGGACAACCCAGAGCTCGCGAACCTAATCCTCGATCCGGGCATGAAGCGCGAAGTCGAAAACAGCATTCCTGCGCTAAGAAAGGTGCTTCAGATTGCCGCAGAGCGCGGAATTCCTGCGCCGGCTTTCTATTCGTCGCTCAGCTACTTTGACAGCTATCGTAGCGCGGACTTGCCTCAGAACTTGACTCAGGCCCAGAGAGACTTCTTTGGTGCGCATACGTTTGAGCGTAAAGATAAGCCAGGAACGTTTCATGCGCAGTGGTAGCCGTTCTCTGAGCTAGAAGTTCACTTAGGTAACTTTCTCGCTGCTCTCGCTTAGCTCATTGTGTAATAGATTAGATATTCACAAAGAGGTCAGTGAGCGCAGCGAGAATTGCTCACGAACCCCATACTCTGGGCTACTAACCTGGAGGCCCCGAGCGTCCTATCTCCTTGGGCTCTATCGTTGCCTGGCCTAGGAAACGCCGATTTGAGTCGTTTTTATTGGTACCCTTGAGGACTGCTCCTAGATAGAGCCGCCTAGAGCGCACCTCCAACCTATGAAAATGTCGGATAAATCAGCTTAACTTGCCTCCGAGTGCCTTTAAGTGCTAGTAATTGCTCGTCGATCCGCCCCCAAACGCAAGGGCGCTCCGAAAGCCGTTCCGCGCGATAAGTCCTTTGGTGACAGAGTCAGCGTACGAGCATTTCAGGGGTGCACATTTCCTCTTTCTTGCGTTGGGACTTCCTCACACATTTTGTGTTTGGGTTGGCGCTCCGTTGGAGCGGTCGGTGAGAATCGCGCAGTGAGAATCGCGCAGTGAGAATCGCGCGGACGTGAGTGGCGCAGTTAAGCGGCACGGTCGCGTCGAATGCAGAAATTGATGAGAACGATGAGTAACGCAGAGCCAGCAGAACAGGCCGTAGAATGGACCGCCAGCGAGGGTGATCCCTCAGCGCGGGTTACTTCTGGCGCACCAAGTGCGCGGGCTGGCGATCGACCTGCGAGCAGTGGTTCCAGGCGCGTGCGCCTATGGGACGTCTTTGCTGAGCAAGTCGCACTCTGTGGCTCTGAGCTATTTGATATTGAAGTGCCTTCTTCCATGAAGGGCACCATTCGCATTTTCATCGCTAAGCAGCCTGGGTCAGTATCGGCCAGTTCAACCAGTTCGAAGGATGGCAGTTCGAAGGATGTGAACCCACAAGATTCCTGTATTCCAGCGGAGCAGACCGACCAACCTGATGGCTGCCAACCAGAGGGCAGTCAACCACAGGGCAGTCAACTTGAGGGCAGTACCGAGAGTAGTGACACAAGCGAAGTATCTGCAGTAGAGGATCAGGACGTTCCTCAACAAGTATCGCAACAAGGCGTTTCCCTCCAAGATTGCACTCGCGTAAGCAAGCATCTTTCCGTTTTCATGGACTCTGAGGAAGGAAAGCGACTTGGACTATCTACGGAACAATGGAATCTCGAAGTTTCAAGCCCTGGAATCAATCGGGTCCTCAAACGCCCAGAGCATTTTGACAATGCAGTGGGCGAGCGACTTTCCGTTCGCTTTGCGGTTGAGACTGCCGAATTCACAGTCAATCTGCCTCCCGAAGGAGCAGGTCGAATTACCCCTAAAAAGCGCCCGAAGAAGCGCGGGAACAAACTTAGCCTTGAACAGAAGGCACAAAAGGAAATCGAGCGAATAAAGAAGAAGCAGGTTGCTACCGGAGTACTACAGCAGTGCACACCTGAGTTCCTGACTCTTGAATCAGACGATCTTAGTTTAATGGTAAAAATTCCTCGTAGTGCGGTAGCGCACGCACGGGTAGATTTTTTGTTCGAGCAACGTTGAGAGAATATCGCGTATGTCAAATGCAATTGATCTGAATGCAATCTTGGGACAAATCGGTCGCGACAAGGGAATCGATCGCGCCATCCTGGTGGAAGCAATCGAGTCGGCCATGTTGTCGGCGGCGCGCAAGCACTTTGGACACAATCTAAACCTTGAAGCCTCGTTCAATGACGAGTCTGGCGAGATTGAAGTTGTTCAGTTCAAGACCGTTGTTGAAAAAGTTGAAGATTCAGCAGTTCAAGTATCCCTGGCCGAAGCCCGAGCATCCTTCGATCCAGACGCGATTGTCGGGGATGAGCTTGGTAAGAAACTCGAGACCGAGCCGCTGGGGCGCATCGCCGCACAGACTGCCAAGCAAGTGATCATCCAAAAAGTTCGAGATGCCGAGCGCGGCGTTATCTTCGAAGAGTACAAGAACTCGAAAGGAGAACTCATTAACGGTATCGTGCAGCGTTATGATCGCGGCAACGTGATCGTGAACCTAGGACGAACGGAAGCCATTCTCCCGAAGCGCGAACAAATCATGCGTGAGCGTTATCGGCAGGGCGACCGCATTCGTGGCATGATTCTCGATATAGACAGAACCGCACGCGGACCACAGATTGTGCTGACCCGCAGCCATCCTGATTTCCTCAAGAAGCTCTTCGGGCTTGAGGTACCAGAAATTTCAGAAAATATCGTTGAGATCAAAGCCGTCGCCCGTGAACCAGGTGAGCGCGCTAAGATTGCAGTATATTCAAACGACACAAGCGTAGACCCCGTTGGCGCATGCGTCGGCATCAAAGGCTCTCGCGTACAAGCGGTGGTTCAAGAACTGCGTGGCGAAAGAATTGATATCGTAACCTGGACTCAAGACGAACCTTCGTTTGTGGCCCGGTCACTCTCCCCAGCTGAAGTCAGCCGTGTGGTGGTGGATGAAGATGAACACGCAATCGAAGTTATCGTTCCGGACGATCAGCTCTCTCTTGCGATTGGTCGCCGTGGTCAAAACGTCAAGCTCGCAAGCAAGCTTACCGGCTGGCGCATTGATGTAAGAAGCGTCTCCGTGGCTGAAGATGAAACCAAGCGCGCGCGCACTTCTCTTGAAGCCATTCCGGGAATTTCTTTCGACCAAGTTGAGCTTCTTTTTCAACATGGATACCGCAGCATTCAACAAGTCGCAGAGACCGCGCTGGAAGAGCTTATGGAAGTTGAGGGACTTACCGCAGAGCTCGCTTCTGAGATGCTCCAGCACGCCAAGGAGCGCTCGGTTCAACTGGCTGAGGAGGAAGCAAAGGCTATTCTCGCCGCCGGTGGCAAAATTCCAACCGATCTTGATCGGCTTATGATTCCAGAAGAGCTGAAAGCCAAGCTTCTTGCCGGAGGCCTGGTTACCATTCAGAGCCTTGTTTCCGCAGAGAATGATGAGCTGCTAAAAGTTCCAGGAATAAATGACATCGATATTGACCTAGTGAAGTCTGCGACCGACGAATTCTTCAGAACGACAAATCGTTCTGGGCCGGATTCTGGTCGTGGAGAGAGAGGTGATTTTAGACCGAGCGATGCCCGCTCGTCTGAGCCGCGTTAGCGGACTCGGAGATGGAGCAGAGGCTTTTCGCACGAGAGAGGAACGAAAGTGAGCATGGCGCAGGAAGCTGCTACAGAACAGCGCGCACGAGAGCAGCGCACTCGAACTTGCATTGGATGCAAGCAGCGCACTGATCCATCTTCGCTTGTACGCCTTTCCCTGGAAGTGCTGAACGATTCCGTCAAGACGGGGGCTCAAGCCTCGAATACATCTTCAGTCGGTTCCCCCTCGACGGCTGCCATCTCAGAAACCACTTCGACCTGTGGTAGCGTGCCTGCTGGCTTTGCTTTGAGCTGGCCTCCTCGGCTAACGCTCCTCGCTCCGGCACTCCTCGTTCCGGCGCCCCTCGATCCGGGTCTTCTCGATCCAGAAAGAGCGAAGCCAAAAGATGGGCTCGCCTTGGGACCGGTCCTCGGAAGAGGCGCCTACATACACCGCTCACTTGAATGTTTCTTAAAAGCACAGCGCGGCAACGCGCTAGAGCACGCTTTTCGACTTCCACGCGGAGCCTTGCGGGAAAACGGCGGGGCTTTGCGCGAATTCAGGGAAGCGCGAGCGGAGAATAAAGGGCAGAACTCCATTAGTTCTCGCGGCGGGCCATACGGCGGTCGTCACGCACTTTCGATACTCTGGGATAGTTTACTAAACGAAACTGGACTCGCCCCGGCGGTCAGCTCTCGCGCACCCGCAAGACATGGCTCTCACCAGAAATCTGGTTCCGGATCAGCCGGGAGCCCGCTCGGCGCCATGCCGGGACGAAGTTTCGCAAAGTCTCAAACCCGCCCCAATGGAGGTTCGGGTACTCCCAATCGTGGGATAGATACTAAATTTCATAAAAGATTAACGAGCAAACCAGTATGAGCAAAATTAGAATTTACGAGCTCGCCAGAGAGCTTGGACTAGAGAACAAGGCGATAATCGCAATGGCTGCCCAAGCGGGAGTCTCGGGGAAGCTTTCGCACTCAAGTTCCCTCGAGTCGGATGAGGCGGAACAGATTCGGCGCTCCGCTATTCGTTCAACAGTTGGATCTGGCTCTGAGGAGTCAAACTCTTCCGAACAGAGCGAGACGGTCACCACTCGACTCGACAAGTCGACCGGCGAGACGCAAGCAGTCGTTGAACGTCGTACCGGAAATGTGATTCGTCGCCGACGCACCACAGATGCGGCCACCATCGCCTCCGCAGAAGACGGCACCGATCCTCAAGTATCACCCGAGGCCTCTGAATCCTCGGAGGAGTCTGCGGTTGAAGCGTCGGCCGTGGAGGCATCCGCCGCAGAAGGCGCGCCAGCAGAGATAGCCGCTGAAGCCGCTTTCACTCAAGTCGAAGCCTCAGCAACGAACGTTGCTCAGGAGAGTTCCACAGCAGCGGGCTCGACGGTGGCGCCTGCTCGAGCAGGCCCGCGTGTGCTTGGACGCCTAGAGAAACCAGAGCCCGCTAAGCCCGTCCTTGCTAAATCAGGACTGAATGATGCTGCTCGTGAATTTTCCGCACGCCTCGGCGAGAGCGCTTCTGCGGTGGGCGTACATACAGTCGCCGCTTCCGAACCTAGAAAAGCTGCCGGTCCGCGTGTGCTCGGAAAGATTGAATTACCTCAGCCGCGCGTCGCTCCGACAAGCAGTCGCTCGGACTCTGGGCGCCCAATCGCGGGTAAGGTAGTGACTGCAGCCCGAGACGAGGAGGAAGAAGGTGGCAAAGGTAGTGGCGCCCGAAAGAAGGGCAGGAAGCGCGAGATTGACCGTCGCGAACTCGTTGATTACGAGGGTCGCGAACCGCGCCGAGCAGGCGGACGTCAGGGTCCTCGACGTAAAGAGGTGGATCCTGAGCGTCAAGCAGCAATTGAGGCCAGCAAACCGAAGGCTTCCAAGCGTGTAGTAAAACTTGATGAGTTCATCACCGTTGGCGAACTCGCCAAGCAAATGAGCTTAAAGGCTGGAGAGATCATCGCGAAGCTTATGCAGCTCGGAATAATGGCCACCATTAATCAGGCGATTGATGCGGACACCGCGACTGTTATCGCGGAGGAGTTCGAGTTTCAGGTAGAGCGAACCACCTTCATTGAATCCGACATTCTTGAAGACACGACGCCCGAGGATCCCGGACAGCAGCTCCCACGAGCGCCAGTGGTAACGGTGATGGGACACGTGGATCACGGGAAGACCTCTTTGCTGGACGCGCTCCGTCAGACCACCGTTGCTGAACGCGAGCACGGCGGAATTACGCAACACATCGGTGCCTACCAAGTGCCGGTAGAAGGTCGCGGAATGGTGACCTTCATTGACACTCCGGGCCATGCCGCTTTCACCGCAATGCGCGCACGTGGCGCAAAGGTTACCGACATCGTCATTTTGGTAGTCGCTGCCGATGATGGCGTAATGCCTCAGACACTCGAGGCCGTGAGCCATGCGAAGGCAGCAGCGGTACCGATCATTGTCGCGGTAAACAAGTGCGACAAGCAGGACGCCAACCCTGACCGTATTAAGCAGCAGCTTTCGGACCATGGTCTCTCCCCTGAAGATTGGGGTGGAGACACGATGTACTACAAAGTCTCCGCGCTAAAGAAGCAGGGTCTCAAGGAGTTGCTTGAGGGCATTATGCTTCAAGCCGAAGTAAAGGAACTCAAGGCCAATCCGGATCGACGTGCGCGTGGAACTCTAATCGAGTCACGCCAAGACAAAGGGCGCGGCACCGTAGCGACAGCTCTTATCCAAAACGGCACTCTGCGAGTTGGTGATGTGTTTATCGCCGGGGCCGAGTATGGACGAGTACGCTCGATGGTCGGCGCCGACGGCGCTGCCATGACAGAGGCTGGCCCTTCAGTACCAGTGGAGATTACTGGATTTACCGGAGTTCCAGAAGCAGGGGACGATTTCTTCGTAGTTGAATCTGAGGCCAAAGCACGCGAAGTATTTGACGAACGTCGCGCAAAGAAAACACTGAAGGATCAACGCTCCGCCGCTGGCCCTATAAGCCTCGAGGAATTCTCTCGTCGTGCAAATAGTATCGTGCAAGCAGAGCTCAATATCGTCTTAAAGGCTGACGTTCACGGATCGCTTGAGGCTGTAACAGACGCGATAGAGCAACTCAGCACGGAGAAGGTGAAGGTAAGAGTTCTTCACTCTGCCGTGGGTGGAATCACTGAGAACGACATACAGCTCGCGGTCGCATCAAGGGCCATTGTGGTCGGATTCGGTGTGCGCGCAGAAGCTCGCGCTCAAGCTGAGGCTGAAAGTATCGGCATTGAACTGCGTTTCTATCGCATTATTTACGAGCTCCTAGACGATGTGAAGAAGGCCATGGTCGGATTGCTGGCGCCAGTGAAGGAAGAGCACCGCACTGGGCGTGTGGAAGTACGTGAAACATTCAACGTTCCAAAAATGGGAACTGTTGCGGGTTGCTATGTACTCGACGGCATGGTTCGCCGAGGAGCATTCGTCAGACTATTACGTGACAGCAAAGTTGTGCACGAAGGAAAGATGGCCTCGCTACGTCGTTTTAAGGATGACGTACGTGAAGTGCAGAGCGGTTATGAGTGCGGTGTGATGCTAGAAAATTACAACGACGTTAAGCCGGGCGACCAGTTTGAAGTATTTGAAGTGAAGGAGGTAGCGGCTACTCTCTAGTAGGCTAACGCGCCACTAGCCGGGCGCCGCCTACAAGTCGCAGTCGCTTTTAGTTGCCATGACCGAACGTCGTCGTACTTTCAGGGTTTCCGAACGCATTAGAGAGCTTCTCGCCAACGAGTTGCAGCATCTTGCGGATCCGAGATTTTCACTTGTCACCATCACTAGCGTTATCACCAGTGCGGACTTGCGGCATGCCAAAGTCTATTGGGTGGTTTCAGATATCTCGGGCATTTCTTCCGAGGATAGGCGCGCAGAGGTTGCCAAGGCGTTCAGCAGTGCCGAAGGAACCCTGCGTCACCTACTGGCGAATGAACTCACCACCAGATTTGCTCCTGAGCTAAAGTTTTTCTATGACGACACATTTGATACCGTCGACCGAGTGGAGCAACTGCTTGCACGCGTAGCGGCGGAAGACCGTGTAAACGAGGATAAAAAGTAGAATGGGAGATCGACCCGTCACCTCTCGTGCTTCCTTTCGCGCATCCTTGCCTCAAGCAACCGAAGCCATTCGGAAGGCCTCCTCTATCGCTATTTTAAGCCACTACAGCCCCGACCCAGATGCCTTCGGCTCGAGCTGTGGACTCGCGCTGGCCCTTCGTGCATCGGGTAAGACTGTTTCCATCATTAACCAGGACGGCCCTGTCGAGAAGCTCGCTTTCATTCCAGGAGCGAACACTATCTTGGCTTCGCTCAACGGCAATTTCGACCTTTTGATCGTGTGCGATTGCGGCGACATCAAGCGCGTCGGTGAATCTCTTGAAGATGCGGTGAAAGCACACCCGGCAGTCATCAATCTCGATCATCACGCTTCTAATGATTGTTTTGGTAATATTCATCTGCTCGATGAGACCGCCAGTTCGTCGGCCGAATTGGTACTCGAGCTGATTGAGTTTCTGACAATCACTATAGATTCCTCGATAGCGACCGCGCTGCTATTTGGCATGGTGGCTGACACCGGAAGCTTTCGATATTCGAGCACCTCAGCGCACACACTCGAATCTGCCGCTCGCCTGGTGCGTCACGGTGCCAGTCTTCACAAAGTTTGTGATCAGCTTTTTTCTCAAGCCTCTCTCACTACTATTCGGCTGCATGCCGAGGTGCTCTCATCGCTGCGGCTGCTCGAAGACAGCAAGGTATGTGTACTAGTGGTGCCGCCGGAAATGGTTCAAAGACTTTCGGCCAGGTCAGAAGACTCTGAAGGCCTGGTGGAAAAGGGCAGGGACATTCAAGGTGTGCGCGTGAGTGCTCTCATTCGCTGGGTTGATGACCTCTGGCGCATAAGCCTGCGGTCAAGAGACCCGCGATGGGACGTTTCTGTCGTAGCGAAGGAGTTCGGTGGTGGAGGCCATAAGGCAGCGGCAGCATTTCGTTGGCGCAATTCTCTGCCTGAACTTGAAGCAAAGCTTTTGCCGCGGCTCTGCGAAGCAAGTAGGTCCGCGTGAGGCCCCAGATGGAAGAGTGCGCACAGAATGAAGCAGGCGGTGTTTCCACTCGATGCGAGACTGTTGACGTCGCACAGAACTCTTCAGCGCGACCGAGTTGCGGAGTCTTGGTAATTGATAAGCCTCCGCTCCTAAGCTCTGCGCAGGTCGTAGCCCGCGTTCGCAAGCTATTCCCAAAATCTATCAAAGTTGGCCACGCGGGGACTCTCGATCCTAATGCCACAGGACTCCTTGTCCTTCTGGTCGGCAAGGCCACGCGGCTGGCCTCGCACGCCGAGTCGGGAACCAAGGAGTACAAAATCGCGCTGCGTCTAGGCCAGACCACCACCACAGATGACGTTTGGGGCGAAACCCTCACCTACTCAGAAGCTCTTCCCATTGAACCTACAATCATTCTCCGCGCTCTGAAGTCATTCGAAGGGGTAATCAGTCAAACCCCACCTCAGGTCTCCGCTATTAAGGTTAACGGTGAGCGCGCATATAACAGGGTGCGGGAAGGCGAGACGGTCGTATTGCAACCAAGAACTGTCACCGTTCATGCCATAGAGGACGTATCCATTCAGTGGCCTGAAGTCCGCATGACCTTGCGCTGCTCCAAGGGAACCTACATGCGCTCAATCGCTAGGGACCTTGGTCAACAACTCGGCTGCGGAGGGTGCATCAGCGAAATTCGTCGTAGCGCCAGCTGGCCTTTCTCGCTCGACCAGGCAGTAAAATTAGAGGACCTGAAGGTCGCCAACGTTCTCTCCTGGGACACTCTGTTCCCTAGCACTCCCCGCTTCAGCGTCGATGATGCCACCGCGGAAGCACTTGGTCGCGGTGACCTACGAGGGCTTGCGTTCGACCGGTTAGATCACTGCTCCGATGCTGGCTGCGGCGCCTCGGGTGCCAAGAATGAGGGTGAAGGCGGTCTACCCTCGAACGTTCTAGTGTGTGTACGAGCTTCCGACAATCATCCTTGTGCTCTGCTTAAAAAAGAATCTCTGGACCACATCACCGCAACCGAGACTTCACCGCAAAACACGTCAAATTTTCGTTGGATACTGGCAGCCAATATGAGCGTTGGGGAGTAAAACATGCCGTCAATTGTAATTACCGGAGCGCAGTGGGGTGACGAGGGAAAAGGGAAACTCGTTGATGCGCTATCACAATCCGCGCAAGTCGTGGTGAGATTTCAAGGTGGTCACAATGCCGGCCACACATTGGTGGTAGGGGGCGTAAAGACCAAGCTCCAGCTTACTCCGTGCGGAATTCTCAGACCAGAAACGACCTGCCTCATCGCTGCTGGAGTCGTAGCTAATCCCAGGACTGTACTTGCCGAGATTGAGACTTTGCGTTCTCGTGGAGTAGAAATTTCTCCAAGTCGACTTGTTATCGATAGAGACTGTCAGTTGGTGCTCGACTACCACCCCATTCTCGACAAGGCGCGAGAGGATTTACTCGGAGACGAAAAGATCGGCACCACGGGCCTTGGAATTGGACCTGCATACGAAGACCGTGCAGGCAGAAGGGGAGTGCGCTTCGGAGATCTCCTTGACTTAGACTCCCTTCGCCCTCGTCTTGAAGTGCTCGTCGCTGAGAAGAACCTGATGTTAGAGCACGTGCTTTCTTCAAAGCTCCGAGTAGACTTTCCCAGTGTCTGGAGCACGGTAACTTTGGCGGCCGAGCAGCTGCTACCGTTCGTGGGTAACGCGAGCATCATGGTAACCAACGCGCTAAAGCGTGGCGAACGAGTGGTCTTCGAAGGCGCTCAAGCCACACTGCTCGACGTCACCTTTGGTACTGTTCCGTTCGTCACTAGCTCCTCGACCATTGCCGGCGCAGTACTAACCGGCTGCGGTATTGGTCCGTCCGCCATCGACCACGTGCTTGGAGTCGCTAAGGCATATACCACTCGCGTAGGGAGCGGTCCGTTTCCCACTGAAATACATGATGCCATGGGCGAGCACATCCGCACTCGCGGCGGTGAGTTTGGAACGGTCACCGGTAGGCCGCGTCGTTGTGGCTGGCTTGATGCTTTCGCACTTCGCCGAGCAATACGCCTTAATGGGTATTCTTCGCTCGCTATCATGAAGCTAGACGTGCTGAGCGGCATTTCGCCGCTTAAGATCTGCACTGGTTACCGCATTGATGGGAAATTAATAGAGGATTTTCCAGCACTTAACTCAGAGCTCGCAAAGATTGTACCTGAGTATGTAGAATGCCCCGGGTGGGAGGATGACCTGACAAACCTTCGCAAATTTGAAGATTTGCCGGCCAATGCTCAAAAGTATGTGCAATTGGTTGAGTCGATAGTCGAGTGCCCCGTCTCACTGGTAAGCGTGGGGCCCGACCGAATCGAGTCGATTCTCACTCCGAACGGACGCTATCTCCAACAATTTAGCGCTGCCTAATCACGCGAAAATGAGATTCTGAAGTAGGGATTACAAAGTGACCACACACAGCAGCCAGGTAGAAGAAATCCAAGCAGAAGCCGAGGTCTCCGCTAAATCCTCACGCACCAAGCAAAAGACTGAATCTGTTGCCTGCGTAGTCATAGTGGATGACGAAGAGAGCATTCGTCGCACCGTCAGCGCCGTTCTTTCGGACGAGGGCTTCCAGGTTCAGCTCGCCAGCGACGGAGACTCTGGACTTGCCCTGCTCGAAGAGTTAGCGCAGCAAAATAAATTTCCGCGTGCCGTGATGTTAGATATCTGGATGCCGGGTAGAGACGGACTCGAAGTATTGGGCCTCATTAAACAGCGCTGGCCTGATCTTCCGGTCATCATGATGAGTGGGCATGCAACCATTGCCACTGCCGTTAAAGCAACACGACTGGGAGCCGTCGAGTTTCTAGAAAAGCCCCTCGATTTAAATCGCATCGTACAAACGCTAAAGAATGTTGGTGCGGACACGTTTCCAGTGACCGAGGAGGCACCTGCAATTCCAAGCCCCAATGCAACTACTAGCCCGAGTCGGACCGATCGCAAGGCACTAAAGTCGCCCGCCTTCGCATCGACCCCATGGGCAGGCAAGCGCTTCCCCCAGAAGACGATACGCCATAGCGCCATCATGTACGGGCAGGGCCTGCATTCCGGACAAAAGAGTGGGCTGATTCTTGAGCCGCTGCCACCCCACTCAGGCATTCACTTCGCAAGCGTTTCAGAATCAAGTGTAGTTCCTGCCTATGTGGACTTCGTTGAATCTACTGGATTTGCCACCACCGTAAGACTTGAGCGCACCCATGCCGGCACAATTGAGCACTTGATGTCTTCTCTGCATGCCTATGGAGTGAGCAACCTGCTTATTAAGTGTAACGGAGAAGTTCCTGTGCTGGACGGCTCTGCTCGTGAGTTCTGTGCGCTACTAGACGCAGTTGGCACCGTGGATCAGTCCATTGAAGATCCGACTGCTGACTGGTTTGCTATCCGTATTCAAGAGCCAATACGTATCGGCACCGAATCTGAATATTTGCTCCTGGAGCCCAGTGACAATTTCCATATTGATTACACTCTGCGCTACCCTGAGCCAATTGGAGAACAGTCCTTTTCATTTACGCTCGAGGACTCTCAATCCTTCTTAAGGGAAATCGCACCCGCACGAACATTTGGTTTCGTAAAAGACGTCGGCCTACTCCAGCAACAAGGGCTCGCTCTAGGAGGTCGCTTTGACAACTTCGTACTGCTTGGAGAAAGCGGAGCGATCAATACCGCCATGCGTTTTCCCGACGAGCCAGTACGGCACAAGATTTTAGATGCGATTGGGGACCTGTTTTTATTGGGTCGCCCGTTGCAGGCCAAGGTCACGGCTCACATGACTGGACATTCAGACAATGTGAAGATGGCTGCAAAAATCGCGGCACTTCTTCGTGGCAAGTCCTAACGAGGAACCTTTGGTGGATTGAGCGTGGCTTTTAATCACCTTTCCCCACCGAAACTAATTGTTTTACTGGCAACGCGGCTAATACGCTCAATTGCTTCGTGCACCAGCTCGACCCTGAGACTTGTGCTCCTCGTTCTTTTATTCTTCTTTCTCATCCTTGATGCCTTCGCCCAGTCTCAATTAACAGCTTCTCCCCTCGGTAGCCCCTCATCAAGTCTTGCTGGCGAGCACGCTCCGTGGCGTATCGGCCTTGTGGCGAGCCTTACTGGGCCCGCCGGTGAACAGGGGAAAAATTGGCTAAGCGGTGCAGAATTAGCTGCCGAGGAGATCAATCTGCGCTCAACTACCAATAGAGTGTCGCTGTCGGTGGAGGATGATCAAACCTTACCTGCCAAAGCCGTGACGGCCATGCAAAAGCTCGTCCAAATTCAGCGCGTCCATGCGGTGATCGGCGGGACCTGGGACTTTATTGCAGAGGCGATCTACCCCCTTGCCGCATCGGCGAAGATTCCACTGGTTACTCCTACGAATCCAACAGAGATTCTCTCCGACGCCGCGCAGCAGAACCCTTGGATATTTACCGCTGCGATTTCCCTTCGGGCCGTGCAGGCCGCGGCGCGGGAGTTCATTCAGAAAATGGGCATTCGCCGCATTGCCATCTTCGTTCCAAGTTTGCCTTTCGGCACAGTGCAAGCGGACATGATCACTCAAGTGGGAAAAGATTCTGAGATCCCAATCGTGTATCGTATGGACTTTCCACCCGACGGAGGATTTTCTGATAGTGTAAGGACCTTTGCCCTTCGAGTTCGATCTCTCAAGCCCGAGCTTGTGTTTGCCGTGGTAGACTATAACATTCTCGGCCTGCTGGTGGCCGAGTTCGAGCGAATTCGTTACATGCCTACTATTTTGACCACCCAACATCTTGATGCTGCCTTTGCGCTCGCTGACGAACCGAACAGATACCGCTCTTGCTACGGGATTTACCCGTCATCCGTTCTCAATGATGTCTTTAGTGATAAGTACCATTCCCGTTACAAGAAAAGGCCCGGAGTATTCGCTGCTGAGGGGTATGATTCTTTACGTTTTCTGGTAGCGGCTCTCGATGCTGGCGTCACGTTCAATAAACCAGAGCGCCCGTTTTCTCTCCCCGGCATTCAGAGTACGTTTTCTTTGCCGCCTGCATACAGCCGCTCGCTGAGTGATCAAAGCGCTGTTATCATGAGTACCAGCTCAGGACGTTTTATGCCCTGGAGTAGCGACTAGGCTTGGAGTCTGTGGTTTGATTTTTCGCTTCGTGCGTGGGCAATCGCCGCTCGAAGATCATCGTCGGTGAGCCACATTCCGGTAAAGTGTCGACTGAGCAGCATAAGTGGAATATGCCCGTCACCAAAAGGAACAAGCAGTTTTGCCAGCGCTTCACGAAGAATGTTCATGCGCTTACTTTCTAGTTCGGCCTCCTGGCTGGCTTCGAGCTCGCCCTCGGCCTTCTCGCGCTGGCGCGCATTTCCGATTTCTTCGAGAACCTTTGAGATTGAATTAAGAGTTTCTGAAACGCCCTCGCGAGGTTCTTCTCCGAAGCGTGCGTTCCAGTTTTGTTGATTGTCGATGGGCCGCTTGGCTATTTCATACGAGGGAAGTTCAGGGGTAGAGGACTTCTGAAATAGCGGAGGAGGTAAGAGCGCTTCTCGGTTTTGCGCTCTCTGCACTATTTCTTTGAAAGAGCGCAGTGCTTTAACTACCAGGCCAGGAATGCGCTGCACCAAACGCAGACATTCAGAAGCGAAGCTGCTTAGCCCACACGAGAGCCGAGAAAACAGCGATCTGGATTGAACCGGAACTCCCTCACGCAATTCTTCTTCGTCCTCGTCCGTAGAAACGCGGGCAGGGCCTTCGCTCTCACGAATGACCTCTTCAAGCTGTTGGCCTCTACGATTGGGACCAAGAGTAGTTACGGGTCGTTCGCCACCCAGCGGCCCCCTCAAAGCGACCCGGATTGCTTCAAGAACATTTCCAGGCCCTCCAAGCTGTCTCTGAATTTCTCCGCGTTGCTGGAAGCCAAGTCCGGCAAGCACCTCACCAACGCTGAGCCCAATTAAATCTTTAAGCTGGGTATCGAGTCGGTGTTCGGCGCGCAGCTGCTTCACCGCGACCAGCCCGTCTGAGCTTTGATCGATAAGCGATGGTGTTCTGCCAATACGGTACGCTGAGGCTATTTCTTCGGGACTAGCTGAAATAGAGGAAGTACGGGCTTGCTCAACAGTGCGACCAGAAGCTTCGCGCCGTGCCATTTCTCTTGAGATTGAGCTGCCTTCACGAATTCCGAATCGCGCAGGGTCATGCGACACGCGTGCATCTGCACCGCGTTCGAAGTTTGAGGCCTGGACGATTTCTTCTTTAGCCATAGTCTCTGACAGCCTGTTCTCGCAAGATCGCGGCCACACGTGCAGAGCGTGCGGCAAAAGCGCATCAAATCACTCTTGTTATGTGGATTCTGAGGCAGGAGTTATCCTAGCGGCGATAAGCCTCATAAAAAAGGTTACCAAAGAGAAGCTGTTTGAGTGGTTGAAGCCTCATAATTCCAGTTACCGAACTTTTATAAGGTTCTGGAAATATGAGAGAAATAGTAGGTTTTGACGAGTTAAAGCACCGCTAC
>JBGSMV010000071.1:0-15876 GCA_041739995.1 Bdellovibrionota bacterium
TACGGATACTCCCGACTCGGATTCCTGCAGGATCTTCACGATCTTTTCTTCGCTAAATCGACTCTTCTTCATTTTTCCTCCTTAACACAGTTAATGAGGAAAACTAACTTCAGACTGGTCTACATTTCAGGGGGGACGTCACCTTCAACTAAACATTCTGGCCACTTAGCACGAACAACTTGTTGAAGGGTGTTGTAGGGTATTAAAGGATGTTGAAGCTATTTACGTAAAAATTACGGAATTTTTCCCAATCAAGAATTCAATTAATATGTTTGCTGTCAGCGCAAAGAATTGCCCGTACAAGCTCTGCTGGATGTACGTACTTTGTGAAGGTAAAGATGCTCTTGGCGATCTGCATCTCGCCCTCCGAAGCCTTCAGCGGCCCCGCAGACGCGTCTTCTGCCATAAGTTGTAAGGTCAATCCTATCTCATTCATCGATCCGAGCACTCTGCGGTTCTGGCTCTTCCGAATCTCAACATTATCCATCTCCTTCAACTCAACAGCAGCTCGCGCTTCGGGTACCCCTAATAGCCGAAGAAGGTTAAAAACTCGCATAGTAAACATCGAAAGCGGATGCTGGCCTTCAATGAGTGGAAGGATCACTGTAAGCAGCGTGCGCTCGTTCGTGCAAATTACGATTCCGCCCCGGCAGGTTGGCACCAAGTTTGCGTACCAGTCGCCCAACGCCGTAGTCGGGGTTTTCTCCCCGAGTGTAGGTGTGGCCGCCATTTCGGAAAGTAACCTCTTGGTACACCGGAGCGAAAACACAGAACTACCCCTCCTCCCTGCTTCCAACCATGGCAGCTTTAATCTGGTCCAACGCAACCGGCACATAGCTCCAGGAATCTACACCGACATCCAGCGCCAAGGATCCCGGCTCCGATGCAAGCCGCCCATGAGAATGTCCATAAAGGTGCCAAGTCCCATAGCGCTTACGATCCCAGATCCGCATGGCGTAGTGCATCAGCGCAATCTTTACTCCACCGTTGAGACCCAAGAAAAAGTAGTCCTTGATCCACTCAAAACGCGAAGCGCAAAGCTTGTGCTCAGCTGCCTTGTCGTGGTTTCCACGAATCAGGAATATCTTGCCGTTTAGTGAATCGAGAATCTTGCGGGTTATCTCAGGTCGTAGAATAGAAACATCGCCGAGGTGATACACGGTGTCTGATGTTCCGACGGTACGATTCCAATTCTTGATTAGAATTTCGTTCAATTCGGTAACATCGCGAAATGGCCGCTTGTCATAGCGGAGGACATTGGAGTGCCCAAAGTGGGTGTCGGCAGTGAAGAAGACTGTCATTCCGCCTTACGCTCCCGTCGTTTCTGCTGATGGGTGTTACTCCCTTCCCCGGTTCTCCTCGAAGCTTGGATTCATGCCCGTATATTAAACTCAGGCTTTACTATACAGCAAAAACTGCGCATAATAAAGCCAGATATTACTATGGCGGTACATGTTAGCTGTCCTAATAGGTGACTTTACTATGGAATCGAGTTTATCCCAGTCTCGCGCCGGTAAGTACATTAAGCAGATTTCGGGTTATCGCTCGTTTATCCCTGCTGATTTGCCTCCCACACCGGCAATCGATTTAGGCGGCACAATTCAAACCATGCTCTCGGAGGCCGATCGTACTCTTGGTCGACTTGATGGAGCTGTAATGACCCTTCCCAATCCAGACTTATTTGTATTCATGTATGTGCGAAAAGAGGCAGTTCTTTCCAGTCAGATTGAAGGCACACAAAGCTCTCTGCAAGATCTTCTCGCTGCAGAAGCAAACGTGTTTACCGATCAGCAACCCAAGGATGTAGACGAAGTTGTAAACTATGTAAGTGCAATGAGACACGGATTAAGCAAGCTCAGCGAGCTTCCAGTATCCGTGCGACTCATCAGGGAGATCCATGAAAAGCTTTTAGCAGGCGTTCGCGGCTCTCATCTTACCCCGGGTGAGATCCGTAAAACTCAAAACTGGATCGGGCCAGCCAATTGCACACTGAATCAGGCGACATTTGTACCGCCACCGCCCGACATGGTTGCCGAATCGCTCAGCAAACTTGAGCAGTTTCTTCATTCGAGTTCAGATCTTCCGCTTCTTATTCGTATAGGACTTGCGCATGCTCAATTCGAGACTATTCATCCTTTTTTGGATGGGAATGGGAGAATTGGACGCCTACTCATTACTTTTTTGTTATGCGAGCAGCGTGCATTACAGAAGCCGGTCCTTTACCTCTCATATTTTTTCAAACAACACCGACAAGAATATTACGAACGTCTTCAAGCTGTGAGAGATACTGGTAACTGGGAAGCCTGGCTAGAATTTTTCTTAAGAGGAATTGCCGAAGTTAGTGGCCAAGCGACTGAGACGGCGCGTAAAATTCTTGTACTTCGTGAAGAGCATAGATCTCTAGTTACACAACATCTCGGACGTGGCGCCGGGAACGGACATAGGGTTTTAGACAGCCTATTCGAACATCCCATTACATCTGTAAAGAATGTGCTCGACATGACTAAAACTTCTTATCCAGCCGCAAACAATCTTGTGAATAAATTGATTGAGCTAGACATCCTCAGTGAGTTTACTGGCCAGAAGCGGCACCGAAAATTCAGATATCGTAGGTATATCGAGCTCTTCGATGATCAGGCTAAATAATCAGCTTAGGGCGACGCATATCAACGAAATCTGGCGCTCTCGGTTTACCTTTCATGGCCCTAAAGCATCACATAGTGACACCTTAGGGGAAGCAAATGCCGAGGGTCCTTCGATGCGCTTCCTTCGACTCGTTTAACTCGCTCAGGCCTAGTCGCTTACTCAGGACTTACCATGAGAGAACAAACGCGAGTCGAATGGTCCCGAGGGCGGGAATTGAACCGTTCGGCTGCCTTCGACCCGAGCTCAGGCCGAGGGTAGCTCACGTCGAAGCTCGCACGGCTGTTAACCCCAGGATTTTAAGTCCTGTATGTCTACCATTCCATCACTCGGGCAAATAACCTCACTCACTTTCTTTTAAGTTCGCTGGGTACATTACCGGTCGATCCCCCTCAACGTCCTTCAACTAAACATTCTCGCCACTTAGCACGAACAACTTGTTGAAGGGTGTTGTAGGGCATTGAAGGATGTTGAAGCTATTTACGTAAAATTTACGGAAAACTTCTATGCCTCCTCACGGACCGAAGGATACAGTTGAAGATGCCAACCGGACCAAAGCTTCTTGACCAATCGGCTCCTCAGGCTGCCAAGGCAGCCACGCGGTCCGTTTTGCATGAGTCTCAACGACTTCCTGCAAATACCGACGCTCTGATTCTTCGCGGCGTAGCAGAAGCGGATCGCAGGATCCGCTATTGAATAGGCTTTGATTTATGACCCAGGCGAAGGGCTCAATCTGCGCACGTCGCAGATCTTCCTGCAATGCAGCAGCCTCGTGAACTGGCGTCGCTTCTGGCAATGCGATCAGCAATATGCGGGTAAATGCTGGATCTCGCAGGCGCTCCAAAAGATGCAGCACCTCCTCTGGTTGCGTGCTGCGTGCTTGGCGCTGAAGTTCGCGGTGATACGCTTCGCTTGAGTCGAGCAACAATAGGGTGTGGCCGGTGGGAGCGGTATCCAGCACAACAAAACGCCCCTTCCCCTGCCCGACCTCGCGAGCGAAAGCTCTAAAAACTGCGATCTCTTCTGTGCACGGAGAGCGCAGGTCTTCTTCCAACAAGGCTCGCCCAGCTTCGTCCATAGCGGAGCTTTGGTTGCGCATAACCTCTGCTTGATAAGCTACTGTCTCGGCCGAAGGATCGATTTTACCGATGGTGAGTCCTGCAACCTGCCCCGCGAGTGTCTGAGCAACATGCGCTGCTGGATCGGTAGTGCTGAGATGAACAGAATGGCCGCGCTTCGCAAGCATCACGGCAATGGCGGCGGCAACGGTAGTCTTGCCAACCCCACCTTTACCCATCGTCATGATAACGCCATGTCCCTGCTGCTCGATCGTCGAAATGAGCGCTGCAAGGCACTCCATCGCGGGCGGTATCCATTTTTCCTTCTGTAGCATGCGCGGCCCTGACTGCTCAGTTTTTTTATCTGATCTAAAATCCAACAACTCACGCAAACCTCCGAGCCCAAGAATATTGATTGACCTTAAGGGAACAACAAAAGTCGACATACTGCTGATAAACTCATTTGCCGTGGCAAGTGCCAACATCCCTCGCTGCTGCATCGCTTGCGCAGTGACATCCTTAGGGCATGTTGTTTCAAAAACGCCATTTACAACGAGGCATTGATTGCCCACACCAAGAGTGCGGAGCTCCTTTGAGGTACGCTCAGCTTCGCGAAGTGCAGCAAGCTGCGGCCGACTTACTAGAACCAGAGTCGTTGCTGAGGCATCTGCCAACGTCTTCACTGTGGCTTCATAAATGACCCGCTGCTTCTCCAAACCAGCAAGTGGTCCGAGACAAGAAGTACCGCTCGTATTTTTATCGAGAAACTGATCCCATGCCTTAGCGAGACTCATAAGCCTTAGAGTGTGCCCAGTCGGCGCAGTATCGAAGATAACGTGGTCGTAGTTCTTGGTCGCTTCGGGATCGCCGATGAGACCTGAGAATTCGTCAAATGAAGCGATCTCAACGGTACACGAACCTGAAAGCTGCTCCTCCATGCTTGCAAGTGCTGCGGTAGGGAGAAGGCCACGCATCGGACCAATAAGCCGTTCACGATACGCAGCGGCCGCTGCAACTGGATTAATATTGATTGCATGAAGTCCGGGAGCGCCTGGAATCGCCGTGGGCGAATTCGTAAGCTTCACTTCCAATACTTCGTCCAAATTGGAAGCCGGATCGGTGCTTACCAGCAGTACCCGCTTGCCAGCCTCAACGAGCATCAGTGCAGTGGCACAAGACAGCGACGTTTTACCAACTCCTCCTTTTCCGGTAAAAAAAAGATAGCGTGTGGTTTCGGCGGGATTAGGTTGATAATTGGGAAGCTTCACAAAGTTACCTTTTTCTCATCCTCAAGTGCCGCACGACTAAATGCTGGTCGCTCAATCGCCGTCGGATAGCGCCCCTTCAGGTAGACCTCGTCGTTTAGAAATATCAGTGGCAACACATCGGTACCTTCGTTGTCGAGCAAAGCCTTTACGACCGAATTTTCTGCGAAGGCCATCGGCTGTTGGCCCATGTTGTAGCGCTCAATCGTGAGGCCCTGCGTACCTAATTGCGCAAGTAGCGCGGCAAAGTTCACGAGATCAGGATTAATATCAGTACCGCAAACGCCGGTGGAGCAGCACATCGGTGGGTCATAAACTCGAATGGATTTCATAATGGAACCTCCTGATACGACTTCAGATAAAGCTGATTATAATAGGATGCTACGTTTCTTTTCGACATGTCCTTCGTCATAGAGGCGCTTTCGAAAGAATAACGCGACACTAACGAGACCGATGAGCACTGGTACCTCAACCAATGGCCCGATCACTGCTGCAAAAGCTGCGCCAGAATTAATTCCAAACACGCCGATAGCAACGGCTATGGCGAGCTCAAAATTATTACTGGCGGCGGTAAAGCTGAGCGTTGCTGTTTTGGGGTAGTCAGCACCTGCCTTGTAGCTTACATAAAACGAAACCAAAAACATCACGACGAAGTAAATCAGTAGTGGCACTGCGATACGAAAGACATCAAAGGGCAATGCGATAATATATTCGCCCTTAAGCGAGAACATCACCACGATGGTAAAAAGAAGCGCTATCAAGGTTAGCGGGCTGATTCTTGGGATGAATTGTTCGTCATACCAGTCTCGACCATTAGCGCGAACTAACCAAAAACGGGTCGCCATCCCAGCAAGAAACGGAATTCCGAGATAGATGAAGACACTCTCCGCTATGGCAGCGATAGTGATTGTCGAGAGATCCACCGAACCGAAATCCACTCCGAAGATTGGTGGAAGTACCTTGATAAAGACAAAGGCAAACAGCGAGTAAAAAAGCACCTGAAAGATAGAATTAAAGGCTACTAGTCCTGCCGCGTATTCTGGGTCACCCTTAGCAAGATCATTCCACACAATGACCATAGCGATACACCGGGCGAGGCCAATCATGATGAGCCCAATCGCATATTCTGGTTTATCCGAAAGAAAAATAAGTGCCAACGCAAACATCAGACATGGGCCGATGATCCAGTTCTGAGCAAGCGATAGGCTAAGAATCTTCCAATCTCTAAATACCCTTGGCAGCTCCTCATACCTGACCTTCGCCAAAGGCGGATACATCATAACAATAAGACCAAGCGCTATCGGTATGGAGGTTGTTCCAACGGAGAGTGACGTAAGAAACGTGACGGCTGAGGGGGTGAAGTAGCCGACCCCAATGCCAAGGCCCATGGCAAGAAATATCCACAGCGTAAGCCAGCGGTCTAGAAATGAAAGCCTTCCGACAACTGTGGGGCTACAACAGTTCCTCGCATCAACACCACTCATATCAATCCCTCAATTCATTCAATGCAGAAATTCACTTATCTCTCGCGTTGTCGGCACGCTTCCTACGAAGTCAACTTACCTTCCGACCATTTGAAGCTGAATTATTGGTGCAACTACCTACCCAACTTCAGCGTGCGAGAGCCACTGAACAATCTTAGCTTTTATCTCGTCTCTCACTTGTCGAAATTTCTGTAACTCGAATTCTTCTGTGCCATCAAAAGCTGCTGGATCCTCAAATGGCTAATAAAGTGTGCTCCCAGCAAACGGAAACATAGTTGGGCAGCTATTCTTAGCATTTTCGCAAACCATAATTGCAGCACGCACTGCGGCTTTTCCTAGGTATGTTGAAACACTCTTCGGGTTCTGTTTACTTGTATCAATTCCGATTTCCGCCATCACTTTATGCGTAAGAAAATGAATCGGCTTGGGATCAAGTCCCGCGCGATGCGCATCGAAACTATCGGGCGCATAATGGCGAAGCAACGCTTCAGCCATTTGGCTCCTAGCGGAATTGCCCGTGCAAAGAACTAAAACTACTGGTTTGCGTTTCTCCTCCATATCTTGCTACGCCTTAATGCCTTAGCTAATTAAACTTGTTGGATTGGATAAAGATTCAGGAAGTCTAGCTACAAAGGCTTTAATCTCGTCACGTACCCTTCTGTAGTGCCCAAGCACCTCCTCCTCAGACTTAGCATTCAATGCAAGCTTTGGTGGGTCATCAAATCCGACATGCACTTTTTTTGCGCCGCCGGGAAATATCGGACACGCTTCGTTTGCGGAGTCACAAACTGTGATTACGCAATCAAATGTCCTTCCGGTTAATGAATCGACATGTTTTGAGCCTTGCTTTGTAATATCTATTCCCACTTCGGCCATCACCTTTACGGCGAGAGGGTTTAATCCTTGCGGCTTTGTTCCAGCAGAAAAGGCTTCAATACAATCCTCCTTTAGGTGATGCGCAAAGCCTTCAGCCATCTGACTGCGGCAGGAATTCCCAGTACAAAGAAAGAGAATTTTTGTTTGCATAGTAGGACTTGCGCCGAACTCGTTCTTTCCATTCTTGTGCATCATAAATTCTTTTCGATTTTATTTTTGCTCACAACAGCCGCCTTTAGCGCTTGGGGCACAACATCCCTCAAACGCACGTGCTAAATCCCTAAGTGCAGCGCTTATCTCTTTATAACGAACCTGATAGGAGACCACGCGCCCACTCTTCGATGATTGAATGACATTGGCCCGGGCAAGAATTGCTAAATGCCTCGACACCACCGAAAAATCGACTGAGCAACACTGCGAAACCTCGGTTACCGAACAAGGGCGCCCGCACTTTGCAAGGCACGATAAAAGTAACAACCGAGTTGGATCACCCAGTGCTTTAAAGAGCTCTGCGTTCAAAAGCTTATCAATAGGCTCTTCTCGGGCCGAGGCATGCTTGGGAGATTTCGCATATTTGTATACTTGCGCCATAATGCAAATATATGACCATTCCTCAAATTGATCAACAAGCATAAATCAAATTCTAATGATTGAATTTGAATCTGAGTGAGCGCAACATCGAAAACTTACTTGCCTTGATACGCCAAGAGTCGCAGCGCATTAAGGACCACGAGAAGCGTTGAACCTTCGTGGAGGAATACAGCGGGGCCTAATCTCAGTCCGAAGATGGTCGCTGGAACCAGAAAAACTACCATACCGAGACTTAACCAGAGATTTTGACGAATGATGCGGCTCGTTTGTCGGCTAAGACCGACGGCGAAGGGAAGGTGATTTAGATCATCAGCCATAAGAGCCACGTCAGCGGTTTCTAATGCAACATCTGAACCCGCAGCACCCATCGCAATCCCGACCGTCGCGTTCGCCATCGCAGGCGCGTCGTTCACGCCATCGCCCACCATCGCAACGCCTCCTTCCTTGTTTAGCTTCCTGATCGCCGAGACTTTATCATCGGGCATTAAATCGCCCAACGCTTCATCGATACCGACGGCTTTGGCTACCGCATTGGCAACCTGTTGGTTGTCGCCCGAGAGCATGATCATTCTCCTAATGCCAAGCGCCCGTAGGCGGATAATCACACCCTTGGCTGCGTCTCGCGGTGTGTCCATTAACCCGAGCACACCAAGGTAGGTATCACCACGGCGGACGATCATTATTGTTCTCCCAAGCGCTTTAAGTTTCTCGACAGATTCGCGTAAGGCATCCGGTGGTGGCGGGCCCTCCACTTCCGTGAATAGGCTGTCTTTACCAATATAAACCCGCTGACCATCGACTGTGGCTAGAACCCCCCGTCCGGTAACACTTTGCATGTCGTGCGCTTGCAGAACTGAATCGCTCTTCAGCCGTTCCTTGGCGCCTCGAACTACGGCTGCGGCCAGTGGATGATCACTTTGAGCTTCTACAGCGACCGCAACCTTCAACAATTCCACTTCAGTGACGCTATCGAACTTGATTACATCGGTAAGTCGTGGCTTTCCTTCAGTCAATGTACCAGTCTTATCAAATGCAATCGCCCCCAGCCGCCCTAAGTTTTCAAGCGGCGCGCCGCCTTTCACTAGTACGCCCCCGCGAGCTGCGCGAGCTACTCCGCTAAGTACGGCGCTGGGGGTTGAGATAGCCAATGCACAGGGGCTTGCCGCAACTAATACCGCCATTGCGCGATAGAACGACTGGCTAAACGGCTCGTCGATAATCGCCCAGGCAAACAGCAGCAGAACGACCAACCCCAGCACCGCAGGCACAAAATATCGCTCGAACCTATCGGTGAAATGTTGCGTCGGAGACTTTTGCGTTTCAGCCTCGCTCACCATTTTGACCACACGGGCGAGCGTGGAGTCACGAGCAAGCTTTGTGACCTGAATTTCCAGTGAGCCACTACCGTTAATCGTGCCGGCAAAGACCCGATGTTGCGCATCGAGCCGGTCCGGATTCGTTGCGGCCTTAGGTAAATCGTCAACGGGACGCTTGTCGACCGGAACGCTTTCCCCTGTGATCGGGGCCTGATCGACGACGCTTTCTCCCTTAATCACAAACCCATCGGCGGGAATACGCTCGTTCGGTTTAATCACCACCACATCCCCTAGCCGAAGCTGCTCCACGGGCACTTCTTTTGTCTCTTTCCCACGCCGGACTATCGCGGTTTGGGGTGCTAGCTCAGCGAGTGCTTCAATCGCCCGCTTTGCGCGGCCCATTGCGTAATGTTCCAACGAGTGTCCAATACTGAATAGAAACAAGAGCAGAGCACCTTCAGCCCATTCTCCGAGTGTAGCAGCGCCAATCGCAGCCACTAGCATCAAGAAGTCGATCTCAAAACGGCCAACACGGATGCTAGCGACCACTTCGCGAAGCGTGAAATATCCGCCGAAAATGTAAGCGGCCAGATAGAAACTCCATGGTATCCACGGCGTGATGTTAGAGCGCCATGATACGAGCCAGCCGATAACCAGTAGCCCGCCGCAAAGCACTGCGAAAAGCAGTTCCGTTCGCTCCCCCAATAGGTCTCCGTGGTTCTGCTCTTTAGCGACCGCCTTAGGCCCAGCTTCGTAGGCAACTGATGGCTGAGGTGCGATCGTCTTTTCGGCAAAACGCACGCCGAATTTTCGCAGCTCCGCTCGAATGCTTTCGTCGTCGGTCGCCTCACGATCAAACTCAAGACGCACTACGCCAGCGGGCGACACTGCGGCATCCAGCACCCCCCGTATCTTTCTCGCTCGTGCTTCAACCGTGAGCGCCTGTGCAGCGAACATGGTTTCCGAGGTGACCAATAAATGACCAAATCGATCGTCGAGTTCCGCCCCAGCTCGTTCGGCCAAATCTCGAACTTCTCCAATCGAAAGTCGATTGGGATCAAAGTGAATACAGATTGCTTCGTGGCCGTTGGCCTCGGTCTTAGCAAGATGGGCTTTCTCAATTCCTTTCTTCGCACTTAGTAATTCACTAAGTCGCTTAACGCACGCGTCACGAGCGTCTGGCACCGTCGGCAATAGTAAGGCGATATCAATCTTTGTTCTCTCAGGCATTCTTTTTTACTCGATCATTCAGATCTTCAATCGCGGGATTAAATAGCTTGTAGGTCTTATAGCCACCACTCACGTTTACGGCAGAATAGCCCATCTGCATCAGAATTCGGGTCGCTAAGTAGCCGCGCTGCCCGACTTGGCAATAGGAAGCAATCTTGCGGTCGGTTGGCAATTCTTTAAGGCGCGATCGTAGTTCGTCGATCGGCATGTTAACTGCACCTGGGATGTGCCCCGAAGCAAATTCCTGCGGTGTGCGAACATCCAAAAGAAACGGTCGATCGGCAACAGGAGCTGCAAATAGGGTTTCGACATCGACCTGGGGATGATCTCCACGCAACAAGCCGCCCGCAACAAAGCCCGCCATATTTATCGGGTCTTTTGCCGAACCGTACTGCGGCGCGTAGGCGAGTTCCATCTCTTCTAGGTCGAAAACAGTCATACCGGCTTGAATCGCAACGGAGAGAATATCGATTCGCTTATCCACGCCAGTCCCGCCCACGGCCTGCGCCCCCAGAACGTGACCCGTTGTCGGATCAAAGAGCAGCTTCAGTATCATCACTTCGGCACCGGGGTAGTACCCAGCGTGATGCGCCGGATGGACGTAAACCTTGTTAAATGCCCGCTTAGCTCGCCGCAGGATTTTCTCAGAAGCCCCTGTCATCGCGGCCGTGCGGTCGAACACTCCGACGATAGCGGTTCCCTGTGTTCCCCGATACTTTGACGACCGCCCGAAGACGTTGTCGGCAGCGATTCGTCCTTGTCGATTTGCAGGTCCAGCAAGAGGAATCTGAGTCGGCTCGCCCGACAAAACGTCCTTGACCTCAATCGCGTCACCAACCGCATAGATACACGCGTCGCTAGTTTGCAGAAATTCGTTAACCCGGATCCCACCACCGCGCCCTACCTCGAGGCCCGCGTCGACTGCAAGCTTACTTTCCGGGTGTACCCCCACTCCGAAGATGACAAGTTGGGCAGGGAGTCGTCGACCTGAATTCAAGCAGGCGACCAATCCCTCGGAGGTTTCCTCCAACGCTTCGGCAGTTTGTCCGAGAAGTAATGTGACGCCTTTGTTCGCCAATTCGTGAACTAGCGGTGTAACCATCTCCTTATCGAACGGTGTAAGAATCTGCTCACTCCTCTCGACCACCGTGGTTGCAATGCCGCGTCTAACAAAATTTTCCGCGAGTTCGAGATTTATGAAGCCACCTCCCAAGAGTACGGCCTGCTTCACGCCATGTGCCACTCGCGCCATTATTCGGTCAGTATCTTGTAAGTCTCGCAGCGTAAACACGCCGGGCAAGTTAACACCGGGAATTGACGGGCGTACCGGAGCCGCGCCTGTTGCGAGGATTAGCTTGTCATAAGATTCGACGTAATCCTTTCCGGACGCTAGGTCACGAACACGAACAGTCTTTGCAGTGCGATCGATAACTTCAACAGACGACCGAATTCGCAAGTCGAGTCTAAAACGCGCGCGCAACAATTCGGGCTTCGTGACGAGCAGTTTTTCTCTCTCTGAAATTTCGCCGCCGATGTAATAAGGAAGCCCACAGTTCGCGAAGGATACATCCGGCCCCCGCTCAAACAGCACGATTTGCGCGTCCTCCGAGAGACGCCGCGCCCGAGCGGCAGCCGAAGCACCTCCGGCCACGCCGCCAATTATTACTAATTTCACAATGAGGACTCCTTTTGTGTGGGCGAGGTGTGACTACGGACAGCTCCACGTCAGTTCACGTGACCTATCAGAAGAGTGTTGAGAGTTCCACTCGTTGTTCGAATTTATTCTCGCATTATATCTTACCACCAGAATCTCTCCGGTTAGGCTGACTAACATCACTCAGCGGTGCAATGCCCAGTAGGCATCCGCCTCAGCCTCAAGCCGCTCCAGCCGCGTGTAGTAATCCGGGAACTCTTTGAGATGTGCCCACGCAATCTTTCCGGTTAACACGACATCATCATTAGTGACATTTGTCGCAGGGTCGTGGGTGCCGTGCTCGAACTCCACCTCAAGTCCGCGCCGGAACTGGTCGGGGTCTATTTTGGCCCAATCGATACCTAGCTTGCTGCCAATTTGCTCAGCTTCATCGGTCGTGATCTTTCGCTTGTTCATAAAAAACTCGCAGTAGTTTAAAATATTATCCAAATGAGATTAGCGGTTTGATCATTCCATCCTCTTTGGTCTGCATCATCTTGAACGCCTTTTCGATATCTTTGAACTCGAAACGGTGGGTTGTGAGCGCGAGGGGATCCACGCGCTCCTTCCTAATCAGTCGCATTAAGCGACCCATACGTTCGGAGCCGCCCGGACACAAACCTGTTCGGATTGTCTTGTCACTCATGCCCACACCCCAGGCCTCGCGCGGAATTGGCACATTGTCCCCATCGCCATGATAGCCGATGTTAGAAATTGTTCCGCCCGGGCGCGTCACGCTTACGCATGCTTCAAAAGTTTGTGCTGCGCCCAAGGCCTCAATAGACGAATCCACTCCCTTGCCGTCCGTGAGTTTCATAATCGCCAAGACGGGGTCCTCATCAGCGAAGTTCACGACCACGTCGCAGCCATACTTCTTCGCCAGTGCGATACGATTCGGCATGGACTCAACACCGATGATGAGGCCCGCACCTCGTAATCTAGCTCCAACCGTTGCCATCAACCCTACTGGCCCTTGCGAGAAAATCGCGACGCTGCCGCCAATCGGTATATTGGCGTGCTCCGCTGCCACAAATCCTGTCGAGAGCATGTCGCAGCAGTAAGCGGCCTGTTCGTCGGAGAGTTCGTCTGGAATGGGGGCGAGGTTAGCGATCGCGTTATTGACGTGAAAGTATTCGGCAAAGCTGCCATCTTTCAGGTTCGCGAACTTCCAACCACCAAGCATCCCACCACACTGACTCGAATAACCTCGCTGGCAATTGTCACACTCAAAACACGGTGTAATGGCGTTTACCGCAACACGCTGGCCAATTTTAAACAGACCACTACCGGCAGCTACTTCTCCAAGCTCGTGGATTACACCGACAGCCTCATGCCCGAGCGTCAGATTCTGGCGCTCACCAATGGCGCCAGCCACGGTGTGAATATCGGAGGTGCAGACAAGAGCAGCGGTCGTGCGAATGATTGCGTCGTTCGGTCCCGGGAGCGGAATCGGCTTATCCATCACGCCGACCCGTCCGATACCGCGCATCACAAAACATTGCATTCTACTGGACATAGTCTATCGCTCCCACTCATTTGAGCCCTGGTCTTTTCGACAGTTACCTTTCGTACTTTAGTATTAAGCAGCTCTTCTGGGTGAGATGGTCATGATGCTCATCATATGCTCCCCCATCAAATGAGCACAGCGCACCTGGCGGTGTATTTTCCAGCGCGGTGAGCGGCGTACGGGAAGTCCAGGACTTTAGATGTCGATTTGACGCAGCGCTTCGCCCGGAGCCGAGTTCCTGCCACGACGCTATCTGAGCTATTTTTCCCCAATGTAAATCGATTTCTGGTGCATGAATAAACCTTGGAAGTATCGCCCACACGGCAGTCTGTCCTTGTAAACTTTGGTCGTGAAGAGGGGCTGCTCCTGCCCGCCAAAGCTTCAGCGACGGCGGACTCTTGTAGCCTTCTTGGCTACGGAAATTCCCGCTATCCGAAAATCTCCGCAAGCAATCACAACACCTGTCAACAACCTACAACACCCTACAACAAACGGCTTCCGCCGCTAAACTTCCAAGTGCCCGGAATCAGGAGTGGGACGCATGACTTTAATGCCCAGGGCGGGACTTGAACCCGCACGGCTGTTAACCCCAGGATTTTAAGTTCGACGGGTACAATACCGGTCGACACCCTTCAACGTCCTTCAACTAGATATTCTCGCCACTTAGCACGAACAACTTGTTGAGGGGTGTTGTAGGGTATTGAAGCTGTTTACGTAAAATTTACGGAAATTTTGAACCCCTCGACGCCCCCCTTCCTGCTCCACCTAGGCAACTTTCCGCTGCAATTACCGATTATGTTAGGTGTTGCAGTGTCGCCGCTGGGAGAGCACCAAGAACTCGCTCCAGCATTATCGCCGAAGAACTCCAGAGCAGACGCAGCTCTACCGCGTCGTCTATCACGGACGAGACGAGCTATCTCGGGTCTGGGAAGAGCGCTTTCAGCAAACCTATGGCGTTCTTCGTGACGAGGCTTCGGCCGTGAGCTACCCTCGGCCTGAGCTCGGGTCGAAGGCAGCCGAACGGTCTTAACGACGTTCGATGAGTATCTCAATTGCGGACTGCTCGCGCACGGGGCGGCGCGAGTCTATTGCGATACCTGCAAGCATTCGTTACTCGTGGCATTTTCATGCAAAAAGCGCGGGATTTGCCCGAGCTGTGGCGCGAAGTCCGTCTTCGCATAAAGCTACGCCGGGACTGACTATTAGACCACGCCGTAGCATTTTGCGTAGGCGGGCGCGCCGTGAAGTTCGGTGAACATCTCTACGATTCAGTCCTTGAGAAGGTGCCGCATCGGCACTGCGGCTTTACGCTCCCAAAGCGCCTACGAGTGTATTTTAGGTACGACCGGAGCCTGAACAATATTCTCTTTCAGGCGGCAGCTACCGCCGTGCATTCAGTGCTTGGCTCAGATACCAAAAGCACCGCACTTGTCCTCACCGTGCAGACTGCCGGTGAGGCACTTAACTTCAATCCACATCTGCACGGGTTACTTGCCGATGGGACATTCGAAGCATCTGGAAAATTCACCCCTCTTGCTGCCATAGACATCGAGGCTCTCACCTGCCACTTCGAAAACGAGGTGCTCGCGAAACTCATCACCCGGGGACTCATCACCGATGACGAGGTTGCCCAGATTCTTGCCCAAGAGCATTCGGGCTTCGGTGCCTGGGTCGGAGAACCATTCGAGGAGGCGGACCGTACAAAATTCGTCGCACGCTACATCGAACGGGGTCCGATCTCGCTAGAGAAGCTGACAATCCAGGATGATATAATTACCTACACCACCAAGTCCGACTTCGCTAAAGCTGCGTCGGGACACCGCCGTTGCATGGGAGGACCACGCCAAAGCTTCAGCGGCGGCGGGGACGAGCGCGCTCATGAATTCGATGCCATGGAGTTTCTCGCACTCCTGTCCTGTCATATTCCGAAACCATACGAATGTATCACTCGATACTACGGCTGGCTTCGGCCGTGAGCTACCCTCGGCCTGAGCTCGGGTCGAAGGCAGCCGAACGGTACTCGTGCAGGGCGAGAGGGGAGAGAAAAAAGCGCATTCCCGTTCAAGACTCCCCTCCCCTCCCCTAGAGGTCGGAGGGCGACCATCGCTCACCTGGGCGCAATGCTTCAAGCGCATCTATGAAATTAATCCGCTCGAGTGCCCACGCTGCAAAAATGAGATGCGAATCATCGCATTCGTTACCAATGAGCGAGA
>JBGSMV010000019.1:0-22705 GCA_041739995.1 Bdellovibrionota bacterium
CCAAGGCTGCGGCGTGGCTCAATCTTTTCTAAAAGTTACGCGCAACGTAACTTTTGAAAAGGATTGAGCGTCCTCGATAGGCTCGCTCAATAAACAGCGAGCCATAGGCTTCACTCTACTATTCGACCCCAAGTTTAGGAACACCACCTTGTGATGCAACCTGCCGAACCAGCGATTTCTGAACAACGCCGGCACGTTAAATTATTTAATTATCGTAGTGAATTACTCACTGTCGATCAAGGACGATGTGTTGAGACTTGTTGGGAGATTCTGAGTAAAGTTGGAGTGAAATGGATCACAAAAATCGGTAGAGAGGTGCCTCATCGGCACTGTCACAACTCCTGATGTAAACTTTGGGAAAAATTGCATTCGTTTCAAAGGAGTGACACGGGATCGAGGGTTGTCTAACTTTACGAGCCACTCCAGCCCCTAGCGCATCGGAATAACTACTGCACCAGTTGAACGAGCGTGCACCGGAACAATAACCCCATACACCGCCTGCCAGGTTGCAAAGAACAGAGCAGTCGCTTCAATAGGAGCTACAAGTCCATACCCGGCCGTGGTCTGCGTGGACATACTTAGCAGGAATGCTTGCTTAGGAGCGGAGACTATTACGTTGAATTGATCGACCGAATTGAGTCCAATATACAAGTAAACAATTGCAAACCAAACGAGTGCCTGCAGGTAGCTCAGAAGAGTCATCAATATGTCTCTCTGAATTTGTTCGCGAGATCGCTCCCACAGCCGTATGTTGTGAATAAAGAATCCAATTACTCCCAACCTAAGGCCTTTAACGCTGAGGTCGATAATCCTGAAAATTGCGACAACAAAAAGCAGTCTATGAAAAGACGTAAGCGCCGATGAGGTAAAATTGCAAAGAACCAGAAGCGACATGGCAAATAAAGTAAGATGGAAAATGTCGTGTCGATTTTGCCTTCTGATTTCTGATTCCGTGACCCTATCTCCTCGCGGAAGTCCCGAGAATGAGAAATAACGCGCCCAGATGTTTGTGATCGCAATAAACGCTGAGACAACTATATAAGGGGACTGAATGTGAAAATCGTCTTTCTTGGACGAGTTTTCATCACTGGACTCGATCTTAAGACCTACTACCTGATTGCACTGTGGGCAAACGGAGGAATGCGGAACCCCGGAACTGCCTGGTTCATGTATCAACTTACGTTACCCTTAGAATGTAAGGCTGGCCCGAAATTTTTTTAGTGCTGTAATATCATTGAGCTAAAAGCTCCCGTGCGCGTATGCTCGCATCTTTCAAGGACGCACATAAGTTCTTGTCCCCAATGATTTCATGAAATTCAGCACGTCGCATCATTCGAGCTGGTTGATCTCGCATGCCACACAGTATTAGATGTCGCCCCGAACCATGAATTTTATTGGCCAGTGCTTCAAGCGCATGCAAACCCGTTGCATCGATCGCATTCATATTCCGGAGTCTGAGTACCACTACTTTCGGAAGTTCCGTAAGCAATGACTCAACGATCTCCAGCTTGTCGGTAGCGCCAAAGAGGAATGGACCATGAATACGAAAAACAGCGGCGCCATCCGGCATCGAATTCAGCTGCAAACTGTGCACTATCCCCTGCTCAACATATTCGGGCGTAACCAAATCTACCGTGGTCGTACCTGTGACCTTATTAATATAGAGCAACATCGCCATTATCATTCCGGCCTCGACCGCGACGGTTAGGTCAGCAAATACGGTTAGTAGAAATGTAATCGCCCAGACTATGACACTTGAAGTGCTAAGACGAAAAATCTCGGGGATCTCGCGCCACTCCCCCATATTGTAGGCAACGGCAAACAAAATAGCAGAGAGCATGCAAAGAGGCATATGCTGGGCTAAAGGTGCTGCCACAAGTATTACTGCCAGCAGCGTAAGGGCATGAACCATTCCCGCCACCGGCGATTTAGCCCCTGATTTTATGTTAGTGGCAGTTCTCGCGATGGCTCCTGTCGCAGGTAGTCCACCAAAAAGCGGAGATACGATATTCGCTATACCTTGCGCAACTAGTTCGACATTTGGGTTGTGCTTATCATTTGACATTTTATCTGAGACAACCGCGGAAAGCAGGCTTTCGATTGCCCCGAGCATCGTGACGGTGAGAGTAGGAGCGAGGAGCGGAAGTATCAGGTCAGTCCGAAAAGTCGGCCAATGAATAGACGGGATACCACTCGGGATACCACCGAAACGAGTTTGTATCGTCTCAACCGGAAGATCCAATCCCCACGCCGCCAACGTGCCCAAGATCAAAGCTACTACGGATCCCGGAATGGATTTGAAATATTTAACCACCAGTACAATTACTAAGAGAGAAAAAGCCCCCAGGCCCATCGTCAGATTGTCGAGTGTATACCAGTTGGTAATTATTGCCTGCATTCGACCAATGAAGTCGCCAGGCACATGGGCTATTTGCAGACCAAAGAAATCTTTTATTTGAGTGCTTGCTATGAGAACCGCAATGCCATTAGTGAAACCGATTACCACCGGGCGGGGAATATATTTCACCGCCGTTCCGAGTCCTGTTGCTCCGATTAAAACGAGCAACACCCCTGCCATGAGGGTGCACATGTAAAGTCCATCAATACCGTGCTTAATAACAATATCGGATATGACTACTACGAAGGCGCCGGTTGGACCCCCGATTTGGGTCTTAGAGCCCCCGAGTGCGGAGATAATGAAACCCGCAACAATTGCGCAATAGATTCCAGATTGCGGCGCGACTCCGGACGAAATCGCAAAAGCCATCGCAAGAGGCAGAGCGACAAGCCCGACGGTTATTCCTGCGACTAGATCGGCAACAAAAAATCTTAGATTATATCCACGAAGACAAATTATACTCTTGGGTAAGAACCAATCAGTATCAGTGTCGGCTGCCATAAGTCATTAATCCAAACCTCGCAAAACCTCAAAAGCTTCTTCCAGATGTGCCTGAAAGAAATCTTTCAAAGAATCCAGAACCTTTCCGAGCACTGGATCTCTCAAAGAATAAAAAACCTGATTCCCTTCTTTGCGTGTCGAGACAAGATTCTTACTCCGAAGCACGGCTAAATGCTGTGAAGCATTCGACTGCTCAACATTGAGGCACTCAAGCAGCTCAGATACGCCCCGCTCCTTCTCTTTCAATAGCTCCAAGATCTGAATTCTTGTCGGATTCGCTAGAGCTTGAAATATGCGTGCTTTAAAAATACGAAGCGACTCCTGCGCTTCAGTATCTTTTTTCTTTCGGTACGGCATGGCGGCTCCCAACAGTATTAAACCCCAACCTTTTCTTTAGCTGCTCATGCTCATACCAAATCGCGGGTGGGCAGCGATCCCCGAGCGAACGGAGCAACTCCCCTTGGGAAGCCAAATCATCACCCCACTCGGCAGGGTCAATCTTAAAAAGTGCGAGGATCGACTTCGCCTCGATATCTAATCCCAATGCATTTAGGTCGGTAAGATACGGGAGCATGCCCAGAGGTGCCTCTAGTGCTTTTACAGAGTTCTCGACACGCCGAATCATCCATTCTATCACTCTTAAATTTTCGCCGAAGCCTGGCCAAAGGAATTTCCCCTGGCCATCCTTACGAAACCAGTTTACATGAAAAATACGCGGCATATGCGCTCTGGGGCTACCACCCACCTTAAGCCAATGACCGAAATAATCCCCTAAGTGGTAACCAATGAATGGTTTCATCGCCATCGGGTCCCTTCGCAGCTTACCAACCTGGCCCTCGGCAGCAGCTGTTAATTCAGAACACAAAGTGGCACCGACGAAAGTTCCGTGTCTCCAACTGAAGCTTTCATAAATCAAAGGAGCTGCGCTCGACCTTCTTCCGCCAAAAATAATTGCGGAAATCGGAACTCCTTCCGGACTCTCCCAATGTGGGTCAATTGACGGGCACTGCGAAGCTCGGACCGTAAAGCGCGCGTTCGGGTGCGAGAGAACTTTGTCCGACTCTGCATTGCAGTCTACGTTTTTCCAGGAAAACAATCTCTTCGGGCCTTCGCACTTCCCATCCCACCATGGAATATCTCTTTCCGGGTCTAACGCAGTGTTTGTAAAGATCGTATTCTTAGAGATCGTAGCAATCGCATTTGGATTCGTCTTTTGGCTTGTTCCGGCCGCTACCCCAAAGAAGCCCGCTTCCGGATTTGTAGCCCAGAGACGACCGTCCTTTCCAATTCGGAGCCACGCTATATCATCCGCAACTGTTTCCACCTTCCATCCAGCCTCGCGGTAAGCAGGCGGAGGAACAAGCATCGCGAGATTCGTCTTACCGCAAGCCGAGGGGAAGGCTGCGCAAATATAATGCTTGGTTTTCCATGGCGTGGTTACCCCGACGATAAGCATGTGCTCAGCCAGCCAACCCTCATCTCTTGCTTGGCACGACGCAATACGGAGCGCAAAACATTTTTTCCCCTGCAGGGCATTGCCACCATAATTTGAATTTACGCTTACGATCTCTCTTGTTTCAGGAAAATGACAAATATACCGGCTGCCCGGGTCCATCGACCCAGTCGAGTGTATTCCTCGCACGAAATCGCTACTGTCATCCCCAAGGTGATCGAGCGCGACCTTGCCAACTCTCGTCATAAGGCACATGCTTGCTGCAACGTAGGCAGAATCAGTAAGCTCAAATCCAACCTTAGAGAAAGCACTGCCAGCGGGCCCCATTAGATAGGGAACCACGTAGAGTGTTCTGTCTACCATTACTTCCGCGAGGATTTCGTTCAACTGCCTTTTCGCTTTCACGGGATCCAGCCAGTTGTTTGTTGGCCCCGCATCATCCTTGGCCTTGCAGCAAATGAAAGTTCTGTCTTCAACACGCGCGACATCAAGAGGATCCGAGGTGTACCAAAATGAGTTTGGGTACTCGCTCTCATTGAGCTTTGTAAACTCACCAGTTTCTACCAATAGTTTGCACAACGCCGCGTAATCCTTATCGGGATCAAGGATCCATTTGGTCGCTCTGGGCTTCAGTAACGAGAGGCTCTCGCTGATCCACGCAGATAGAACTTTATTACTTGTCGGCTCGCTTCCCATGACACTCTTAGTATATTGGCATATTCTAATATACTAATGTAGAATGGTAATTGATGCAAGGGATTCGGCAACTGCCAAATCGAGCCCCATCGCATGAATCTCATTGGCAACAGCTCGTTAGCGAATGGAAACCGAGATCCTTGAAGATCCGAGAAAAGTGAGCAAAACCACATCGGGGGATTTTTGGAACATAAAGAACAATCGACAGCTGATAACGATCCGTCGATCAAAACTTCGCACGAAGCAGCCCTACCAGAGAGGCAGCTAGTTCACACCGAGGAAGTTAACAGCAAACGAGAAGAGAGACAGGGCGAACGTGCAGCAATTTTTTATGTGGGGTTTCTATTGCTGCGTATAGTTTTAGCAGTTTTATTTCTATTTTTTTTGCTGTTTAGCAATTGGGGCCGTAATTTTAGCAATCCCGGACATTGATGTTTCTGTTTTTCATCGTCGGGTACACTCGTGGCTCTCATTAACAATATTGTTCGAGCCTCATCAGAGTCGATCGTTGTTCCTGTTTGCTAAACTCATCTAGTGCCCGGCTCCGCGCGGCCCAGCTCATCGCTGGCTAGTGGCACCGGTTGAGAGATGTTGTGGCAATTGAATCAATAATGGATCAGCGCTATTCACGACAAATTTTCACTCGCCGCAACAAATTGATTTGATTAAGAATTGGCGTCCTCGATAGGCTTCGAACCTACGACCCCAAGTTTAGGAAACTTGTGCTCTATCCAACTGAGCTACGCGGACAACTAGTAACAGTGTGACCACGGCGACACGGGACGTCAAGGTTTAGGTAGCGGGGACGAATTTTGAGGCCTGGTAGGCGACTAGAGGCGGGAGGACCGCAACCACTAACGGAAGAAGACCAGAGGATCTATCGCTACGTTCTTCCCATTTCGGTCTTTGATTCTGGTTTCAAAGTGAAGGTGCGGGCCCGTCACATGCCCGGTCTGACCCAGCTCAGCAATCCGAGCTCCACGCTTAACTGTCTGACCCACCCTAACCAGGTTTCGATCGTTGTGCGCATATACATGCAATAGGCCTGGAGAGCGGATAACCACAATGTTTCCATACCCTCGAATCTTGTTGTTACTGTACACCACCACCCCATCAAGAGCGGCGTATATCGGCGTGCCCACGGGGCCAGCAAGATCAAGTCCTTCGTGGAAGTTGTTCCAACGAGGGCCGAACTTTGAAACTAATCTGGTCTTCGGTGCAGGCCAAATCATCTGCCCAATGTAGCGACGTGCTTCAGAAAGTCGAATTTGCTTCGCGGAACCTGCATCAGATTTCGTCGTTGGTGGGCGAGTCGATACTATCGCCGGCCCCTGCCCTCCAGAAGGAACTCGCAACACTTGCCCAACCGAGAGTCGATTGGGATCATCGAGGTCGTTCACGTCAACTAACTCGGCAAGGGTGACCGAGTAGCGCTGGGAAATGCTAAAAAGCGTGTCTCCACGCCGGACCGGATAGTCAAAGGTTCGTGGAGAACCACCAAACAAGCTGCAGCTTGTGGTGCATAGCGAGACCAATAATAAGACTAGCGCATTTCGAGGATGGCTCACCCACACGACTCCTTCCTCTCCCGAACTGAAACAACGCGCCCCATCACCACATGCATCGAAAATGAGAGCAGGCCTCTATTGAGACTGGCCTTCTACAAAATTACAGGGCTCTAATTGATAGAGCGCAACACCTGCGCCCTTGGCTTCCCAAAGAGTAAGTATCTGCCCTCTGGTATTCCCCACTGGGGCCACCATGCGCCCACCGGGGCTCTTAAGCTGACTCACCAACTCTGGCTCTATTGTCTCAAAAGCTGCGGAAACAACAATGGCATCATATGGCGCATGTTCAGCCCACCCACGCCGCCCATCGCCTCTGCGAATAATCACATTTTGATAACTCATGGCGTCAAGTCGCCGTCGAGTCTGCTGCGCAAGTAAGCCGACATACTCGACCGCAAAAACGGTCGCTCCAGCTGCCGCCATCACGGCGCTGCAATATCCAGAGCCACACCCGACCTCGAGCACTCGCATGCCACGGCGAAGTCCAATAACACTCAACATGCGGGCCACTGTGGATGGTTTAGAGATGGTCTGTCCGTATCCAATCGGCAACGCAGTGTCTTCCGTGGCTCGTCGATTAAAAGCTTCGGCCACAAACTGATCGCGCGGCACACAAGAAAACGCCCGCACCAAGACCTCGGCGGTCTCGTCTTCTAAGACTCCTGCCTTTTGGACGATTTCCTCTGCAAACCTGGTCCAACCCTGCGAAACCGCTCGACGAGATCTCCCCGCTGCAGATACAGCCATAATTCCTCCGTGAACTTCCTAGCGATTCGCCTTGGTATATTATTGAACTGATTGGCCTCCAGTGAGCCAATCTTGACCAAGTTCCAAAAGCCCCTGATAGTCATCAAAACTGTAGTTGGGGCTGAAGAACTTGGGCAATCCCCTATTCCGCCTCTGACACGTGTCGAAGTCCCCAGAACGGGCCTTCACGCTTACTAATCGAGCCTGGTCAACACCTTACGAGGTCAGCAGGCACGAGAATGTTTTTTGGTTTACTCGGAGTTTTGCGTGGCAGTTGCTCAAAGAGCGCATCAAAATCACTACGAGACCTTGGGCGTCACTACATTAGCCTCTGTGGCGGAAATTAGACGCGCCTACCGCATCTTGGCACGTCGCTATCATCCCGACGTAAATCCAGGAAAGAACTCAGAAGAACGCTTCAAAGCAATCGCTGATGCGTACAAAGTACTCTCTGATCAGGCTCGGCGCAGAGATTTTGACCGACAACTTGAAGAAGAGAGTGGTCAGGCCTTCGACCGCGGGCACGCTGCTTATCAACAAGCAATTCGTCGAGCCGCCGCACGTGACCGCGCGCGCCAACGATTCGAAGCCGCTCAGAATCAGTCGCAGACACAAGCCTCGCCTAATGCCCGTACATCTGCCCATCCACAGCCTCCCGGAACCAAGAAGCCCTCGCACCAAAGCTCGTCAAACTCAGTCCTGCACTCACTGGGGCGTTTTAGCTCCCTAGGAGCGAAAACATTACGCAATTTCTTCACCGAGAGCCCGAAATCGGAGACTCTCAACAATGCAACTCACCACGCTGCGCGAAGCCCACATGCGAGTCCCGCCAGTCGAGTGTCTGTCATTGAAGTTTCAATCCCCATGAGAGACGCGATTCATGGTGGCAGAAAGAGCGTAGAAATCAGAGAGCCCGAAGGCACTCGCAAAGTTTCGATTCGATTGCCTCCCGGAGTACGGGACGGCTCGGTGCTACGAACTCGCGCAAAGCGCTCGGACGAAGAGCTAGTCGTCATAGTCCGCGTCGCGCCGCATCCGTATCTGGACCTTCAGCGCAAAGGCTTAGTGTGTCTTGTCCCGATTACCGTACAAGAGGCCGTTTCAGGCGCCCAAATAATGGTACCCACCTTAGAAGACCAAGTTGTGCTGAAAATCCCTCAAGGATCTCAAAGCGGCGCAGAGCTGCGCCTCAAGGGTCGCGGGGTGACCCATCCAGACGGCACACGCGGAGACCTTATTTACCGGCTGATGATTCAGGTACCTTCAAGTTCGGATGCCGTGGGTCTTCAAGAGTGCGTCGGCACGCTTGAAAGGTACTACGGAAACGCGGTGCGCACTGAGTTGCCCAAGCAGTTGCTGGAATAGGCTTCAATACTTTGGGGAACGTTTTGGGGACTGATTCAGAACGGGGACACTCAAAATTGCGCGACCGCGAAGAGCATCCTTGCGCTTAACACCAGCGAAATCAGGGCGAATATCTTTTTCAACCGCGCATCGGGCAAACTACACGAAAAACGAGCGCCATAGGGGACCGTGATAACGCTCAACGTTGATATTACCAAAAATGCCGGGACATGAACAAATCCCAGCGTATGCAACTCGCTCGATGTCTTTGCCCAGCCGCAAATCATGTATCCAACAGAGCTCGCTAAAGCAATCGGAAGTCCGATAGCAGCGGAAGTACCGACTGCCTGCCTCATCTCAATTCTTTTGTACCCTAAGTACGTAACGGCGAGGAATCCGCCGCCCACTGCCGCGAGTGATGACACTGACCCGATTACAATTCCCATAAAAAATAGGCCGCCGAAACTGAGCGGCCTTTGGCTGACTTTCGGTTGCCAATTCAAAAGCATCTGGCAAGCGACAAGCGCCATAAAGAGCGCAAAGAATACTGCGATGTAAGTTGAGTTCACATTGACGGATATGCGAGTAGTAGCGAAAGCGCCGACAATGACGCCGGGTGACATGCCGTGCACTACCTTCCATATGACAACACCTCTCGAAGCATGCGCGCGGAGACTTGCTGCTGAAGAAATGATAATACAAGCCAGCGACGTTCCGAGAGCCAGATGCACGACATTATCCAACGCTATGCCCTGGTAGATAAAAATTGACGTTAGCAAGGGTACCAGTATTCCTCCGCCACCAACCCCCAACAATCCCGCCATAAACCCGATGAAAGCCCCCAATAGCGCGTAAACCAACATCCATTCGATACTCAGCATATAGTTTCAACCTCTCCGAACCATTCCGCAGGACTTTTGTAAACTTGGCTCTTCAGCTAAGGTACAACTTCAAGTTCACTTGAGGTCAAGCGAAAGATCGTTAGGAGCAACAATGGATATCTCTGAGGCTTCAAGGGCTTCTGGTTTGCCACCTTCGACGCTAAGGTTCTATGAGGAAAAAGGTCTCATTCGTTCGAGCGGCAGAAAGGGGTTGCGCAGGCTCTATCATGCCAATGTGATTGAGCGCCTCGCCTTGATCTCATTAGGGCGCCGTGCGGGATTCTCGCTTGATGAGATTGGCGAGACGTTCTCTTCAAGTGGCTCCAAGATAAATCGAGCGCTGCTTACAGCCAAAGCAGATGAGTTGGACAAGAAAATTAGTGAACTGAGTGCAATGTCTAAAGGTCTGCGTCATGCGGCTGTTTGCACTGCATCAAGCCATTTCGAATGCCCAAAATTTCTACGGCTGCTTCACATTGCTGGTAAAAATCGCTCTAGACAGCTGCGGAAATTAGGTTGATGGCCTAACAGTGATACTATCGCAAATCTCAGCAGTGCAGCGTAAATGGGTACTTTCTTATACCTAGTCCTCAAATCCCGGTAGAATTTCGGGTGTCGGAAATCAACCCGAAGCGCTCACCAAGTACTTTGTTGCGGAAGTCAAAAATGGCGTTGATCTGTTTGAAAACAAACAGCCGGTGCAGCAGTGCCCCCAGAGGGCCAGCGGGCATAATGTAATCTACAATATCCTCAGCAACTACTCCGCCTTCAACTTCACGCAACATATGCTGATGATGCCACATGCGATATGGGCCGTAGCGTTGCTCATCAACAAAATAGTGTGGTGCTGAAACGTGCGTAATCTCGCTAACCCAGGTCATCGGCAACATTGGAATCGGATGCATTCGATAAGCGATGATTTGCCCCGGGTAGGTTGTGTGTTGAACAGGCGAAATGATCTTCATTCCTAACGACGGCGGGGTAATGACCTTTAGGTTCTGTGGATCTGAAAAGAATGCCCAAGCTTCAGAAAGTGTCGTGGCTAGAGAAATTGAACGGTGTAGTTGGTACAGCATACAAATATGTCCGCTCTGGGATCCCAAGTTGTTTACTAGATAAGCATCTTCCAGATAGTTACCCCGAACCGCAAGAGTCACCGCGTTTGCCCACTGCGCTCCTCGGTCGTGGTTCGCATGCCCCGCTGGCGTTGCCGGGTGATGTCTGAGAAATGCACAGTCGAAGTACGCGCAAATCCTTTAGGGCAACAAAGCGACTGCTTCGACCTTCTGGTAGAACTCTTTTCCAAGCGCGTCAGCAAAGCCTTTAAGTTGCTCCTCCGTTCCATTCTTGGAATTGATCACAACTCCGCCTTCTTTCACACATACGATCAGCGTGTTCCCTCCCTTATCACGATCTTTAAAACTTGCTTCGTACCCAGCAACTGACATCTGTTTCGCCTTGATGCGGAACGCGGAGCCACAGAAAAAATTCGCCATCATCTGAGTCGCCCCACCCTCGAGCGTCAAGTGAACCTCGGCCAGCCCCGGCTTCGTATAGCTACGGTGGCCAAGCGTGAATCCCGACAAAGCTCTGTCCTCCTTCGAGAGCAACACTTTTGTAGAGGGTCGCTCCTCGACTCGATAACCGTCAACCTCAGCCGGAAACAGCACGCTGAACTTTTCCTTGTAGCGTGCCTGAACCTCTTGCTCGCATTCCTTAATATTCAGAAGCGCGCGATTTAGCGCTCCCGTTGATACAGACGACTCAATCGCACTGCAGCTAGTCGGCACATCGGCCCAGCTTGGTGAGAACATCCCACCAAGAAAAATCGTAGAAACTACTCCGGTGAGAACAAGAAATACTCGCTGCTTACAGTCCATATCGCACCCTTGAATGATAACGCCGCTTTGGTTCCGACTAGTAATAGCACCTCGCCCCATAGCGGAAGAATATGAAATTTCAGGCGCTTGATTTCTTTAGGGTTGGAGACGCTCCTCGAAACCCGACAGGGGGCCAGAGGTGTTCTACAGGTCGCAAAGGCACTTTAAACCCGTCGTATTGCCCCACATCAATTTCTTCTGTCGCGCGCCCACTCGGTTTTCTACTAGTATATCCAAGGGGAAGAGAGTCGGGGCGTATCTGACTTTTATCTACCAAGACATTTCCCTGACATCGCTACTAACCGTCGGAAGAAGTGCCATGAACCGGAGAAGCAAGTCCCATGTCCAACCCACACACAAAAGCATCTGCCCAAAAACCCGCCACGTCCCATGCACCGTGGTACGCAAGCCACCGCGCTCCGCTGTACTTTCTGGTACTCAGCATACTCTGTCAGATAATCGGCATAGGAATTCTTTCGCTTGTGCGAGACGCGCTTGTGCACCCCCTGCTGCTACTCGCCATGCAAGCACTGGTCGCCTTTTTCGTTGCGCGCTGGCTATCGCTCTCGCTTCCTTGGCAACTTTTTAATCTACTGCTTGCCCCCGGGGTAATTCTATACACTTTCCTCGAACTCCCCTCAGGCCTAGCCTTCGCCGCTTTAGTAGTCGCCATGTTGCTGTACGCGCCAACGTTTTGGACAAGGGTGCCCTACTTCCCTACCCACCTAAAAATGTATGAGAGAATACTGGCGCTCATTCCAGCAGATAAGGAACTCAAGTTCATAGACCTTGGATGCGGCAACGCCAGACTGCTGGTGTTTCTCGCGAAGAGCCGTCCACAGGCTAGCTTTGTTGGGGTGGAGATTAGCCCTCTGGCCTACGCCGCTGCACGGCTATGGGTTTGGGGCTCTGGAGCCTCGAACGTAACAATCCAGTGGCGGAACTTTTGGAACTTGTCTCTTGAACCATTCGACGTGGTTTATGCCTTCCTCGCCCCTGGGCCTATGCCGGGCCTTTGGGAAAAGGCCCAGGCAGAAATGCAGCCTGGTTCAGTATTCATTACCAATACATTTACAGTCGATAGCTCTGAGTCCGAGACTGAGCGAATTGACGTGGACGAGTCTCACCAGCACGCTTTGTTCGTGCATCGGCGCTAGGAGTCTGTGCCACAGGCACAGACGACGACGTCCCACCGACTTGTCCTCCGAAGCTTTCCTATCCTCCGTAGCCTTCGCGAACGAGGAAGCGAAGGGGGAAGCCCGCTCGAATTAAATGGTAGCGCACGCACATGCGAGCGAAGGCGGACCCTCATAAACACGCCTGTGTCACAGACGCCTAGGCCGCAGAAGAAGCCGTGGCAGCTCGAGCCCCGGCCAGCAGCTTGCCTGGGCGAATCTTGTTCCACCACAAGACAACAGGAGAAGCGATGTAAATGGTCGAGTACACACCCGCACCCATGCCTACGAAGAGAAACAGCGCCAAGTCCTGAATTGACCCGCCACCGAGCACCAGCAATGAGAGCACCAAGGACATTGTAGTAGCGGTGGTAACGATGGTGCGGGACAGGCAGATATTAACGCTCTCATTCAAAAGTTGCTCAAGGTCAAAAGATTTTCGCTTTCGGATCTCTTCGCGCGCTCTATCGAACACCACAATCGTATCGTTAACTGAGTAACCAACGATCGTGAGCGCCCCTGCGAGCGCGGCTGAATTCAAATCATGACCAACCCAAAGGTAAACACCAAGCGCGAGGGTCACGTCGTGAAAAAGAGAAACGAGCGCACCAAGGGCAAACGCAAACTCGAAACGAAAGGTCACATAGATAGTGATAAGACATAGTCCAATGATGATAGCGATCAGCGCTTTCTCCCGCACTTCCTCACTGATGGTGGCACCTACCGAGTCCACTTGGAGCACCTCAAAAGCACCAGGGTGTAACTCGGTCAAAGCCGCCTCGACCTTTTCACGCACTTGCTTGGCATCAATACCCTGAACTAGCCCCGCCCGAATGGAGTAGTCTTGACTCTGCACTTCAAACGACTGAACGGTCACACCAGAAAGTCCCTGAGCCTCCAGTACCTTGGACATTTTCTCCAAGTCTGCGTTACCGGTTACTTTCACCAACACGTTGGTACCACCAACGAAATCGATGCCGTACTTTGCAGGTCCACGCGCAATCCAGATGTAGATCGTGGCTATCGTGAGGAGGATAGAGAGCGGGATGAAAATCACACGCTTCCCCATGAAGTCGTACATTTTTTTCTCAGAACCTGATGTCTGCGATCGTGACATAATACCTTCCTCTTCTCTGTCCTTCTGTCCCCTGGGCCAAAAAGCCCCTGTCTGATTGGTGCACCGGAAACTTTGTGACCAACTGTTTAAATTTGCTAGCTGCTAGATCGAGAGCCCATATTTTCCGCCGGCCAGCGGGAAAATATCGAACAGTAACTTACAGACGAACACCGCACAGAACACTGTAGTCACCACACCGATCGAAAGCGTCAACGCAAACCCAAGCACCGGCCCCGATCCCAACGCGTAGAGCGTGAGTCCCGCTAAGATAGTGGTGAGGTTCGCGTCCATAATGGCACTATAGGCCTTATCAAACCCCGCGGAGACGGAAGCCGCGCGACTCGCTCCGAGCCGGAGTTCATCTCGAATACGCTCAAAGATAATGATATTGGCGTCAACTGCCATACCCGCGGTGAGCGACAATCCAGCAAGTCCGGGGAGGGTCAAGGTCACGCCAAAGAGCGAGAGGATTGCCATCAACATACCGACGTTAAGCACGATGGTGGCCATCGCCGCAGCACCTGATTTTCCGTAATACACAATCATGAAAACGGTGATGACGAGTATGCCGACCACGCTTGCCGCTATTCCGGACTGAATCGACTGTTGACCAAGAGTTGGTCCGACAGTGCGCTCCTCGAGAACCTTAAGGGAAGCCGGAAGAGCACCGGCTCTGAGGATCATCGCAAGCTCTGAAGCTTCTTGCGGCGTAAAACTTCCGGAGATCTCGGCCTGACCACCTGGAATAGGCTCATTGATGCGAGGACTTGAATACACTTCACCATCGAGGATGATCGCTAAGTTACGTCCAACATTATCTGCAGTGATACGTCTAAAGGTGCGTGTACCTTCTGTGGTCATGGTTAGATGCACTTGCACCTGATTTGTCTGGCCGCGCTGCCAACGCGCACTCTGCACTGAGTCACCGGTCATCTGCACCGTGTCTTCAACAGAAACACTACCGCCTTCTCGATCTTTGAGCTTAACCGTAGTTCCTGCTTCAGCACCGGAATTTGGCAGGAATCGAAATTCCAACTGAGCTAGCTTGCCCACGACGCGCTTGACTGATTCAATATCCTGCACACCAGGCATTTGCAGCATTATACGGCGCTCACCCACGCGCTGAACCAAAGGCTCAGCAACGCCGAACTGATTTACTCTACGACTAAGCGTCTCGACGGCCTGAGCCACCGATTCGCGTTGAATCAAGGCAGCCTCAGTGGCGGGTACCTCGAAGGCGAGCACTACTCGGTCACCTTCGCCTGGCAACTGTTCTTTGAAATTTAATTGGCCACGGTAGCGCTCGGCAATTACCTGCTTTGCTTTTTCAACATTGCGAGACGTCAGTAGAGTGATTTCCACCGCCCCGCTGGCGTCCACAGTGGCTCGCGTAACCGCAATCTTTTCATTACGTAACTCGCCGCGAATGCCTTGCAGCACCGTGGCCATCCTGCTCTTGACCGCTTCTTCGGTCTGCACCTCGTACATAAGATGCACTCCGCCCTTAAGGTCTAGTCCCAACTTAATGGGGCGAGAAAGCCAAAAACTCTCGCCATTCTCGCGCTGAAACGAGCTCGGTGAGACGTTTGGAAGCAGACAAATAATTGCGAAAACTATCGCCCCCGCAACCACGATTAATCGGTTTCTTACGCTTTCACTCATACACTGCTACATGTCGCAAATAGCCAACCCGGAACACCTCCGGTGGTAATAATTCAAAAACTCAACTGAAGGACAACGTTGTTTGCACCAAAAGTGCCGATCCTCAAGCCGCAGGCTTACGCTTATCGCTCTTTTCCCCGTCCTTGGTTGCTGGGCTCGCATCTGCGACCCCAGGTTTCTTTGGATCATACAGCCTAGAAACGTGCGAGAGCTCAAAGCGCGCTTTCACATTTGGGGAAAGCTCAAGCACCGCAATATCGCCTTCAATGCCTGAAAACCTAGCAACGATGCCTCCAGTCGTCACCACCGTATCGCCCTTCTTGAGCGACTTAAGCAGCCCCTGCTGGTCTTTGAGCTTCTGCTGCTGGGGCTTAATCACCATAAAGTAGAAGATCAAAAACACCATGGCGAACATGGGCATCATCTTAAACAGCACCTCGCTGAAGCCGCCCCTCTGCTCGGGCACTCCCCCTAACTGTCCTGAATCAAACCCGCCCTGACCCGCCTGACCGAGCTGCCCTGGGGGCATATTCTCTCCAAACTGGGCAGGATTAAGCGAAATGCCAGCGCTAGGAGCCTCTGCCGCCTGTTGAGCCTGTGCGCCCGTAACTCCAAAAAACAGCGCAAACGTCAGAAATAAAGGCAGGACGACCGACATGAAGGTGTTCACTGCTGAGGTTTGGACCTCACCGCGACACCCTGGCTGAATATGCGAATTTTTAATGTAATTACCCACGATTGCTCCTGAATTTAGTGCGCTGTGATTTACACCTAAGCAGCGATTTAGATCAAATAAAGCTTGAAATTAAGGCCAAACGCGGGGCCTAAAGGCCTCCTGGCGACTCGGCCCACCCAAGGGGGCTAGGCGATTTTTCTCTCGCTTGGCCGAGCTACGGCGAAGGTCCACCAGGGAGGGTGAAAAGAAGCGTGGCTTCTCCCGGGATACACTCCTGCAAACGACATGCGGTCCACGTTGCTCTTACGGTGCCAATTCCCTTCTGGGCCTCTCCGTATGGGGGAGCCTCACTCGCCCCAGTGAGAACTTCAGTATTGTTCAGAGCAACTTCCTGACCACTATCGGTCTGCTTTGTCGTACCCCTGGGTTCTGAGCTTGCCGGACGCTCAGCCTTTCCCGACTCAGAGTCTGAAGCTGCTGGCACTACCTTGAGACGATCAACCACCAACACCGCGTCGAAATTGCCGGACAAATCACGCGGAGTTTTAATTATGTGAGCATCATCCATATGAGCTTTGGAGTCAGCTCCTGCCAGGTCCTTTTGACTCGGCTGATTTCCGACATCGGCTGCCACTGCACTTCGATTTTGATCTTCCTTTGATACGGATTTCTCGACGCTTGTTACTGTCGGTGCCAAATCATTGGGCCACTGCACTGATTTCAATTCGTAGCCAGGCGTATCCTGGAGGAAAATTTTTAGAGGGCGATGCTTCTCCCCCTGATCCTCAGCCTCCGGCCCAAACACTTTCCATTCGTCCTTGATCATAAACGAAGTCGTCATACGTAATTGCGTCCCGCAGTCCGCACATGCGCTCTTCGCAGACTTATTTGGAGAGGCCTCGCTAAGAATTTGCGGGGTTGAAAGGCGCACCGATACGACCGGAAGTGACTCCGCATGAAGGTCCGGGGGACACGCCATAAAGGTGAGGGTCAAAAGGCTCGCCCACCGCATTGCAACCCAACCTGCGCCGTTCATGCCTATTTCCATGGGGAACTACCTATGCTCAAAAACTTTCAAGAAAACTTGACCTAACTAAGTCCCACAGCCAGTAATGTAATCTACGGTGGAAGACTCTACTTTCTCCTGCCGATTGTGTAACGCGAGCGCTCAGGGCGCCAGCTCCACTTATTACCCCCGCTATTCTCTTCCCAACCACCACCATCTTAATTCAGAGCAACCTCGACCAAACTGATGGGGCGGTCGATGCGCTGAAGCGTCGATTTCTTGGCCTATTCATCGATCTATTCAACTCTGACGCACCGTAGGAGTCTGTGACACAGCCCTGTTTGTTAGGGTCCGCCTTCGCTCACATGTACCTGTGCTGCCATTTAACTCGAGTAGGCTTCCCCCTTTGCTTCCTCGCTCGCGAAGGCTACGGAGGATAGGAAAGCTTCGGGGGACAAGTCGGCGGGACGTCGTCGTCTGTGCCTGTGTCACACACCCCTACTTTGAATGAACATTCGGCAGCGTCGCTCCGAAGCGATCCGGAATGATGCGCCTTTCAAAATCAGGAGGTTAGGCCGCCCTGACCTCCACTCGGGACGCAATTGCAAAACACTACCTTGTCGCCCCGAGGCAACGTTTCCTCTCACTCCGCATCCCAATTCGCACGCAAGGAACTGTGGGGCCGGTCTCGTCCCACACACGCCACAGGTTCTCAACACGGGTCGCCTCGCCACCTTTACGCTGGAAGAGCGACCACCTTCAGGTTTTCTCACTGTGAAGCTCACGAAGGCACAAATACGCTTTCGAAAGGTGCCGTGCGCCCTGTGCTTGCGGTTATCGCCGCGGAGCTTCACTTAGGTATTTTAAATTTTTTTTGAGGTTCTCATATGGTTGCGTTTCTTCCTCCAGTTGATCTCGATGGGCTCACTCCTGAACAAAAAGCTCCGCCAGCGCTCGTCCATTTCATTTCCTTAAGCGATGAATCAATCTCGCCTGCGCTGCGCGGCCACACACCATCGATTGAGCAGATTCTGGCTGAGATCTCCAGCTGCTGCGCGCACCATTCGCTGCCCGGTCTTGTGTCGAGTGACCCCGAAAAGGGCCCTCTCACTTTGCCACTCGATGAAGCTGAAAACTTGATTAACTTCATGCTGTGGGGAGACCAAAGCGACGCAAGCCTTCGTGACTCAACGCAAGCGATCGCGCTCGGGTTACTTCGCGACATAGCCGAACATTTGCCAGACGGAACGACACTGCCGGAGCAACTTCGGCACGCCAACACAGAACATGAACTTGTAGCGGTGCTGGAATACGCATCAAGTTCACAGCGTTTAAGTTTCGTCTCCACGCTACTAGACGCAGCCGGATCTAATCCGCAGGCCGCTGACTTTTTAATGTCGAAACTAGACAATGCGATGTACTTCCTCTCTGCTCAAGAGGAGGGAGCGCTACTGCGTCATGCGCTTCAAAGCGAGAATGATTACACGCGTGCCTTTGGCGCTGTGCTACTCAGGGGCAGTCGCACACTTGCCGATTTAAAAGCACTTGTTGAAGAGATAGGCACCGAAGCCCTGCTCACCAGCTCGAGCGTGGAACTTCGAGAACTCGCTGCGATAGCGGTTCTTTATTCTAGCGCAAGAGCTGACACTCTGCCCTCATCATCAAACGAACTTTCAAACAAACTCGACCTGTTCGAGACGATTCACTCACTCACCAACTTCCTGGACCGACGACACCTCGAAGTGAATCAAGATGCGCGTTTAGCTGAAAGCATCGCCGCTCAGGAGATGTCAATCAACATCGCACAGGCCCGCAGTGATCTTGAAACGCTATCGAAAAAGCTGTCGAGCATATCAGAGAGCGAATCTCTCGGCACGCTCAGCCAGGAGCTACGCACCCTTCAACTGCGCATGGAGCTCGAGTTTAAGTACGGCATTCAACTCACGGCCGGAGTGGACGATGAAGGTGCACGACTTACTGAATGGAGCTTCAAAGAACTGGGTCAAGTTCGTTCGGCGCTGGAGCGTTTGCCCGAAGGCATGTTGCTCACCACGCCGATGTTATTTGAGATTCAACGCGTGTCATGGTTGGGAGATTCGGTGCTTGGTGTACGCGAGCACACTGGGCGCATCCGCATCGCGCAATTAGCGGTTGAAAATCCCATGGTAGAATTCATGTACCCCGGCGCAACCTCTTTGGAGCGCACCTTGATTCATGAGATTGGTCATGCACTGCAGCTGGGAAATAGCAGCGGTGGCGTAGGGCTTGACAGGTCCTTCCGTCTCGCAATCGAGCAAGGTGATGTCAGGTATGACTTTGATGAGTTCGTAGCGCTCAGTGGCTGGGAACTGATCGCTCGAGAACGCTTCAGCGTCGAGCACGGCGGCCTTTCGGTAACTCTTGACGGCGTGCCCTGTCCGATCGGAGTTCCGGTGCAAGTTCACGATCGAATCCTCGTGCTACTCCCGGTGCATGGATTCCTGTTTGCACATGACGCGGGAGCAGGATTTAGTCTTGTACCTTACAGTCGTACCAACCCTTGGGAAGACTGGGCGGAAGCGTTCGCTGAGTACTTCACCGCACCTGAGCGCTTAAGGGCGTTTGCTCCAGCGAAATTCGAATTTCTTGATAGAGAATTTCGATACCATTGGAGCAATGCCTCGCTGGCAGCAGTCCCTGCAACACACTAAAGCCAATATGCAGGATGTCGGTGGTCAAGGCCTGTGCGCTGCTTTGCCTAACCTATACTATTTAGACGATTGCGAGAACATTCACGGATGAATTTGGAGTGACCCTGACATGTCCTGAGACCTCACTCCCACCAAGCCAGAGTATGGCGCCCGCGGTCGCCTTAATCTCGTCGCTCTACCGATGAAACTCATATGTTCCGGTGTCAACTAAAGCGGGCGAAGTGCCAGCCGACTTGTCCGTGTTGAGCGATTTGTCATGCCGCTTCATGATTGAGTAGACTCTCTACGTCCAAGGGGTCGGTAACCATGGCAATCATGCCATCTTTATCACGGGGCCATTCGTCGGCCGGTCGGTCCCAGTACAACTCGACCCCATTCTCATCCGGATCGCGAAGATAAAGGGCCTCGCTTACACCGTGATCACTAGCGCCATCGAGCGCGATACCTGCGGCACGGAGACGGCGCGCCGCGACCGCCAGTGCGCTGCGCGACGGGTAACGTATGGCCAAATGAAACAATCCGGTGGAACCTCGGGGCGGTGGTGATCCACCAAGGCTTTCCCAAGTATTCAAGCCGATGTGGTGATGGTAGCCACCAGCCGAAATAAAAACCGCACCAGCTCCATATCGCTGCGTCACTTCAAACCCCAGCACGCCACAATAAAACTCAAGTGCTCGGTCCAGGTCAGCAACCTTCAGGTGGACATGGCCGATGGAGACATCGGAATGAATTGGATCGGCACTCATTGCTTATGCACTCCGTGGGACAACGGCGAGGAGGATCTGTTTCGGGCGCGGGTGCAATGAAAAACGGGCGTTAGGCCGCTAAACGCGGCGCCCGTGCGCGAAATCAGATCGATCCGTTTGTTGTCTTTTCCAACTCTCAAATCGTGTTGAAGCAACCCCAGCAATACTCTACAATGTTCCTATTATGAACAAGATTCTAGACTGGACCCAGATACAAGAGGAATTTCAGCATCAGTGGGTGCAGTTGGTGGACTACGACTGGCCAGAGGGCGAGCCACATCCAAAGTCTGGGAAAGTCAGAATCAACGCGCCGAATCGTAAGGAATTCAACAAGCTCGTTTTAGAGGCAGAGCCTGTAGACGCTGCCAGAATTTATGTTGGAGATCACAGAACACCCTACGGCACGGTAATGAGTGCGAACATTGCAAGAATCGTTTCGTGAAAACAGTTAAGATTGATCTCACCCAGGAAGTGCCTGAAGTAAAGGTGCTTATAGCAGGGCCTCGCTCTCGACAATGGGTCAATCTTATCTTCGACACCGGTGCTGCCTGCACCCAGATTGATACAGGATTAATCGAAGATATTGGATATTCTGCCTCCAACGCATTGAGGACGGTGAAGGTCTTAGGAGCCACCGGCACAGCGCAGGATGGCTATATAATTGAGGTTGATTCCATTACGTTTCTTGGAAAGAAGGTGCTCAAGCCTCAGGTCGGTGTTTATGACTTCGATAATTTCCCGGGAGTAGACGGGCTACTTGGGTGGGATGTTATCAGCCAACTCCACATCGAGATGAACGGACCAGAGGGAATTCTAAGAGTCTTTTGATCAGAGATCTTCAAGAAAAGATACCGGCACTAAATCAGCGGCGCCAACGGCATCCGCTGGACTTGGTTGTTATGCCCGCTCTCCAACGCCTAAACCACCAAGCAAGCCGTGCTTCGAAAATTGCGCAGTATCTGCCACTGCCTGTAACTCTACGATAAGCCCTTCTCGCACTGTCCAAATGTGTATGAATCCAATTTCGATCGGGGCATCGGTTGCTTTTACTTTACCGACGTATTGACCCTCAACCACGACTCTTTCGCCTGATTCGGTAAAGCGCGAAGTCTCGACTCGCCATTCAGAGAAATGCGCGCGCAATTCGGGAAAGAATTTCTCGAATACTTCACGACGGGACGAGTATGAATTTTGAGAGACAGGATAACCCGCCGAAACAGTCCAGCTAATATCTTCGGCAAGACATGCTGGGTCGAGTGCGGCAAACCAATGTCGCAGTGCTTCAATTGGACTAACGGTGCGACTCTGGTCTTGGTTGGTTGCGGCCTGCATACTTCTTACTCAATCATCAATCAGATTTCACTGCGGGTATAACGGCTTAAAGCAGCGGCACTTCACTGTCCGCTGGATTTGAGTGTTGTGCCGTACCGAGACGTTTACACCAGTTCCAAGTTCCCTTCTCATCCTGCTGCTGGTGGGTCCACACGAAGCCCCCTGACTCAAAGAGATTTCGCGATCGTAGGTTGGTTTCATGAATTCGAGTGACAATCTCCGAGTCTCCATAGAGCTCCAGAAGTTTTGCAAGAAGCTGTTTTCCAAGACCACGCCCTTGGTACTCGGGTAAAACCGCGATTCCGGATACATAACGACTATTGGAATCATGATCGCGTAACTGAAAATTACCGGCTATTTTCTCGTCAACCAACATCAACCAGCTAATATAACCCTTCTCGTAAGATTCATGGTACCACTGTACATCGACGCACCATTCCGCTGGATAACATCGACGATCAAAGGCAACAAGCGAGTCCCAATCACTCTCCCGAGTCATTAGTTCGAAACGTCCAGTATTAGAGGGCTGGGCTGAGTTCATGAGTTGTTCCGACACAACGGCTACAGTCAGCGGACGAAGTTCCGCTAGGCTTGATTGTTATACGCGCATTTCGCCGCTAAACGGTAAGTACGCGCACCTCCAAGGTTCAGAGCCCACAACTTTTGTAGCGTGACCAGAGCCTTTGAGATCCTCTGCGAGCAAAACGCTACCCGGGCCGAATCTTCGAGTTGTACCATCCCGAAGTTGCACTTCTATTTCGCCTTGGAGGGTAATCACCCACTGTCTGGCGGGGGCGTTGTGCCAATCATACTGATGTCCAGCATCAGTTTCA
>JBGSMV010000045.1:0-51156 GCA_041739995.1 Bdellovibrionota bacterium
TGGCATCTACCACTTTCTTCTGGGGACGACCGTACCCGCACTTGGAACGTCATGGTGCGTGGCGAACATCGCCCAAGATCAAACCGAAGTATGGAAGCTGGCAGAAGTTGGCTTGAAGAATTCCAACATTGTGGCGCGCTCGCGCGCTCGGCCTGGGCTTATGGGTTGGGGGCAAATTCAAATCTCACAGTATGACGAGCCGAGCAATCCCGTCGAGGTATCGTCCCTCTTCCTGTGGTTTGATTCTCTCATAAGCAGCACCGTGCAGTGGCTGACGGTGTGGACTGGCGTGTACCAGCAAGTCGGTAGTGATGACGCAAGCTCTGGGATTCTGAAGGCGCCCGAAGGCTTCGCCTCAACGAGTGCCGACCAGTATTATCTTCTCTCCAATACCAAGTGGCCGATGCTCGATCGTATCACTGGAGCACGCCTGCACAACGGCGATGTGCGTGACGCGTTAGTGACATTCTTGAGTTCAGAGTGTGGCGATACTCTCGCGCGTTCGGTTGAGCCTGGGAACCTAATCGCCGCGTCAAATTCAAAGACGGGAGATATTCCTTACTCGGTATTTCGAGGTGTGACTGCGCCGACAAACGGAGTAGGTGGCACAGCGCCTGCGGCACAATGTAACTCAAGTACCTCTACTCCTCGAAATTACTCAAATGTAACCAAGGCGCTTTCAAACCAGCTTATTCCAGTACCTCGATCAGTGCGGCGTTCGTGGTGGAATCCAGACCGTGCGAGTACTGGCAACATTTCCACAGCGGGTGCTAATCTTAAAGGAACTTTGCCAGGATTCTACCAGGACTATTCCTTCAGTTACCTTCCTCCTTCCATTCCATTTTTTGGATTCTTTGGGTTTGGTGGAGGATTTCAGATTCCGATTCCTCCTACACACCCAGGGGCCGCTCGAATCGACACCTATCTTGAAAACGAAGACAACATGTCCTGTGCGGACCTCATGTTTTACGTGATCAACGGCATGCGCTGGGAAGCAGGACAGGCGTATTACCAGATGGTTTCCACCGCTCCTCAGAACATGAATAGCGACCAAGTGATCTTCAATCTCTTCTACGGATGGGATCTGAGAGATCAGTGTGGTAAGAAACTCGAGGATGCCACGCAGCTACGCGCATTTCTTCAAGACCTCATTCTTGTCCATCTGGTTAGGAATGAGATGGCAATCGCCCCCAAAGTCGTTGATTCTCGGTACCTTCAGCAAAGTGCCACAGCGGGGAATGATTCTAACCGTTTCATCGCAGAAACCGGCGGCAAATCTAAGTTTGGTGAGATCTACGTTTGGGCACTGATGACACCTTATTTGCAAGGGGTGCTGCTCTATTTGTTCGCCATGATGTACCCATTTGTTTGTGTCGTGGTCGTGGTGCCGGGCTGGCATAAGACTCTGTTCACTTGGATGTCATTTTGGGCCTGGGTCAAGCTCTGGGATGTCGGCTTTGCAATCGTGATTGTGCTCGAGCGCACTATCTGGGCCATCATGGGAAATAACTCTACTGCCCAGAATTTGAGCGGCCATATTGTAGAGATGCAAAACTGGGCGAAGGTGAACGTCGAGACCTGTCGTGTTGGCGGTCCCGATTGTCCAGTGGTCCCCGCTATTGTAGATGGCATGACCGTCAGCGGTGCCGACGGACTACGCGAAGCATGGCAGAATCTGCTTGCGGTGTTTGATCGCGCCATGTTGGTTGGATCATCGATCGATATCGACATTCAGAACGGTTACTACATTTACATCATGTCTGCGCTTTACTTCGCTGTCCCTGCGGTAACTGGACAGCTAGTGCTCGGCGCAAAGGCTGGAGCCGCTGGCCTCGCGAGCAATCTGTTTCAGGGTGCGCAGAGCGATGGTGGAAGGGCGGCGAGTCAGGCATTTACGGGAGGTCTAAGAAATGCCGCGGCCGCGAACTCAGCCAGTGTCTCCCAAGCTGGAACTGCTAAGGCTTTTAGAGGAGAGGGCATTGCAGGTCGAGCGATTCAAGCAGGAAACGAGCAGGCACAGCACGATCTTGCGGGACGATTCGCTAATGCTGCCGAGGGAGGCCTTGGTCGGTTGAGCTCAGTTAATGGGATGAACTCTGGGATGGCGCGCTCCAATCTATCTGCGGGCCTTGGGATGGCAAATCTTTGGACCTCGGCTCACGGAATCGCAGCACTTGAGGCGATGGCCGGGTTCAATAAACTTGCAGGAGTGCCCGACGGCATGCAGTCTCGAGGACTGGGTGGAGGAGCTACTTCTGGTGGTGTTGCCGGTGGGAGTGGAGGCGTAGTGCCCGGTTCGCTTGGTGGAGGAACCGGTGGATCGGGAGTTCTCGGAGGAGGAATTCCCACACGAGGAGCTGGACCGACTGGAGTGGCTGGGAGTGCCTCTGGTGGGCAGTCTGGCGCATGGTCGGTTTTGGGTGCGATGGCGGCGGGAAACCTTGATGAGCACATGCGTCGAGGGATTAGTGAGGGAATAAACGCCGTAGGGAGCAATGCGATTGATCGCGGGTTTAACCGAGTCGGGCTTGGACTGATGAGTGGGCAAGCCAACGCAGCCGTCGCGGGATTTGGCTACGGATTCCAGGGTACGGCTGCTGGGAATCAGCAATCTCGTTTAGGTGGACATGCAGAGTTCAATGCCGAGATGGGGGCGTGGGAGGGGCGTCGTGACTTTGCAAACCAGACCTCGGGATACCTGAGTGCTCTTGGAGTTGACTCTAGTGCGGTGAGCCCTGGATCAAAGCCTAGCAGCATGATGGGGATGGCAATGTCCGGGATGCTCGGCTCGGGCACGAAGGACGCAGCAAATTACTTTGCCGCAGGCGGGGCGTTCCTCTCCGGCGGCGCACAGGCACAGTCGCAGCTGGATGCGATGTACGGAGGTGCGGCGGTTTCCTCAGCTTATAATTCTGGAACTTGGGGCGGGGAACTTACCAATGCCGCTGGCGCAATTAATCAATCCATGCCGTCGATGGATCAGATTCAAGGGATTTATAGTCAGTCGGTGGATCAAACTGCGAAGGTTGCTACTTGGATGGCAACGGGCGGAGATCCAAATAATGCCCCGACCCTTGAGGGCATCCCCAATCCGATTGGGATCGCCGATGGCAACCGGAAAGATTAGCTAATATTGCGGAGATTGGCTGCGCTGATGGCGAGATGCTCATGAGAGAGCACCGCGACCAAAGGAGCGAATCTATTCTGAGTGCGAAAGTGCTGATGAGCTTTCGCCACTGTTTAACTGGCATAGTAAGCTGAGTTTGTTAGAGATATAGGGCTCTCAGCGATTTGAAAAATAAGGCACCCCTAGACTGAATTCGTCCATAACAAACATGTCAGTATTCGAGATCCGCACAGAGGAGTAGGGGTGTCATGGCAATGAATTTGAAGGAAGACCGCTCACCTTTGGTAGAGCTTGGCGTAAAGCGAGGGGGGCGTGCGCCTGTCGCACGTTCGCTCATGCAAGAGGCATTTGGGATCTCTGAGAAACAAGAGAGACTAGACCATCTCGTCCAGAGAGTTGGGAAAATTAGTAAGGCCCTGACTCAAGGAGAATCCAGGGAGATCTTTTTCTCCCCGTCGACGCCCATCGCCGGCATGCTGGAGAGATACCACGAAGCAAGTTCATCGACCAAAGCACTATCCGCAGTCGCTGATTACAGGCCAATGTGTGAGGCAACTTTAGGTAAACTTTCACGGGCGCTGGGAAAGGCATTACTGGGAGAGGCTCAGCAAAATAGCCATGCCTTCGAATCAGCTCTCAAAACACTTTCATTAGCGGACATAGAAGTAGCGAAAAGAGCGGTGGCCGCTGCCGACCCGTCTAGTGCTAGTTCCTCCGTGGCGGTCGCGCTGATTGAAAAAGCCCGCGCGACGAATAACATCCAAACACAATCGTCCAGTGATTTAGGGAGTAGGGGCGTCGCGACGGGGTCGAGGTCTTCTTCGGCACAGGCCAGTACTACAGGTCCGATGAACGCCAAGGGCGCCGGTGGGGGCGTCCCCGTTTTACCAGTAGCTCCTCATGGCGCGGGCGGTGCAGCCATCATTCCCGGGATAGTCAATGGACCGAACGCTGGCGCAGGGCGAGGCGGTCGATTCGGCGGTCTGGGTCGCATCGCAAACGGCTTCTGGAATCATCGTTGGAACCCCACAAATATTCTTCGAGAATTTGCCTATCTACCGAAGTTTGAACGTCCCTCGTTTATTGATGTATTCAAGGTTGCGCAGTTTGTGGCGACTCCGGCCATTGGGTATGGGGCATTTTGGGCCGCTTCGAAGGTCACCTTCGCGGTAGTGGGGGCGGTTAATCCTGTCTTTGCAGCGACTGTTGCGACGGGTGTCGGATTGTTTATCGGCCTAAAGGTGGGGGCAAAGGCCTACGACACCTCAATGACCCTATTGCGTCGCATTCTTGGCAATCGCATCCAAGCCCCACTCCAACTTGATGTGCAGTCAGCAAAAACGCCCGCCGGATACATGGTGCGGGTACGGAATGCTACAGAGTTAATCGCGAAGACGATGGGTCTTGGCTACGTTGTAGATTTAGCTGAATCAGTAATTTTCCTTCGAAAGGAGATTGACTCGGGCCTCGATGTTCTGCGTCGTTTTAATGATGCACGAGCAGCGGGTGCGAAAACGAGCCCGAATGATTTGAAGCGACTGCAAGATCAGGTCGACCGGTACATGCAGAACGTGTCGAAGCAGGTAGCGCCAAGCGAGAAGCGCTATGCAATTCTGCTTCAGCGTAGAGATCAAATGATCCAGCCTGTTAAAGACTCGCTTCGCGTCCATAATCCTTCGCTGCTAGGACGTCTTGAAGCTGCCGCAGTTTGTGGATTCACATTCGACTCTCCTGGACGTATGGAGAGGTGGCGTGCCTTCGCCGCTCGAAGTTCTGACTTTGAAACGAAACAGGTCAGCGAGGAGTTTTCGAAGTTTCTGAAAACTCTTTCGCGTCCAGAGCGCCAGGCTTGGGAATCGGCGGTTCAGCTGGACAAAAAGCTTCTCGATCCTTGGACAAAATCGTTGCATGGCGCGGCGGTACGCACGGCAAGATTCATCGACTCCCTGGTCGACCCGGTCGACTACACAGATCCTTCTGGCCCGAAACCGAAACCTGTTCCAATGCCAAAGGATCTTGCGGACTATTTCAACGGAGTTCTGCAAGTCCAGTTTAAAAATTCAAGTTCGCCAAGTGGATTTTCCACGCAAACCCTAGCGCCTACTGTTGGCGGTTTTGACATACGAAACACCGGGCAGCTGAGAGCATGGGAGGAGGCAGCAAATAATGATCCTCTGCATGCCCCGCTGGCTCAGAAGTTAAGAGATCATATTGCTGAGCTTAGAGTTAAGGAACCGAGCGCTGCCGCAGCTTGGGATTACCTCTATTCACTGGATGGACGTGTTTCTGCGGCGATGGGTCAGTGGAACGCGCGGGACAGTTTCATTGAAGAGATAAAAATCGACTTGCGTGGGCGAGATGAGAGACATCCGGACATTAAAATTAGCCAGTTTACTCCGCGTCATACGATCAGTCCGCTGGACTTCTTTAAGCTTGGGTACGAGGTCCCCGCGAAGCTCCTGACCGTGTTGTTCAAGGGTAAGCGATTCTCGTCCACCTGGAATCCCCTAAATCGCGGATTTGTCGAGACGGATTTAGTGGAACCTTTGATGAGTTTTATTGAGGTCGTTAGGTATATTGATGAAAAGGAGAAAGTTTGGGCGACTGGTTCGAACTTCGAGAAAGATCAAGCGATGGGACAGATCGAGATTCAGATTAAGGGCCTTCCTATTGGAGAGCGCGTAGCCCAGTATGGCGATCGAAAAGTCATCCTCCCAGCGGTGCAGGAGCAGCTCCTAAATCGGTACCATGTTGTTGCAAGAGCGATCGAGGGAATAATCGATAACTCTGTGCGTAGTCAGGATCCGAAAGTGAAGGCAGCCTTCGTCGCCTATACTCTCGGCTTCCCTCTTTTTGGGCAAATCACTCCTTGGATTTACGGCGCCGTTGGGGCGCCCACGGGTGCGGTATTGACCGCTGTTGCTGCCAAAGCGAGAAAGACGTGGATGCAAGGTGATGCTCAGAACAAGAAGTAGGAAGCGGTTTCTGGTCTGAAGAAGGTAGAGGAGTCTTATGTTTGATTTGCTTGGCCGAGTATTGGGGCGCCCGACCCCGGATGTGCCAGGCACTCCCAGTCCTCATATCGCGCCGTTTGTGCCGATCGGTGGAGGGCTCGCCGGCGCACGGATTACCGCAGCGTTGACGTCCGTGGATCTTCGACGCGCGCATCTGCACGGTGCTAACCTTCCCGCCGAACTTGGTCGTACGAATCGTTTGACCCGTGAGGGCTATGCAATTATTGAGTTCGTCGGTTCTCCTGAGACTAGTGACGGGAGATTCCCTCGAATAGCTGCATATGGACCGAGCCTGGAGCGCCTCGCGGAGTGGGCTAAGCAATACAAGCGCGAGATCTTGGAAATTGAACCGATTTTAGCTCGGCGTGAGCATGTAAAGGGTTCAACAAGCGATGGCATTCATTATTATGTGCGATATAGGGAGACCGATGATCTCGTAGCGAAACTAGCGGCGGATCCCAGCGCATCACCTCGATCCGTGGGAGCAATTGATCAGGTGGTTGAGCAGGCTTCGCGAGCCTGTGGCCCCGCTCGTTTCGGCTTTGTCACAAAGAACGGTCTGATAATTCAGATCCATGATCGAATTTTCTCAAGGTCAGCCGAGGATGAGGCAATTCCGCGCGCGAACCAAAACTATCTTCTCGAAAATGGTGCGCATGAGGAGAGAATGGGTGGCGCTAAGCGATTAAAGTACACCTACGCTGTTGGTCTTGCAGAACACGTTAGGCCTGGCATGCCCACGGTGGCATTTACCGGAATGCAGATATGGAAGACAAAGCCGGATCTTCGAGAACCGCAATTTGAGCAGCGAGCGAAGCTCCCTCGACTCCCTCATTCAGCGGCGCCGGGAAATATCGAAGCAGAGGCCAAGGTCGAAGCGGGAGTGGTAGCTTCCCGTGGTTATAGGATGCCAGATGGGAGTGTCTGGCGATTCATTGGTTACCGAGGGCCACCCCCTGGAGGCGATAATTATTCTACCGCTCAGCAGGAGCGGCGGTTCGCTGAGATAATAACCGATGTTTTCGATCGACAGAATGTCGTCGATGTTAAGAATCTTCACTACTTTCGGAATTGGGGAAGTCACACTAAAGCCACGCAGGATAACTCGGGTGCTATTCAGGGCTTTTACTTCGGTTGTCTGGTTCGATGTGAGGATGGCCCGAGTGCAGATGCTGCACCTTCATGTCCACCACCGCGTTCTGCGTTTAGTACTATTGAGATATCGGCGGCAGGCTATCGTGCTCAGAATAAAAAATCAGAGCATGGAGTCATTGGGCCGAAAGGAGAGGGCTTTTCGATCATTGAGTATTTCGCTGCTCCAGAAAGAAACGGAGAGATCACAGTCGAACAGCAGTGGGATGAATTTCTCAGGCGCATAGGCGACTGGATGCAAAAGTACCCAGAGCGAGAAATTCTAGAAACAGCTTTCAATGTTTCTGAAGCCCCATTTATTACCCCACAGGACAAGGGGTATCGCTACCGAATGGTATTGCGTTTTAATGAAACTAATTTTAAGCCGGACCAAGCGACCAAGGAAGTGCCGAAACCTGCGCTTTCGACTTTCGAACTGGTTTCGGCTGAAATGAAGCGACAAACGCTAGACGCTTATGCCGGATACGAACACAAGCCTGGATATGGTAATGCCATCATCCACTTCTTTACCCCTCCTCCTATCGGTAACGAAATAGGTGTTCGGGAAGGGAACTGGCAGGGACTCCTTCACTTGAATGAATGGATGAAGGCGCATCCCGACAGGCGTATCGTAGAGTTCACCCCCTTCTTTCGGTGGGACAATCCCGCAGTTCCGGTCCACAGTGGGAACTCGTTCGAACATTCTTGGTTTGTCCGCTATGAGCCCATATCAGGCAAGCTCTCCGAGTAGATGTTCGGGCTGAGGCACAGATCCAAGAAATCCATCATAACCTATTAAGCTGAAAGACTTTAGGTTCTTACCGGAGGAAGTGGGCATGCCAATGTACGGTCGAACTTTAGAGAGCTCCACTGATTCTGGCGCACTTGTCTCTCCGCACGGATCGCGAGGAGCGCTTCAGCGCGAAGTTGCGGGGGTACGGGTAGGAAGTGACACTGCCGGACTGCGAGGAGTATCGCTGGGCGAAGACGCGGTATCATCCGCAAGAGCTCAGCGGAGCATATCCCTGGTAGATAGTGCTGAGAGACCAGACACCCAATCCCGTCGGGGTTTCCCGGGCTTAGCGACGGAAGAGTGGCTTCTTTCTGAAGTGTCTGCGCTTGCCTCCAAGATGGCCTCCGAAGATTTCAGAGCTAGTCCGGCAAAGCGGCCGAACGACGAACGGATCGAGGCTGAACTCAAGCGAATACTCTCGGAGCATCCACACTTGGTGAATGAGGACCTTGTGAAACGCGCGCTCTCTCAATTTAACGACGCCTATCGAGCCAAGACCGATAGTCTGTTTTCGAGTGAACTCTCTTGGATAGAGCGGTCTTATTACCGAACTCGACGCTTCTTTAGCCAAGCCATCGATATTTCAGGGACGGTAGTTAAGGGCCTCGCGTCGTTGGGAAGCATGATGGCGAGCGGAATGGAGACTCTCGTTGCAGAAGGGATTCCGAAGCTAGCGTCTCGAGAGCTTTGGAATGATGTCGGTTCGGCGCTGATGCGTGGTGCCGAGACGCTTACGAGTGCGGAATTTTGGAATTCAGTGGGGAACGGAATTGTCGCTGGCCACCAGCTCTTGGTGAGAGGCGCTGAAGCCTTGATAAACAATCCAGGTGCCGCCTTGAGCGCTGTGTGGGGAGGAATCCGCGCGATAAGTGACTCAATGGGCGTGACCGACATTGTTCGTGGTGTCGGGCGAATGTTCACTGGTGATTTTGCAGGTGGTCTCGAGGCGCTTAAAGGAGGTGCCCGGCTTCTTTGTGAGGTGACTGGCCTTGCGGATGCGTGGGGTGCGGTAAAGCACCTTGGACTTGGCGTATATGCGCTTGGTCAGGGGGACAAGGCAGGATTCTATGTCCACGTTGGTCAGGCGGCCATGCACGGCGCATTTGCCGCTATGTCTATCGGGTCAATTGCAGCCACGGTTGCGACGGGCGGCGCGGCAGCTGGTGCTGTCGTAGGAGTAGTGCTTCTTCGCCAAAGCCTGAAGTCAGCCGCAAAGACTGTGTTGAAGACGGCCGCAAAGGAGTTCCTCGAGTGTGCGGGCAAAGAGATTGGCGAGAAGGTCGTAAAGGAATTCGGTGAAAAAATTGGAGTAGAACGGCTCGCCCAAGCTTCGCGCGATCTGGTCGATTCGGGGACGAAGGACGTTCTAAATGACGTACTCGGTACGGGTGGTGCCGCGAAACTAATGGATACGGCCACGCCCCCCGCGGTTCGGGAAAGATTGATATCGAAGGCAGCGACTGAACTTACACCCGGTAAATTTGAGAGTGTCTTCCGAGAGAATGCAGAGAAATTGACAGACGCGTTGATGAAGGAAGGAAAAATCGAGAAGTTGGTCGAGAAACACTCCTCAGCGATGCTGAATAATGTAAACAAGAAGAGCGCTCGGAAGCTCGCAAGGGAGTTGGTTGACTCAGGGCTCGTACGGGATCCTGCATACGCCAAGAGAATGGCCGCGGAGATGAAAAGTGCGCTTAAAAAGGACTACTACCGTAGGCCGCATATCGAAGCAGACAAGAATTATTTTGATTCGATTGAAGAAATTGGACGGCATAGAAAGAATGGTGAGGCTCAACGAGGGCAAGCCGATCAAATGATGAAAGCCGTTCTTTCTGAAGGAGTTTCCCGGGAAGTTCGCGAGTACGTAGAAAAGGGAATGAAAAAAGAGTTTGGCGAAAGGTTAAGTCAGGGTCTCTCCGGACAGCTTCGCGACCCGGCATCTAAGGCGCTTTCGGAAGTGGTTGAGAGGCAGGCTAAAACTCTAGGCAGAGATGTTGACTCTTTGGTGAAGGAGTATGTTGATGCTTCCTGGAAGGGTGCGCGTGAGGGCATCGAATCTGCCACTAAGAAAGCGGTTCGACATGGAGTGGACGACGCCTTTACTAAGTTTAGAAAGAGCTCGCTGCCCCATAAAGTTGGAATCGGCTTGGGGGCGGCACTTTCCGCAGCGGGTCTGGCCGATGCCGGCGGTGGGGTCATGGGTGATCATCTAACGGACACGGACAGAGCCGACAGGCGCACCTTTCGGGAGGAAAAGGAGGATCATCGAGGTTCACTCCAGTATGATACTCGATCGTACCGACGTGGTCTTCACATGGTGCGCGATGTCTTAGTGAGATCGGAGGGAGGGAAGTGGGAGATTGCCCATCGCGAAGAAATGGGTATCGCTGAGTTTGCCGAAGATCAGTTGGCGAAGCGGGCGGCTAATCTTACGAAAGGGCTTCTTAGTGCACTCTCTCCCGGCGCCTCCACGCACGCGAATGGCGGCCGGAACGGCATCGAAGCGAGTCCTGCTTCCTAGCTCCTAACCCATTTCGTCAGCGGCTTCGTGGGCCCATCCCCTCAGGGACCTTGGGGGCACCGGGGGGAGCTCTAACCCGCTGATTCGGGAGCCACTTTTGAGTGGTTCTAAGCCCCGCAACTTTTCGCTCAATTCTCCGAGTATCTCTCCATTGAACTGAATTTCTTTGGAGGACGATATGCCTAATACAAGTGAACTGCTCTCGAAGCCATCGACCGAAACGCTTTGCTCTACGCCCGAGAGTTGGGAGCGCATCCGCAGCAAAGTAGGGTTTCTCGATAGGCTGGTGGAAAGCGGGGAGAGCGCTGAAGAAATCGAAATCGATGTGCGTGCCTTAGCCGATCTATTCGCACCAATATTCTGTGACTGGATGCGCAAGAGCGACTTCCCAGAATTTAAGGGAATAGATCCAGAATCACATTGGATGGCTGCGCACGCCTTCGTGTGCTTTACCTACCTCGGTGAGCATCCGCGCAGAGCGTCCCTTTTTAAAGTACCGAAGACGTTTGATAGACGCTTCTTAGACCTGATGGGTGAAGAGCTGGGCATATCCGATGCTATGTTTCGTGCGATATTACAGGTTTCAGTAGATCTTGTGCGAAAGTTCATTGTGGAGGTTCATTCGGATCGTGGACATTAATGCGACTCTCTTTGACTAGAAGGTCCCGCGCACCCCAACCAAAAAGGCGCGCCCACGTAGTGGAGCCAGATCTTTCAGGAATGACGAATGCACGCGAGCTTCCTCGTTGGTCAGATTCGTGGCGCGCAGAAACACACGAGGCCTTTCCTCGGAGCTTTTGGAGGGCAGGATGGTTGGCGTATAGCCAAGCTCAGCGTTGAACATGGTGTAGCCATCTGTGGTTGTTTCAAAGTCAGAGACCCGATCTTGTTCGCTTACGAATACCGCCTCTAGTGATGAGTCAAATTGACTCCCTAAGAGATATTCTGCTCGAACGATATTTCGAAGCGGTGGAATACGCGCGAGCGGGTCGTCGGCGCTCTCATTTCTAGCTCTTAAAAAATCTAGCTGATAATGCAGTAAGAGCTCATCGCGAGAAAGGTTGAGTAGCCGATTGAGATGAAGTGTAGAACTGAATTCGAATCCTATGAAAAGCGCCTCTACTGACTGGTAATCGTAGACAGGAAGGTCGTCGATGAATTCATCGGTTGCGGAGAGATCTATATACTCAGAGAAATGCTGTATGAATGGCGTCACCGCGCCGGTGATGAGGCCAGTATTTTTTCTAAAAGCCAAATCTGCGCCCCATGACTTCTCGATCGACAGGTTAGAGTCGCCGACTTCGAAAATTTGTCGCGCCAGATGGGGTCCGAAGGCGAAGAGCTCAGTCGCACTTGGTGCACGCTCGGTGCGTGCGAGGGAGAGAGCAACAGAGTAGGAGGCGTCTTGGCCGAAGTCCCAAACAGGCCCTAAAGAAATGCTATAGGGAACAAAGGACTGAGAATCGGCATTGAGGGGATCTCTATGCACAAATTCAACGCGGCCACCAAGTTCAAGTCTCAAATCTTTCAAAAGTGAGGCTTTCTCAAATACGAAGAGCGCAGGAGTTGTTGATCTCGTAGGTTCTAGGTACACCTCTTCACCAGTCGCAGAGAAGTCATCGTAGGTAAACTGGACTCCCCAAGAACCGTTCAGAGCGCCCAGGGGAGACTTAAATGGGCGGTGGACTAATTCGAAACGACTCTCAAAGGTGTTGCGCTCAAAGCGAGTGCTTACTTCGCCATTCTCGATTTCACTGTGTCTGTAGCGAGTAACGGCGGCCTCGACCTGGGTAGCTTCCACAAGCTCTGAAACATTATTAACTCTTCCACGTAAGGCTAAGCGTAGGCTTTTGGCATCGATGCGGACGCTTTCCTCTTCCTCCGAATCGTGATCAGCCTCTTGATGATCGGCCTCCATGTGGTCCTCGGTATGCTCTTCTGTATGCGCATGGCCGGGAATTCCGTAGTCAGAATCAAGGGCATTGAGCGAAAGCCCAAAGAAGCCTTGATCCCAAATGTAGGAGCTCCCCACTGTAGCGCCATAGGTCTCAGAACTTGTATTGGGAACTTTCCCCTTAATCTCGTCTTCATCCGAATGATCGCCGTCTTCGGACTCAGACTCGCGAAGCTGTGAAGACTCAGCAAATCCGGGAATGCGATAGTCATTCGTAGAGCGATAGAAGCCAGAAGTGCGCACCGTCACAGAGCCTTCGGGAGTGCGGTTAAGTTCCCCAAGGAAGCTCGCTCCCACGGAGCGCTCATCGTCAGCGTTTGAACCAACGGCGCCGAATATTTCGGTTTCAAAGGGTGAAGGGAGGAAATTCTCGGGAATATCTTTGCCAACAACGTTTACCGATCCGCCAATGCTCGAGTTTCCGTATCGCAGGCTCTCCGGTCCGCGAACTAGCTCGATGGCGTCGGCCTGAGACGGGTCGGCGCTCACTAGATGGTCTTCGCTGATCTCTGAGACATCACCGGTGCCAAGCCCGTCTGTCATTACCTTGAGGCGGTCTCCTGAGAAACCTCGAACAATGGGACGGCTGGCGCCTGGACCGAAGAAGGAGCTGCGTACTCCAGGCTCTAGTTCAAGGGTCTCGCCAAGAGTCGCGGAGAGACGGCGCTCTAAGTCTCGTCTATCGAGCACTTCAGCAGCTCTCCCAAATGAGAGGGCGCCGCCACTAGGCGCAGGAGCTTTCACAATGATGGTGGTGACTTCTGTAGGTTCGGCTGGCGGATCTTCTGCAAGCGCGTGCTCAGCCAACAATATGGGCAGTAATGAGGCCCAACACAAGAATGACGTAGCTCGATATCCCATGATTTCTCTAACGCAACCAAGTTGCATTATCAAATAGAGTATCTTGTATAGCGAGTCAATGACGAAAGAGGGGAATTCTTAGGGTGGTCGAAGTGATTGGCTCCACAGGGTTCCAAGGCATCGTTGCCCGATCGGACTAAGCGCAAGCGAGTTGGACGTTGGCCCCAAACGCGGGTAGTTGGCAAAGAAACCCGGGCGCTCAGCGGGAGGCCGAATATTTTTTCTATTCGGCCTAGCAGCCCCGCCCGTGGCAGGTCTGAGCTGGCCCAGATTCCACGGACGCGGTAACAATACGGCATCAGCGTAGGTGTTTAGGCATTGAGATGGGGCTTATGTATCAAATAAAGTCAGCTAAAATTTCTCGAACTTTTGGAAGCATGTTGGCCGGAGCGCTCATGCTTCTTGTGCCGATCCTCCTTGGTGGCTGTGGGTACAACACCCTGCAGCGAGGAGACGAGGAAATTAAGTCAGCATGGGCCGAGGTGCTCAATCAATATCAACGCAGGGCGGACTTGGTGCCAAACCTGGTGAACACCGTCAAAGGCTATGCGTCTCACGAGCAACAGGTCTTCGAAGAAGTCACCAATGCTCGTTCACGAGTCGGGCAAATAAATGTTTCTCCTGAGCTGCTTAACGATGAAGCTGGATTTCAGAAGTTTGTGCAAGCTCAAGGGCAAATGACTGGGGCGCTCTCGCGACTTATCGCAGTGGCTGAGAACTATCCTGATTTAAAGGCCGACGGCGCGTTCCGAGACTTGCAAGCTCAGCTCGAAGGCACCGAGAACCGCATCGCGGTTGCCCGCAAGCGCTACATTGACTCGGTCAAGGAATACAACATTACCGTGAGGTCTTTCCCTTCTAATCTGATTGCGATGTTATTTGGGTACAGCACCAAGCCCACGTTCACGGTAGAAAATGAGCAAGCGATCGCCTCACCACCTAAGGTTGAGTTCTAGGTTCGCTGAACGAATGGTCGACGACGCGTGGAGCGAGATTTTCAGACGGAATTTTGAGTATCGCATGCCGATTCTCGCACTTAGGAAAAGGTGGCAGCCGGCACTCTTAAATGTGTTGGTGCTGCTGTGTGGCTGGGTTTTGGGCATTGGTGCCGCCGTTGCTGATCAAACGGTGCCGTCACTAAGTGCGCGCGTCACGGACCTCACCTCAACACTGTCTTCGGAGCAGATGGGGGTGCTTGAGAAGCGCCTTGCTCAAATGGAGGCGGAGAAAGGGTCTCAATTCGCCATTCTGCTAGTTCCGACCACAGAGCCAGAAACTATTGAGCAATACTCACTTCGCGTAGTTGAGAGATGGAAACTTGGTCGCAAGGGTGTAGATGACGGCGTGCTGTTGTTACTCGCGATGGAAGATCGAGCCATGCGAATCGAGGTTGGATATGGCCTTGAAGGAGCGCTCACTGATGCGCTTTCAAGTCGAATCATCCGAGAAATTTTGACTCCAGAGCTGCGCGCGGGCAGGCCCTTTGAAGCGATTTCAGGCGCAGTCGATGCTATTGAGAAAGTGCTTCGTGGAGAAGAACTTCCGCCCCCGATCGCTGGCCGCAATTCTCAGAACTCCTCAGAGAGCGACCCGATTGGGTTTATTCTCATCTTGCCCTTTATCCTTGGGAGCGTGTTGCGGAATCTGCTTGGACGGCCCATTGCAGGCGTGGCGACTTTTGGTGTTGCCGCAGCCGTAGGCGCGGTCATGGGCTATCTGATGTTCGGGGCTCTGGTTGGCCTCGTTGCGGGGCTCTTTGTCGCTTTTGGATCGTCGGTGAGCGGGGGAAGGGGCCGTGGCAGCAGCTGGGGCGGTGGAAGTAGTTCCAGCGGTGGAGGCTTTAGCGGTGGTGGTGGAAGCTTTGGTGGGGGAGGGGCGTCCGGGCGCTGGTGAGTATGACTACATTCTTTCACAATTTTCAAAGAGCCTTTCGGCACATGTGCACCACTAGCGGAGCGGTTGAGCGTGCCTTTGGTGCGGATTTCGCTCAGAGAATTGCCGCGAAGGTAAAGACCAGCGAGGCGCAGCATAGTGGAGAACTAGTTGTGGTGATTGAGGCTGCGCTTGACCCGCTTGTGGCGCTTTCAGGAGTTACCGGACCGCAACGCGCTATTGAAATATTCGGTCAAAAGCGAGTGTGGGATACAGAGCAGAACAACGGAGTGCTGTTGTATGTGCTGCTTGCTGATAGGGATATAGAGATCCTTGCAGATCGTGGCATCGCGCAGCATGTGCCAAATACTGAGTGGCAGCGAGTGTGCGAGGGGGTCGAAGAGCAATTTAGGCAGCAGCAGTTCATTCTTGGCATTGAGCGCGCAATCGAGGAAGTGACGCTACATTTACGCAAGCACTTTCCCCCGAAAGCTACCGATGTGAATGAACTGCCGGACGGGTCGATATTGGTGTGAGTGTGGAGCGGAGCCGGCTCGTTAGTGACGACAGTGACTTCCGTGAACATGCGGGCCTTCACCCTCATGAGTATGAGTAGTGCAGCTTGAGCACGATCGGCACAGGCGATCGTTGAGGAAATGTCCAAGTGCGAGCGTTAGGCCACCAATGCCCATCAGAACCCAGTGCAGAGTCTCACTGGAGAAATGAAGCGCGCTGATATCTCCGAGCAGTAGCGTCGAAGTGTGAGAGTGCCCATCTCCGGAAAGTATCGAATGATCCAGGAGTGACATCCCGCTTGCGAAGAGGGCCGCGGCTGCCGCGATGAAAAGTAGTAGTTTCCATTGACCATGGATGCGTACGCCCCAACAAAAGCTTGCGGTCGCAAGTGTAAGTGCAATCCCAATCATTATGAGCTCAAACAAACTATGCGCGAGAAAAGATAATCCAATGAGCGGAAGCAGCGTAATGATGAATGGCAGAGCGACGCAGTGCAGTGCGCAGGCGAATGAAAGAGTGCCGCCGACAGAGTCTAGAAGGCTTCGTGATCGGTGCCCGGTTGCCTGCTGAGGTGCAGCGATTAGAGCGCGCGCCCCGGGTCTAAAGGCGGGACCTGAATATGGCGTGATCTGAGGCATGCCTAGATGGTAATGCAACTGAGTTTCATTAGTCAAAGAAGCGCTTAAGGGGCGAATTTTGGCTACTCTAGGCCAGTTCCAAGCACCAACCAGCGGCGTTCTTGGGGGGCGCCGGTACGCGCACTCGAGCCGGAGTGCACCCAGCTGCGCGCTTTAAAAATGAAGTGGATGTTTCCATCGGGTAGTGCTGCTTCTTTGGGAGGATTGGGGTCTCGAGCCCCGTGTGTAACGGCAGAGGCCAACACGTCGTCGAAGCGTTGGCTACCCGACGAGTTCTCAAGCGAGACGCGAACAAGCTTTCCGGCCGGAGACATCACTGCCTTTACTACAGTGTCCGATGATAGGCCGCGAATGTCAGCTGCGCTAAGGTGTTCCCAGCCAGACGCTCGAAGATTATTAAAAACCTGAATAGCCACACGTCGCACAAAAACCGCAAACAGATTTGCCTTGGTGTTGAGGAAGGTAATGTCACCGTCGGGTAGCGATGGAATATAATCCGGAGAACCAGAGATCCCAAGAATCTGAGCGCCTGAGCCGCTCGCCCTGGAGAATGGTTGGGCAGACGCCATCGAGCCTGTTTCTGACGGAGCCCCGGAGCCTGAGAGTGCGGCGCGAAGTCTATCCTCGCTGCTCTCGTCTTTGGCACTCGCGAACTCACGCAACAGCGTGTCTTCATCAAGTGCGAGCTGTGGAAGAGTTGAAGTGCTGCGATTTGCCTTGGAGGGGCTAGGATTAGATTGGCGGCGGGCTTGTGGTGCTGTGCTCGCCTGTTTGTTGACTGCTTGTTGAGGAGCGGAAGCTGCAGCGGCGGAAGCGGGCTGCAGCCCAGCCTTTGGATCATCTCCGCGCTTGATTTGAAGCTTATCGGCGGAGGCGTCTCTATCTGAGAGAAAGGCATCTGGAGCCGGAGGTTTGTCGAGCGACTGTTCGGGCGGTGTCACCATCTGTCGTTTCGGGTCTGAGGCGCTCTTGGGTGGAGGTGGTATGAATGACACCATCATCGGTGGTTCAATCGCTGCCGAAGATGAGGACCCACGCGAGCTAAGCTCAAAGTAGGTGACTGCAACAAATAGGAGATGTACCAGTAGCGAGACCAGTGCGCCTGAGAGGAAGTAAGAATCTATGCTGCGATCTTCTAGGAGTCTCGAATGCATGCAGTGCCCCGCCCAGCACAAACTTTAGCCAACACGATCTTTAGATGGTAAGCCGCAGTTGTGCAAATTTATGGGGTTTTAGTCAGTGATCAGAGAGTAGTAGTGACTACGGTCTGTTGAAAGCAGCAAATGGTGAGCTTGGAACTGGAGGTTCTAGTCGTAGCGAATCTGCTCTATTCCTCAAGCTTCTTGAGATCCTCGTCGGTGATTGCTGGGGTCTCTGCATCGACGGCGCCAACGTCTTCCGGAGCGCTGGCGGTTGCGCCTGCCGAGCTTTTTGGCGCTTTGAACATGGATGGAGCCGTTTCGGAAGTAAGTGTTTCCTTCCCCTGGGTAAGCCATTTGTAGCGACTCCCCACCTGGCGAATTGTATTGGCCCTAAGAAGAAACTGTTCGATGTCTCTTCCCTCAGGGTAGAACTCCACTCGATGAGCAATCTGGGGTTCTTTGCCGGTTTTAAGGATGGCTTCCAGCCACTGGCCAACTACTCGCATTCCAAGAGCGTCTTTGGATTCTCCACCTTGAGGTACCGGTAGTAGTCCGACTGAGAGTTGTTCGCTGACGGTGCGACCAAGGCCGATTGGCTGCACCATGATGGAGGCTACTTGGGCATGGGTGCATCCCCAGACCTCAATCTCCTGGGTGAAATCAGAGTGCGCTCCAGACTTCTTTAGAGATCGTCTGTAGGTGACGTACTCTTTCTTCTTTACGCCTAAAAGGAGTGCTTGAGCGAGCGGCCGAATGCCCGCAACCAACGTCGCGTTTGAAAGCCCAATCGCAGGAATAACATCACCCATAAGTCCACAAATATCGACCTGTGGAATGATGGTTTCCTCGATGAATTTCCACTCCTCGGCGTCACAGCCTTTTTTTACCGAACGGAACAGATATACGAGACTGAGAAGGGTCGCCAGCTCGTCCGGACTGAAGACCTCCATGATTGCACTAGCATCGCCGCCAAGAGACTCAAACTCTTCGGGTCGATAGGTCATCGCCGCAAAGTAGAGGGGGGAAGCGACGCTGGCGCTCTTTAATAGGCGAGTGAGATAGAACTTCGTTCCGCGGGCAAGCTCACCTTTGTTTTGCTCAAAGTCGGTTCTTAGGAAGCGAATGCATGTCGAAAAGGAGTTGGGCACGTTGCCAACGAGGCCGGCAATGGAGCGAGCGGCTTCCCAGCTTTCAGCGGTTCCAAATTCAGGGAGCGGAGCGCTTGCCCCGGCTTGCGGTTTATCAGCTGCCATTGTGCTACCAAAACAACAGGACCTCACTTCAGCGTGCGTGCAAGGTTGGCCCTAATACGAGGTTATGTCTAAGTGGGCGGCGACTTTCAAAACCGCACCACGTGAGACATGGGAACAGTAGCGCGATAGGGGGTGCTCTGACCACTGATTCAAATTGGACTATGATTCGGAACAGGTCAAGGGCGCCGAATGGACGCGCCTAGACTCGCTAAGGCACAGACTTTCTTGGTAGTCAGCGAAAAGGATGGGGGCTTTGGTTTAGACCTTTCTTAGCCGCCCCCTGAGCTAGTATCAAATCCTTTGAGTCTCATGCGAACGCATCGAACAAGAGTTACGGAGTACGGAACCCAAGCGAAGCGACCCGGCTGAAGCTGGCGGCACCTTGGCTGGCCTGCACGGAAGACCGTGAGAAGACCTGGAAGGCGCGTCGAATCTCAGTCGGAGAGTTCGACGGAGTGAGGATCCACTGCGGATCGATTCCCATGTCCGTGAACACCTGTCGAAACAGTGCTTGCTGTGCGGGATCGTCTCCGATTCCCATCGCTGCCACGATGTGCATCTCCCGTTTCTGCATGTCGGTGACGATGGCACGCGCTTCGGCAATGCCGCGGCGCGAGCCTTCGTCCATGCCGTCGGTGACGATCAAAGTGGCGGTACGCACCTGAACACCCTGGAGCTTGAACTCCTCGCTCTTGGCGAGGACAGTCCCCAGAATCTCGATGGTCTTGTCGTAGAGCGGGGTGCCGCCGTTGGCGTCGTAGTTGTTCGAATCGAGCTCAGGGATCTGATCGATCCCACAGAAGCCCAGGGGATTGCCCTTGGCATCTCGAATCTTGCCACGGTTGAGCATGTCAACCAGCATCAAGATGTCGCTGTTCGACTTGGAACCACGCAGGGCTTTCATGACCTCGTTCGAGCCGTCACGAACCACCTGCGAATTTCCCGCGAAACGAATTGACCCCGAGTCATCCAGCTCCAAGGCGACAAGAAACGCCTCAGAGGACTGGAACGTGTCGGCCGCAACACCGAGTCCGGCCTGAATCTTCTGGCCCAAGTCGGGTGCGGTCAGCAGTGCGTGCGTCTGTGGAGAAATCTCTCCAGTGGATGCCGCCCCACCGAACACTTGCGCGACGTTGAGGGTGCTATTGTTGCTCGTCATGTGCGAGTTCCTTTCTTTGTGTGGAATGAACACGGAAAACACGGATGCCCCGGCTATAGAACTGTTCTCACAGTCGTCTCCTACAGCCGGGGCCCTTGCGGCTTCACAGCCCCAACAGAGCCGGGTTGATGCCCGGCCAGGTGTGCATGGGGTCGGTGCTACGCACCACATGCATCCCCGCCTGGCGGAACCGGTCAAACGCGGCGTCGGCTTCGTCGGTGTAGTCGATGACGCCTGGCACCACCACAGAGGAAGTGCAGTCTTCAATCAAATACACCTTCTTGGCCAACGCCGGATCCTTCTTGTTGATGTCGTCCAGCAGATCGGCGATGGACCATGCCACGCAATGGCTCTTGGCCTGCCCCGTGATCGCGACGATGTCGTGATTGAGCAGTGCCTCGATGAAAGCCGTGTTGCGCTGAGCGATGGGCCGGCCGCCGAGCGTATCGGTGACCTCAGGTGAGAGCACCGAGTAGTTCTCGGTCAACGGATTGCCGCCCTTGATCTCCGGGTTGCTCTGCGAGCAGCGAGCGATGGTGTGGAAGAAGATCGCCTGGTCAATTGACGGCACCAGGGCGTGCTCGATTGACCCGAGCAACACATGGTACGGCCAGATGGTGAGCGAGTATTTGCCACGCCGCGCCAGTTCACGCGCATAATGCAGCGCGTGATGCTGAAGCGCCATCGCCTTGTTGGGGTCGCCGAGGGCGGCCCCTGCCACCGAAGGATTCACCCGCCACACACCACGCTCGATATCCTCCAGCGAGATCTGAGAGAAGGGCGCCGGATGATTTCCGCGCTCGTCGACCCAGAAGACCGGATGGAAGATCTGATACGCGGTGTGCGTATCGAAGGTCGGGTAGATGTGGGTGATCACTTGAAGGTTGCGATAGATGAACTCGCACAAACGCCGAGAGTCATCCACCGCGCCGTTCCCGCTGCGCCCACCGACGAACAGTGGCGAGCCGGGAATAGCGAAACCAATCTGGCAGTCGATGGGCATCAACGCCACGCGCAGCCGATCGTGTGCCGCCGCCTTGACGCCATGCGCACGCACGAAGTCGGCCGCTGCCGTTGCCGTGCTGTTGTAGTCCACGCGCCACAGCTCTCCTGTCTTGTTCGGATCGAACAAAGCGGGGGAGGGCAGCTCGTACATTTCCAGTTTGCGATTCATGGTCAGGCCTTTCCCTGCAGCGGCCTTTGCCGCAGCAGAATTGGGAATGGAGACTTCGATGTCGAGCAGGGTGAGCCCCTGCAAGTCGTCGAGCCTCATGTTGGGAACCAGGTACTCGGCGACACCACGAACGCCGGCGGCGTCATAGGTGTAGCCGTCTCCGTGATAGAGCTCACGCAGATGCACCGAGTGGTAAAGGAAGGCACGGACCTCAACGAGAGTTCCGCGCGACTGTTGGAGGCGCTCATAGGTCATGAAGCGCACATCCTCGAGACCGAGTCGGTCGACGTCCTTGAAGGTGTAGCCCGCCAAGGCCTCGATCTGCTCCCAGCTGGTACGCTTTAGCGCCGCACGCTGGGCTTCGACTAGCGCGGCGACTGCCGGGTACACCGACACGACGGTGTCGACCACATGATCCCAGGTAGCGGGGACTGCGGGGCCGCCGGCTGGCCATACAGCCAGCTTAAAGCGGTTGCGTTCGTCCACCACCTTGCGGCGAATGTGATCGAGGGTGTAGCCGATGGTGATGAGCTGCTCATAGCCGGTTTTGCCCAGCAGCTCTTCGAGCCCGCAGCTGTCGAGCAGCATCACGATTTTCCTGCTGGGATCGTCGCTCAGCTTTTCGAAATCTGCGGGAGCCTTCCCGCGAATGAGGCGCCCCACCAAGCCCTGGGCCGCACCGCGGTCCGGGGTAGTGGTGCGCCAGGCCTTGAGAAAGCGGGTGCTGTCGGCACCCTGCACGGGCAAGCCGGTCTGAGTTGGTGTCTGCAACATTTGAGGATTCCTTTTTGTGAGGGACATGAATTGAATCGCACGCGCGATTCTTTGAGTTTCCGGAGTTGGTAAGCACTTCGGGACTAGAAGCTGACGAGCCACACCTCGCGGCGACTCACCACATAAATGCTATGTGGTGATGTTGCGTCGGAGCTGGCTGCGTAAAACAGCTCTGCATCTGCGCCGATGGCATCTTCGGTGTCGGGATAGCGCACGCTTTCCTGTAACGACCCGTTGATGTCATCGATGGCCACAAGGCCGCTATCGGTCGCGGCAAAGAGACGATGAGTCGGTTCGCCTGCAGCATTCGGCACGGTTGCGGCACATTTGCCGTAAATAGTGCCGAGCCATGAGCCATCATTTTCTGCAGTGCTACGCACCGCAGAAACATTGCCATGTGGCGTCACACTGAAGCACTGGTTTGTGATCGAGCCGTTGCTATTCAGAGTGACAAAGACCCAAGCGCGGTTACTGGAGAAGTACACTCGTGCATCCAGCAGTTCGCCGCGAAGTGGCGGAAGTGCGACGCGATCATTGATCGTGCCGCTTTTGGCATCGAAAACGAAACCAACTGAGAGCCCGGCCGAAGCGACTGGCGCAGTGGCGTTTGCAGCCACTGACGTTTCGCTCTGAGAGTGAGGAATTCGGTAGAAACCGAATCCGAAGCGTGGCCCCACCCAGAACAGAGTCTGGTTGCGAAGCACGCTTCCTATCAATCGGCGCCCGATAGAGTCGTTGCGATACAGGCGACCATCATCGAGCCAGTAGTAGTGTTCGCCATTACTGTCGAACACCGACCTGTTTCCCTGAAACAGATCCACATTGAGAAGCTCCGGTTGTCCGGAAGTTCTTGTGGTACCTTCGAAGATGGCCAGCTGCGACCCAAACCCCACTAAGGTGCGAGTCCCGCAGGTGCGATACTTCAGCGCGGGATTGAGTTCGGTGGAGAGGACAATAGAATCGTCCTCGCGCCGAAGGTACCCATCCTTGTGATACACGACTCGTAGCATCTTGGCGGTGGGGCCTGGTTCAAGCGCTGCCCGAACGATTGTCCCGTTTGAAACCTGGAAGATGCGGCGAGTGCGTAGCGCGCCTCGAATCACTTCTTGCCGCATGGCAGCAGTGATGTGTGTCGATGGATCCCAGTGTCTTCCTTCAGCATGAGCCAGCAGAAGTTCCATAAGCTGAGGAGGAAACTCCCCACGCAGATTGCGCTTGGAGTCCACCACGGCCGAATAGAAATCCACCACCTCGCGAGGAAGGTAGCTCAAGGGCATGGCCTTCTTGGGGTAAATGACCTCTCGATCAAACACGCTCACGCGTTTCAGTGGGCGACTGTCGGGAGGCATTCTCTTGGTTGCGTCCTTGGGGTCATACACGCCACCGTAAAGTGATACGTACATAAGACACTCGAACAGCATCAGACCGAACGCGTACCAGTCAGAATCTGCCGAATGGGGCTGAGACTGAACTGGGGAGCGTTGCTGCGGATCGCACACAAGTGGATCCACGAATCGCGGATGAAAAGTGTGGCACCGAAAGCTTCCGAACTGCATGCTGTCGGCGTCAATCAAATGCGCCTCAGCGCCTCTGACCAGCACATTCATGTAGTTGAAATCTCCGATGACCACGCCTTCATGGTGAACGCGACCCACAGTAAGATGAAGATCTTGGAAGATCTTCATCAGTGCTGCGTGGTCAATCCCTGACGATTCACGGAAGGCTCGCAATGCAAGTTGACGCATCTGCACTGAGTGTTCGAGCAGCTTCATGGTGTAGCCAATGACTCCGCCGGTCCTGCCGGTGACGAGTCCCACAGGGGCGATGACTCGTTCAGGCAGAGTGCTCGGGAAAACGGGAATTTTCATTCCGTACTCCTTAAGGCGGAGTTCGGCTGCTGCACGGTTGCGCCGCGCAGCCTCATCATTCCCTTGGAAATCAGGATGGTCGGGCGGCTTCCACAGTTTTAGAGCGAGCGCCTGGCCAGGAATAAGGGGGCGAAGGTCATAGACCTCAGCCTCCCCACCTTGACCAAATAGCAACTGCCCATCGATGCGGAAGCGCTGGCCGCCGATATAGACGTCGCGTGCCATTTGGCACCTCCTTATGTGTTCAACTAATGGGACCGGAAAAAAGAGGGCTCTCGAGAACGAGCACCTCACTATGAATGCCTCACGGGACACTCATGGTCCTGGATTTGGCTTTCTTCGAATGACGACCAACGAGGTGTCATCTTTCAGAAGTCCAGGGAAAAACTCAAAGGCGCCTTCGGTGTTGAGCCGCTTGACCTCTGAGTTGGCGAGAGCGAGTTGCCGACGAACTGCGTCTGGATTGCGGAAATACCGATCGTTCTCCCAGAATTGAGAGAGGCCCCCGAGTGGGGTCTCTCGTCCAGGAAGTGTTCTTGACTCGCCTGCAGCGCGAATGAGCGCAGACAGCCCGTCGGTACCAATGAGCAACGACTGGAGCTGCGAAGTCTCCATTGTGCAGTTGACGCGAAACGAGAGATCCTCTTCACTGAGGAGCTTTCGAGGGAGCAGGCGATACGCTGGATAGCGCGGCTCGTTTCCCTCATCCGGAGTGAGCTCAGAGAACTCTCCGTTCACTGCGTAAACCCCGTCGCCCACAGACACTACCTGAGTAACTTCAGGAGTGATGAGAGCGACGAGTGCAGTGCACAAAAAATAATCTCCGATTACCTCGGAAAAACTTCCTCCTCCAGCCATGTCGTAAGCAAGGTTTGCGATACGTGCGGTGTACTGGCGCATGACGCGTTCCCAGAACGCCGCTTGAGCCTCCGGATCCCCGCTGAGCGAGCGCTCGTCGAGGAGTGACCGGATGATGGATTGAAGGAGTCGTACGGTTAACTTTGCCCCCACCTCAGAGTGAGGGCGAGAGCCACAACCGTCGGACACCACTGCAATCAACGTAGAATCAGTGACAAGCAGTCCCGTACCATCGTGATTGTTGCAGCCGCGAACGAACCCATCGTGTCCAACATGATCTCGGCCTACGATTGTTCCCGCGGCAAACTCAAATTGATGAGTAAGCATAAGATGAACCTCCTTTTGACTCCCAGCGACGCTCAACGAGAGCATTGCCGCGAAATCATCCGAAACCTTTTCGCTGACTACCCAGGTCCTGATTGTGAACGGGCGGTAAGCCCAGCGTGGTGAGCAAATCTCAAATGAGCGCTCCCCTATGCACCGCAATCTGCATAAATTCTTAGGAAACGCCTAAATGATATCAAAATTAACAGAACTGCGGCGCTCCATTAGCAATTGTCCCAGAACGCTGATTTCTACGGGTTATTAGGTTTCGGTTTGGCGGGCAGGCTCTCTCGTATCGGGTGCGGTTCTGGCTGGAGCAGGCCTGCCCAAGGTGGCATCGTTGATACCGGACTTAAGCCGATTCTGAAGGTCTGCTGTGGTTCGGTTTCCTGGTTTCTGCGAGGATGGAATGGTACGCAGGGTTGATCGGCGACCGATTTTCTGGCCTTGAGTATTCGTGCATAGGCAGCCTTTAATCGAAACCCTCGTTTGCACTTTAGGAGAATTATGAACGATCAGAACATGCCCGAGGGGGCTAGAATTGCCATTCATCAGGGCGAAATTATAAAGGCAGTGAAACTGATTCGGGAGTCTAGTGGTCTTGGGCTTAAGGAGTCGAAAGACGTAGTCGATGCCTACCTTGACAAGCATCCGGAGTTGTCCAAGGTGCGAGTGTCGGCGATCACTGCAGGCGGCTGGATTTTCTGGGCGCTGGTTGCGTCAGGGATAGTGTTTCTATTGGTTAAGTTTCAATAGGGGGCATTTGATCATTCCTTCGAACGCGCTGAGATTCGGTTGCTAAATTTGATGGTTAGGGATTCATGAAAAAATTGGACGAATGTAATTCTATTCCCGATGCTTTCTTCGCGATGGCGGCAGACCATCCGAGCTCGATAGTGTGTGAGCAGGCGCTTATTGACCCGGTCAGAGACTCTAAGGGAGGGGCTCGCCGTCGAAGAAAGGTTACGCTTGGGGAGTGCCGTACCCGAGTAATGGCACTTTCTCATTACTTCCGACGCTGCGGAATCCGTAAGGGTGACAAAGTTGCGATCATTTCCCAGTCTCGCCCTGAGTGGATGGAAGCGGACATTGCTGCGCAGGCTGCTGGCGCAGTGGTGGTGTCAGTGTATCCTTCGCTCCTTGCCGAAGAAATCGGTTACATACTATTCGACTCTGGCGCCAAAGTAGTAGTGGCGGAAAATCAAGAGCAACTGGATAAGCTTATTCATTTGCTTGAGAACGAGTGCCGAATGCCTTCCACTGAGGAACGCTCGCAACTCGCTACTCGAGTGCTCGTTGAGCGAATTGTTTGCTTCGAAGAATTTAAGGTGCCCGAGCCTCATCGCTATCTTAGCGCTGGCGTGGAGCGAGCGGTTTCCTATTCCGACGCCTGCGCGACTGAATTTGATCCGTCAGTGGAACTCCATGAGCCGTTGGTTCGAGACGATCTGGCAAGTCTGGTATACACTTCCGGGACCACGGGCGCGGCAAAGGGAGTCATACAAACTCATGGCAATCATCTCTCTAATGTTCGTCAGGCGAAGGAGTCGCGACTTTTTCTTGACGGCGCCCGTTTGGTAATCTTTCTTCCACTCGCGCATTCGTTTGCACGGCTTATGGCCTATATCGGCTACTTGACCCCGGCAACTCTCGAATTCCCTGCCATTGTAAGTACTCAGTCATCGCGAGCTGATCCAGAGTCTATTACCCGCGATATACGGGAGGGGTCGGCTGATTTGGTGCCCGCAGTTCCACGTATCTTTGAGAAGATGCAGGCTGGCGTAGAGCACAAGTGCAGGGGGAGCGGGCTTGCGGCCCGATTGTTGGCTTTGACCTTATGGTCTGCAGCTCAGGTGTACCAAGCGAATAAAAGCGGAACGTCAGCGCCTATTTTTGCGAGGCTCGGATTTTGGTTTACAGGGTTCGTACGAAAGAAAATTTCTCGACAGCTCTTTGGAAGCAAGCTTCGCTTCGCTGTTTCAGGAGGTGCAAAGCTCCAGCCTGCGACAAACGAATTCTTCGATTCCCTCGGCATTCTTGTACTTGAGGGCTATGGGCTCACTGAGACGGTGGTAGCCACTAACATTAACCGACCTGAGAGTCGTCGTATTGGGACTGTGGGACCAGTGTTGGCCTCGGATATTGAGGTGAGAATTGCGGATGACGGGGAAATTTGTTTCCGAGGTCCTAACGTGGCGCTTGGTTACTTTAATCGCCCTGCGGCAACGAGTCAGTCTTGGGACGCTGACGGATGGTTTCACACTGGAGACCTTGGCATGCTTTCTGACGATGGATTTCTGTCGGTCACGGGGCGTAAGAAAGAACTGATCGTGACGTCAGGCGGAAAGAAAATTCCACCGGACCCAATTGAGCAGAAGCTTAAGCTATGCAAATTCGTCTCTCAGGTGATGGTGTTTGGCGACGACAAGTCTTACTGCATAGCTCTGATCTGTCTGAATATGAACGCGGTCGAGATCTGGGCCTTCAAACAGGGCAAGACGGTTGGGCCAAGCACCGTGACAGAAGAGGCTTTGAGGCGGGAGATTTGGGAACATGTAGTGAAGGTGAACGAGTCGCTTGCGAGTTACGAGTCCATTAAGAAGATCAGAATCCTGCCTGAAGAATTTACTTTGGAAAACGGACTGCTTACTCCGACGCTTAAGGTGCGACGGGCGCAAGTGGTGAAGCGTTTTCGAGAAGAGATTGAGGCTACCTATGCGAGCCCTGATCCGTATTGAGCATTCTCTTCGAGTGAGCTGTCTTGGGGCCGTCAGTCAGGGGAAGAATTTCTAACATTTAGAAATGGAAGTGCCGTAGACCTTTTGATGGGCGACGTGACAGTTATTTATCTTGTTAAATTCACACCACTGCGTGCAATCCAACGTTGGGCATCTGTTGCCGAATTGACCGTAGTCAATCGATATTATTGGGCTTTGTGTGCGGTTTGAATTGGAATAATGGATGGAGAACCCTAGCTCGTCCCCCTGTCCAGTTGTCAGTGAATTGATAACTGGACAGGGCTAATTATGATCAGACCACTGATAATTTGGACCGCATGCTTATTCAGCTTCTCAGGCCAGGCAGGGGGCGAAGGGGACATCGAGCGGAGCTTGGTGGAGACTGAGCTTCGCCTGCTCAGACTGAACTAGTTACGGGCATCAATGAACGGCGCTTCGGTCTTTGACTTGATTTCTTCGAGAGTTACGTCAGGACCTAGCTCAATAAGTGACAGTCCTTTCTGGTCGATCGAGAAAACGCCCAGTTCGGTAATTACCATGTCGACCACGGTTTTGCCGGTAAGTGGCAAGCTGCATTCATTGACCAGTTTTGCTGAGCCGTCTTTAGCATTGTGTTCCATGATGACTAGCACGCGTTTAACGCCTGCAACTAAGTCCATGGCGCCTCCCATGCCTTTCACCATTTTCCCCGGTACCATCCAGTTGGCGAGGTCGCCGTTGCCGGAAACTTGCAGAGCGCCAAGAATCGCTAAGTCAATGTGTCCGCCTCGAATCATGGAAAAGGAAGTCGCTGAATCGAAGTAAGAACTGTCAGAAAGCTCAGAGATGGTCTGTTTTCCTGCGTTGATTAAGTCAGCATCGACTTGGCTCTCGGTCGGGTAGGGGCCCATGCCCAGCATTCCATTCTCACTTTGCAGAGTAATGTCGATACCTGCCGGAATATGATTGGCAACCATGGTGGGGATGCCAATCCCGAGATTCACATAGTACCCGTCTTCGAGCTCGGCGGCAGCGCGCGCGCACATTTGGTCTTTATTCCAAGGCATGTGGTTACTTTCCCCTGGTAGTTTTAAATTCAATTCTCTTTTCGAACAGCTTCCCGACGAACAGTCTCTGCACGAAGATGCCTGGTGTGTGCACATCGTCCGCTCCGATCTTTCCATTTGGAACAAGTTCTTCGACTTCCACGACCGTGACCTTTCCCGCCATCGCCATCAACGGATTGAAGTTTCTCGCTGTCTTTCTATAAACAAGATTACCTTCTTGATCTGCTTTCCAGGCTTTAATAATCGAGAGGTCCGCGCGCAGGGCCGTTTCCATTACGTAGGTTTCGCCATTGAATTCGCGAGTTTCTTTGCCTTCGGCTACGATGGTGCCGACGCCGGTCTTGGTAAAGAAAGCGGGGATGCCGGAGCCGCCTATTCGAATGCGTTCAGCTAAGGTGCCTTGGGGATTGAACTCCAAAGCGAGTTCGCCACTAAGGTATAGTTGCTCGAAAGTTTTATTCTCGCCGACGTACGACGAGACCATCTTTTTGATCTGCTTAGTCTTGAGCAATATGCCGAGACCAAAGTCATCTACGCCGCAATTATTCGAAATAATGGTAAGGTTATTTACTCCCGCATCCCGAATTGCGGCGATGCAGTGTTCTGGAATACCACAAAGGCCAAAGCCTCCCGCCATGATAGTCATGCCGTCGAAGAGCAGTCCCTCAAGGGCTTGAGAAGCGTCTGCGAAGTGTTTCTTCATCGAATGCCCAAAGTGTAAGCGCCAACGGGGTGCCGCGGTGACGAGAGTCGCCTGGGCCGTACCAACCAATTTGAGGTCTGACGATAGCCGATAGCCAGTCCTGGCTGCAAGGAAAAGAGGCACCTCTGTAGGCTACGGTTCGAACAAAATCTGAGGTGAGGTGGAAGCATGCGCGTGAATAGCGATTTTAGATCGCGACTTCGCTTGGCTGTCTTATTCTTTACTCGGCCATTCGCTTCAACCTCTATCGAGGGTGCCTGAATCACAATAGTCGATATCCCGACAGCTGCGAGAACCGGGTGCAGCCAAAAACCGCTGTAGCCAGATTCGGAACAGGTCCATACTTCAATTCCGAAAAGTACCTCCTCATCAACAGGATACCTGCCTTGGACTCTGACGGCTTCCAGCGTAGGCTACACACTCCGCGACCAGATCTTCCTGCACGTCATAGAATAATCAAATTGTTCGCAACTAATTCGATTACTTATGGCTGGAGGACGATGCCCCTTACGTCTCTCCAGCTACATAGCAACTATTCTTCTGACATTGTGAGAGCCCATAGACCAATCTCTTACAAACGCTATTATTACGCACTGTGATCGTCTCTTCTCATTCCAAACTGTACTTGCGCGCGCTGGTGTGCGTGCTTATTGGCGCTGTTTTGTGGCTTTGGTATCCAGTGGTCTCCCCCTCAGCCTCACCAGTAACAGTGACTCACATGGGGTCAACCGAACGAGCTGAGCTCCCCTTTCGCACCGAGAGTGTGTCCCAGGCGCGCTACGCGCTGAGTTTTCGTATGTCGCATAGCGCAGCTTCTGCCACCCGCTACAATCTTTGGGCGGATGATTGCCTCGAGCATGTGGTAGTGAACGGAGTGTCGCTCTCGCGCTATCCTCTCCCACTATGCGATTGGGGGAAGAGTTTTGAGTTCGATCTCTCCTCAGTTCTTAAAGACGGGCAGAACGATTTCACCATTATAATTTCGAATCATCCAGGCAACGGGGGATTTCACCTCGCTCCGTCTTTCTTCGATTCACGGGTTCTCTCGTTTCGAATAACCACCTGCGTGTTCATTCTTTGGCTCACCTGGATCGCCACGGGTGGTCTGATTCGCTACCCACTCACGCGGGCATCACTGTTGCTAGGTGTTTTTCTTCGCTTATTTTACTTTTACGTGACTCCCGCGCGAGTTCGGTCCCATGATTTTGAAGGACACCTTGAATTTATCTATTTTATCGCAACGCATCTCCAGCTACCGCCCGCATCTCAGGGGTGGGAGTTTCACCAGCCACCGCTGTATTATCTGTTCACCGGAGGAGTCCTCCACCTACTTCAGAGTGTCGGATCTTCAGCGTCTGAGGTGCTGAGCTACCTGCAACTATTTTCCCTGGTATGCGCGATTTGCACCCTCTTTGTTGGTGTCAAAATTGGGGAAATTGTGTTCGGAGAGCGGAGTCGGGAACTTCCGCTGCTCGCCTATAGCTTGATCCTCTCGACCTTGCCTAGTCTAGTCTTCTCAAGCACGCGAGTGTCCAATGACGTGCTCTTCCACCTCTTCGCGTTCACATGGATGTTGGCTATTGTCAGGTGGTGGTACAAGCCCACCAGGCTCGCATGGCTACCCGTACTGGCGCTGCTCATGCTGTTGTGCGTTACCAAAGCGACTGCCGCGCCGCTGATCGCGAGTACCTTGGTCCTGTCGCTCTTGCGACCTCAGGTTTCCCGCTCACACAGAATCCTCGCTTTCACCTCGGGAGCTTTAGTCTCTGCTCTCACCGTCGGCAGCCTATGGCTATATCGTAGCGCCGTAGAGGCCGCGCCGTCCCTCTTCGATAAGGGGCAGACGCTGCACAGCGCACTCCGAGTGGGGAACGGTCTCGCCAATTTCCTGCATTTCAATCTTAGGGATGTTCTCATCACTCCATTCAACAATCCTTGGGGCGACGAGGCTGGGCGACAACATTTCTGGGAGTTCCTGTTTCGGTCGATTTTTTTTGGCGAATTTCAATATGCGCCTGAAATCGAGGGGCTGGCGAGCTGCATTCTTCTGTTCGGATTCCTCTGGATTGTGTTCGCACTATGGGGCTTTGCTTGCGCCGGCACTGCCAAGGAATTCTCGTTCGTTCCACTGGCGGTTGTCGGCCTCTCTCTACTGGGCGCTTTGATAACGTTTCGAGTTTGGTATCCCTTTGCGGTTCATCAGGATTTTAGATTCATTCACCTCCTGGGCGTCCCATTGGCAGCTTTTCCTTCCATGTGTCGCCCACCTTCAAGGGCTTTAACAATCGGATTAGCCACGCTGACTGGCACGTTAGCCCTACTATTGATCCTCTTTCTCCTGCTGCTCCTCGATAATTTCGCGCCGCTCTAGCGAATTTGTGTAGAGAGCACAAATGGGGTTAGCCTCCCGCGCAGGGCTACCCTCAAGAAAGATCCTGGGGGGGGGAGCGCGGGGCTAGCGTTACATTCAGCCTATTGAGCGGAACTTCGCCCTTCGCCGTCATCCGCGTTCGTCAGAGCGCGTTCGTCAGAGTTTGATCCTTCTCAACCAGGTTTGATGTGCAGACGTGCGGCGCCAATACATTAGGCCGTGGGAGTGCGGGCACAGCTTAGCGAGCTGTCGCTTTCTCACACTCTCGTGGGTGACGACCTGGCGCCAAATTTCCTGCTCTCTGCCGACTATCTTGGTCAGCAGAGAGTGGGGGGTGTTTTTTGGTTTTTCGTAATCCCCATCTCTTCTTAATGTGCGCGATCGTTTCGCGCGCATTGGTTTCTCAACACGGCACTCTCAAGTCAATTGAGTGCCTCACCATTTTCCCATGGAGATACGTTACGTACCTCCAAGTGAAACACATACGGCAAAAAAGCCGGGGAGTACATCAATGCGGTTTTTCCTCTCTCTTGCAGTGACCATCGGTCTTCTTCAGAGTTCGGTTTTCGCGCGGTTTGTGGGCACGGACCAGGCCTACTCGGCGGAGCAAGTGGTCGGGGCAAACGGGCGAGCGTTCTTGGCCAGAGATCTTGCCGAAGACGGTACCGTTTCGGGCAGCATCGATGGATCCCCCGCCTTGTGGTCTTCCGTCGACGGTCCTCGTTCACTCGCCACCGGAGAAAACGCCACGCTCAAGGGGGCAGGCATGAAAGTCGCCAAGACGAGCGCCGGTCACACCACACTGGTGCAGGTGTCTGTCTCATCCCAGGCACCGCGGGAGTGGCGCGTATTGGAGATCAACTCACGGGGACAAGTGACTGATAGGTCAGTCGTTGTGAACCCCAAGGGGCCGGTGCGAGCCTTGGATCTTCGGGGCATGGATGAGACGGGCAGCGTCCTTGGCAACATGATGTTCAAGGAAGGCAGCTCGCCGACTTACATCGGACCGGCGAAGTTCACGCGCGGCACAATCTCGAAAGTAGCTCCACCGAAAGAGATGAACGGTGCGCTTCTTGACTCTTCTGGTCAGTGGAGCTGCGGCATTCTGGTTCTTCGAGCCAATGCAGCAGCCAAGGAACAAGCCGCGGTGTGCAAACCTTCCGGCCAATGGGTCCTAGTCACTGATGGCCAGAAGGACGTGACTGAGTCGAGCGCCTCCGCCATCTCGTCATCGGGCGAGACAGTGGGAAGTTTCATAAAGGCCGGAAAGGTCTATCCGTTTCTTTGGTCGCCTTCTGAGGGGGGCGCCTTCGTCCAGCTTGGCGAATCCAGCGGTGAAGCGCTGGACATCAACGACTCTGGGACGATTGTCGGTCACCTTGGAGACAAAGCGATGCTCTACGATCGCAGCCAGAATCGGTGGATTGAAATCGACTCTCTGACCAACGCTAAAGACCTCCGCTTCAGGTCGGCTCTGTCTATCAATGCCAAGGGCCAAATCTTGGCGCTCAGCAGCGACGGCGTGTACTACGTGCTCACGCCAGGGAAGTGATCAGTGTCGGGCGTCGCATGGGATAACACATCATCGAGAGGGGGGGGGTAATCAGCGCTCAGGGTTTACTCGAAATAAGGTTGCCACTTCACCCCCCCCTCTCGATTCTCACCTCATTGAATCGATGTGCAGTTCCTTCTTACGCTCTATCAGACTCGTCAGAGGTCCCTTCCGCGGGGGGCTTTCTCACAAACTCAAAGCCACACGCCCGCGCAGGGTCGTTTCGCGGAGTTACGCTCAGCCCCACCTGTCGGTTGGGCATCCTGGTCTATCTGGTGGGGCCATGAAAAGACTTGTTTCCGGTCCTGCTATAGATCCTTAACTTGCTTCCAAGGAATGATGGCAGTATAAGGCACCGAGAATGAGGCGCGGTCATTCATGCCTCAGTAGATCTTTCTCTTCCTCGTCCTGAGTAGTGCGTGTATACGTTTGTTCTCCGAAGGTTTTGCGATTCACCTCGCCCTTACACTACATTTATTTCCGAACAATTTATTTCCGAACAGCACCGCTTCCGAACCGCTTCGTTTGCATACAACGCTGGGTTTCTGATCAGCCTAGTATTTGGATACGAAGTTTCAATTCAAACCTGAGCTCTATTCAAACTCAGCCTATCAGAGTCAGACTGAGCCTCACGGCAACTCCATCGATTGCGTTCGCGCAAGATGGTTTCGCAAGCGATTGTTCAGATCGAATCGGCAATTAACGTTAGCACGTCACTTCCGAGGAGCTTGCGTGAAAAGCCGGATTGCGTGGTCTGCCAAGCAGCTTTCGTACTCCACTTAACTAGGGAGCACACGGTATGATTAGAAGTTTGCCACTATATTTGTCGTTCTCCTTCCAGTGCGCTCGGAATTCTCGGGGGCCTCAGCCTTCTTTGGCGCTACTGTGCGTCCGAGCATTGCCTCTCTTCGCTTTTCTGCTGACCTCACTCGCGACGGTGGTAGTTGATGCCAAGGCTCAAGGCGCTCGCCTCGCAGCCAGCGATGACAATGTCCAATTTTCGAATGGTGTCCTGCGGCATCATCGTTACGACGACATCGATCTGTACACTCGAAGTTTACACGGAATTTCTTATGCAGTTGGGCCAGTCGAGCTACAGTATAATGAGAGTTATCCTGACACAGGCGGGTACTTTCACGACCGTGCCGGCAATTTTGATCTAAAGTCGGTCAACTTTGAACAAGGAATCGTTGTCGGTCTTCCCCGCGTATACGCGAATTGGATCTACGACGGAGTTCTTCGCTATCGTCTTGGTCCTACTCGCCCATCGGGAAGCCAAGGGGGATACGGAGATTATCAGTTCCAAACGCTAATCTCGAGTGGGCGCTATGTCGCGATTGATATTGGGTTTCCCGATGCCCAACTGCACGACACGGAACTTGGACTCAACTATCATCTCAGACTTCATGACGTCGACGGCTCCTGGATTCCGTATGAGATAGTGACCGAGAGCGGTCACGTCGTTGAGGTGACTTGGAACGAAACTCTCTCACAGCATGGACTCCCGCTTCCCGCTTCGTTTCGTCTCAGCATGGGAGGTATTGAATTAGAGAGGCTAGAGCTCTCCTACACTACCTCAGGTCCTCGCCCACGCCTTACGTCAATCAATTCTTTTCTTAACGGCCAATTTGCCGCGTGGCGTAGTGTCTGGCTTGGCTACTTGAGCTCAGGGCATCAACCGGAATTTATCCTGAATCGTTTGTTTCTTGGGGCCAATGGTAGCGGCCCGTTGCAGCCAAATTTAGTTCCCAGCGGTTTACGCCTCTCCTATGGCACCGCGGGAAATAAAGATATTTTGCTCCGACTCAATAACTATCAGAACAAGCAGCTAAAGGAGTTTCTCCTCTCTGAGGTTCCGGTTCCTCCGTTCAATCTGGTTCGAACTGTGTACTCTGGCATTCGAATCGGAGGCCCCACTCGAGCGCCGACTACACTCGTCTATCAGCTTAGCGGTCCAAGCGGTCAAGACCGCAGTGCCATCGTGACCTCACCGCTCAGACCTAACGATCCTCTGACCATGGATCTAGACAGCGAGATTGGGACGTTAGTGCGGATGTCGCGCGCTTCCTGTCCTAACCCCCTTTACCAGGCCACTTATTCAAACGGAGGTCCCTCATCCGGATATCTCGAAAGCGAGCAGCTGCGTCATGAATGTGATAAACTCCTCACTCGAACTTTCGTATACTCACCGCAGGGGTTCTTGGAGGGTATCGAAACAGTCGGTGTCGGGTCTGACGGTCAGCCCCTCACTCGTTCATTTTCAATGGCTACCCGTTCAACGCTTACCGCCAGCGGCACGCGAAGCTATCGACTCACCGAGACTACCGATACGTTTGGGCGCTCGATGAGTTGGGACTATGACGATAAGGGTCGCATGACCGAGGAATGGTCAAGCGAACCCGGAGATAACATACAAACCCATTACTCATTTTGGGATAGTGCCGGCACCCAGGTACAGAGCGTCGTGCACACGTTTGAAAACGCTCGACAGTCCGAGGCGCTGTTTTCTCAGGCTGGGCTACTTCTGCAAACCTCTGAGGCGGCAAACACACCGGACGAGGTCACTCAGTCCTATTTGTACGACCCCATGCTCCGCGCGCAAGCATTAGTGGACTACCGAGGGAACCAGACGACTCTGTCCTACGATGAGAACGGCAACCTAGAGCGCCTTGCCCTTATTCCAAGTGGTGGAGAAGAGCACGTCACTACTACCTATAGCTTCCACCCGGACTTCCCCCAAACGGTGCGTCGCGTCGACATCGAATGGGAAAAGGGCGGACTCCATCAGTCGGGATTCTCGGAACTGACTTTCCTGAGCGATACGCCTGTAGCGACCAAGCAAGTTCTTGGTGGTTCGTCTACTACTCCGCTTACTGCCTGGAGCACTGAGTTTGATCCTTCCACACTACGACTCACGCGCTATTGCATGCGACCAGATTTCTCAAGCAATAGTGGGTGTCAAAACTTCAACTTTCGTGCGGACGGGGTGTTTGCGGGACTTCCGCACTACGTGGACTATGCGGGCGGACTCTCCTCGGGCGGGTATCGCAGGACCTTCCTGTATGGCGCCTTCACCGATTTGATCGGCTCGCGGGTGCAGGATCAGGCGCTAGATTATTCCACCTATCGCACCTTCGATGATTTCGGCCGTCTGCGACAAGCGCAGTCGATTCCCGCTAGTGGCAGCCCAGAGCTGCTTGAGTATCGCTTCGACGCGAATGACCGCTTGGTCGGACAAAGGAAGTTCATCGGCGGGATCCTTACTTCGGACCTGCAACAAGAATTTTTACTGAATGGCGCGTCAGATCGTCCGGCTCGCTTCGAGGATTTAGTATCTGAGCTGCGCACAACCTACGAATATGCTGACAGTTTCGGACGACTCACACGAGCGCGAACAACTATCGGCGACTCGCGCCTACAAGAAGATTTCTTTGTCGATGCGGGTTCGTTCGATAGCTTCAATCGACCGCGGACTTTTTCAAGGTTCGTCGATGGGGCTGGCTCTTTGACCTGGCAGGCAAACTGGAACACTTTGGGAGATCTCGTCTCTCGCTCTGACGAGCGCGGGAATCCAACTATATTTGAGTACGATTCGTTCGGGCGAATGACGCACCAACTCACTCCCTTGTTCGATATTGCGGTAGTCTACGGTATATCCAGCAACGGACGATTCATTCGTACAATTTCGACCGAGCGCACCACCAATTCGAGTTTACGCACGCCACATACGACGGAAGCCGCTCTCGATGCGATCGGCAGAGTTTCCGCACTGCGTGATGAGACCCGCGGACTGGTCCGCACCTATACCCATGGGGCGCGTGGTTTAGTCGAATCCGCCCTTCTGGAATACCCGGACGAAGATTCTAGAATTATCCAGCAAGACTATGATTCGTTTGACCGTGAAGTCTCTCGATCAATAAATGGTGTGCCTTTATTTTCGCGAGAATATTCAGGCGTTGGCCTCTTGCTCGCCCTGCAAGATTCTCGACAAGAACGAACAGAACTCTCGTATGATGGCATGGGGCGTCGCTCCGCAATCTCCTATCCTGATGGGTCTCGGCTCTCTTATGAAGCTCCCGTGTTCTTTTACCCGGCCTTGCCGAACGGCAGCGTTCTAAGGACGCGTTGGAACGATCGTGGGGGTTCCACCGTAACCGCGGAGTTCGATACGTTTGGGCAGCCAGTGTTGTTTTCCGCTTCGTCCGGGCCGCTGGGATCTGCCTCACGCCTGTATAGCTACGATGCGCTCAGGCCGATTGCGATATACTCGCAACAGGCCGACGGAGCCTCCGCACTTCTTTCCTACGAGTATGATTCCCTCGGCAGGCCTGTTGGGGAGTCCTCCTCCGTATCATCGAGCACCTATCAAGAGGCCTACACATTGGGGAAGGACTACGATCAGTTCGGAAGACTCGTACGTTACGACTATCCGACGACTCCGCCAACGCGCGTCGATTACCTCCGTGACCAATTCGGAAGGGTGCGCGAAGTTCGCGTGAATGACGCCCCGATTCAGACCTCAATCTTCGATGGCCCGGTGCTCGTGGGAGAGACCCTGGGCGAGGTGCTGCGGTTGTTCGAGTACGATTCCAGCACGGGCGAGCTGGCCAGGGCTCGTGACACCGTTGGCTCCAGCACCCTCTCAGATCTTCGCTTTGACTATAGTGCGGCTGGCCGATTGACAGTGCGCGACGACTTCGGATTGCGCCGAGGAGCCCTTCCCTCGACCCATGAAACTTTCAGATACAATGATCTTGGAATGCTTGAGGAGCACCACGCTATCCAGCCAAGAGGAAGGTCAGGCAGCCGTCTCTTCTACCCCGAAGCAGACGGAGTCTTGGGGCTCATTCCAAATGCTAATGAGATGTTCGAGCTCACCTCGCTCTTCTCATATGACGCATTCGGCAACCCAACTCATAGCACCACTGGAAACTTCCAGTTCCAATGGTCACCACTTGGCCTACGCACCCTCTCCCGACCAAGCGTCTCTGCACTCTTCGCACAAGACGCAATTGGTCGGAACGTGCTGCACCAAAAGGTCGGCACCTTCAGTTCTACCCAAACCACCCAAGTTCGGGATCGTGGCATGGTTCTCTATCAACGTGAGACCTTGGAATAGAAGGAGCACTCTATGAAACACTTAATCGCAGTTATGAAATACTTCCTTCAGGCTCCTGTCTTCATCGCGACGATCGCCACAATGATCCTCGGGCTGCTTCTTGGCACAGCCTCTCATTCGCATGCGTGGACTCCAGTTGAGATTCCGGTCGCTGTAGATACGGTGACAATACTAAACTACAGCCCAATTAAGCGGCCAAAGAGTACGATTACCGTATACCAACCCGATACTGGCGCTCCGCTCGTGAGCTATATTGAATATGGTTCGGGGTCGAATCGACAGCACTACGGCTTTTTGCACCTTATCGATCCGAACAGTAATACCTCTTTGCTACTCCGAGAGTCGTCAACTGGTATAAATATTCCGCTTTACTATCAGGAAGCATTCCCCTCCCAGGTCGTACTCTCTCCGCAGCATGCGAGATATGCAGCACTTATCCCAGCTCTTGGAATTGGGGCGTTGGTGTGCGACTCGGAACTGCAATCTTGCATCACCGACTATCGTCTCTACGATGCTCGCTCAGTTTCATCTGGTGGCTCACTGCGATTTCTTTCCCCCGATCCACTCGGCACATGGGTGAGTCAAAACCAGTATCAGTATGCGACCGAGACCGATATCAACCCGCTGCAATCAGTCGATCCCACCGGCTTGCAACCAGACGACCCAGACAGTCGAGCTCAGGCCCGAGAGCGTGCAAGAGAGAGACAACGAAACGCGGAGCATGAAGCAGCCAACCAACGACTTCAAGAGAGTTATGGGGGCAACTCCTCGTTCTGGAACACTGTCCGGTTTACGATTGCCGAGGTAAGTCCCGGGCTTGGAATGTACGTTGCTCGCGACTATACAACATTCTCGGCGGCTGCTCGCGGGGAAACGGATATCATGGGAAGTTACGCACAGGCGCGAAACGGCGCCTTGCTCGACGCGGTTACGGCCCCAATCGGCGCAGGCTCGACTAAGCTGATCGCTGGAACGATCGAAAGACAGGTAGTAGGGGAAGTTCTTGAAGGAGCCAGCCGCCAAGTTGCGAGAGAGGTTACTCAGGCCGTTGGCAGAAACGGGGCGCGCCATCTTGATGCGGATGGCATTGCGAGAATGGGAGAGCGTCTCTCCGATAGCGGCGTTTCCTATCGCGGCACGCAGTACGGTCCTAATAATTTCAATGCAGATAACGCAATTGACTCGCTGCAGGGCAGTCGAAAGGATCTCACCGATGGAGTCAATTGGAACAGGAATGGCAACACGGACCCCATGCCTGATTACTTTACCGGAGGGCAGCAGCAAGACCTAGTCAGGAACGGCTCGCCGGATCTTAGATTTTCAACTACCAACCCGCAGGTTGGAGTTAAGTATACCGGGGGGCATGGCGGTCTTGAAGTCCTTCCTGGGACAAATGCGATGCAGATGGTTCCCAAGAATCCAAATTTTGGGCACGGCACACTTACTGTCGGACGCCAATTCGATGATATGCGAGCGATTTCTGACACAGTATCGCGCGATGCCGAACAGGTCTCTCGTGGCTTTCATCAGTTTGGAAGCTTCCTTGATTCTGGATATCGCAGGGTTGGTTCAGAGACGGAAATGTGGGCAAGGAACTTCAGGCCAAACAGATTCGATCCTACCGGTAGGGAAATAGCGCGTCAGATGAACTGGGGGAACAATTTCAACAATCTCGCCGCAGGACTCGGGGGACTCACGGCTCAGCAGTTAGGGAACCAGCTGAACGATGTAGCAGCCGACAACCTTTATGCACAACCTCCGGGCACGACTACCGGAAGTAGCTCAAGTAGCAGCTCCAGCAATTCATCTTCCCAGAGCTCTAGTAATTCGAGCGAATCGTCTTCAAGCAACTCGAGCTCGACGAGCAGCAATTCGAGCAATAGCGATTCCAGCAATAGCAACTCCAGTCAAAGCAGCCAAAGTTCTGACTCCTCCCAAAGTTCTTCCGAGTCCTCTAACTCCTCAGAAAGCTCCTCATCATCGAATAGTTCGAGCAGTTCCAGCTCCTCAGGTAGTTCAAGTTCCTCATCGAGCGATTCAAGTAGTAGCAGTGAGTCATCGTCAAGTGATTCTAGCGACAGTTCTGCGAGTTCCGATTCGAACGGAAGCAGCTCTGGGGGGAGCAACTCGGGTGGTAGCAGCTCCGGTGGCAGCAACTCAGGCGGCAGTAGTTCTGGCGGAAGCAGCTCTGGCGGAAGCAGTTCGGGTTCAAGCTCCTCGGAGAGCAGCTCCCCCGGTTCGAGTAGTTCATCGAGTAGCGTATCAAGCAGCTCTTCGAGTAGCTCAAGCTCCGCGTCATCAAGTAGCTCGTCATCAGAGTCGAGTAGCGCGTCATCCAGCTCTACTCCTAGCTCCTCGAGTGTAAGTTCGTCCAGTTCCGCGAGCTCCTCCGATTCGAGCCATAGCCACTCCGAGAGTAGTCAAAGTTCCTCATATAGCGGGGGGTGTCCTCTCGCAGCTCAGTACCGATGCATAGAGTGCTTTGAATCGGTCGGGGCTGCATCTTTCGCATCAGGCTCAGAGGTTTCGGAGGCTCAGAGCCTCGCCACCGAGGACACAGAACGAGCTGGCATCTTGGATGATATTCGAGAGTGGATCTTCCCGTCTCAACCAAGCTGCGCCTCTCTGCGTTCAATGTGTTGCCATTGCTGGGGGATGGGCTGTTAGCTTCTAGAGGTAACTTCAAAGGGCTCCGAGGCACATAAAGTATCGACGCACGGTAGAGCCATCGAAAATGCTTGCTGCCGCCATCTGACGCAAGACGCTCAGGCAGATACCAGTGCTGGTTCCCGTCCCTCGCTGTAATGCGAGTAGATGATTTATAGATTCCTAATGTAGGAGATGGGGACAAAGGGACGGCACTGCCCAAGAATAATGTAACCAGCGAGGCTGAGAGAGAGTGTGTGTGAAGCTCGCGCCCGTCGAGCCTCGAAGGGCGGAGAAAGTCCCACAAACGGGACTTTCTGAAGTTCGTTAAAGGAGTATTCGAAAAACGCGCACTAAAAAACGTTGCTCGCCTTCGCGAGTGAATCGCAGAACGCAAGTTTGTCACTAAGTCCAGAAAGTATGTTCTGCACTTCTGGTGAGGCACCAAGGATAGGAAGCGTTCGTTGATGTCTATCAGTCAACTGCTGCACCAGGCGTGGGATCCATCCTCTCGAAAAAGATGAAACCGAAGCTGGGTCAATCTCAGAACAATCGAGAACAAGGAAAGCACCCCTCCGAGAGAGATAGACCAGATCACTAAATGTGTGCTCAATGTCGTTCGTTCCTAGTGATTCCGGTCTGAGAAGAGTCTCCGCAATCACGGAGTTGCCTGCTTGAATGGTAAGGTCTACGAACCTAAAGTAGCGTGTAGCACGGTTGACTTCGCCTGACGCAACGCCCACATTTGCCGATACCATTGGGTTGTCGACGGCCACCAACTCGGTGTTGGGGAAGCGTTCGTCATCAGCGTCTTTGATACCAGTCTTCCGGGATGAACTTCGAGGGGAACTTCGGGATGGGAAGGTCTCGGCTCCCTCTCGTGGGCGAAGGATTTCTCCAATCAGTGTTGGTCGCACCTCGCCGAGCGCTGCTGCATGAGAGCGCTCTTCGGCAGAAGCGCCATTCCAGAGTCGAACCCGCGCACATGCTCGGCGATAGATTCCCGGATCCTCACCGGGGGCTACCAAGTAGGGAAGCTTAACCATCCGGAGCTCGCCCAACGGCTCGCTCCGTCTAGATTCGCTCCGTCTAGATATTGGACCCGTGTCCCCTATGTGAAATGGCCACATACCAGCTCCTGACTTCTTATTTGCGCCAAAGGATACCACGCCGCCCGGTGGTACTAAAGCATATAGATTCAATTCGTTAGGACCGATGTCCGGTCGACCATGCGCGTCACAATGCGTTTTGGCATATCTGCTCTTGAGTCGGAGAGGCTACTTCAAAACTAACCGAGGATCTCTTTTCGCTTCAAATCGGGGCTAAATCGCCGCCACTCCATGGGGAAGCGTGGGCACCTGTGAAGTAATCTCTTGGAGCGACGAGAGCATTTTCTCTGCGCTCTGAACTCGCCTCTCAGGATCTCGGTCCATCGACCTCATGGTCGCTCTCGCAGGGGACTCAGGGCGCGCTCACCTCTCAGTAGGCGGGGAGACGCGGGTGGGTGCCGCAGTCTTCCCTCAAGGGCATCACGTACGCTCTTCGCCTGAAACGGTCCTGCGCCGGTGAGCATCTCGTATCCGAGGCACCCGAGGGTGTAGAGGTCGTCGCGCCGGTAAAGGCGTCCTTCGGTCAAGTACGCCTGCGCGGCATAATCGAGGGAGCCAAAAGAAGGTGATTGCCCTTCGTCTACTCGTAGGGATTCTCTCGAGAAGACACTCTCCGATCGACACACGACTCATGTTCTTTGCGCTGACGCTTGCTCCGAAAGCACATCTGAGGTGGATGCTTGCGCGGGAATATCGATTTTACATCGCCGCCTCGCATTTCAGTGCTCGCAGAGCTCGAGGTGCTGTTGGTATACTAGGAGCATGTCGATGCTTCGAAGAGTGGGCGCACCCTGGTTTTTTTTGTGCGTGTTGATCTCGTTTCCTCTGAGCGGAGTTCCCTTAAATGCTCAGAGCACCTCTGCTAAAGAAGAACAGCTTCGCGCTGGGCTACTAAAGCGTCTTGAATCGGATGACATAGGCTTGGTCGAAGATCTGAGACCCTACTATAGGAGAGATCTGCAAATTCCATTTCGGAAACAACCCGGCGCAAATATAGCTGCGGCCATTGAACTAGGGAGAAAGCTCTTTTTTGAAAAGCGCATCTCGACTAGCGGCAAGCTGTCGTGCGCAAGCTGCCATATGCCTGAGAAATATTGGACGGATGGACTGGCGCAAAGTAGCGAGGGGAATAGTCGGCGCTCCATGGCGCTGTTTAATCTTGCCTGGGACGGGCTTTACACCTGGCACGGGAGAGCAGGAACCCTTATGTCTCAGTCAATTCTGGCTATGACTGCTCCGCGTGGCATGGGGGCGAATATGCTTGATGCCGCAAAGCGACTATCTGCAGATTCAGACTATCTCAAGTTGTCGGCCAAGGCGTTCCCACTTGCGCCGCAACGGATAACCCCAGAAATTATTGGCGCAGCGGTTGAGTACTATGTGGCCTCCCGTATATCCGGGAACTCTGCGTTTGACCGCTGGGTGGATGGGGACGAAGCAGCGATCGGCGTCCGGGCAAAGCGCGGATTTTTGAAGTTTCATATTACTGCGAATTGTGGACAGTGCCACAACCTGTGGCGCTTTTCGGATAGTCGTCGCTATGACATTGGCTTGAGGGAAGTGGCGAATAGTGACCGAGAGCCGAAGTATAAAGCCGTAGGCCTCAGAAATATCGCGAAGCGTCCACCTTACATGCACGACGGTTCGTTGGAAACGCTTGAAGAGGTTTTGCAATTCTATGTTCGAGGCGGGGACGAGCTGCGTAAGAGCAAATCACCGCTGATCCGGCCACTTCGCCTTAGCTTGGAAGATCAGGCAGAGATATTAATTTTTCTTCAGAGTCTCACCGATTCCAAGCCGCCAACCCCCTAATAATACCGATGAATTTTGGAAGTGTGGCCAAATGCTCAGGAGTGCCCATGGATTTTCGTAGGGCTCTCTAGGAAATTATGGCACACGGACAATCAACTCCGCATAAGAACTATTAGGTTGGTCAACCCGTGCGTAGGCATGGGGTGTTTTTGTGGGGTTCAAATGAAGGTTGGTTTTTCCTCTCGCAGAGTTGCGTCGCGGCTACTCTTAATCTCAATCGTCACGCTCTCCGCAACTAATATTTCTCTGATGTCGATGCCTGGTGAGGCGCTCGCTGAAATCCAAGTCCAACAAGGCGGGGCAGCATCTCCCTGTGTTGCTGGTGAGGATGTGGTCGTGCAACGACTTGCTCTTCATGAAGTAGATGGACGAGACCCCTTTCTAGCTCCCGTGGAGCCTTGTACTGGAGGGGGATCGAGCTCAAGTTCAAGTGTCGGGTCCAGTTCCTCATCTTCGACGTCGAGCATGGGAGACTATTACAACGGCGGAACCATGTGCGGATTTAGTCAGGGCTCCGGACTCGATTTCGGTGCTTGCGCCCCAGGAGAAACATGCGTGCCGTTTGTGATCGTTGGAGGCGGCATCGGTGGAATATGTGAGCCCTGTCAGGGAGGTCTGTGCGGTTGCGCAGCCGGTGAGTTTGCATGCGGAAACACCTGTTGTGGCTCCGGCCAGAGTTGCTTCAATGGTGCCTGCACGGGCGGGTCGAGTTCGTCTTCAAGCTCCTCAAGCGAGAGTAGTAGTTCATCGAGCTCTGAGTCGTCTAGCTCTTCAAGCTCTGAATCCTCAAGCAGTTCGTCTGAATCGAGCTCATCGAGCACAAGCAGCTCCTCCAGCTCTGAATCGTCGTCTAGTGTAAGTAGTAGCTCCTCGAGCTCTTCGAGTGCGAGCAGCAGCTCGTCAAGTTCAGAGTCATCGTCAAGCTCATCGAGCATGAGTAGTGAATCGTCTAGTTCCAACAGCTCGGTAGGGAGTTCGAGCAGTTCGTCATCGAGTGAGAGTTCGAGTAGCTCATCTGACTCAAGCAGTAGCTCATCAAGTTCCGAAGGTGATTTGCCACCGGGCTGTGAGAGACAGGTGTTCATTGAGCAAAAGGAATTTCTTGGTCTTGGGCCTAAGCTGTTAACGCAGTATTCGAACAAGGTACTGAAGCGCCTTAACAGGGTAACCACGAACTCCAACACGAGAGTGGCACTTCGCAATGTGAAGAAAGGGCCGCAGCGACGCATCGCAAGGTACACCCAAGCGGCATATGTCAGCTTGGCGCAGCTTCCTGAGGTGATGGTGCTCTGTTCAACAGAGGAGCATTGCTACGCGGTCGACAATACGCCGGCGATCAATCAGCATATTCAGGCGATTCTGAAATTGCGGAATACCATCACTCGGGTCCTCAATCGGGCCACGCGTTTGGTTTTCCCGTCTGTCGAGGAGGCTCGTAAGAAGACCAAGAAGTTTGGTCGACAAATCAAACGCTACGGCAAGGAGCTTGTGGCGGAAGCCCAAAGGCTTCCACCTACTCAGTTTGTGTGCGAGCAATAAGCGACCACGACTCCCAGATGCGCTTAATGGGGAGGGTCGTCGCTATCGTTGAGGGATAGCGGCGATCATAGAAATCTCCACGAGCGACCCTTTGGGAAGTCCTGCAACCTGAACGGTCGCTCTGGCAGGCTTGGAATCTTTCATCCACTTCCCATATACCGTATTAACCGTATCAAAGTGAGCGAAGTCCATCAGGTAGATAGTGGTGCTTACCACATCAGCAAACGACAGCTCCGCATGGGTCAATACTGCGGAAAGACTCTGCATTACGCGCTCGGCTTGAGCCTGAATTCCCCCTTCAACAATGGTCATTTTCTGTGGATCTAGAGGGATTTGCCCTGCCAAGAACGCAAAGCCGTTGGCCATCGTGACTTTGGAGTAGGGGCCAATGGCGCTCGGGGAATCGGGGGCATCACTTGAATAGGCAACCATCTCAGCTCCTTAACTAATGTTCAGTTTGTGTTAATAAGTACCAATAGCGCCTCTGTCTAGCATCGCTTTGTTGAAGATCAAAGACCTGCCGCGCTATTACTAGGGGGCGTAAATATTGTTTCTTGGTTCCTAACGCCGTTAGTGCAATCAAGTCGCACTCAAAAAATTGAGGTAACCATGGCGCGCGAGAACATTTTAGTGGTGGACGACGAGGAAGACATTCTTGAGCTCGTTCAATACAACCTTTCTAAAGAGGGATATCAGGTGACTAGCGCAGTTACCGGCGAACAAGGTCTCGAGGCGGCGCGCGCGAAGCACCCTGATTTGGTTCTGCTCGACATAATGCTTCCAGGCATGGATGGGCTCGATGTATGCAAGGTCCTCAAGAACGATGGCATTACTCAAGATATTCCGGTCATCATTCTGAGCGCGAAGGGCGAGGAGGCCGATATAGTCACAGGCCTCGAAATTGGAGCCGATGATTATATCGTGAAGCCATTTAGTCCGCGGGTCGTGAGTGCACGTATTAAGAGTGTGTTGCGGCGAAAAATAAATGGGGCGATAGAGGAGTCAGAGAATATTAAAATCGACGACCTCGCCATCCATCCAGGGAAGCATGAGGTCACACTAAAGGATAAGCCTCTCGAACTTACGTTCACCGAGTTTAAGATACTGCACTTCTTGGCGCGGCAGCGTGGCTGGGTTTTTACGCGATATCAAATTGTTGACGCGGTGCACGGGGAAGATTATCCGGTGACTGATCGCTCGGTGGATGTTCAGATCGTTGGGCTCAGAAAGAAACTTGGGAAATACGGCAAGCTGATAGAAACCGTTCGAGGTGTTGGATATCGCTTCAAAGGCTGAGCGTAGCCGTTTACGCTAGATCGATTAAGTGAGGTAATCCGTTGGGACCGCTAATTAGTGAAGAGGAGATCTCGCGTGAGCGCGATCAGCTCCGCCTCATTCTTTCAAACCTGAGAGAAGGTTTGATCGCGCTTGATTCTGAAGAAAATATTATTGAAATGAACGACGGCGCATTTCGGCTGCTTGGACCCGCTGCCTTGCGTCCTGCACGTGGGTTGCTCGGCGCCTCATTGATAGAGGTCATTCGCAATGCATCTCTGCAGCGCTTCGTACGTAAGACCCTTGAGTCGGGACAAGCTGGGGTAGAAGAGACCATTTCCATAGACCTTGGTCATGACGAGAGATACCTGCAGATTTATGCTTCGCCGTTGGCCAACGCGAACCTGGCTGCTGCTGGTATGGCCGGCGTCGGCAGGCCAGGTCTCCTGCTGGTTCTATATGATGTTACTCGGGTACATCACCTAGAGAATGTGAGGCGTGATTTTGTTGCGAATGTTTCGCACGAGCTCAAAACTCCCATCACTTCAATCAAAGGTTTCGTTGAGACGCTGCTGGATGGGGCAGTAGATAATCCTGAAGATGCGCGGCGTTTTCTAGGTATTATTTCGAGGCAGGCGGATCGCCTGAACTCAATTTTTGAAGACTTGCTAAGTCTTTCCCGTATTGAGCAGGAACGTGAGCGCGGGGGGATCCGACTCGAAGAGCGCAGTGTCGCAGACATTGTCGAGGAGGCGGTTCAATCATGTCAGTTCTTCGCCGAAGAGCGAAAAATTAGGCTGGTACGAGAGGTCCCTGAGGGGATGAGAGCGGTGATGCATCCGACGCTTCTTGAACAGGCACTCGTAAATCTAATTGATAACGCGATTAAGTTCAGCGACCCCGGTGCAGTGGTGCGCGTGCTGGCGATCGCCCGGGAGGAGGAGATCGAGCTTAGAGTCGAGGACAATGGAAAAGGTATCGAACGATCCCATCTCCCCAGAATATTCGAGCGATTTTATAGAGTGAATAAGGCGCGCAGTAGGCGCGAAGGGGGCACCGGCTTGGGGCTTGCGATTGTAAAGCACATCGCTCAGGCTCATCGTGGGCGTGCCACCGTGGAGAGTGAGCCAGGGCAGGGGAGCGTTTTTAAAATCCACCTACCGCGTCTAGCGCTTCAGGGCGACGGAACAGAGAGCCCGGGGGTTGGTGCGGACTCAAATGGTGTGTATCGGTAGTTATCTTTCATGGCAGATCGACATCTAGAACGTGCGGTGGCGAAGCTTAAGCGTGAAACGCTCTCATTGAGTGCTTTAGTTGAGGAAGGACTTTTCCGTTCTTTCAAGGCTTATGAACAGCGCTCTACTAATCTTGCTGAGGAAGTGATTGCCGCCGACCAGGTTATTGATGAGCGCGAGGCGGAGATTGAAGAAGAGTGCTTGCAAGTGCTCGCCATGTATCAGCCGACTGGGCGAGACCTGCGTATAGTGGTGGCTTTAATGAAAATCATTGATGAGCTGGAGCGCATCGGAGATAGAGCGGTAAATATCGCTTGGCAGGCACACTCGCTTTCGATCATTAAGCCGGTTGAGATGCCCCCCTCTATGGCGGAAATGGCGACCAAGACTAAGGCCTGTTTGCGCGTCAGTCTCGAAGCGCTTGTGAATCTTGAGCTCAAAGGCGCATGGGAAGTGCTTTCCGCTGACGATGAGATTGATTCGCTGAATCGCGAGCACGGCGAGATGATTCGTCAGCAGATTGAAAAAAGCCCCTCGGATACAGAAGCCTATTTATCTCATCTTTCTGTCTCGCGTAGCCTCGAGCGAATTGCTGACCATGTGACGAATTTGGCTGAGGACGTAATTTATATGGTTGAAGGCGAGATGGTACGGCAGGGGAAAAAACGCTGCCCCGTGCCTGGAGGCATTAAACGGCCGGTATAGATCCTAAGTGCTGGACCAACTCTTACTAGCCGACGATGAATTAGCGCCAATTGAGAGCTGGCGGCCCCTTAGAAAACCTCTGTCGCCTCGTACTTTCCTTCCGTACAGTAGGTGGACTTAGTGTCCACCAAAGCGTGTCCAAGGAAGGAAATATGTGTCCTCGCACTCAAGCTCTGCGGCTGTTTTTGATTCTTGCCTGCCTTGTGACTTGGCCTGCCCAAAATAGCTTGGCGCTCACCATTGATACTTTCGGAGCTGATGCCGACCAGGAAGCCCTGGCTGATGGACCAGGAAGTAGTGAAACAGTGGGCTTTGAGGCTGGTGGTCACGCAGTCGGGGGGCGACGAGTTCTGTCCGCCTCAGCAATCACCGGGACAGTGACCGCAGAAGTTAGCGCCTCTCAGGGGTTTTTTGCGCATTCGCAGAATGCTGATTCACGTGGAGCTACTTCAATCCTATGGGATGGGGGTTTGGACTCTTCGGTGAATCCGGTGGGGCTTGGGGCCATTGATCTTGCCGAAGACGGCGGAGACGCTTTTCTGCTCCGTGTGGTCAGTTTTGATTTTGCGGGCAATCAGCCCATCTCGGGACGAATTCTCATTTTCGACACGAATGGCATTGGGGTGTCGGCCGCGTCATTTTCGTTCACTTCAGCAATCTCTCTCCCTGAGGATTTTATCTTTCCGTTCTCAACATTTGATCCTGTGGGGGGTGTAGGGGCACTGGTGTCTAGAATTGGTGCTATAAAGCTTGAATTTGAAGGTGCAGCTCCTGATCTTGATCTTACTCTCGATTATTTCGGAACGAATGGATCTTGCATCAGAATTCCGAACTCCGAGGGACGAGTGCTTGATGATTGCGGAGTGTGCGGGGGCGATAACTCTAGTTGCCAGGACTGTCTTGGGGTGCCGAACGGCGCGACATTGCCAGGAGTGGCGTGCAGCAGCGGACAGTTGGGGCAGTGCCAGGTTGGGGAGTATTCTTCAAGTTGCGTGTGTGAGGCGCTTGTGAGCCCATCCCCTGAGCTTTGTGATGGAGTGGATAACGACTGCGATGGACTTGTGGATGAGGACGCAGGGGCCTGTGAAGATTGTCTCGGCCAAGTAGGAGGAGCGGCCGAGCTTGATCGGTGCTTAGTGTGCGCAGGTGATGGGCAATCTTGTCTGGGATGTACCGAGCGAGATCTGACGGGTTTGCTCACCGCACTCGATGGCGGCGCTAAGCGACAGGAGTATATTATTCAGAACATTCTTCGCGGTGTGGGGAGAGGCTTGGGTCCCAAGACGGCTAAAGAGATTCAGCGATTTAGAATGGATGTGCACACACTTCAGATTCGCAACTGGACTTTGGCATGGACCGTTCCTGTCATCTCTAATGTGTGTCAAAACCGCCAGTTTTGCGTCACCACGAGCAACCTTTCGATCGTTGATGAGTATCGTGCGAACTCGGAACTGTTGCGGCTTCGAGGTTTGCAGGCACTTAAATATGCGAAGCGTTATCGAGTTTTACCGCGAAAGACGCTCTCGCGCTGGCGTTTCGATGTGAACGAACTACACGCGCAGAACATGGCGTTGGCGGACACGGTTCCGCTGGAGCAGTTTAGTTGTTCGTAGCGGGGTGCGATAATTTTTGAACTCTATAGGGCCGGGAGGTACTGCCGGCCCTAATTATCGTTTAAAATCGTACCAGACTTTGTCTGCCGCTGATTGGTTTCGGCCCTTTAAGAGTGACCACGTTAGCCATGGTCTAAGGACGAAATACCAGTCCCCAAAATGATCAAATTTTCTGCACGAGGTGCGAATCGGCGAGCGCCATAGAGTGACAAAACGCCTGGCGGTAGAGCGGCCGTGTTGCTTAAGGCGTCTGGCGAAATCGATGTCCTCGACACTTGAGAGCGACTCATCAAACCCGCCGATTGCGTCGAAATCCGACTTTGCACAGAAGAATAGGCCGCCTGAAATGCCATGCCAAACGGCGATCGGGATCAGCAGGCAGCCGGTGGCCAGGATACCTAATGACCAGCGCTCAGGAATAATCATCACGCCTCCGCCGACTGTGTTCGGTTTGTTAAGCGCCTGTGCGATTTGAGTGAAGGTGTTAGCTGCGATAATACTGTCGGCGTCTATGGTAACAAGAATCTTCCCTCTTGCGATTTGTGCCCCCGCATTTCTAATGGTCGCGAGGTTCTTGGCGTTGTTCTCTATGACCGTGCAGCCAGTCTGGGCAGCGATTTGCCCGGTGCTGTCTGAACAGCGGTTTAATACGACTATTACCTCGGCCGTCGTTTCAGCACTGTGCAAAGCCTGGGCGAGTGCCGCAAGGCAGCG
>JBGSMV010000056.1:0-39028 GCA_041739995.1 Bdellovibrionota bacterium
CGCGCCCGCACGGGGCGCGACTCGAGAACCACACACCGAACACCACGACGGAGGTTTCAATCCACGCGCCCGCACGGGGCGCGACCACTCATATCAGCCCCATTTTTTTGCAACCAGAATGTTTCAATCCACGCGCCCGCACGGGGCGCGACGACTTACGATTTCTTTGCGGTGCGCTACAACTAGTTTCAATCCACGCGCCCGCACGGGGCGCGACGGGGCCTTTGCTCAGTCTGGTAACAGCTACCTACCTGTTTCAATCCACGCGCCCGCACGGGGCGCGACATCTTCGGCTCGCGCTATCGATCACAGGACTACAGTTTCAATCCACGCGCCCGCACGGGGCGCGACGAAATGGCTGATGCTTTTGCCTTGATGGACACCGTTTCAATCCACGCGCCCGCACGGGGCGCGACGGCCAACCTTTTATCATGATTACTTTCCGAACGTTACCCCATCATTTGCGCGAACCTCTGCGCGAGCCCGTCGTGAGTATGGGCAATCGGGTGAGCAACGGGAAAATGGGAGAATTGCCGGGGTATTAGAGAATCGCGAACGTTGCTAGAGAACCATGAGCGCTGGAGGTGCGCGCGGCTAAATGATCAGAACTCCTTCAGGATCGTAACCCGGCTTTGCTCCAAGATGCTCGACGCGACGCTTCCAGTTACTTCCAAGAAAGTAGAATCTAAGACTGTCCTTTGACGGGTCGAACAGCGCCTCTAACTGGCTGCGAAAGGCCGTCCACTGGGCCGGATCAAGCACGCACTCGAACACGGAACTCTGAACCCGTTGGCCATGATTTTGACAGGCCTTGGCGACCTTCCGAAGTCGAGACCGCCCCTCCTTGGTCAGCGTCTCAACGTCGTAGGTTACCAAGACCATCATAAGTTAGACGGCTCCCCTTATCGCCACAAGAAAGCCGGATAGGCGTTCAGGTCCCCTCTTATATGTCGCGCTAACAAAAGAGCCTGAGCAAACGGAAGCAGTCCGAGCTCAATTTTTTCCTTCAAAAATGGATGCTCAATCTCATCACGCTTTCGCTTCTGATAGGCGGAGATTACTTCCTTACGGGTCTCGGGGGACATCTCAACCGCCCCACTCTCAGTCACGGAAAAACCCGTGGGCTTCACCTGCTCGCGATTAATTAAACTAAGAACCAATCGGTCACCGACGACCGGTCGGAGCTCCTCCATGACGTCGAGCGCAAGGCTGGGGCGACCCGGCCTGTCGGCGTGGAGGAAGCCTACGCAGGGGTCTAGTCCCACACTCTCCAGGGCCGATCTCACGTCATGAGTTAAGAGAGTATAAACGAACGACAGCAGCGCGTTTACTCTATCGAGAGGCGGCCGCCGACTGCGGCCAGCGAACCTGAATTCTTCAGTTGGCCGAAGGATAAGATCGTTGAAGACTCCAAAATATGCGCGGGCCGCATCCCCCTCGATACCTCGCAACTCGTCCACACAGGTTGCCTTCTCAGCGTAAAACAAAGACTGCCCAAGGGCGTCGACCACAGCAGATACAGTGTCGAGCGGGGCATCTCTCTCTCGATTGAATCTCTGGAGAACTCTCCTGGCATTCGCCATCTTTCCAACGACGAAAGACACTGCCAAGTCACGGGATCCCTTCGGATTGTCCGCAAGACGATAGTGCGCGCGCCGGAGAAGAACATTTCCGTGCACGCGGCCAAGCGTGCGTGCCACAAACCGACCATTCTCCGTGAGAAAGGATAGGCCAATTTGCTGCTCTGCGCACAAACCAAGGGCGGAGGAGGAGACGGCAACATTCCCGAAACAGACCACCCCTTCAAGGTTAAGAACCGGTAAGCGGAGCTTACCGGAATCCTCGTTGGATATGAGAATCGTGTCACCCTCCCTGGTGAGGTACCCGCCCTGAGAGGTTACATAAAGTGTATTCAGCAGCTTTCGCATCCGAATCCTAAACTGACTTACGCCAACTGGTCAGGTACTCTGTCACATCCGACGGGCTGCCGGTGACATCCGGTAGGCACACACGAAACAAGGAGCAACTGTCACATTTGGGCTCACGAACGGCTCGGGGAGTAGCCTGTAGCTCGAGCATCCGACGGAGCGCTTGAATAGTCTCAACAGTCTTCTTTCGCAGATCTGCTGTAACCGCAAACCCATGTCGTCGCCGAACCTTTCCATAAAAGATCTCCGCAAACGAGATAGTTGTTCCAAGCATCTCCTCAAGGCAGAGCGCCTGGGCGCAAACCTGAACCTCATCACTACGATCGGGCTTTACCGTACCGCGCTTGTATTCGATCGGAACAACGACCAAGCTGTCCGAGTCATAGCGGAACTCGACAACGTCAGCTTGCCCTATCAGGCCGAGAGTTAAAGAACGCAACCTGAGGCCGCGAACGGTACGAATATCTCCGCGGCGCTCCTGGCCTCCTTCATGTGCACGCTCGTGTAGCAAGCGACCTTCAGCGGTCAATACACTCTCAACCCACTGCTGCTCAATGTGAATCAGTGCACACTGACGAGGGCAGAACACGTAGTGCTGGAGGGCTGAGATAGGGATGAGGTCATTGTCGTCATACACCATCCTTAGAACCCAGGAATCAACTCGGGCGTAAGACCAGAGATCTCTCCTACTGTCACATTTCCACTTGCATCAACGACAACGGATCCATGCACCTTGGCCGAGGAAAGCTGACCGGCACGAGACGAATGTCTCCACCAGATGAGCTTTACGACTGACATACTTCCCTCCGGTCGCGCTGACGATGCATCGTTCTCAAACAGTTTGGGCAGCACTTCCTTTATAACGGCCGCATCAGCATCAGAGAATCCTGTGCGGTCGGCAAGCTGGGGGTTCATGCTCCCGAAGAATACATACACACCGCTGTCGACACGGTGCTTCATGCCCATGGTGTCAGAGCCACGTTTGGAACCGTCACCTTCTCCACTGACGCTCTTGGTTATCTGGGTGCTAGTAACACTAACCGGCTCGATACTAAAGGCAGACTGAATGGAGACGGGCCCACGAATAGGAATAGACACGCCAGCTCCGCCACCCTTACCTTCCCCTTTCTCGCTAGGATCCTTCTTGCTCGCTGCGAAGGCGAAAAGTTGCCCAAACGCGCGCACGTCAAGCCACTTCTCGCACGCAGCACGAGCTGTCTTAACTGCTTTCGTCGGATCCTTGGGATCCGCTTTGAACGCATTCCTACCAAGGCCAACCGTCTCAGACTCTGCACGCGCGCGCAGACTTGTAGCGTCGTCAACCTTTGAATCATCGCTCTGAACAAAAATGGAACAACCTCGCTCTATCAGTCGATTTCGGATCTTCCGCTTAATACAGACATCCGTGATCTCTCCGTGACCCTCGATATCCGTCCGTGGCCGATTTCCGTTTAGCGGATCTCCATTCGGATTTGCATTGTTGACCTTTAAAATAACTGCAAAGTCGATCTTATTGCTCAGTGACATAATTAGACCTCCAAACTATCAATGAATCATCCCTGCTAGGGCCTAGTATTTTCTATCTCCGACTGAACTTCATCATCCTTACGACGTTGCAACTCGCGCCGCTGGCAGTGATACCCCAGCAGAAATTCACCGGTGAGCGGCGTGTCGAGCTGAAAATCCCCCACTTCGAACAACGCGAACACTCCATCAATCTCGTTCATTAAATTGACGAGATATCCCGGCATGCGCGCTCGGATTCTCGCCTTGTAGGGGGCGAGCTGCAGCTCGATAGTTCGCCACGTCGAGCACGGGCGCTCGCTAAAACGCTGCATCAGTCGCATCGCGGTCGTATCACGCGTTTCTCCCGCAAAACTCAGCGCTACGCTCTCGACCTTTTCTGCTATCGCTAAAAGCCTACCATACAGGTAATCGCGAGTTGTTCGATCTCGTTCGAGTGTCATAGAGAAGTTCCTCCGCAAATCAAGATTAACGTGGGTAGCCAAGTGGCCCTTGAACAGCGCGCATGCCGTGCCTAGTGTGTTCTCCCATTGGCACCGGTCCTTATGCGCCACCGCGTTGCAGGAACGGCGCACAGCATTCTGAACAAAATCATAGGGAAGCGGTCGTCCCTCCATGATACATGGAATGATCCGCTGGATCGACCGCCGTACAATGGGATCGTCATCACCGCGGACGGAATACGCCGCATAAACGATATCACGCGGGGAAGGCGCCGCTTCGACAATGGTGATCGCATCACCCTTTCTTACTTTCCCCTGTCCCTGTACTGGCAGACTAAGCGACCATGCGAATGAGTTATGCCAGTCTTGCAGTCGAGCTAGGAACTCAGAGCCCCGCAAGACGTGCCAGTAAATGACGGACATTCGCCCCGGGGTAGCTGCGTCAATTCCCAGCACCGCGACTGAGTCATCGCTGGGGAGCTGAGCCGCATATCCGGCGATAAGCTTCCTTAGTTTTCTGGCGAACATTTGGCCAACATCGCCTACGCTGTCGTGCGTCGAGATGGGTGACATTAGCGCAGGATCAATTTCTTGAAACAATTGCAGCGTGCTGACAAACGGCTGCGGTATCTGCTTCCCACTAGTTGACCAAGCGACAAACGTCTGTTCGTCAATTCGAGAGCCCTGGCGTGCTATAAGCCAACGCAAGGCGTTATGCGCCTTCTCCGTCACCTCGAGTGCGACCTGGCAGGCTTGATTACCTGTAGTGTCGGTGAAACGTCCGAGGAATGTAAAGTTGGTCTTATCGTTAGAGGAGACTAGCTTGGCGTTGTCGCCACCATGTCTGATTCGCTTGGGGTGTTGCCTTGCGAGGATTCCTTCTCGACCACTCACATAGCAAAGTCCGGGGAGTACTTGATCGTCATCATCCACACGCAACGCAAGATACTGTTGCCATGAGCTAATCAGGGACGGATCGTTCCAGGTAGTAGAGTCGGGGTCACCTGGAGTCTCAACAACCCACCGGATAAAGGCACTCCCCTGTTCGAACTCGCCCTCCTTTCTGGTCAAATACTTGAAGATATCTGAGGTCCCCTCGGCCCCCTTCGCAGGAATGGTAAGTAATTTTTGCTCCTGATCGAGCAAGACGATATTAGACTTTACAAGGTCGGCAACTAACCGCCGCTGAGAAACATATTGCTTAACCGCAAGGATTTTTGGGTGCACATACGGCGACTCGGACCAGTCTCGCAGTTGCTGAAAATATAGGCTGAATGCTCTGCTCTCCCCATCTGTGAAGTGTCCGAAATCTCCGGCGCAATACATTAGTTTATCGGAAAGCGGGTGAGCCTCCAGCCCACTAGTTCTGCCGGCGGACTTCTCGGTGGCTGGAATTACCGTCGGATCCTTCCCGATAAGCCGCGCGCGCAGAAAGTTACCCTCGCCATCAATCGCTACTTCGATGTGCACATTCTGGGTAATATGCCCGGGAGGAAGGAGTCTATGCACCCCCTGTTGGAACTTTGGATCCCGAGAACAACGCTCGTAAGTCTCGTATAGGGCCGACATCCAGGTCATAAACGCCGCTCTTCGACATCGACAGGGGTGAAGTCCGTTTCGGGAGAGAACACCTTCGGTGTCATGGGTCGGACGACACGACGTAGCGTACAAGCTTCAGGGCGGGGAAACTCGACCACACCCTTTCGCATTACGGGCTGCCAAAGTTGGGCGCCCAACTCATGGGTGCCCGACTCATCAGGATAGGAAAAGCTATGAAACATAATTGGGTAGGCAAGTTGATCGATCTGGTCGTAATGTCCAGACCCCGAGCCAAAGCCACACGGCTCAACATACCCCTGACACTCGCGGGTGCCGAGAAAAATGTCTTGTCGTCCCCCCTTTTCTAGCGATCGCTTTGCCATGCTGAAGTGCTTTCCATCAACTCTATCGTGCGCGAGTTCTGTGCGATACATGTTCCACTCAAAATGGGCCAACACTTGGTACTCGACGTGGGAAAGATAAGTGTAATTTGAGAGGGAATTCGACGATGCGTCATCGTATAGGATCGGCTTCACTGCTTTGCTCTGCATTTGAATGGGCCTCACCACCCGGACCTGGTCGATGTACCAGATTAACGTGGGCTTCCAGTAGATCGATTTCACAATCCCCTTCAGGGCTTCATAGGTCGGAATGTGATACGAACACTTTTCGCCGCCAATCCGGGTGATCGGATCAGTAAACAACGCGTACCGCCCCCATACCTTAAACTCGATCGAATTTTTCATAGTGGGCCTCCTAAAAAATGGTGTCTGAAAGAGCGTTGACAGCCTCCTCGCTGAGACCGAACTCTTCACTATAGTAACGCTCGTCCAGGACAAGCAGACCGGTGTCGTGCTGCACTTCTTGGAGTGCCCCAATCTCGCTTAGATTATGGAGCAATCCCGGGAAGACATTAACGGTATAACGTTGCGCCAATTTTAGAAGACCGTACTGAAGAGTGAGGTCAAATGCTGCATATAGGTCAGCCACCAATTCTCGACCGAACTGGCCATACGGCACAATGACACCACGAGTCGGAGCGTCGATAGCCTCAAAAACCTTACCGCCTGTTTTGAAGGCAGACCTAAGGGGCAGGTCCGCGCTGACTGAGTTCCTGTTCTCTCCCAGAAGGGAAAGTAACGTGTCGTCTCTACCGAATCTCTCCGCCGCCACCGGATAACACATCCGCTCGGCGCGGTCGAAGAAGTAGTAGTTGAAGTATCTCCTCATCGACTCCGGAGAGAGGAGATCCCCACCCAGCGCCGAGGGGTCGCGATTGAACTCATCGAGCAGACGTCTCGTCATCTCGGCGCCGATTCTTATGTCTTCAAGAGAGTCAATTTTCTCCCAGTCTGCGTTTACTATGTAGGTTCTGCCGAAGACTGCTCGCCCATTTCGATTGCATCGGCCGGCCGCCTGAGCAATCGAATCCAGCCCCGCGATCATTCGGACTACGGTGGAAAAGTCGATGTCTACTCCCGCTTCGATAAGCTGAGTGCTGACGCACACGAACTTTTCTCTCCCGAGCTTCTTCTTTACGTCGGACAAAACCGACATGCGATGCGCGGGGCACATGGCGGTGCTCAGATGGGCGCATTGCACTCCGAGCCGTCGTGCGGCTTCGTAGACCGCGCGTGCCGCTCGTTTGGTATTTACAATGACCAAGCAGTCTCCGAGCTCTGCTGCCTGAGAGGTGGCCAACTCAGCGATTTCCTCCGCTGTCCATCCGCCTGGTCTTTGTCGATCGACAATCTCAACACGTCTAAGCCGTTTAAAGAGTCCTGGGACGTCAGGGATGATCTCGCTCGACGGTGCTATATCGAGAGCTCCACTTGTTCGATCCTTAAGCTCTCCCAGCAGTGGCTGCGTTGCGGTACATAAAACAGCCGTAGACCCACAGACTTTAACCAGATAGTTTAGTGCGTTGCAAAACATGTGAACGCACCGAATCGGAAGGGTTTGAATCTCGTCGAAAATTAGAACCGACTTGGTCAGCTGGTGCAGTCGTCGGACGCCACGCGTCCCACCACTAAACATGGCTTCCAATACTTGCACGCTGGTTGTGAATACGATCGGGGCATCCCAGTTCTCGGACAGCGTCTTTGCCCTCCATAGGTTCTTGTCCGGGGTGAGATTTGAATGATGCTCAAGCACGACTGAACCGAACAAGTCCTCGGTAGCGGACTCCAGTATGTCACGCACGACGGCGGCGTTCTGATCGATAATTGAGGTGTATGGTATTACATAGACAATCCGCTCAAGTCCATGTGCTTCGGCGTGCTTTAAGCCGAATCGTAGGCTTGCCAGAGTTTTTCCGCCGCCCGTGGGTACCGTCAGAGTAAAAAGACCAGTTGGGTCCGCTCCTCGTGCTAAACAAGACTCACTGACCTTGCTTCTTAATTGTCCTATTGGATCGGCGGCACTCATCTTGCGCAGTTTAACCTCCAATCGCTCACGAAGTATGCCCCAAGATACATATTGTCCATGCTGTCGATGAGCCGCTGCTTTCCTTTTCTCAAAATCGGCCGTGTCTTGTCGATCGGCATCTATCAGACAGCTGAATAGGTATCGAACAGCCAAGCCAAACTGAAATGGAATGGCCGGCGCCGATTGGTCAGCACCTGGGCGCCCGAGCTCATGGGAAATCACTCGACTCAAGTGATCAAAGACGGAATTCGTCACACTTTCCGACGCTAAGAGCTCAGAGATACGAGCCATAATTTGCTGATCTGCCTTCTCTATAACCTCGTCAAAATGGGTGCGCTCGTATGGCTTGAACATGCGCCGCTCGAATGTTGATGGCGCTCCTATCTCGTCTTCGGGGCTCACGCAGTCAATCAGCCCCGAGTGATGGGAGGCCACACAGAGGGCAAGCATCTGTCCAACTAATCGACCCTTCGGACCTCGATCCTTTAGGGTATTCCAGACCAGCTGTGCCCCAGCAGTAGAATGATCAATTCTCCCCCTATGAGACTCGGAGTCGATATATCCATCTTCATCCGCATTAATTCGTCCCGCTGCGGATCGAAGGTATGACTGAAACTCCGCGCTATACTTCCCAAGATCATGCAATAGGCCTATCAGCTCCCCGACGTCCGGCATACCAACCTTTGCGGCTGCCTTACGAGCCAATTGGGCAACGCCGAGCAGATGCTCCGCGACGCTTTGATCAGCGTGACTCCCTTCACCTGGATGCGCAATAAAGGCAGTCTCAATAGCCAATCGAACCTCCCTCACCATCGGATGCCATATTTGTTAGCTTCCATGGCCACCAAATATTTGCCTAAATTTGAATGCCAGCATTCCGAGCCCAATCCCCGGAGTCAAAAGAATAGGCTAACATCTTTGTCATTCCGTGCGCCTTCCTGCGAGTAAGCAGACGACAGCGCCCATTCGACCACTGGTCTTCCCTCCAACGAGTGGTGTAAAAAAAGATCATCGACTGGACTCTCTGCCGTGTAGGGTGATTGACCCCTTGAATTAAACTCAGTGCCTGAACCGAAGTGGCCTGCGATCTTCCGTCGTTGTCGGCAGTAGCTTGCATCAGGTCCAATTTTGAGTCCCCTTAGATGTCTCACCGTTTTGTATCTCAGGATTAGACCCAGATCGAGCAAAAAATGGTTAGCACTCCAAGAGATCATTCCCCCCCCTACCTCACCACCGCATCCGGCGCGAACCCCAGGATAAAATCAATCACGTCCGGGCGCTGAATGTTTACAAAGCCAGAGATTGAACCCGACTCACAGCCACCCTTGTTAAATGAGGTTATCCCGACAAGGCTGCTTACGCCGTTCGATATTTGAATGGCGGGACCGCCCGAGTCACCTTGGCAAACAGCGCTGCCCGTGTCGTCGAAAGTTGCGCCGAAGAGCCCATTTTGGATTGCGGCTACTTTCATCTCGCCTGCTTTCAGAGCCGCTTCCCCGTTTTGAAGGCGATCGATTAGATCTTCATTGTTCTCATCTAAACCGTACCCAAAGATCGTAATCGACTCATTGACCTCAAGATCATCGCCAAAGAGCAATGGCACGGGACCGATATTAGTAGGCGTTGAAATCTTTAGCATACCAATGTCGTAGGGGTTTCCGGCGACCGGTGCGACTCGCCAGAGCGGGTGTACCAGATACTCTCCACCTGCGGCGAGCAATCGGGTCTGGGAGAATAGCCGAGCCGCTACCGCATCATCGAAGCAGTGGCCGGCAGTCAGCACGGTAGTGACAGAGATCATAGTGCCTGAGCAAGTTTTAACGCGACCGAATCGGTCTAGAACTATAAGAGCAACCACCGGACTCTCCCCACCCTCGCACTGCTCACCACCGGTGACGCGTGCGGAGCGAGCACCAAGAGTGTCACATGAACTACTGCCACCCCCGCCCCCACCACCACACCCAGCCATCATCGAAGCAAACAGAACACTCGAAGCAACCAAGACAGAAGTAGCAAGAACTGAACGCATAAATATTCCTCCCTACGTGAGAAGTGTTGCGAGCGGAATAGTGCGAGGAATCAAAGCCGGAATAAAGGAAGTACCCCAAGACGCGGGGTGGTTACCTCGATGCACTTTCGAACGTATGCATCCACCACTTCCACACCACAACCATGGCCATGGTATCGAGTGCGCAGTACTGGCGAAGTAACTCACTAAAACCGGCTCTGGCGGCCGGGTCGTGTCGCCCGATGCCGCGAGTAAGCGCCTCGTAGGCAAGGACCGCGCCGGTGCCTTCGCGTACGCATCTCTCGACGCTGGCGATTGTTTTTGTCGGAAGGCCTTTGTAGGGGTCTTTCTCCCCTGCGGCGTTTGCGTAGAGAGCAAACCAGGGATGATTTTTAATTGAGTCTTTTGTGTTCCAGATTGCGGGCAGCACTGCTTTTAGTGAGGTACTTCCGTTCATGTCGGGATGAAAGTAGTGCCGCTTAGTAAGAGCTTCGAGGTCGACAAGCTTAAGCGCGAGGGTGTCACCGGTAAGGCCTTTGATCCAGGAGATGAGCTCCGGGCCTTGGTGAGAGGCTTCGAGCTGTTCGGCGATTTTCTGCAGTACGGTTTTCTCGTGGTGTGACCAGTGAAAGAAGGTGCCGGTGGTGCCGCATAGGGCGTGGAGTGACTGGGCGAAAGAAAAGTTCGGGAAGGTGCCGTCTTCGCTTAGCCACTCGTGGTGGGTGGGTGCAGCGCCTGGGCTTTCGATTCTGTGACAGCTCCACTGAAAGGCAACGGTCTCGTACGGCGTGAGGCCGCGGTGCGGAGGGATTGAGCTTGTGGCGGTTTCAAAGTCGATGAAAAAGAGCGGATAGGTATGCGAGTCGAGCTCGGCTTTAAGGTCAGCGGAAATGTATTCGGTGCCGGCCCGAGTGTGCTCAATCTGGATTTTTTGGCGCGGAGCGTGGGCGCCAGTCAGGGCTTCGAGGGGAATGTCAAAGAGTGAGGCTTTTTGTTGAGAGAGAAGGTCATTGAATACTTTGCCGTTTTTTAAACGGGTGCCGTCTCGAAGATGAAAGAGGTGTGGGGTGACCTGCGCCAGGTCGCCCCAACATTCGTTAAATCCGCTGCGCGGGTCTTCAGCGCTGCCGCGGTATTCGCACTTTTTGCACGCGGTGGTGAGTGGAGAGTGTATCTTGATAAGTGCGGGAGAGAGTGAATCGGAGAAAGTGGTGGCGCGGTCACTTCGGCGTCGATCAGAAGTGCTTCGGCGTTTAGTGCGGCGGGGTCACCGTGGAAGGTGACGTGGTCTTTTTCTGTGACGGTAAAGAGGGCGGGAAGATCGTCTAGTGCGGTGTGAAAGGACTTGTCGGGGGCGCGTAGGAAGCAAGAGATGTGGGCGTCTGGGAAGCGCTCTTTTGCGACTATGTACTGAAAGGCCACGTCTTCGATGTAGGGCCTAAAGTTAGAGTCGATGCCGCCTTTTTTGCCGAGAATGCCGTAGAGCTCTGCCTCGCCGTCGGCGCTGTCGAGGCCTTTTGATTTTACTTCAATCAGCGAAAGAGAAGAGCCGCGCTTTATGAGGATATCGACGTAGGCGATGAGGGGGCCGCTGCGCAGGGCTGCTTCGAAGAGCACTATATTGTCGTTGGTTTGAAGCAGGCGCTCGGTTTCGGCGACTGCTGGTTCTTTGCCGGCGGAGCGATCTATCTCTATGCCGTTTGGGTATTGTAGCTGGGCGATCTTTCCGACGATGTGTCCGTCGCGGGCGAGAAATATAAGGTACTCATTCTCCTCCTTCACCGAGGGGTAGTCCTGCAGATAATAGTAGAGCTTTGTCGGGCAGGTGCTTGCGACTTTAAAGGCGGACTTTGAAAGGAGAATTTGCTTCACGGCGTTAGGTGACCTTGGCAAGTGGGGTGATGGTTTGTAGCTGCTGCACGAGCAGTGCGGCGTCTTCAAGCACTCGGGTGGCAAGTTCTGGGGGGTGAATGGATTTTACGTGGCGGCCGAGGCTTAAGACTCGTCGCACGACTTCTGGGGAAATGATGCCGGGAAAGGATCGCACAAGTACCTCCCCCTCCCATGTATCGACTTGGTCGACGTGCCAGCGCTGGGCCGCGTAGTACTGGGCGGCGGGAGGGTTAATGGCAATCTTCAGCTGATGCAGGTCTTGTCCGGCCCACACGCCAAAGCCTTCAAGCCAGTTGGCAAAGCCCTGCTCTTTTGCGTTCGGGTCGCGCGGTGGAATGGGCACGGTGTAGGACAAAATCTCAAAGGCTCTAATGAAAGAGGCGTTTAGGATGCGTTCGCGTCCGTCCCTATCGTGTACCAAGAGGTAGAGCGCGCCGTCTGAATAGTGCACGCGTTCGATGCGCCCGTCGTAGGTTTTATCCTCGGTGTGTCGCCATGGGGAGCGGTACCTGATGCGTACACTCTCTCCGGCCTTGGCGCAGGTGACGTAGGTAAGTACGCCGACGTCTGCAATGTCGGCGATGACGGTGGAGTCGGAGGAGAACACGCTTGAGAGTGGTCCGAGCTCGCGCATGATGGTGGGGTTGGTGCTGGCGAATTGATCCCAGAGGCTTTCGAGCTGGGTATCAAGGTCTTTGGCTTCAAGGTTTCGCACCAGGTCGCGGGCTAGGAGTAAGGCGGTGAGCTCGTCTTTTCCGGCCGGGAGAAAGCTTGGGAAGGCAAAAGAGCGATCGGTTAGGTAATAGCCTTTGGAGGATGAGTCGTATTCTATCGGCATCAGGTACTCGTCCCGTAGCCGATAGATAGTCCGCTGGGCGGTATTGGCCGAACAGCCGCATTCGGACGCAAGAGACGAGGCGTTCGGGAAGCGGTTGGCTTGGAGCGATTGAAAGAATCGCTGCGCCCGTCGCACAAAGGTGGAACCGTCTACTACCATGGGCGGTGCTCCTTAATCGGTAGAAAGGGGCAAAGGGCAGAAACTGTGTGGTGCACAGTATCGCCCAAGAGCCCCGAGTTTGGCACTAGGGAAGACAGCATACGCCAGTGACGCGCATGGTATAGCCGATAGGGCCAGCGTTGGTGCCGGTCTCGTAAGAGACGCCTACCGGATAGGTTACGGCGGGTAGATAGAGCAGTGCGATGCTGATGATATCATTGTGGATGGTAGAGGTCTCAACGCCATGAGTGAGAAGAAACTCGCCCGGGCCGCAATCAACTCGTCCCGTAAGGTAAGTGACTCCGCTCCACGTGGTTCGGCGACTTATGCAGCGCGTGGGGTCAAGAGTGCCGCCCGGGCCTTGCGGACCGGCGGGGCCTTGGGCGGCGGGGACGGCACCCAACGCGGCGATTGTATCGGCGGACACTCGTGCTTCGCTGCCCTTGCAGCGTTGCTTGGCCAGAATGCTTCCGTTTGCCGACAGGCAGAGCTGAAACGCCGGTGCTTTCGGGGCCGCCAAACCTTTAGAGGGAATGGTGAGTACCGAGAAGGCGATAAGGAGGGTTGTTGCGAGTGCGCGTGAAAGAATGTTCATGACGATTCCTTTGGGTTCATCAATAAAAGTGGAACTGCGATGCGCCGGGATAGTGCGCGCGTTCGGGGGGCTAGTGAAGGAGGTACCCCAGGATGTGGGGTGGTGGTGACGGGCCCCTGCCCCATTCCTCGGATGCGTGGGGAGCGAGAGCTCCCACGCGTTGCGTGTGAATCTTATCTAACTTGTAACAATAGAATGGTCCCGCACTTCTCTTCTTGGCCGGGAAAGTTGGCGTGTGCGCATTGGAGTGGCCAAAACGGGCCGGCCGAGACCTGGTAGTTTTTGCAGGGGGATCCGACTAAAAAATGTAGTTGCCTTGGTGTAGCCTATGGGCTACACTGCTGATAATGGAAGTGCGACCTCGAGTTGTAAAAATGTACCAACGTCCAGACGGCGAGATCCCCTTCTCCCGTTGGTACAAGGACCTTCGAGACGTTCGTGGCCAACAGAAAATTCTTGCTCGCATTGACAGAATGAAACTTGGGAACCTGGGTGATCATCGTTCTGTCGGAGAAGGAGTGACGGAGCTCCGAATCGCTTACGGGCCAGGCTACCGAGTCTACTTTGGGCAAGAAGGTGAAGAGTTAGTTGTTTTACTCGTTGGGGGCGACAAAGGGACGCAAGATGACGACATCAAAACGGCGAAAAGCTACTGGGAAAGTTACAAAGCGGAGAAAAAGTATGCCGAGCGTTGATTATGATGAATTTTTGTTTGAGCAACTAAAAGATCTTGAGTACGCAGCGGGGTATCTCACCGCATGCCTTGAGGAAGGTGAAGACGTATTTTTTCTTGGAATTAGGCAGGTCGCAAAAGCCACTGGTGGGATGAAATCATTATCCGAAGCCACTCAGCTCAATCGCGAAAGCCTCTATGACATGCTCTCAGAGTCCGGCAACCCGCTCTTCTCAAGCGTGACCACAGTTCTCGACAAGCTGGGCCTGGAGGTAACCGTCACTCCGAAGCTCCAGGGCATAAAGGCTGCTTAACGAGATCTGCATGTTTTAACCTATGAGCCATGGAGCCGCGCTACTCTAGTCGACAAAGCTAAGCCGCTGCGGTGCTAATCCTCTTTAGGTCCGGGGTTTCCACTTGGCTCAGCTCCCAGTTGGTTTGCAAGGTAAGCCAAAAGTCTGGGCTGGCCCCGAGAGCGAGTGAAAGCTTTACGGCCATCTCCGCGCTAATACCCCTCTTCCCTCTACAGATCTCATTGACGGTTTTCGGGAGCACTCCGATGTGTTCAGCGAGACGCGACTGAGAGATCTGGAGCTCATCAAGTTCATCCTGGAGCACCTGGCCCGGGTGAATGGGCGTGGTGTGTTTTCGTTTGCTCGCCATCGTACTGTTTCTCCGTCTATGTGAACTCATTAATGGTAATCAACAATTTCAACCTCAAAGGCATCGCGCTCTATCCACTGAAAGCAAATCCGATATTTCTGGTTGATGCGAAGGCTGTATTCCCCGGCGCGATCTCCAGTCAGCGATTCAAGTCGGTTGCCACGGAGCTCCTGAAGATCTCTTAGTGAGTGAGCTGCACCTAGTCGAGCGAGTTTAATTCGAGCACGCTCATGTAAATCAAGAGGAAGTCTCCTTCAGTGTTTGCTTGGTAAGCCGACCGTAGTTGATATCCTCTGTCACGGCATCGTTAAAGGTTTTTATCGCCATATCATATATACCATTATACCGGATAAAAGGATAGATGTTTAGAAGAGGTGCTTGCTGATGCGGAGGCTTTCGCGAGGTATGTATCGGAAACGAGAGGCAAAAGTTGCGGATGCCCCGTCTTGCTTGCAGGTGAGTGTTTCGAGGCTTCGTGATAGGGGCGCCTCGAATTTAAGTAAGTGACATCAGGTGGTTGGGTAGGCTGCGGTAACCTCTTTATTGAGGCACCTAAATCAGCAATGCAACTGAAGTAAAGCTCCGTGCTTGTCGATAGGGCTTTACTGATTTTCGACGCGTGCTGGCGAAGAGGAGATGATAAGTATGAGACCTTATATAGTAGTTGCGATGCTTCTTGGGATACTTGGTGTTCCCTCGCTCTATGCGCAGAGTGTTAAGTATAAAGCGACAGCGGTAGACATTCCCGCTCACTCAGCTGAAATGCCGATTATTTCCCCAGGCGGCTCGATTATAGGAATTTCATATCCCGGGCGCCAAATATTTGTTCAACAAGGTGATTCGACGCAAATACTTCCTCTCACTGAATCTCAGGGTTGTGTTCCCTCTGCAGCGAACGAAAGCGATGGGCTCACCGTCGTGGCTGGAAACTGTGCAGGTCAGGGACCCTCGGTTTGGTATTGGGACGGATATTCCGTCATTCATATCAATGTTGCTGACATATACACGGCGGTTTCAGGCGTTTCGAACGCCGGAATAATTGCCGGAAACATTTTCCCACCAGGGGCCCCTAGTAATCACGCGGTACTTTGGAACGTAAGAGATAGATCTGATCTCCCGCTATATGGGGACGAGCGCGTTAATGGGAGATATACTACCGGGATTTCAAACAATAATCTTGTGGGATTGGCACCGCAGCCTGGGACATACCGCATTCAGACTGATGCGGTAGAAGATCTGCCCCTTCCGAGTGAAGAATGGCGAGGAGAGTCAAGCAATGAGTCTACTATGTCATTCGATGGGCGCCTCGCCGGCATTCTGTCATCTGGATCCGTCCAGGCAGGCATGCTTGCAGTAGTGTGGAAAGACGGAGCTATCGAACGCCAGGTAAGGGTACCCCGCGCTTGTGAGTTTCCGAATCGCATCGATTTCGTCTCATCAGCAGCAGATGACACCATTCTGTTGCTATGTCGTACGCAGTTTCCCAATAGTCTCGCTACTTCGTATGTATCGCATCGAGGCGGAAACTTCATTGATCTTCGTCAGCTGACAAGTGGCTTGCCAGCTACTGGCCACCTCCGAATTTCAAGGTTTTCTTCCGCGAGTGGCGTACTTGTAGGGGAAGTCGCCGGCAATCCCGGAATATGGCGCTTGAGCCCAGTTGGCATGAAGACCCATGCAACTAAAGCCGAACTAGAAACATGCACCGAAGGTGCTTGCTAACCATAGTAGTTGGCGCTCCTACATCCTTGGTGTGAATCCGAGTGATAAGCGAACGCGTAGCGTGAGAGAGGATTCGTGTAGGAGGATTGAAGGCCGCCTATGCAGCGTGGCTACCCTGCAATCGCCGCTTCATTAAGGGCTTAGGGATCTTTATGTTTTGCTTCGCTGCGTAGAACAGATCTAAGGCCTGCTGTGCATTCAACCAAAAGTCTGGGGATGTCTGAAAGGCACCCGCGAGCTTTAGCGCAATCTCAGGCGTTACGGCGCAGCGCTCGTTTACGATACGGTTAATCACCTTCACGTCGCATCCGAGATGTTCCGCAAGCGCACGCTGGCTAAGCTTAATCGGCTTCATAAACTCGACACGAAGGATCTCCCCAGGACTGGTTGGCTTTCGTAGAACTCGACGCATATGTGCTCCTAATGATAATCGCAAACTCTAACCTCGCTTGGTCCACCTTCGGCCCAGCGAAATACGATGCGCCATTGCCGGTTTACTCTAATGCTGTGGTACCCGGCGAGGGCGCCCTTCAGCGCTTCAAGCCGATTGCCAGGAGGAGTCCGCAGGTCATTAATGTGTGCCGCATAGTGAAGCATATCTAATTTCCGTTGAACCACCTTGACGACGGATGTCCATCCAGGGTTCTGTCGAAGCGTTCCCGCGTGAAAGAAGTCTCTGGTGGCTGTGTCAGCAAATGAGATTATTGGCATAAGTATACCGTCATGAGGTATGTCGTGCAATTGATACTTCGACTCGCGCGCACCAGAGCCTCGTTCGTCTGGGCAAATGCAGGCGCTTCTCGACTGATAACGACAGGTTGTCGGCGATCTGCTGCTCGAGTTTCCTACCGCTCAATCGATGCTCTCGGAGACCGTGAGTTCTCAATACGTGTTGGCATCCAGTATCGGCCTACCCCCTACCCCATTCCCTCAGAGACCTTGGGGTCTTCGGCCAGAGAGCTCGGTCGATGAGCCTGACCGACCGCTCTGTCACATATGAAAATTATAACCTGGTGAATTTATGGAATTATGAAAGGAGCCCGGTTCCATATCGATAACGTTATCCATGGTGATCAGCCCCCTCCGTTTGCGCCACCGATTGATGGAAGCCAACGAATGCGTGGATGATTATGTTGGGCGGGGTTTGGGCAATAGCCATGCAGCGCGCCTGCCCTGCAAGCGCCGCTTCATTAAGGGCCCTACCCCTATCAATGGTGCGCCCAGGAACGGACAGCGGACTCAATGGCGCTAATACCTAGCTACGCCGCTTTGATCGCCTTCTCGAGCAGCTCGTGCATGAACGTTTGATAAGGCTTTCGTTTCCGAGCCGCTATTCTCTGAATATCGGCCAGCAGCTTTGGAGATAAGCGAATCGCAATCAACTTCTTAGGATTGTCGCTCTTCGGGCGTCCGACACGGCGAGCTTTGGTGAGCTGCTCATCGGTAAGCTCGGGAATATCGCTAAAATCGATCTTACTGTCTGGCGTAGGCTTCACGTTCCTTCCTCGACGCTCGCCGCGCGCTGATGATCCTGATCGCTTCTTGGCCATTCCTTAGTCTCCTCACTGTGTAGATAACCGTTAACAATTGGCCACTTGATGCTTTACCAAGCGCAAAGGAACGGAGCTCCTCCGTGGAATGCTTTACATCCTCACCATGAAGAGCGGTGACATCTTCAAAAACCGACGTGCCTTCCTCGAAGGAAACGCCATGTTTCTTGAAGTTTGTTAGTGCCTTTTGAATATCCCAATTATACATGAATTTATATATATACACTAATTATATCTAAATCGGGCCGATGGCTGGCCGATGGCTGGCCGATGAGCCAAGCCACCTAGACTCATTAGGTTAGTGGCATTCAACGAAATGGACGTTCGCTTTTGCTGCACCCTCGATCGGTAAAGGGTGCTTATCGGTGAACGAGCACCAAAGTTTCCGAGGTCTGGAAATCTCGCGGGAAATTGCAGCGTACAGAGGAGATGGTACAGAGGAGATGGTGGTATGTACCCATAGAGTGCCATTTCGACTAAATGGCCCGGCTCTATGTCGGATAGGGTGGGGAGTTGATGGACCTACCCCATTCCCTCAGGGACCTTGGGATCGGCCAACCACCGGTGACAATTGAGTAATGGGCTCCGGTACCCTGGGCCCCCAGCATCAACATCTGAACCATGCCGAGCGCCACCGACAACTTCAAAGATAGGTCCTCAGACTCTGCGTTTGGTTGTGCTTGTTTTTCCTCCTCTTCGCTCAAGGGGGAAATCACACCGCGCGGATGAATCGGCACATCTCCGAGTCTCACCACAAGATGGGGCCACAGATACCAGGTTCAATAACTAATGCGAACACCTGAGACTATGAGTTCTGGTCGTTGGGACTAGAGAGATTGCCTCAAGGGAACGATTTTTTAGGGAAAGCCGTTGTCTTCATCCTCTTTTCTCAGCGAGATTGAGATCGTTTACTTGGTAGGGTTTCTCGAGAAACTCGGCTCTGTATCAGAGAGCCCCTATTCTCTTCGTCATCGTGACACCATACCCAGGCACTTTAGAGACTGTAGTGGGGAAGTATTGAACCCGGCGCCCGTAGGTCCGTGGAGAGCGCGATCTGCCTCTCTGTCGCGCATAATAATGCGCTAAAAGTGCATTATTAGGTCACCGTACAGCTCTGGTGCCTCATAACTCCGATATCAGCTTTGATTCGTTATGGGTCGAGCTCGGAAGTGGTGGAGTAGTTCTCTCAAGTTAGCTCTTTAAAAGTGAAGTGTGACGTTAATCGTCGCCCCGTACCGCTGGTTCGAGCAAGCGCTTGGCATGTCTAGCTCGCTAATGAACTAGTCAGCTATGCGACCTGGCATCGGTACGGAAGGAAAGATCGCGAGTAATTCGATGCATTTCAATCTTTGTTTTGGGTAGGACGAATTGACTCGACTCCTCACTCACTGGTGAGGGGTCGTGAAGTATCGACTCAAGGTTTGAATTGGTTTTGGCAAAAGGGGGTGGCTCGTGAAAGACAAGCAGACGAACAGCAAACTCGGAGGAGTCGGCTGGGCGACGCTAGAGGGCGGTAATCGCGCAGTTCTGGCGACGGTCGGAAAAGTTCTTGGAGAGGCCGCGCGGAGCGCTGCATGGTGCACTCTGCTAGCCGTCGTGTACGGCCTACTGCAGGGGATCCAGGGGTTGATCGTACTTCGGAGGAAAGGAGAGTCGCTTCGACCTACGGACCGGACGGCATGCGTCCTCTACCTGATCTTCGCGGTTGGTGCAGTGGTGAATACCACTCTGGGTGTGTATGTCTACGCCCTGCCGGGGGCAGACATCGCAGTCTCTACGTTCTTGCGGACCTTCTCGATCGTCTTCGCGGCACCGTTCGCCTGGATGTTGTTCGGAGAGCGGCTGCATCGTCATCAAATGGCTGGAGTCTTAGTGTTCCTCGCCGCCGGATGGCTCTTCGTCGGGATGCCAAGCCTGGCAGCACTGCAAGATCTGCCACTTTGGATGTGGCTGAGCCTCGTAATCGCAGTCTTCGCTGCGGTTAACGAAGTCGCCACGTCCGCTATCAGTGCGAGACACGAGAAGAGAGGCGTGAGGCCGGAAATTGGTCGCGCCCTCTACAACTTCTGGATCGGCACGCTGACGTTCTCTCTTGCGTTGCCTGTGTTCCTGGTGCTTCTCAACAGTGCCACGGTATTGAACAATGGAATGGCTTTGGTGGCGCTACTAATTATGGCATCAGGGATCGTCGTTCAGCTCAACTGGCGCTACTTCGCTTACGTGGGAGATGGCACTTTTGTGGTGATCAAGAAGTTCTTCACGCTGAGTGTGTATTTCCTTCTGGCAACTGTTCTCGGGATCATCTTTCATGCTGAGCCGGTTACCATTCAGAAGGTCGCCGGTGTTCCGCTGGCAATCATGGCGTTCTTGCTGATCTACAAGAAAGCCTTTCATTGGGCCTGCCGCACCGTTCAGCTTGGAAGGGTACGTGCCTAATAGCTGGGCTCATCTGCCAAAAATTGGGGGGCACTCGTTCTACCGAAGGTACTATTCGATACTTCAGACCCCCCCTACCCCATTCCCTCAGGGACCTTGGGATCGGGTCGAGATTGTAGAGCTGAACGCTGCGCTAAACCTCCCTTTTCTCCCTCGGGTTGAACTGTCAAGGATTCCTTGACAGCTGCCTCGGGTCTCAACTCTCCGTCCTCAAAGAGGTTCCTAATGTGAAGGCTGACGTCCTGCTTCCTCGTCTGGAACAGCTCAGCAAGGAAACTACCCCGCTATTTCGCCAATTAGTGGGGAATGAAAAATATCAAAAGCATTCCCAAGAGTAATCGCCCGCGCGAGCGACTGGCCGACACTGGACCTACGACCCTTAGGGACCGAGAGGGCACCCCCACTAACCTCACCGCCCAGGTCGCGAGGTAGAGACCGATTTGTAGCCTTTCCTTTACTAGCGACTTAATAATCCGTACCGTCGTAGGCCAAACCTACGATTTGTGCCTTCATAGGTTTTGCCAACTTCTTGTTTCCCTCGTTTGATGGGCACCAGAGCTTTTTAGAGGGCTCCTTTTTAAGGAATTCACAGCAAATTGCGCTATGAATATCAGGTGGATTAAATGTGCGTTGATAGCCGTGTTCTTGGTGCACGCTTTCACCCTGTTAGCGAAACCTCTCGCTGCCCAACCGCTCTACCAACTCTATGGCATCACGCCGCTCAATAATTTGGTAGAGATCGATCTCGCTGACCCCATGTTCGAGCAACACGTGGTCGCTCCATTCTCATCCCCAGACATTATGGGTCTTGAATACGACGCGACCCTCGATCGGGTTCTGGCCCTCGATGTGGATGGAGTTCTCTATACGGTTGATAAGATCACCGGCAATACCACTATTCTGGATCCAATTCTGTTCTCGAGCTTCGCACCATTTTTTCTATCGGGAATTGCTTTCGATCCCACGGTCTCGCCTGCTGAGATATTTGTGGCCTCCCCCGGTGCGGTGAACCGTGTACTGCGCGCCCACCAGAGCGGCAGCATGTTCGTTTCAGATCCGGAATTTAGCTATGATGGACCCACGTTCCAGATCGAGGGCCTCAGTGTTAATCCGTTAGACGGAACACTTTTCGGAATTCATGGTAATACCAACAGCATTATCACTATTGATAAAATTACGGGTGCGACGGTTCCTTTTCCGAATACTGGGGTCAGCAATCTCTCAGGCCTCGCCGTTCACCCAGTGACGGGCGTGCTCTACGGCACCACTGATGATGGGACCCTTCTCGAAATCGATAAGATCACGGGCTTAAGTTCAATTTTACAAAGCTATCCTTCGTACGAATTGGTTGCCGTCTCGGATATGGCCTTTGTGCTCGTCACGCCGACCCCGACTCCAACGCCGATCCCCACTGCGACCCCCTCACCAACCGCAACACCAACAGCAACACCAACCGCAACACCCTGCCCCACCACTGCAGACGGGTGTGGGTGCGATTCAATCCTGATTCCCTTAAGAGACTTACCTCCGGTGTGCGCCCCGATTGATACCCTTACAAGAAAGACCGTTCCTGTCGCGCCAACGGTGCTTGTACGAAAGAATTCGGTCATCATAATGCTAGAAGAGTTCTCGGCGGTGAGTGATGGCAAGTCGGTTGAAACTTTGAACGGCGGCGGACGCAATCCGAAATCCACCGAAGCGGATGAAGTTGCGGCGGCCAGAGGAGCACCTAAGACCAGCATCCGTTACGACGTGAGGCTTCGAAACACCAGTTCTCGAACCCTTGATATTAAAAACAAGCAGAGCAAGCGAAATCAGGTCTCATTTAGAAACCTTTCGCCCGGTCGATATGCTGTACGATACCGGGTGAAAATCGTGAGAGCGAAAAAGATACTCGGATTCTCTAGGTTCAGCCCGAGAACACGCTTCAAGGTTGAGCCAAGGGAAACTAGCCTGCGGTTGACACTACACTCACCCCTCTCTTAGAGACCTTAAGATCTCATGGCTCCCTGTCCCGTTCTCTAGAAATGCTTTTAACCTGAAGACTGACGCTCTGCTTCGCTGCGCTGGAAATGCTCTCCAAAGGAAACTACCCCGCTATTTCGCCGATTAGTAGGGAATGAAGAATATCAAAAGCATTACCAAGAATGACCGCCCGCGCGAGCGACTAGCCGTCAGTGGACCCTCAACCCTTAAGGACGAAGAGCTCCTGGTAATCCTGCTCGGAAGCGGTAGCAAATCAGCCGGTGTGCACGTCCTCGCTTCTCGGGTGCTGGCCACCCTCAACGAACGAAACGGAAACCTAGAACTCTCTGACCTTACTCGAATCGAGGGAATCGGATCGGCCAAAGCGACCATGCTCTTAGCTGCCCAGGAGTTCTTCCGCAGACGTATTAGGCCCAGAGGGATTAAGGTCACTGCGCCAGCGGACGTGATTCCCCTACTCGCCCATTGGGCTAGGCAGCCGCAAGAGCACTTTATCGCCGTAACCCTAAACGGAGCGAACGAGGTACTTCACAACAGAGTGATCACAATCGGGATCGCCAACGCCTCACAGATCCACCCCCGAGAAGTCTTTGTAGATGCGATTAAAGATCGAGCGTGTTCCGTGATACTGGCGCACAACCACCCCTCGGGTGACCTCACTCCGAGTGAAGCTGATAAGGAGGTTACCCAGCGACTGGTGCAGGCCGGAGCGGTGCTTGGGATTAAGGTACTCGATCACGTGATTGTTTCGGAGCGTGGGCATTTTAGCTTTAAGGAGCGAGGGTTGCTTGGGAGTTAGGGGGCAGGCGGTGGCAATCCAAACTTTACCTTTAATCCTCACAGATTCAGCGGTTCTTCGAGTCCTGTCGCTTCTCTTAGGTTGGGCTTTGGTATCGAAAAATTGATAATTATCATAAGTGATAAGTTGTATTAACGTGAAGAAATTTTCCTCATTTTCTGTGTGGCATCGTGAAATTTTCGGTGGAATTCGTAGGAAGTTGCGTGGGCTCCTAACCCTTAACGCATTCCCTCGGGGAACTTAGGGAGGCCGCTTGGGGAGGAGTCGAGATTTTGTCTCTTGCACACTCGTTCAGGGATTCTCCTTTCGGAGATCCGCCCGCCCGGCGCCGTTCTGAAAGTCACTGGCTCCACAGGCTCAGCAACATATAAGCTTCCGGTCAGCGGATGGCGAAAGACCAGTACTAATGGTGTGCAAGAATTTCGCTATTCAGCCACGAACTGTGAATCAGTGGTCCTTACGGGGAGTACCATCGAGGCAACCTGTCGTAGCAAGAGAGGATCGCTCGTACTACCGGAGGATGGGCCACTTGAGATTGAGCTTCGTCTTGGAACCGGCACCGCCCGATTTTGCGGAGAATGTGGCGGAACGGTGGTCGGCGATCAAGATAATCAGTTCAAACGAAGGAACTGTTCAAAACCAGTCGCCTGCCCGTAGGTGTTGCGATCGCTGTTTTTTGTTTTCATTACCGCCACTTCTTGGGCGCGGCCGTCAAGGGGTGCCCCTATTTTAAAGCTCCCGGGTGATTTCAGGCGCTTAACGCGGGTCGGCGTGCTGTCCTCGTACCACTAATTCTTGGGAGAAGTTGGAGTGTGTAGGGTCTCGCTCTGTCAGGAGCCCTTTGAGGTATTGTCAACCGAAGCTTCCGGGGAAAAGTGGGAGCCTTTGTGCCCCCAACTTCCGGAAGAGGACTCTGTTCGTGAGGCATGAGAAAACATACCGCCTTGAGGGACTATTTGGCTCGTAGTGGCCCTAGCCGCCATTACGGGGCACAGGCCAGCTCTGCTAGCAGAAGATTCAGCTAAGTTGATTAAGTTATACCACCTTGCACCCGACCTTACCGCTCATGATGTGGGGTAAGATTAGAACTCTCCGGACGAGCATATTCGTGGCATTGATTGTGGGCCTTGGGTTGACGTTCGCCGGTCACGCATACACGGAGTTCTTGGTCCAGTCGCCAACTCAGGTCTCACTATCCTTCTCGGGTGGGGTGCCGGACGGACCAAGCTATTTGCCGATCGCCGGGCCAAACGGCAACGGCTTGGTATTCGAATCGGCGGCTTCCAATCTTGTGCCGAATGATACGAACGGCACAAATGATGTCTTTTTCAGAAACCCGATTACCAAGCAGGTGGCGCGCGCAAGCATCAGTTCCGCAGGACTCGAAGGTGACGACATGTCCTCAAGTCCGTCCATAAGCCGACTGCTCCCTGATGGATTCTATGCATTGGCTTTCCAATCGAGAGCTACGAATCTTGGTAGCACGCCAAACCCTGCAGGCCTTCCGAACATTTACGTACGATTCCCTACCCTCGGTATTACCGAGAACATTTCGCTCTCGACTGACCATACGATTCCAAATGGCGAAAGCTACACTCCGTCAATTGCGGTGATTCCAAACACTGAGGGAGGACATACGGTTCTGATTGCCTTTAGTTCAACTTCCACTGATCTAGTAGCGGATGAATCGAGCGCGATTGTAGACGTCTTCCTTGCAACCCTAACTGCGCCGACGTCATCGAGCTACGATCCCGCAACTTTTACGACCATAACCCGAGTCTCGATGCCAGCAATTGTTGGAGAAGATGTCGATGGGCCATCACAGGGACCGATAATCAGTTCGGATGGTCGCTACATAGTATTCTCCTCTTCCGCAACCAATCTCGTATCACCGCCGATCGTAAATTCTAATTTTGACAGTCAGATTTTTCGTTACGACATCCAAACAGGTGAGACCATATTGGTAAGTAAGGCTACCAATGGTGACCCCGGAGACAACCGCAGTCTATATCCGCAGCTAAGCTATACGGGGCGCTATCTCGCCTATTTTACCTTCGCCAAGAACATCGTAGGCAACGCCGCCGATACCGATATTCTCTTTTACCCGTTCATCGTGCGCTACGATGCCCTCACTGACACTACTACTCAGGTAAATCTTGCTGCCGATGGGACGACCAGCGGACTTGGCCAACTCCCTTCAGTGGGAATTAGTCAAAATGGGCGTTTGATAACTTTTGGTGATAGTTCCGATGCTCTCGCGCCGGGCGACGGGAATGGTCAAGGTGATGTGTTCGTCAAGGATATGGAGACTGGCGAAGTCGAGCTGCTCTCAATCGGAGCGCAAGGGCAGCAGAGCAATGGGTTCAGTACCAATCCCACACTGACCGCCAAGAGCCTCAACGGCCTCTCGTTTGCAGTGGCGTTTGAGTCGCTCGCCACTAATTTTACGCCGACTGCTTCGGGGATGACTGATGTCTTCGAAACCGGATTCCTTGTGACCGCCCCGACGCTTAACGCATCTACGGTTCTTGAAACCCCACCAGACGTGACTCTTAGAGGCAAGCGCTTGGCGGTGTCGACTCAAAAATTTGCACTCAGTGGAAACACGAGTTCCTCGAACTTGAATCACGGGGGGCTCGTCACCGCTGCGACCCCGAGACGCACTGTCGAGTATGAGTTCGAAATTACACGTACCTTCGAAAAGCGCGGAAGGCAAAAGACAGACCGAACGCGCGTCATTAATCGACGTAACACTATCACGGTCAGACAATCTACTGGCTTGTATCAGGCGAAGTCTCGAGCTCGCATCGTAAATCCGAAGAACGGCAGGACGATCTCCCGCACGCCGTACAGCCCGGTCCAGCGATTTAGAGTGAGATGATCGGGAAGGTTCTTTTGTTCTGATGCACCTCAACCCCTTCCGTGGATTAGTACCAGAGAATTAGACGCTCGAGAGCAGGTTAGGAAGGTCGCCCTGTAGTAAGGGGTAACCTTGCGTACTGACAAGAGCTCTCTCATAGCTTGTGTACCTCAACTTCACGCATTATCGTCATTTCATTATTGGAGAGCTTTTGTATGAAAAAAATCGCACTTATTACCGGAGCTAATCGAGGAATCGGATTCGAGACCGCGCGCCAGATGGCGAAACTTAACTACACCGTGTTGCTTGGTGCACGTGATGAAAAGAAAGGGAAGGAAGCTGCGGCAAAACTCGTGAAAGAGGATCTCGATGTGCATTTTCTTCATATTGAACCGACAGATCCAGTCTCGGTAGCGCGGGCAAAGAAGGACGTGGAGGCTAAATACGGGGTTCTTGATGTGCTCATCAATAATGCAGGCGTGTTCATGGATGGGGATATGGGCCCCGGGGCTCTGGTGCCGACTCAGGTTATTCGGGACACCTACGAAACGAATGTGTTTGGTCTGCATGAGGTGACGCACACCTTCTGGCCACTCCTCAACAAATCAAAAGCGGCACGACTCGTGAACGTCTCAAGTGGTCTTGGGTCACTTACGCTACATGAAAGTGGGACCTTCGCAGATATGCAGGTCATCGGTTACAACTCATCAAAGGCAGCCGTCAACATGATGACCCTTCACTATGCTGCGCAGTGGAAGGACACGCCGCATCGGGCAAATACCATTCACCCCGGGTCGGTGAAGACTGACATGAACAAAAATGGGGAATTAACAGTCGAAGAAGGCGCGAAGACGAGTGTCGATCTCGCCACACTCGATGCGAATGGACCAAACGGTGGGTTCTTTCACCTCGGTGAGAAAATGCCTTGGTAGTTTCGTCAGGTACTAGGGGGGCTTCCGGCACGTTTCTCGGTGATTTTTCTCAGTGATTTTTAGGGGTTCTCCAAGAGAACTCAGTTCATGGTAGTTGCAAGATAGCGGTGCTCGCACACGGTAGGGGTGCTCTTTTTGAGCTCCCCTTTGGCGTTAAATGCGCTCGACTCCCTGTGATACCCCTGTTTCGGGTCGAAGGTGATACAGTGCCTCAGCTCGCGTGCATTCTTGGCCATCTTCTTACACTGTGCGATGTTTTCTAGAAGCGCCGATTCCCCCGCGTATTTTTCATACGGCGCAATCGCCACCCTTAGTAATCTATTCAAGCAGAGATAGCCGAACTCATCGAGTCCTCCTAACTGAAGATAGGGATAAGCAAGCAGGGCTTGTTCACGAAGTGGAAGGTATGCTGGGATTTGATCAAAGGGACCGTCGAAGTAGCTATTTGAGTTAATATTCTCCTGGTCAACCCCGACCAGAATTTTTCGGCGAGGAGTTTCTTCTTGGAATAATGCAAACTTTGTGCGGCGGCCGATGAGAAGACTTTCGGTCGGCTCAAACACATCAGCAACAGGATGCGCTTCGTCGAGAACATAGAAAAAACTGGGGGTGTGACGATCAAATACCAGATAGAAGGCGATTCCCGATTCATCCCGCAGCCAGGACACTATCTCCTCTTCTTCCCTTAATGGTGGGTTACCCTCCCTATCTACGCGAGGGGTGAAAATAATGGTCCAACTCTCCCCGAACTTTACCCACCATGTCCCCGTGGCAATTTGTTTTATTTTTATCCCGTCCGCCGCAGTGAGGTACCCCGACTTTGCTTCGTCGGCGGGGGCCCCGCTGCTGTTCCTGCGGTAATAGCCGTACCCTAATGCTCCGCGTTCGAGATCGTTCATGCGAAGATTTCCCCCGATCTCACCCTGAGCATCTTTTACGCGAAAGTAGTAGTAGCCCTCACTCGGATACACTACTGCGAAGTAGGGCATCGCACTGAGGACTGACGCCGTGATGCTGACGGGATCCTCATACGACGGCAATGAGGAATCGGATGCGGTAAGGTCTCTTAGCTTCTTGCTGAATGAAGAGAGCAGGTGCGTCGCCTGCTCCCCTATTCCCCATGCATCATGCTTGGAAAGAACGTGAGCAATCTCAAACTGATTGAAGACGGGATATGGGGACGGCTGAAGAGAGAGAAGCATGCTCGCGAGTATGGCGCCAAGCGTCACGGCGCAGATGAGAACGAGCTTTACAAGTGTACGACAACTATAGCAGCTCATACTTATTGCATCCGAGTAGCTGACATCATCCCCTGCCCTGTATAGATCTCTACCGCCTGATTGCCCTGTGCATCGGTAGTAAAGTGCAGGCGAATCGAAGGAGCATACGTGCTCTGGTCAAAGTAATAGGCATCACCGCTCTCGCTCGGATAGCACGGAAGCGACGCAATGGACATTTGCCGCAGCGGATCTTTCTTATAAATTGAACTTGCCAAGCCGGCTGCTTGAATCTGATAGGTTGACGTTCGTGAATTAACCGCCCACAGAAGCACGTAGTCCAAGGGCGCGGCGCCTTCATCCTGGGAGGGGATCTCGATTCTTGTTTCGTATGCAAATCCGTCGGTGGTTATGTTCGTACCAACTATGTGGATACTGCCATGGGGGCTTGCGCGACCCTTCTCGAGAAAAGTTCGAAACTCCTCTTTATGATGAGCGAATAGAAAAGGATCGTCAGAAGAAAGATCCTGTGCGAGGGCCTTCGTCTGCTCAGTGAGGGAATTGCAGACGCGAGCGCTTATTTCACCGGCTTGAACGGTAACAAGACTTAGCAGCGCCCCAGTCGGTTTGGTGATCAGGTAAAGCCCCTGATTATAGGGATCGTGCATAGTCGATATCTCGAGCTGGTCTCCATCTATAGTCTTGTAGGTACCGCAGTGACTCTGGAGTTCAGTGAGAGGGGCCGTGGTCCAAGGCACCTCTCCTATCAGTCCGAGCGTTGCGGCGCGTCTGAGCTCGTCAGGAATAGATCCCTCTGCAGAATAAAGGATGACTGTGCCGGGAGCGTCCAGCGTTGCAGCGAAGAAGGATTTGTTGCCCCAGCGATCAAGACCGTCGTGTCCCACCACGGGCCTGCCATTGGGGAGAAGGCTAAAGAAAAGCCCCCCCGCTGTGTAACCGTGCATGGCAGGAGTACGCAGCTCGCGGCAATAATCGAAAGCTTCGAGCGGCATGGCGCGAAGCGCTTCGTGCCAGCGACAGAGATCTTGAGGTGAGCTTACCATTCCACCCGCCCCCATCATGCCCCAGCCGAGAGTGCGGTTAAGATAGCCGGAAGAGGCGGAAGGTTTCGTTGTAGCATGAAGCAAAAGTTCTCGCTGGTTTTCAGCTAACTCAGCAATGCGTGGGTCTCCATAGAAAAACGTTGAGTTCATGCCAAGCGGGCGCAGCACCTCACGATCAACGAAAGACACGAAAGGTTCCCCGCTTACTCGTTCTACAATTCCGGCAAGCAGCACGTATCCAGAGTTTGCGTAGTTCCAGCGGCTTCCCGGGGCACCTGTAACGGGATTTTTTAGGATTCCCGCAATCATGGCGTCTCGGTTGCTCGGGTCGATTCCCAAGGGAATTTCGGGGTTAAGCCCGGACGTATGAGTAAGAAGCTGTCGGATGGTAATGCCGCGCTTGTCTTGAGGCGCTTCTGGAAAAATATCTCCGAGCGCCTGTTCAAGCGAGAGCTTCCCTTTGTTGGCGAGAGTGAGCACTGCAGCTGCGGTGAATTGTTTGGAAAGCGAGGCAAGCGGGAAAAGGCAGCTACCCTGTGTCTGGTGCGCTTCCTCGAAGGGGACCCCGCTAAGAAACAAAAGACCGTTAAAGCGGTGTTTTTCGATTCGCGCATTCCAGGAATCAAAGTCGCCCTCTCGACCTTGCAGGACAACCTCTGAGCCAATTGCGGAGCGAGTAGGACTTAAAGATTTGTTCTCTGGCGCAGGAGGAGATGGGGAGAGCGCCAAGCCAGCGGCGGCGGTCAGAGCTTTTATCGTATGCGAGGAATGTAACCCGCTAAACATAGATGCTCTCCGCGCCCGCGCGTCTTGCCGCTATTAGTTGAGAGAATACAACTTCGTCGCTCGATGCCCAGCGATAGCTACATGTACCGCCGCTAGGCAGGTAACCATCTCGAAGAAGCCACTATCACAAAAGCTGCCCCGCGGTCCGCACGGCAGAATTGGCCGTGCGAACCGCGAAATTCCAAGAGAAACAGCAGATTCTTAGGAAATGCTTAATTTTATCAGAACTATTCCGCGCCGGAAAACGCTTGATATTCGTACCAAGAGCCCGCACCAGCGAGGCCAGAGGGTCTATGGCCGGTATTGCTTCGGGTGAGCGCGTATGGGTGATCTATCCCTTCCCAGTTTTGGGAAACGTTGGTGCTGTGACCGTCACGAGTCCACTGGTATTGATGTCCGTCTTGAGTCCATGAACCGCTCACACTCGTTGTGTGACCATCGGTAGTCCATCCGTATTGATGCCCGGTATTATTCCAGTTGCGACTCACGCTTCTGGCATGTCCATCTCTCGACCACTGACGGACGTGTCCGATGCAGCCCCAGTACAGGGATTGAAAAAAGCCGTGCCCCTCTGCGGCCCAAACCTCAGCCTGTTGCCGAGTTTCTTCTCCGTATGCTTGTTCGATGAGCTCGAGTGAGACGAGTCCGGAAGAAGGAGATTGACCATTTGAGGGTCCTGATTGCTGGACAATGACATCGATGGGCGACATGCAGTTCTCATCGATGCTATCCAAGGCGGACGCGGTATTCACGACGAAAGTCGTAGCAACGACTATTCCGACAAGCGACCTGATAATCGGCGTATGTAACATTACTGTTTCTCCTTAACGATTGAATAAGCTTTAAGACCGAGTTCTCCCGCGGCGCGGGCATTACCTAGATCAACAATACGGAATTGGGGGGAGCTACTCAAATCGATCGTCCAAAAATGCCGAAATTCGCCACAAGATCCCCATCGGATAAGTTATCTAATCTTGAATGTTTTTAAATGGTTGAACTTGAATGTGGAGCACTGATGCTGAGATAGAGATGATCCGAGAGGTGAATGGGTGGTTGGGCGACTCTGCAGAGGTGGCGATCTCGGTGCTTCAGGCAGGGGCTCTGAAAGTGCCGGTTCCTTGAATATGTCGCACTTGAGTTATGGCGATCGGTATAAGAGGGGCCTGGAAGTGGCGGTCCCAGGGTTTACAAAACAGATCGTCAAATAATGGGCAGCCTCTCCTTTTGCGCCGCGGATTTTATAATCTCGGCAAGCACTTTCACAAAGCTCGTTTCGCTGTATGAGGACCTGTAAACAAGGCCAATCGTTCGGTTGGTGGAACTTTCAGAGAAGGGAATATAGGAGACATTCTCTCCTTGTCGAATAGCAAGTTTTGGAATGAGTGTTATCCCCGCCCCCATAGCGACCATGCTCCTGAGGGTCTCTATGCTTGTCGCCGATAGATCAGTGTTATCTCCAGCCTGAGAAAGTTTGCACAACGACAATGCCTGATTCCGTAGGCAGTGCCCTTCTCCTAGAAGTAAGAGCTTTTCATTACTCAAATCTCCCAGGTTTACCTTCTTCCGTTTCGCCAACGGATGGGAGCTGCTTACGGCCATAAAGAAGGGTTCTGAATAGATGTCGAGCTCCTCGATTCCCCTTTCCTTCAGCGGAGTGCTGAGAATCGCGATATCAATCGAGCCGTCCTTAACCAGACGAATCAGATCCTCCGTCTGGGCTTCCGTGAATGAAATTCTTCTCCCTTGAGTGCTCCTACTCAAGGCGCGGTTAATCTTCGGCAATAAATAGGGAGAGACGGTTGGAATCACGCCAAGGCGAACGCGGCCGCGCTGTTCTTTGGCGCTGCAGCGAGTTTCAATCTCTGATGCCAGACGCAAAAGTTCTCTTGCAATCGGGAGCACTTCCGCTCCAAGAGCGGTCAAGATTGCCTCGCGCGGCAATCGCTCGATGAGTTTTCCGCCGAGACTCTGCTCCAACTTCTTTAATTGCATGCTTAGAGTTGGCTGCGAGACTTTCACAAGTCGAGACGCCTTGCCAAAGTGCCTCTGCTCGGAGACTGCGACAAAGTACTCAAGCTCTCTTAGATTGAAACTCATTTTAACGAACTCTCAAAAAGAACTAGCTACTACAGCTGCTCCGGAGGAACCGATAGATAGTATCTATCGTAAGTATTGATTTAATCAATTTTACTTATGCCCGTTATCTGCCTATTGTCCTCGAAAGATAGATTTATTTTTCTTCTAAGGATTGGAACATGGAAAGCACGGAGAAAGGCAGCGAGAGCAAGTGCCCATTTCACAAGGGATCTACCAGGCAGACTCTCGGCGGAGGCACATCGAACCGAGACTGGTGGCCAAATCAGTTAAGGCTCGAGCTACTGCATCAACACTCTGCTAAGTCCAATCCGATGGGAGAGCGATTCAGCTACGCCGAAGAATTTAAGACTCTCGATTTAGCTGCCGTAAAAAAAGATCTTGCGGCGCTCATGACCAACTCACAGGCGTGGTGGCCGGCCGATTTCGGGCACTACGGTCCTTTGTTCATTCGCATGGCCTGGCACAGTGCGGGAACCTACCGCATTGGTGACGGACGCGGCGGTGGTGGTCGGGGGCAGCAGCGCTTTGCGCCGTTAAACAGCTGGCCGGATAACGTGACTCTCGATAAGGCGCGACGCCTCATCTGGCCGATCAAACAAAAGTACGGTCGCAAAATTTCATGGGCGGATCTCATGATCCTGACTGGAAACGTTGCTCTGGAAACTATGGGATTTGAGACTTTTGGATTCGCTGGAGGACGTGAGGATGTCTGGGAACCCGATATGGACGTCTATTGGGGCAGCGAGAGTAAGTGGCTCGGCGGAGATGTTCGCTACGCGAATGGCTCTGAAGGTGTCGATAAGAAGCACTCCACGCTCTCCTCGGATGATTCGCCTGAGGGCAAAACACACCAGCGCAATCTTGAGAATCCGCTCGCTGCCGTTCAGATGGGACTGATTTACGTCAATCCTGAAGGTCCTGACGGAAATCCGGATCCGATAGCGGCAGCAAAGGATATTCGCGAGACCTTCGCGAGAATGGCGATGAACGACGAAGAGACCGTGGCGCTTATTGCCGGAGGTCATAGCTTCGGTAAAACTCACGGTGCGGGCCCGACCTCAAACGTGTCGATTGATCCCGAAGCGGCTGGGCTCGAGGAACAGGGCTTTGGCTGGCGAAACTCGTTCAAGACCGGCGTCGGTGCCGATGCGATCACTAGCGGTCTTGAGGTCACGTGGACCACCACGCCTACGAAATGGAGCAACAATTTTTTTGAAAACCTATTCGGCTACGAATGGGAGTTAACCAAGAGCCCGGCCGGAGCTCATCAGTGGAAACCAGTAGGCAATGCGGGGGCGGGAACCGTCCCGGCGGCGCACGATCCATCAAAGCGTATCGCACCTTCGATGTTAACTACCGACCTTTCACTAAAGTTTGATCCTGAGTACGAGAAGATTTCACGGCGTTTCTTGAAGAATCCCGATCAGTTCGCGGACGCGTTCGCGCGGGCATGGTTTAAGTTGACTCATCGCGATATGGGACCTCGCGCTCGCTACCTGGGTTCAGAGATACCTGCCGAGGAGCTTCTCTGGCAAGATCCGATCCCTGCGGTCAATCATCCGCTCGTTGACGAGAAGGATATTGCCGCGCTGAAAAGCAAGATTCTGGCGTCGGGACTGACGGTCTCCGAGTTGGTTTCTACTGCGTGGGCATCGGCATGTACCTTCCGAGGGTCCGACAAGCGCGGCGGAGCAAACGGTGCTCGCATTCGTCTGGCTCCGCAAAAGGACTGGGCGGTAAATGAACCGGCAAAACTTACCAAGGTTTTGAAGTCCCTGCAGAGTGTTCGTAGCGAGTTCAACGGCGCTCAATCGGGAGGAAAAAAGATTTCTCTGGCAGATCTTATCGTGCTTGCCGGCTGCGCCGGAATTGAGAAAGCCGCTAAGAATGGGGGGACTGAAGTTAAAGTTCCTTTTAGTGCTGGACGTATGGACGCTTCGCAGGAGCAAACCGATCCTGAGGCTTTCAAGGTGCTCGAACCGGTTGCCGATGGATTTCGCAATTACCAGAAAGGAAGGTTTTCGGTGGCTGCCGAGGAATTGCTGCTTGATAGAGCGCAGCTCCTCACCCTTACTGCCCCAGAGATGACTGTTCTTATTGGTGGTCTGAGGGTGCTCAATGTCAATTTTGGTGGCTCGAAGCACGGTGTTTTTACGAAGCGGCCTGAATCACTCACCAACGACTTTTTTTTGACTCTGCTCGACATGGGCACTGTGTGGAAGGCGACTGACAAGGATAGTGAAATGTTTGAGGGTCGAGACCGTGAAAGCGGTGCTCCAAAGTGGACTGGCACACGGATAGACCTTGTATTTGGCTGGAACGCGCAGCTTCGAGCTATCGCCGAGGTTTATGGATGTGCCGACTCGCAGCCAAAATTCATTCAAGACTTTGTGGCTGCCTGGAATAAGGTGATGAATCTAGATCGCTTTGATCTCGCTTAAGCGAATTCGTTACGGATCTATCCTATTTCCACTGTGACCTTGATAACGCGTGTCCGTTGACTCGGAGGCGGTGGGCGTTCGGCCGAGGTCGGTGTTGCTGGAGGAAAGTACTTCTGCAGCGCTTCACGCGGGGCTCGTCCACCGCGCGCTATCCCCTACCCGCTAAGAAATTTTGGCGCATCATTGGCACAAACGCCAAGCGGATGAGTGAATTCGGTGGCACAAGTTTGTGGTGGGGGTCGTAGCTTAGGGGAAGTGGGTAAAGGAGTAAGTCTTTCAAAAAGACATTTTCAATAAACTCCTCATTCCTGAATAGTCCGTTGATGCTCGACTCGAGATCGGTAGTTAGTAGCTCAAGGCCTGTCGGGGTGCTCAGTGTCTTTAAGGTGTGGTAGCCCAGTTGATTGACCACTATCCCTTGCATGTGCTGTTGGTGTTTCGACATAAAGTTGTTTTGCAATCTGGTGTCAGTCGCTTCCTGACCAGAAATCTCCCAAAGTGCATACCGATGGTATCGCAGTGTTACCTGTAGAATGATGTGACCCGATCCGTCGCCTAGGGATGCTTTAGTGCGAGGTAGGGTAAATATGCCAAAGGAGCTCTTGAGGTGTGACATCAGTGAGTACGGGCCCGCCCCCGCGTCGCCGTTCTGCATATCAGCGTCATCGAAGACCAGGCGGGATACTGGGGTAAGAAACAGAGCCGCACATAGAGCAACGAACCCAAGGAGAAAGTAGAGAGATAGCGCAAGTTCTCCGCGTAAAGCGTTTTTATGCTTCCTGTTTCCTGGTTTAGAGCCAGACGCAGGAGGACGAGTTGGAAGCACGGGGGGTGCGGGCATAGGCCAGAAAATTCGGGTCATCCGGGGAATGGCTAAAGACTATCGCGCGATCAAAAAACGAACCAAGACCGATTTTTAAGCGCCGCCAAGTCCCCATCTAACTATCTGTGCGAAATGGTATGAAACAGTCCGCCACATATGCAAAATTTAGCTTAAGATCGGCAGACCTCAGTAGCGGGTGACGGGCAGTAGTATTCCCCCGTCCTCCGCAACTCATGACCGCAAGTTTTGGAGCTCTAACTTCGCATTGAGAAGAGGCTGTTAATCTGGAGATTCTCAGACCGTCTTGAATGTCGATGAATTCTACCCCTGGCTCGGAATCCTCTCGATAGCCCCCGCCCTGCGTGATCTCGTAGAGACCCCAAGGCGAGGTCAGCGGCATCAATCGGACTACTTTAAATTCGGCCCGTAAGCAGGAGAACTACCAGGATAAGCAGCACTAACCCCAGACCCCCGCTTGGTCCGTACCCCCAATTCTGGCTGTGTGGCCAGCGCGGCAGCACGCCAAGTAGTAGAAGTAGGATCACGATCAATAGAACAGTTCCGATAGACATATTATTCCTCTCAATTTATTTAGGGTCTTCAACCCAGGTCGTTTGCCCAAGGGGACACATTCTTCCGAGTTGCTTGTCACTGGCGACGTTCTCTCCCTAAGGCGCGTCAGTCCTGTTGAAACGTTCCGGAAGTTTGTCCAGCCTCACGAGTTGCTTCAGCGATATCTTCAGTGGCGGCAACTTTGTTGTCGTCGACTTCGCTCTCAGCGCTCGCTAATTTCTCAGTAGCTTTTACTTTTGTCTCCTCTACCTCCTGCAACTTTCCGCTTGCGCGAGCGCGTTCGAGGTCGACCGCCGACTGAGCTTCAATCTTTCTGATGCTCTTTTGAGCATCCTGAATCTCCTTTCTGGCCTTTGCGTTGTCCTTTGCGACGTCTTGGTTATCTTGCTGACAGCCACACACAAATAGTCCGGAGAGTAGAAGAAGAGAGACTCGAGTTATTAGCTTTTTCATAACGCGTTTACCTCCTACTATGCGGTCCAGAGTAACAGCGGAGCAGTAGGCAACGGTATGAGAGCGGTCATATGCCAAGGGAGCGAGGCAGCGGGGAAGCTGGAGCAACCAGGAAACGGCGAAAGGCTTGTGTTCCGATTCATAAATACCTAGACAGTGATGAGCACCAAGCTCAAGGTCGAGCCCTTTAACCCCACGCTTCGCGTTGCTCCAGCTGCTACGCAGCCGTCCGCCCATTCATGGGCGGCTAGTGCAATGATGCCATCACACTGTAAGGAAGCGTTAGATTCACTACACTAGCCAACGGCGCCAAGCGCGGCGTGGCCTGAACTTGGAGTTTTATCCTGGAAGTGTGCACGAACACATAATCTAGCTTTTTTTTGAAGAATGCAGACGAAGCATGATGGTCCTCATGCTGCTAACGAGGGCGGCTCGCTAGTATCCGCCGATATGAAAACATCACTATCGATTGTCCTCGCTGCGCTCCTCCTTCTCGCAAGTGGCTGCTCAGGTAGTCGGTCCCCGAAGCCCTCCCTCGAAGTCGCGCGCCTTGCGATTCAAGAAGCTGCTCGCTACGAGGCTGGTCAGTATGCGGCGTCCGAGCTCAGCGTTGCCGAAGAGAAGCTAAGGTTGGCTGAGACGGCTGCGGCTGAGGATAACTACGAACATGCACGACGCTTAGCTGAGCAAGCCACGGTAGATGCCCAGTTCGCTCAAACGCGAGCGCTTGCACAGCGCGCGCAGATCGCGGCTGTCGAAACAAGGGATACTGTTCAAACTCTAAGAGAGGTTAGATAACTACATGAAAACATCATCGTTCACGATTTTCCCCCAAAGTGTGCTGCGCATGACAATCATGTTGGGCCTTCTTTCTTTGTTTGCCGCATGTGCGCCGCAGACGAACGTGGCCCTGGAGAGCGCAAAAATGGATTTACAAGCCGCCAAGGCTAACCGCGACATCATGGCGAATTCGCCAAGCTTAGTGATTGAGGCTGAAGATCTTTACGCCCAAGCTGAACGGCGATGGCGGAGAGGCAGCGACTTGGATGAAGTTAACCACCTTGTCTATATGACTGAGCGTAAGCTCGACATCGCACGCGAGGACACGCGTCGCAAAGTGGCGCTGGACTCCGCTTCTGTGCAGCGGCTCGAGGTGCGGGAGGCCGCAGGCGACTTAAGCGCTGATGCGCGCGCGGCTCAGGTACGCGCAGACTCCAGTGCCATGGCGGCCGAGGTATACAGGAATCTAGCCAGAGATAATCGCCAACTGGTCGATGACCTACGTCGAGATGTCGTAGCTCTGCAGGCGCAGGAGACCGATCGAGGTCTAGAACTGACCCTCTCAGAGGATGTGCTCTTTGATTCCGGTGCTTCTGTTCTCAAACCGGGATCTTTGCTCAGACTTCGCCCGGTAATCGCCTTTCTCAAAGCGCACCCTGAGCGCACCGTAGTGATTGAGGGTCATACTGATAACGTGGGCGGGAACGCCTATAACCAATCGCTCTCTCAGCGCCGAGCGGACGCGGTGCGTGCGCTATTCCTGACCCAGGGAATATCTAGTGAGCAAGTGGCGAGCCGGGGTTTGGGCGAAGGCTTTCCGGTCACTTCAAATAATACTGACGCCGGGAGACAGCAGAATCGTAGGGTGCAGATTATAATATCCGAGCGCGTGTAGTCCCCGTTTCATAGGGGGCTCCCTACATTCTGTGGGATTCCTTGTGGACGGGCGGGCACCAACACCGCATTGCGATTAGCTGCTTGGCATTCTCCGTGAGAGGTCCACCCATAAACTTTTTGGCGCGTTCTCTTTCGGTCGAGTCCCGAATATCATAGAGCTTGTAGGCGGGAATCCTCTCCGCTCTCGCCAGAGTATGACTAAGGGTGAGGAACATGCTATCCGGCCTGCATGACATCCGCAGCGATTTTTGACCATGACCGGGCCCGAGCGGCGATTGATGAGCTTTTGACGCGTCACCCACCGTTTGAAGAGGTTGCGATACTCCTCACTGCTCCGAGGGTTTCACTGCTTCGCACCGATAAGGGAGCTCCTGTACGCGACCTCGGTACTATGAGATTAACCGATCACGCTGAAGCGCACTTTTCAGACGCAACCTTTGGAGCTGAACTAGGGGTGTTTCGCATGGCGCGCTTTGCTGGCCGCGAACGATCGGAACCAATGGAGTACGAGCGAGAGCGCGCGGCACTTAAATGTCGGGCGGCACTAAAATGCGTGTCTTCGATGGTTGATGATCTTGAGACTCCCCGCGCCGAGGTCTGTCAGGCAGTGGGGATGATACTTATTACAGGCGAACGCTCTAGGGCACTACGCCTTCATCTTGAGAATCGCGTCGCATCAGAGATTGGGCTTCCTAATAAGACTTTGCCTTCCGGCTTTTCTCGTCTCAGTCAGCACGGGCACGTATTCGGCCGTGTGGCGTATGCGGTGGCTTCGTGGCTTCGATACCCGGTAGAGGATTCGGTAGAGTAAGGCGGATCAACGGGGGAGCTTAGTCTCTCGACTTCAGTCGACTATCGTTCTCTACCATGAAGGCTTTGATTTCATCGGCCATGGCAAGCAGTCGAGACCACTGTTCCTTAT
>JBGSMV010000072.1:0-34598 GCA_041739995.1 Bdellovibrionota bacterium
GTGGTAAGATCCTGAAATGTTGCTACTTATGAGCCTCTTGGGTAGGCTCGGCAATGCAGCGGCTACGGAATTTGGTGCGCTGTTTTTCGCTTCTGGCTACTAATTGTTAGCGAATTGTAAGGTTTACATATGGCTGTTGAGCGAGGTGCGGTGAGCGCCCAAAAGTCTAAAGCATCTGATGCAAAGAACGGGACGGTGCCGGCTGGGCCTTTTGCTGAATTTGGACAGAATCAGGGCTATGTCGAAGAGCTCTACAAGTTATTTCTTGCTGACCCATCGCTGGTAGGTGATTCCTGGGCGCACTATTTTTCAAACATGCCGGGATTAGGGACTTCTTCCGCTGCGGTTACTTCTAACGGAGTGAGTCATGAAGTGACTCGGTCTGAAGTTCAGTCGCGTATCGGTGCCCGTGACCTAGATAGCCTGCTCGCCTTACAAGAGAGCGCCACTCGCTTGGTGTTCGCCTATCGTGAACGTGGGCATCTTGGCGCCAAAATTAATCCGCTTACACAAGGAGTCTCGGCTCTTCCCACTTGGCCGAATTTGAATCCGCAGGTCTTAGGCATTGGTTCGAACGATCTTTCCGCAGAAGTTCAGTGCGCGGGGTTTGCCGGAAAGCATTCGATGCCACTGGGCGAGCTGATTGAGAGTCTGCAACAGACCTATTGCGGCTCGATTGGATTCGAGTTGGGGCACGTCTTCGAGGCGGAAGAGCGTGATTGGTTGCAGCGCAAAGTCGAGCAAGATTTCGTGGCGCGTGGGTGGTTCTCAACTGAAGACAAGAAGATTTTCTTTCGAAGGCTTCATGAGGCTGAGGCCATGGAGTCGGAGCTTCATCGCAGGTACGTGGGCTCTAAGCGCTTCTCACTTCAAGGTGGAGACACGCTACTGCCGATGCTCGAGGTGCTCCTTTATGACGCAGGCGAGTGCGGCATTGAGCATGTCGTGATTGGCATGGCGCACCGCGGCCGCCTAAACGTACTCGCCAATATCACGGACAAACCGCTGCATCAGATTTTTACTGAGTTTGAAGACATTAGCATGGCGTCAGTTATTGGCGCTGGTGACGTGAAGTACCACCTCGGTGCTTCGAATCCGGTCAAGACTCGCGGTGGCAAGGAGCTCCTAGTGACTCTCGCTCCCAACCCTTCGCATCTTGAGATCGTCAACCCGGTGGTAACCGGCATCACTCGCGCCATTCAAGACGATATTCTCGAGAGGGACAGACAGAAGGCAGTAGCGTTACTTATACACGGGGACGCCGCGTTTATTGGGCAAGGTGTGGTTCCAGAGACTCTGAACCTGGCGAACACGGCGGCTCACACAGTCGGCGGCACAGTACATTTGGTAATTAATAACCAAGTTGGTTTTACCACCGACGTGGCGGAGTCTCGTTCCACCACTTACTGTACCGATGTTGCCAAGATCTGTAGTGCCCCGGTGTTGCATGTGAACTCTGAGGATGTTGAAGCCTGTTGCTGGGCTACGCGCATAGCTCTTGAGTATCGAAACAAGTTTGGAAAGGACGTAGTTCTTGACCTCTACTGCTACCGTAAATATGGGCATAATGAAGGAGATGATCCCACCTTCACTCAGCCCCTCATGTACGAAGAAATCAAACGTAAGCAGCCGCTTGCGGAAATGTACGCGGAAACCCTGATCGAACAAGGAATCATCTCAGCCGACGAACGCGGCGCCATTGAAGAAGAGTATAGCTCAGAGTTTAAGGCGGCCGCCGAGACTTTGAAATTCAGCTCCAACATAGGAGAAGCGTGCGCGTTGTATGGCAAGCTCGCCGTACCGTTTGAGTCGACAGCGGTAAAGCGCGAGGTTCTGGATGTTGTTGCGAATTCCTTGATAACCTTCCCTGCGCATTTCACACCGCATCCGAAGCTCAAGACGATTCTTGAAAAGCGCGTGCAGTCCTACACAGAAGATAAGGGCATGGACTGGGGTATGGCCGAAGCGCTTGCCTTTGGTTCCATCCTTCTGAGTGGCACCTCGATTCGCATGACTGGACAAGATGTTGGCCGTGGTACTTTTAGCCACCGCCACCTTGAATTACGCGACCACGAATCTCCGGCCCGTTTTTATCCACTGCGCGAGCTGGTGAAAGGGAACAGCGAGCAAACAGGAACGTCAGAAGAGGTGACGTTCGAGCTATATAACAGCACTCTCTCAGAAGAGGCGGTGATGGGCTTTGAGTTCGGCTACGCGGCGACTCATCCAAGTGCCTTAGTACTTTGGGAAGGTCAGTTCGGTGACTTCGCTAACGGTGCTCAAGTTATTATCGATCAGTTCTTGGCGGCTTCAGAAGTAAAATGGGGGCAACGTTCGGGCCTAGTGTTACTGCTGCCGCACGGCTACGAGGGACAAGGGCCGGAACACTCGAGCGCGCGTCTTGAAAGGTTCTTGCAATTATGCGCCGAGGGCAACATGAGCGTGATGTATCCCACTACGCCGGCTCAGTACTTTCACTTGTTGCGCACGCAAGCTCTCGCAGCGGTGCGCAGACCTTTAATCGTAATGACTCCGAAGAGTCTTTTGAGATCTCCGGATGCCACCTCGTACGTAAGCGATCTTACTGAAGGCCGCTTCGAGCCTGTGCTCACGGATGTGGTGGGAACTCCCAAGGCGGGAGGTCCGCTTTTCTTGATGAGCGGCAAAATCTTCTATGATGTCAGAAACGCGCTGGTTAAAAGTGAAAGCTCGGCCAGATTGGCGCGGGTCGAGGAGCTATACCCATTCCCTGAAAAGCAGCTAATGAAACTTGCTGAGGGCAAGGTGCCTTCAAAGGTCATCTGGGTCCAAGAAGAGCCCCAGAATATGGGCGCATGGAATTTTGTCTGCCCGAAACTTGGCAAGATATTTGGAAAGGAGCTGCACTACGTAGGGCGCCCTGAGGGGTCGAGCACCGCTTGCGGATCGTCCAAGTGGCATGCGATTGAGCTTAAGCGCATATTAGAGGAAGTCCACGGGTTGCTTTAGCGGGGCCCGGCTGGGAATGCGCGGTTCCGATCTCAGAGATCGGCCGGCCTGGCCTGATCCCGATGTTCCTAGCGGATTTTTGACTGCAGGCTCAAGATTACTCCAGAGCATCCCGTCAGGGATGCTTTCCGGCATCTCGATCCCTTGCTACTAATCAACTCTCGATTCGTTATACTATCTTCTACCCGAAGGGAGTGGGGCGCCTTTCATGGGACGCCCGCTGAGGGAGCGTTGACGCAAACAGAAAATGGCTGGTTGAGAGTCTGAAGTGGCACAAAAAGAAAATCGCAATGAGTCTGGTAAGGATGACTGTTCAACAGAGGAGGGTGGTCGCGAAAAGAAACCGGAGCTGAACACCACATTTGCCGATCACTTTGAGCCTAGCGAGAGAGAGTCAGCGCTTTATCAGCTGTGGGAGAAAAGCGGCGCTTTTTCGTTTGATGCGCCAGTAAGCGAAGAGAGCGGGAGTTCTACTAAAGATCCATTCGTAATCTGCATGCCTCCTCCGAACGCCAATGGTGAGCTTCACCTTGGCCATTCGTATGGCTACTCAATCATGGATACGCTTGGGCGTTACCACCGTGCTCAAGCGCGCCCCGTACTACTTTTGCCTGGAAAGGATCACGCGGGAATTCAAACTCAAGTGGTTTTTGAAAATCGTCTGCGTGCTACGGGGAGAGATCTTAGCACCAGCACTCGTGAACAGCTTTATGATGAGTGCTATGCGTTTTGCATGGATCGCGCTCAGTACATGCGCGCTCAAGAAAAGCAGCTCGGGCTTTCTGCGGATTGGGAAAGAGAATTCTTTACGCTAGATCCACGACTTTCGAACGTGGTGTTCGAGACTTTCGTACGACTTTGGGATGACGGTCTCATATATCGCGGCAAACGTATCGTGAACTGGTCGGTGCTTTCAGGTACGGCGATTTCCGATGTGGAAGTTGACCGCAAAGAAGTCGAGGGTACGCTTACCTATATTCGCTATCCCTTTGCCAGTCCGGTGACTGCGCCAAAGTTTAAAGAGATCGACCTTCCAGAAGGCAGTCAACTCTTGTCAGCAGGAGGAGGTTTGTGGGTTGTAGTAGGTCGCCAAGAAATTACCGCGGCCACCGTTCTTCGACAAGGCGAAGGCGTCGATAGTTCTCTCATCTGCGTCGAAGCGGCGAAGCTTTCTAAAGACAGCGCGGTCAAGAAAGTACTTTCTGAGCTCTCCGTGCCGGACGAGGCGCTACAGGTTGCACAGGCGCTGTCGCAGTGCGTGGCAGCTGGTGGCGGCTTCATCGCTACTCTTGTGGCTCAGTTTGATCCATCAGAAGGCCTGGTCACTGCCACTACTCGACCTGAAACCATGCTCGGCGATACTGCCCTTGCGGTGCATCCAAAAGATCCACGCTATGCGCATGTGGTGGGGGCTGCGGTGGTCGTTCCACTGATTGAGCGCGAAGTTAAAGTGATTGCTGACAATCGCGTGGAGATCGCGTTTGGTGCAGGTGTGGTGAAGGTGACGCCTGCCCATGATTTCCTTGACTTCGATATCGGAGAGACTCACGGATTGCCGGTGATTCAGGTCATCGGAACCGACGGTCGCATGACCGAAGAGGCGGGGGCCTACAAGGGACTCGAGGCGCGCGAGTGCAGAAAACGAGTGGTTGCCGATCTTGAGGCCAAAGGCCTGGTGGAGAAGATTGAGAAGATCGTGCACAAAGTTCCCATCGCTGAGCGCAGCAAAGACATTATTGAGCCCCTTATTTCTGAGCAATGGTTCGTCGCGGTCGACGATAAAAAGCACAGTTTAAAGGGTCGGGCTCTGGAGCTGCTCCAGTCCGGTAAGATAGACATCCACCCGCCGCACTTCAGGAAGGAATTCGAGCATTGGCTAAAGAATCTTCGTGATTGGAATATCTCGCGGCAGCTGTGGTGGGGACACCGGCTGCCTGTTTGGTATCGCGATCAAGCTGGAGAGATGGAGACCAAAGTTTCCATAGAAGTTCCTTCGGGCGATGGCTGGAGGCAAGAAACTGATACCTTCGACACCTGGTTCTCTTCCGGACAATGGGCTTTTACGACACTGGCTGCTTGTGGCGAGTTAGACATGCAGACTGGTAAAGCAGCCAAAGGCGCTTTCCCGTCCGAGTGCATGGTGATGGGACGCGACATTTTGTTCTTTTGGGCCTGTCGCATGTTGCTCCTGACTGCCTATCGCATGGATGAAGTTCCATGGAAGAGCATCTATTTTACCGGGCTCATTCGAGATGAACATGGCCAGAAGATGTCTAAGTCTAAGGGCAACGGCATCGAACCAGGCGAGATAATCAAAAAATTTGGATCTGATGCTCTGCGAGTCGGGCTTTTGTTTGGAACGACTCCAGGCAATGACGTCAACATGGGCGAAGGTAAGATCTCGGGGTACTCAAAGTTCATCAATAAACTCTGGAATGCTGCAAAGCTTCTGCAGATGCGAACACTTGGTGACTGCCAGAGTGCCTGTCCACCACCAGCACAGATACGCTCCGATGCTGCTGTCTGGATTGTGGCAGAGGTTTGTCGCGTAAGAGCGCACGTACGGCATTTGATGGACACCTATCAACTTGGGCAGGCTTTGAGCGAACTGTATGGCTTTACCTGGGATACCTACTGCGATTGGTATCTTGAAGTGGTGAAGGTGCTCACGAAAGAGTCTGCTTCGCCTGATACTGCTGCTTTGGCAGAACTACGCTGGGCTGCGCAGTACAGTTTTGGAAGCCTGCTCGAAATGCTGCATCCGTTTTTGCCGTTTCTCACTGAGGAGATCTACCAACAGCTCCCTGGCTTAGGCACTGCCCCCACGCTTTGTCAGGCGGCATGGCGCCCAGATCCGAAGCAAGTCTCCTTTGAAAGTGCGAGTGGCCAGCGTTCGACAGACGCGATGGTGCGGGTAATTGAAGTAGTAAAGGCTATTCGCTCGAGCAAGGTGTCACTTGGGGGACTAGGATCCGGCATTCGAGTGGCATTGAATACCGATCCGTTAAGCGAAGAAGGTGAGAGGCTGGTGCAGGAGCTTGGTCGTGTTCAGTTGGTCAAACCTGCGGAAATTTCAGCTGATCGCGCCGTGGCCCAGGTCTTTGCTCGTGGAGTGATTCTCTTTGATCACCCCGATCGTGCCGGATTTGCGACGAAGCTTTCAAAGGAAGCCACCTCGCTCGAAGAAAATATTGAGCGACTTGAGAAGCGACTTGCTTCGGATTTTGCTGCACGCGCAAAGCCTGAGGTTGTGGCGGTTGAGCGAGAGAAGCTTCAAGTAGCCAAGCAAACGCTTTCTCGTTTATCTGAGGAGCTTAAGGCGCTGGCTCGCTAGTAGGGAGAATCTGAAAGACTAAATCTTAGTGGTCTTGGTGCTCCTAGTGGTGCATTCAAACTTTCGAAATTGCCGTAGATTTGGTTACACCACGAAGATCACAAAGAGCACGAAGTTAGAGATGCGGGTTATTCGGGGGTTCCTTCGGTTGACTAAATTTAAGTGAGGCAGCAGTGAAGGCAATCTTCTTTGACCTAGAGACTTCTGACAAAGAACCCATTGGGCAGATAATCAACTATTCGTTTATCGCAGTGAACGAGCAGCTCGAGCCGATTGGCGAGTGCTCCGGCGACGTGCGGCTTTCCCGGCTGCAGTTTCCAAGCCCGGACGCTATTCTCAAGAATCGAGTTGACGTACAAGCTCTGCAGGCCAGTGACGCTCCTTCAGAACCGGTCGCTATGCAGCGTATTATTGATTTCGTAACATCGATTCAAGGCCGCGATCGTGAGCCGCCAGTTTTGATTGGCTTCAACTCAAACCGCTTCGATGTTCCGCGGCTTCGAACCTGCATGATGCGCAACGGCATCAATCCGTATTTTAGTGGTCGTATCATCTACCGGGATGCGCTGTATGGGGTTCGCAAGCTTTCGGTCTCGCGTGAAGATTTCCCAAGACCGGTCAAGAAAGATGCCGAGGGGGGTAAGAAACTTTCACTCTCCCTAGAAGACGTGACCCGCGCGCTTGGGCTGCTGGACGGCGCCCAGTCCCATCATTCGCGAGACGATGTGCTTCTGACCATTGAGTTGGCGAGGGCGCTTCGTAGTCGCTTTGACTTTGACCTGCTGACCTATAATCCCTTTGAGATTCAAGCCGAGGTACTCGAGCTCGGCAAAAGCAAGGTGGCGCAAGGGCTGTTCTGGGGGCTACGTCCTGAGTACGACCTCTCCTCTGGGGAGCAGGCGGTGAAGATCCCGTTCGTGCTGTTAACCGCAAACCATCGCTACGTACTGCTCGTAGACCTTGAGGCCTACCTTGACGGTAAGGGCAGGGAGAGCATTCGTTGGTTTAATATGAGTGCCGGGAGCTTCTTCTCGGGAGGAAGCTTGTCCGAAACTCAAGTGGTCGAGATCGGAGGCAAGTCTGAGACGGTAGGAGCCTTGAGTCAGCGGGCAAAGGAAGAGTTTGCCAAAGTCACGCTGGATAACTTCTTTCAAAAGAGCACCTGCGACATTGAGCAGGACATTTACCGGGTAGATTCCAAGGGGGTAGCGGTACTTCAGAGGGCTATCTTCCAAGGTGATGACCGAGAGCTTAAAGCTTCCAAGAATCGTGACCTCAAGGTTCTATGGGTGAGGTATCGACTGCGGGCGGCCGAAGAGCTTGATACTGAGGGGCAGGGGCGGCTTAAGAGCTATGCCCTTCATCGTTATACTGGGCAGCTTCAGCTACTTAAGCAGCCTAGGGTCAAGTCGTTATCCAATACCGTGACTGCTGAAGTGGGAGGTGGTGGGGTCGAAAGGGAAAAACCTCCAGAAGGTTGCCACGAGACCCTCGCTTCCTATCTCAAACGCATCAATGAACTCGAGGCAGTGGTTGACGGGTCAGTGACCAAAGAGGATAAGGCCCTTTTGCGGAGCCTAAGGGAATTTTATCTTACCTCAGAGATGGCGCAGATTGCCGGGGAGGAGCTTCTAGGTGACTCGGGGTTAGTTTCAGATCAATCCGGTTCGGGCAGCCAAGTGGTGGGCATATAAGTAATGGGTGGGGGATAGTCGAACCTTTCAGTCTTTTTCGGAGTACGAATCCCAGAAGGTGGCGTTGATAACGTTTTCCGTGCCACATTCTAGTGCCCTCCAAGATCGAAGATTTGGAGACCAGTGGCTTCGGGTCGGGGTGCCGATCGATGGTACGGGCAGGGGGTAGCCCAAGAAATTCCTTGCACTGGGAGTAGATGTTCCGCATCATGATTTGGTAATGCTTAGGAAGTCGCGTTCTCATCGGGATAAGGAGACCTTTAATTCTATGTCGCAAACAAATGTGGGAGCCCCAAGTGTGGCCACCCCAGTCTCGGCTGAGCCTTCTTCGCCGAGCGATCTTGGTTCCGCAAGTGAAGATTCAGAGCCTCCGGGTAGTGAGTCGTTAACCAAAAAGTCCCCCCGCTCTCGTTCGCGAAGTGACCCAGATTTGAAAGATGGCTCTGGTGTCGCCGCTAAACAAAGAATTTCTAGCGCGCCCCGACAGACGCTAGTTCCAGTGAGCGATCTCAGCGTCGCAAGTTCCCCACAGAAGGAGATTCCCAAAAAGCAAAGACTCGACTTTGTTAAGGCCAGTCCGCGCTCTAAGGAATTCTTAAGGCAGCATTTCCCTAATTTAAGCCTTGTTGAATGGAACGACTGGCACTGGCAAGTGCGTGCGCGTTATCGCCAGGCTGAAGAGCTTGGGAAGATTCTTAAGTTGTCCCGCGAAGAGCGCGAAGCCATTACGCGTCGCTCTGGTTCTCTGCCGGTGGGAATTACTCCCTATTACGCGAGTTTGCTCGATCCAGAAAACCCCATGCAGCCATTGCGCAGAACTGTGGTGCCGGTAACTGACGAGTTCGTCGAATCGGCCGGAGAGGCGCGGGATCCTTTGGGTGAAGACGGAGATGCCGCAGTGCCAGGAGTGGTGCATCGCTATCCGGATAGAGTGCTCTTTCTCGTATCTGCATTTTGCTCGGTGTATTGCCGCTACTGCACACGCTCTCGTGTAGTTGGAAACTTCGATGAGTATCATTTTACTCGCGGCCAGTGGGAGAAGGGCTTGCAGTACATTGAAGCCAATAAGGACATTCGTGATGTGTTGGTGTCAGGTGGGGATCCCCTCGATCTTTCAGACGACCGACTCGAATGGTTGCTCACTCGGCTTAGAAAAATTAAGCACGTGGAATTTTTGCGAATTGGTACCAAGGTGCCGGCGGTGTTGCCGCAGCGCGTGACTCATTCGCTTACTCGTATTTTAAAAAAGCTTCATCCCTTGTGGATGAGCCTTCACTTTACGCATCCTGATGAAGTGAGCCCTGAGACTGCCGAAGCCTGTGAAAGATTGGCTGATGCGGGGATTCCTTTGGGAAGTCAGACAGTGTTGCTCAAAGGGGTCAACGACAATGTTCCGACGCTCAAAGAGTTGTTTCATCAACTTTTGAAAGTGCGCGTTCGGCCATATTACCTGTATCAGTGCGATCCTATCATTGGCTCGGCACATTTTCGTACCTCGGTAGAGAAGGGGCTCGAGATGATAGAAGGTCTTCGTGGCCACACCACCGGTTATGCGGTGCCGCACTACGTCATCGACGGACCGGGAGGGGGAGGCAAGATTCCGTTGCTACCGCAGTACTTCATGGGTCGAGACGGGGATGATGTTATTTTGCGAAATTTTGAAGGGCAGACTTTTCGTTATCCCGATCCATTCGGCAATCCCGATCGAAAGCCCTCGTAACCGCAGGGGCTCGTAACGTTGTGTCGAGTGAAATCTTGTGAGCCGCATAATCGTTCTGCATGGCGAGATTTCACGTGATGCTGCGCCTGATGAGCAAGACACTCTCGTCCAGGTGCGGGCCGTTTGTGAGGCCTTGCGTGCGCTGAATCATTCTGTCGAAACATTTTCGGTTTCCCTAGACCTCAGCACCCTCATTGAGTGTATGCGAACTCGTGCGCCAGACCTGGTGTTCAATCTGGTTGAGACTCTGGGCGGCTCCATGAGTTTTACGTCATGGGTGCCGGCTATCCTTGAGCAGCAAGGGATTCCGTGCAGTGGCTGCTCGTCGCGGGCGCTATCGGATACCACTGATAAGTGTCTGGCGAAGCAGCTCCTTGCGGGAAGCGGGATCTCAACGCCGGGCTGGTGGGACCCTCGATTTCCCTCCTTAGACTCTCTTAGCCTGCCGACGCGGGTTATCATTAAATCCGTTCATGAGGAGGGCTCGATTGGCCTCACTGACAAGAGTGTGGCGCTCTTTAGCGAAGTCGAGGCCATTGCAACGGAAGTTCAAATCGCGACGGAGAAATATGCCGGACATTGGTTCGCCGAAGAGTTTATGGACGGCAGAGAATTTAATATTTCCTTGCTAGAGCGCACTGATGGAATGCCGCAGGTATTGCCGATCGCTGAGATTGATTTTGGAGCACTGCCCGCGGACAGACCGAAGATCGTGGGGTACGCAGCAAAGTGGGATGAGGAATCGGTGGAATTCAAGAACACCACTCCGAAATTTGCAAGTGCGGAAGGAGATTCGGAGACGCTAAAAATACTTGAGAGCGTGGCGCTACGGTGCTGGCAAGCATTCGCACTTTCGGGCTACGCGCGCGTTGATATTCGGCTCTCGAGTGCGGGGGTGCCGCATGTCTTGGAGGTTAACGCCAACCCTTGTATTGCTCCGGGCGCAGGGTTTTGTAAGGCGGCGGCCGAGGCAGGACTTTCTTATGTAGAGATGATTCAGGCAATCATCTCATCGGCGAAATTGTAGAGGCATATGGGAGACCCGACGAAATCAGTGAAGGGAGCATCGGGTGGCTCGCCTGTTGAACATGAAGTTCGTCAAGAGGTCCGGGCCTCTGATGTCGAAGCGGTAAGATCGATTGTTCGTGCGACCGGATTCTTTAGCGATGACGAGGTGTCCATTGCCGCCGAGCTTGTTGAAGAGCGGCTACGAGATGGATTGGCAAGCGGCTACGAGTTTTTATTTGCCGATAGAGACGGGAAGGTTCAAGGGTACTCCTGCTTTGGAGAGGTTCCAGGAACGAGCGGTAGTTACGACCTGTATTGGATTGCAGTGGGCCCAAGCTGTCAGGGGGCAGGCCTAGGAACTTACCTAATGCAATGCACCGAAGCCATTTTGTGCGAGCGTGGAGCAAGAAGAGTCTTCGCTGAGACTTCAGGTCGTGCGCAGTATGCCCCGACGCGCAAGTTTTATCTTCGCTGCGGCTATGCGCTTGAAGCAACGCTCGCGGATTTTTATGCGTCTGGTGACGACAAGCTTATTTTTGGCAAAGAGCTTCAAGCCATTTAGTGCCACCCGCTTCGCCTTTCGAGCAGCGGATAGCTTGGTTTAAACCTGCCGCTTTAGTGCGGTTTCCACCAAGAGTCTCAAGAGTTTGCGGTAGTCCATTCGAGCAGCCCTTGCCGCCAAAGGAAGGTACGACGTCGTGGAGTGTTCGGGAGGAATGAGTCCTGCCGGAGAGTTCGCCTCTAGCACGTAGGGCGTTTCTTTCTCATCACAGCGAATATCGATTCGACACCAGTCACGAATGCCAAGTGCTCCCCATGTGGCAAGACAGAGATTTCGAACCTTCTTCTCTAGAGCGACGCTCATCTTCGCCGGACAGCGTAAATGGTGCCCGTCTCCTTCCTCCTCAAAAAACCATTTTACTTCGAGAGAGTCTATGCGCTCCATGTCTGGCGGAAGCAAATCGTGTCGTGCTTCGATGATCGGAAAAATTCTTGGAGGATTTCCCACCATCCCAATAGAGAATTCTCGTCCGGTCAGCAGAGGCTCGATCAACGAATCTTGACCGAAGGACTTTTTTACCCAACGCACTTGTCTTCTCAATTCACGCTCTGAGCGCACGACACTCTGGTTCGTTATTCCCGCACTTGAACCTTGCGATTTTGGTTTTACGATCATTGGAAATTTGAGAGCGCGAACGATCGGTTCCTTGTCACTGCGGATAACCTGGAAGGGTAAAGTGGAAACTCCGTTGGCGATTAGTACTTCTTTGGTCTTTGCCTTATCGAGAATGAGAGCTGCGGCTAGTGGGGGACAACCCAGATAAGGAATTTGCAGCATCTCTAACATAGCGGGGAGATGGCATTCGCGATCGAGTCCGTAAATTCCTTCTGAATAGTTAAAAGCCAGATCTATTTTGTTCTTATTCTTGAGGAGTTTCCCGTAGGCTTTTTCGTTCGCCTCGATGGGGATAACGTCATACCCACAGCCTCTTAGGTGGCTGGTCAGTGTTCGAATGACCGCGGGATCGTCAAAATCAGTTTCAAGTTGCGTGCGCGGATCATGTGGGTCTGGATATTGATGGCGAACGTTGTAGAGAAAAGCGATTCGTGTGCGGGCCATGTCATTCCGGGAAACGAGTGTTAGTGGGAAGTTCTAACGCAAGGGTAGCGCAGTGCAAGGGGGGAGGGCGACCATAGAAGGTGAGGAGGCTTCCAATGCTATTTTATAAGGGTGTTTCCTGGGATTTGGCATAGTTAGAACAGGAGTATTGATAGCTTCAAATAGGTTCACAGCCCGGCTCGCAAGGTCATTGAGCGGTCTGTTTTTTAAGGCGGGAGGCACGGAGGGCGCGGAGAGGACATTCTCTGGCCCACTTGGACTGAGTCTGAAGGGAGGGCTATCAGGCTGGAAACGGCCATATTCCCCTTAAAGTTCTCTCCAAAATATCATCTTCAAAGACCGCTTAAGCGCATGTTAGGGTGCTGCCGTCCTCTTGGTTATGCCCTAGGAATGATAAAGGGCGATAATGGAGTCTGTCATGCGCATTCTTTCTTCGTTCGTAGCCTCTATGCTTGCGGTAGTAAGCCTCACTCTGGTTGATTTGAAGGTGGCAGAGGCTCAGACCTGCAATGCGGGCTGTGTCAAGGGCAAGCGTGGAAGTCTCGTCGTCCGGCCCAAAGGCGTGGTAGGAATTAAATCTTCGGGACAATTCGTCGAACGGTCGAACGCTCGATCGTTTCGTAGAGCTTCGGATGCCCGAGCCAATGGCTATACGGACTATGTCCCCCCGACGCCGACCGCAACTCCGGCGCCGACCACAACGCCAGCGCTTCCTAGTTATCAGGGACGATACACGACAACCAATGATGCGCTGCTAGAGATGGCGGCCAGTGTGGCGACTTGTAACCCCACGGTGTTTCCTCAAGCGACTTCTGTGGCAATGGACTTGATCGTTTTCCATGAAGATGACGGCACTATCGTGAGAGCGGAAGAGCCAAGTACCTATCCCACACCCTCGGGCACTCCGACCCCGACTCCTCCTGGAGCGCGCTACTGGGGAGGAATCTTCGAAGGTGGCTTCTTGGTTGAGGATACCTTCGCGACCAGCGACGCTTGTGGCAATCCTGTCCGTAACCGAACTTTTGCGTTCGGCGATGTGACCGAGACGACTGCTTCGGTATCGCGTACCGATCGCTTGGTCTGCCAAGGGAGTGTCCCAGTAATCGACTGTCAGCAGGTCTGGATTGGGAACGTAAATCGAGCCAACTAGAAAGGAGCTCGGCGTCGTGATGATTCTGCAGCTTGGAAGGGGCTGCGGATCAACTCGTCTGCTCGGCCTTTCAGTCGAGAACGAGCCCCATGAGCACCAGACATTCTCTGATATCGAATCCGAGCAGTCCGCTGGCGTCGCCAAGTGCGCCGGCATTTATTGTAAACTTCTTCCACAAAGCTTCTTTACGGAAGCTCGGAACTGACTCATAAGCAGCCAAGGCAGACCGAGCATCGGCAATTTTTGAATTAGTCGAAGCGTGTTTTTCCACGATACCAAGCTTTCGTTCATAGGCTTGAGGGGTATTCCCTGCAGAGTTGCTTCCCCATGCTTCACCGAACATGCGCTTGACTTCATGCACTCCCGCCCTAATGGCACGGCTTCCGAACAACATCAGCAGAGCGAGATCGTCGTCCTCACATAGAGTAATAACTGCGGCGCGTGTCACTGGCGATAGGCGGTCAATAACCTCTAGGCTTTTAGACGTCGCAAGTGCATGCGGCCATTCGGAGTTTACCGCTGCGAATCCCATAAGCTCGAGCAGGGCATCGGAGCTCAGCAAATTAGCAAATGGACTGGCGGATTCCGGATCCATCGCAAGGAGAAACGAATAGCTTTTTCGTTTTTCTACGGCGTGAGCCACTCCTCGAGCGAGAGTGTCGCGGGTTTTCCCAAGCGCTATGAATTTTGGATCTTCAAGGACGCTTTCATCCTCGCCAAACGCGGACTCCGCCGAATCAAGTGCTTCGCTCAATGCCACCACGAGTGGCGCGCAGTCCTGGGTGGACACCATATCGCCAAAGAACAGTTCGAGGTCCTCTGGATTCGAAGACAGCTTTTGCAGCGCCTGAGTGAAATCTCCAAGATTGAGTTGTAGGGTCAATACGGGATCGAGTTTCTGCTTGTCGGCAGGAGAAGCTTTGCCTAGTTTTGCAAGGCGCTCCGGCAACGCTTCGCTCTCGGAACGTAGAGTCTTGTTATCAGCAAGGAGGCTGTCTCTAGGCGCGCCTGCCACATCGCGCTTCGCGAGCTGTTCACTCATCTCTCGACAGAGAGTCGCTAGGCGAGCCACTTCTGCTTCGGAGGCCATAACTTTCTCATTCGCAAGGGCAAGTTGTTTTGAAGTTGCTTTCTCGGCGCTGAGCGCGCTGGTGAGTTCGCGCTGATGGCGCTCTTCGATTGTTCCTTCCCGCTCTAAAGACGCTTGGACGCTCTGTTCTAGGGCCAGGATCTTTTTCCCCTGACCTCTGGAGGTAATTTGGAGCTCATCCAGTCGAGTATTGCGAGCTTTGATTTTTTCTCTCACTTCTACCCAGGTGCTTTCAATATTGCTGAGGCCATCTGAGAGGCCCTTCACGCGCTGTTCCATCGACTCAGACTTTGACGCACGCTTTCCTTTCACATGAACCGCAGCGAGTTGTGACCCTACAAACCTTTCAACCACCTCAAGCAAGGGGAGTAGTTGGTCAAAATCTGCTGCCCGCTCAGCAAGTGGGGTGATTGTGTCAACGTCGATGCGGGTGAGTGTCCTCTCGGCATTTCGAGCTCGTTCACTTTGTCTTTGAACTTCTTTTCTAAGCTCGCCAATCGTTTCGGTTCCGTATTCAGCTTCTCTTTGGCGCAAGGCTCTCTCTAGCTCGATCCTCCCTAAAGCTTCTTTGGCTTCTGCTTCGAGCCGGCTCACACGTTGTGCAAGCGCTTGCACCTCCTTGAGGAGGCGTTGTTCCTCAGGGGTATGCTCTGAATTGTTGGTCTTTCGTTTTGAGAGAGTTCCATTGCTACTAGGGTGTCCATTGTCGGACTTAGTAGTAGCTTCGGAAGCGAGGCTTGTTAGGCGAGGGGGAAGCTCTAAAGAGTCGAGCGTCCCCGCATCGGACTGAGCGGGCGGTGTGCCTCCTGACTGAGCGTGCGACTCCGACGGGGGCTTACTCGGATCCGGATTTCGAGCGGCGGTATCAGGCATGGTGCTAACTCGTTACTGCTCAGCTTGCAGTTGCGAGATGGTACTACGGGAAAGAGCCTTAACCTACTGTGGCGACGAGATTTTTCCGTAGTTTCCTCGCTAACATAGCACTAACTATCCGAATGTTCAGTCGGCTTGCAAGCGGTTGGAGACGACGAGGGTGCGGGATTGGACCCGGTCTCTGAACTTGGACGGCAGGAGTCGTCGAGAAGTGCCCTTAATGGCGGAGTCTTTAGGTCTTTAAACTGCCCATTACGCACGGCCCACAGATAAGCCGCGGCGCCGACTGCGCCGAGTAGAACCGAGAGTGGTAACAGTACGAATATAATATTCATTTGGGCTTTGTTTAATCTGGTTTGGCCGGAAACGTTTCTCGAAAATGAGAATTTGCTAAAACAGTCAGTGAACTGATTGGCATCAAGAGTGCCGCTAACAGGGGATCAATTTTTCCTGCGATGGCAAGAGCAGCGCCGACTACATTGTATATGAGAGAGATCGCCAGATTCTCCCGTACTACACGCACCACCCGTTTGGACCCACGCAGTAGCGCTTCAACACCTTCGATCCCACTGTCTACTAACGCCACATCGCTACTTTCGAGGCAGCGGAGCGCGTCGCCACGTACCGCCACTCCCACATCTGCCGCACCCAGCGCGGCGGCATCATTGATCCCATCTCCCACCATCATGGCGCCACTACCGGCTTCTCGAACAATCTTCAGCTTCCCTTCCGGCGACGCTTCAGCGATGATCGACGTTTTTGAAAAGCCGAGTTCAGTACCAATCGAAGTAACAGTGGCAATGCTATCACCGGAGAGGAGCGTTAGCTCATATCCACTGTCGCGTAGCGACTGAAGGGTGGTGCGTGTGCTCAGCGGAATTGTGTCAGAGAGTTCGAATTCTGCGGCGAGTTTTTGGTCAATGGAAAGAAAAACGCGCGAGTAAGAATTGTTCAAGGTTGGTTCGGTCGGAGCGAGAAGCGCAAAGCGCTCATTTCCCAAGCGCCACTCGTGCCCTTCGTCATCGCTGAAGCGTACTCCCGCGCCTGCTATTACCTGAGTTTGAGAGTCTGGCACCTCTTCGGCGATAGGCTGGCGTTGTCTCGCTAAGTGACTCCGAATTGCGCTTGATGCCGGATGTGACGCGCCTGCCACAGACAGTCGCCACGCAATATTTGGTGCGGTGGAGCTAAACTCAGGGCTAAACTGTGCTTGAGCAACGGAGAGCTGTCCGGAAGTCACCGTGCCTGTTTTGTCAAAAAAGATGCGCCGAATTCGCGCAGATCTCTCGATCACTTCCGCCCGTCGAATGAGTATTCCGGCAGCAGCAGCGCGTCGCACCCCTGAAGCGAGTGCCAGAGGAGTGGCAAGCGCCAAGGCGCAAGGACAGCAAATTACCAAGAGCGACACAACCGCATCCAGCGTTGCTTGAACGCCGTAGGGTATCCAAATAAGCAGAGTGGCCACTGCTGCGCAAAGAACTGCTGCAACAAACCACCCCAAAATTTTGTCCGCGCTCTCTACCAGCGGAGTTCTTTGCATGGCTCCGTCGTTAAGGAGTTTTAAGAGCTTGTTGAGGCGCGTGTCCTCGGCGTTGCCTGATGGCCGCACTGAAACTTCGCGCTCCAAGTTAAGGTACCCGGCATACACCGCATCAGATTGGCGCAGTGCCTGAGGCAGGGATTCTCCAGTCATGACCGCAGTATTGAACGAAGACTCCCCAGCTTCGAGAATGCCGTCAATCGGGACTCTCGCCCCAACTGGGACGAGCACTGTATCCGAAGCTCGAATGTCCCATTGCGGCACGTTTATCAGCGTACCTTCTCTGCGCACTTTGGCCGACATCGGTAAGAGCTCAAGCTCATCGAGAAGCGAGCGTCGTGCGCGACTCAAAGCCTTGTGTTGGAAGAAGCGACCCAAGAGTAGCAAGAACACCAGAGCGCACACCGAGTCGAAGTACACACGCTCGGCACCAATAAAAGTATTCCACAAACTGTAACTAAGAATAGTGATGATGCCGATCGCGATCGGCACATCCATGTGCAGACGTTTGGTTCGAATCGAGGTGGCTAAACTCTGAAAGAACGGCCTGCCGGCATACAGCACTACCGGGAAAGAAATCAGCAAAGAGACCCAGTGCAGAAAGTTCCGAATCTCTTGGTCAATGCCGGTGAAGTATCCCTGATAGAGGGACGCAGCTATCACCATTGTGTTTCCAAAGCCAAATGCGGCAACGCCGATGCGGAGCAAAAACTCTTTGTCTTCTTGTTGTTCTCTCTCGATACGGTCTGCACTGGTGCAGGGGCGCGCTGCGTAGCCAAGTTGCGAAAGAAGTAGTGCGAGCTGTGAAAGCTTGACCGAGTTCGGGTCGAATTCTACTAAGAGCACGCCGTCTGAGAATGAAAGCTCGACGTTTCGTATGCCGTTGAGCAGATGAGGAAGTTGATCCAGTACCCAGACGCAACCGACGCAGTGTATGCCGTGCAGCAGCAGTCTCACCCTGGAGACTTCCTCGGAAACCTGCTCAACATGTTTCGATGAGAAAGCTTCCGTATCAAAGAGTGACGCGTCTATCGCCTGCTCAGTGACCTTTACTCCTTGAATGCGAGATTCAGAGCGTAGCGAATAAAAGCTTCCCAGGCCCAAAGTGTGGAGTGTTTGATAGGTGGTGGCGCAGCCAGGGCAACAAAAACGGGATGATTCGTATTGAACCGAAGAGAGTAGGGGGCCACCGCAGTGCTCACATGCACCTAGTCCCGCGGTGCTCGGTGCAGGCGAGGCGATAAAGTTTTCAGCAGCGGATAGATTCATGGAAACTCTAAGCGACACGTTGCGCAAGACCATTCGTAGTGCGCCTTGCAAGCCAGAGAGAAGTTTGTAACTTCTCTCTCGATCCAAACCCCTTATCTTAAATGGAGCCCAATTTTACTATAGGGGCGATCAAGCTTGCGCGCGAACTACCTTCACCAAACGGGTGACATGAGTGATACTCAAAACAGTAGTGGGTGCGCAAACTTGCCCCCTCTATTTTAACTCCACTGCTCTTTTTAGGTTTATCAAGGCAGGATAGCGCTCATTATGTCCTTCATGGCAGTGCTCATCGCAAGTCTTCTGGGAAGTGGCCACTGCGCGGGCATGTGTGGCGGCGTAGTGCTTGCCTACTCAGGATTGACGCGCAGGCCTCACTTGGCTCACGTGTCTTACCATTTCGGGCGCCTGACTACCTACGCTTTGCTTGGACTGCTGGGAGGTTTAGTGGGGGAGAGGGCTAACCTTCTTATTCAACCAGCGGGCATTCAATCCATTGCAGCCCTCGTCATGGGAATAGCACTCATCCTGTGGGGCAGTGTGATGTTGTTCAGCCCGGCCAGTTTTCTGCTGCACGGAGTGCGTGCCCTTGCGCTTAAACTTGGCAGCGTACTTGGGGGCCCGCTGCGCTGGTGTATGCGCGGCAAAGGGCAGCATTGTTCGGTGGAACTACGCGCTCTGCTGCTAGGATTGTGCACTGCTTTTCTACCATGTGGCTGGCTCTATAGCTTTGTGGCGGTTGCGGTGGCGAGTGCCGATCCGCTTTGGGGGGTGGGGATCATGACGGCATTTTGGTTAGGAACTTTGCCGATTTTGACTTCTCTAGGGCTATTGGCGCAGTTCGCCACGGCGAAATTTCGCGCGTTACTCCCGAGGATTTCGGCGGCTCTTATGCTCTTAGCGGGAGTTGCTGCTCTGCTGGGCCATGTCTATAGCTTCCCGTTTTCTGCGCACTCACACGCCCGGTTACAAGAAAATGGCGCGGGCCAGGTACTGTGCATTCCTTAAGCCGATTACCTCACCTCGAGCCCTGAATTCAGTTAAATTCCAGAAATAAACAGGATTCACCCCTTCCTCCCCGCCGCGGCGCCCTGCTATAAAACATAATGAAATCGATTAGTTAACTTGAGCGCCGCATTCAAGATTGATTTGGTCAGTTTTGGGCGGAGCGTGTGTCTGCGCGAAGGATTTTGTGATGAGTACAAGCGTTGAGACCATTCGGTACGACGATCGCATTGTCAGGCTTTTCGTTCTTGCGACCCTGATTTGGGGGGCGGTGGGGATGTTGGTCGGGGTGATAATCGCCGCGCAGCTCGCCTATTGGCCACTGAATGGAGGCGTCTCCTTTCTTTCCTTTGGCCGCCTGCGTCCCATTCACACCAATGCGGTGATCTTTGCCTTTGCGGGGAACGCAATTTTTGCTGCCGTTTACTATTCAACGCAGCGCCTGATGCGCGCGCGCATGTTCTCCGATTTGCTAAGTAAGATTCATTTCTGGGGCTGGCAAGCGATCATTGTCTCGGCCGCAGTGACTCTCGCCGCGGGCATCACCGTGTCGAAAGAGTACGCCGAACTTGAGTGGCCAATCGACATCGCAATCGCGGTCGTGTGGGTAGTATTTGGCGCAAATCTTTTTGGCACGATTCTGCAGCGCCGAGAGAAGCACATTTACGTGTCAATTTGGTTCTATATTGCCACTGTCATCACAGTCGCCATGCTTCACATTGTTAATTCTCTGGCGTTGCCGGTATCGCTCTTTAAGAGCTACCCCGTGTTTGCGGGCATCCAAGATGCCCTGGTTCAATGGTGGTATGGCCACAATGCGGTAGCGTTCTTTCTCACCACGCCGTTCTTGGGCCTGATGTACTACTTTATGCCGAAGGCCGCGGGTCGACCGGTATATTCCTATCGACTTTCAATCATTCATTTTTGGTCGCTTATATTTATTTATATTTGGGCCGGCCCCCATCACTTACTTAACACCTCGTTGCCCGAGTGGGCACAAACTGCGGGAGCGGTGTTTTCTATAATGCTGATTGCTCCGTCTTGGGGTGGCATGATCAATGGCCTTCTCACTCTACGTGGCGCTTGGGACAAGCTGCGAGAAGATCCGATTCTCAAGTTCTTCGTTGCCGGAATCACTTTCTACGGCATGTCTACCTTCGAAGGGCCTATGATGTCGCTGCGCAGTGTCAATGCGCTGTCACACTACACCGACTGGACTATCGGACATGTGCACGGCGGAGCGCTGGGTTGGAACGGATTTTTGGCCTTTGGCATGATCTATTGGCTCATCCCGCATCTCTGGAAAGTTCCGGTGTGGAGCAAGAAGCTCATGATGGCGCACTTCTGGCTCGCCACTATTGGAATCGTGCTCTACATGACCTCGATGTGGACCGCGGGCATTACTCAAGGGTTGATGTGGCGGGCGTTTAATGAAGACGGGATGCTGCGCTACCCAGAATTCATCGAGACCGTTACCCAGCTTATTTCATTCTACTGGATTCGCCTGCTGGGTGGACTCATGTACATCTCTGGACTCTTCTTGATGCTGTACAACCTCAAGCAAACCGTAGCGGCATCCCGGCGAGCCGATGCAGATCTTTCCGATGTTCCGGTACAAGTGCCCGCTCGAATTCAGCACACCAAGAATCCAAGCGCATCAGCCGCTGCTGAGGGTGGGTGGCTTCGACGAATGCACCACAACCTTGAAGGTCGGCCCGTACTGTTTGCGGTGCTCACGTTGTTTGCTGTTCTGATCGGCGGCGCGGTGGAAATTATTCCACTGGTGGCGGTGCAGAGTAATGTCCCGTCCATCGCCTCGGTTCGACCGTACACACCGCTAGAGCTCGAGGGACGAGATATTTATGTCCGGGAGGGCTGTTATACCTGCCACTCGCAGATGGTACGCCCGTTTCGGGACGAACTGGTTCGTTATGGTGAGTACTCCAAGCCGGGAGAATTCGTTTACGATCGGCCCTTCCAGTTTGGTTCTAAGCGCACGGGCCCTGACTTGCATCGTGTTGGGAAAAAGTACCCAGACCTCTGGCATTGGCGGCATATGCTTGACCCACGCTCGACGAGCCCAGGTTCTATAATGCCGGCCTACCCCTGGCTCTATTCTGATGATCTTAGTGTCTCTTTGACCGAGGCCAAGCTCGCTGCCATGAAGACTTTGGGGGTTCCCTACAGTGAACAGGAAGTTCGAGATGCGGTTGCGACGTTGAGGCTCCAGGCTTCCCAAATTGCAAATGGTCTCGTGGCTCAAGGTATGGCAGATGCGCAAGGGAGTGAGAGTAAGGAGATTATTGCGATGATTGCTTACTTGCAGCGCCTTGGAACCGACATAAAAGCAGTGGCGCCAGTTGTTGCAGACATTTCTGCCGAGGACGGAAGCAATGGGTAGACTTCTTGAAGGACTGGTGGACACTTCGGCCGCAGGCGTGCTGCTGGTGCTGTTTATCGTTTTATTTGCGCTGATCTTGATGTGGGTTTATCGCCCATTTGGACGGGCGGGGTACGAGGAGGCCTCGCGTGTGCCGCTCAAGGATGATCCAATCAAGTAGTTTGACCGGAACGGAAAAATGTAGCGCCTTTGTGCGAGCGAAGTTGGTGAGGATATGACGGAAGAAAAAAAACCCAACCAAGATGAGTTACTCGACAGTAACTACGATGGGATTGAGGAGTACGACAATGATCTCCCACGTTGGTGGGTCTGGTTGTTTTATCTTACTATTTTCATGGCGCCTGTATATGTGTGGTATTTTCATTTCGGACCAGGGATGCTTCCGCATGCCCAGCTTGAGGCCGATATGCAAGAGCTGGCTCAGATTCGAGCTAACTTCGCTGGCGAAATGAATGAGGCCAGCGGAGCCGATACTCAAGCTGCGCTGCTTACATTCATTGCCGATCAGGGAAACATAGCAGCCGGCGCGAAACTATTTGCTGAAAAATGTATGCCGTGCCACGGCGTCAAGGGAGAAGGGGTGATCGGGCCGAATCTTACCGATAGTAATTGGATTCACGGAGGATCCCCAGCAGAGATTCAGCATGTTATTCGAGAGGGAGTTCCGGCCAAAGGAATGATCGCATGGAAGGAGATGATGAAGCGCGAAGAGATCGATCAGACTGTGGCATTCATTTGGTCCATTCGCAATACGAACGTTCCTGGCAAGGCACCAGAAGGTGAACCGGTGACGTAGGAAAGATTTTATCATGTCGGATGAAGGTTCTTCAGATTGCGCGTCTCCAGCGGGTTGTTGTGGCAATCCAGATTGCAAAGATAAAAGAAAGTCGCCGCTGCCCGCAGACGCACATGCTGTGGTCGCCAGTCCAAAGGGAAAGCGCTCGAATGAGACCGCCCCCGAACTCGACTTTCGGGAGCAACTCTACACCCTAACCAAAGACGGTCGGCGCAAATGGGTGTATGCGGCTCTGGTCAAGGGAGCGATCTTCAATCGTCGAATAGTCGTCGTGACTATGCTTCTGGTAATATACCTCGGGCTCCCTTGGCTTACTATTGGAGGTGAGCAGGCGGTAATGCTCAATATTGAATCCCGGAAGTTCGCATTTTTCGGCACGGTCTTTTATCCCACTGATACTGCCCTCTTGTTCGTTATATTAGCGAGTCTTGGACTTACCCTGTTTCTTGCCTCAGCCTTGCTGGGACGTATGTGGTGCGGATGGGCTTGCCCTCAGACTGTTTTCCTTGAGTTCGTATTTCGTCCCTTGGAGCGCTTGATCGAAGGCGGCCCCGCACAACGTCTGCGATTGGATCAACATCCTTATTCGAATGAGTGGTTTCTTAAGAAGGGGCTTAAGTGGATCGGCTTTGTCCTTATCGCCTGGATACTCGCGAGTACCGCGCTCGCATACTTTTGGGGGCGCGAAAATCTAATTGGGATGATGTCGCGCGCCCCGAGTGACAATTTTCTTCCGTTCGTTTTAACCCTTAGCTTCATGACCCTCGTACTGTTCGAGTTTGGATGGTTTCGAGAGCAATTTTGTACCTTGGTATGTCCCTACGCGCGATTCCAGTCAGTTTTGATTGACCAGGATTCCTTGATTGTGGGCTATGATCCCGTTCGAGGCGAGCCGCGCGGAAAGCCGGGAAAGGTAGAGGGTGACTGCGTCGATTGCGGACTGTGCGTACGAGTGTGTCCAACTGGAATCGATATTAGAAACGGTCTGCAACTTGAGTGCGTGCAGTGCGCGGCTTGCATCGATGCCTGTGATTCGATCATGGTGAAAGTTGGGCGCGCACCCGGGTTAATTCGCTACGATAGCGAGAAGAATCTGCTACGACGCGAAGGGACGCGTTGGTTTCGTCCGCGAGTGTTCTTGTATTCTGCCTTGCTGCTTGCGCTGGGCGTTGCTTTTTTTTCGTTGTTAGCGACTCGTTCGCTCATTGATTTTAAAGTTGTGCGTGGTGGTGCCGATGTACCTTTTACGGTCTTAGCGGACGGTAGAGTGACCAATCATCTGCACGCACGCATTGGGAACAAGGGAAATCGGATCGAGGCCTATGAGGTGCGGCTAGTGGGCTTTCCTCAAGGCACTCTCGTGGTGCCGCAGAGCCCTTTCCCGGTAGGACCTGGGGAGCAAAAGACGTTGCCGTTGTTTGTTACTTTTCCACGAGAGGTGCTCCCTAGTGGTCTTGGTAATGCAGGAATTGAGCTCGTTGCACCAGACGGAAGAACGTCGACGTCACTGATTACGTTAATCGGTCCGCAGGGCAACATAGCAGATGCGGAGTCAAATCCGTGAGCGACGGTGGGGGACAGATGTCTGGAGCAGGGGAGGTTGCGGTGAGCAGGCAAGCGCGTGTTGAGTTCTCCCCGTGGCCCTACGGCATCATGATTTTCTTCGTACTTCTGTTTGCTGGCGGCATTGCGTTGTACCTTGTTGCAGTTTCTGGCCCGTCAAAATGGCTCGAAGGCAATCCGTATGAAGATGGCATGCGATATCAGCAAGTCATTGAACAAGAGCAGCGCTTTCTCGCGCTTGGTTGGCTGGCACAGACTGAAACATCTTCCGATGGTGCTCTCGTAGTGTCTCTGAGTGCACCAGACAATCAACCAGTCACCGGACGGGCGTTGTCCGTTTACCTCATGCGTCCCGGCGACAGCACTCTCGATCGGCGGCTGGTGATGACAGAGGACTCGAGTTTGAATGGCAGATATTTTGACCCTCACCACATTCCGCTGGCATCGGGCCTTTGGATCGTTGATTTGCAGATCCTTACAGACCAGGGCATGGCCCGTTCCAGGGCTCGTTTCGTCCGGTGACCCAGAACCCCTATAGCGCCTCCTACTCTTTAGAAAACCAGAACTAGAAAACTGGTTTCCTTAATAGGGGTCTCAGGGTACTCTTTCCCGTATTAGGACTTCTGTGTCCCTCTGTGTCCCTCTGTGCTCCTCTGTGGTGAGTCCTCCTTTTTGATTCACCACGGAGGTTCACAGAGGTACACAGAGAAATTCTTGGAGCGTCTCTCGTGGCACGGAATGTCGAGAAGAATTCCCCTTCTGTAATTGCACGCGAATCTTTCGCCGATTCTTCTCACGAGGTCTGGCTGCGCATCACCGCCTTTCTTTCTCTCAAAGCACCACTTACTCAAGAAACTTACAAAGGCGTCCTGACCGAATGGTGCAAGTTCCTTAAAACTGAGCCCGGCACTCCGGAATCTGCCGCTGCCATGGTAAAGGCCAAAGACCTGCACGCCATTGCGTTCCGCAGCTACCTCGACAAACGGCCCGGCGAGCGTCCCAGAAACCAGTCGAGTACCTCTAAGAGTGACGCTATTGATGTCCGCCGCGGCTTACGTAAAGAGAAACGCACCGGACTCGAGTCGACGCAGTCGAACGCAACTATCGCCAAGAAGTTCGCCGTTCTTAGACGTATATATCGGGTCTTAATGGCTGCGAATTTAGGAATCATTCAAAATCCTTTTGATAGCGATCTTGTACCGCCACCACCAAAGGAATCAGGCCGAAAGCGTCCCACGAAGATGCTTGATTTCTCGGTAGTGAAAAAAGTAATTGCACAGAGCGATGATTCAACACCCAAAGGTTTACGCGACAAAGCAATTCTGTGCGCGTTGTTCGGCGGCGCGCTGCGCCGTGGCGAAGTTATTTCGCTGCGTGTTGGTGACGTACAAAGAACCCCTTCTGGAACATCGTTCTTTTATCTGCGCGCAACCAAAGCAAAGCGTGATGCGCAGCAAGCATTACCGAAATGGGCCGCGGAAGTTATCGAGCGTCTCGTGAAGCAGCGTGTCAAAGAGGGTGCCCTTGCCGGTGACAGATTGTTCGTGAGCTATACCGGCCGCGGTGGAAAAGTCGCGACCAAGTCCCCTATTTCTCCTTCTGGTATTTACTCGCTCTTTCGCCGCGTGTGCGACGCAGCCGGCGCCGGCGAGCATCTATCCCCCCACTCCGCTCGTGCAACTGCGATTACCAGGCTGTTAGCCGAAGGTGTGCCGCATAGAGAAGTGCAGGAGTTCTCCAGGCACTCGAGTATTCAGATGGTTGAGCTTTATGATAAGCGCAGGATTGGGGTGGATGAGAATGTTGGACGGGGGTTGGATTACGATTGACCTTCAATCGTCAGATCTGATTTAGCCTAGGGCAATCAAGCTACAGCGGTCTCGGCAGGTTCGATCTTCTTCAAGATTGGCTCAATTTTTCGCTCTGCAATTCTAAGATCGTACTCTTGCTGTAGGTTAAGCCACACCTTAGGGCCGGTTTTAAGATACACACCAAGGCGCAGGGCTGTGTCAGGGGTAATAGCTCTCTTTCCCTGCACGATGCTATTGATGCGACGCACGTCTACGCCTATCGCGATGCTCAATCGATTTTGACTGATGCCGAGGGGAGCCATGAAATCCTCACGAAGAATAAACCCCGGATGAATTGGTTTTAACTTCCCTTTCATAGCGCCTCACTAATGATAATCAACAATCTCAACATCGTAAGCGTCGCCATTCATCCACTTGAAGCAGATGCGCCATTGCTGGTTGATGCGAAAACTAAACTGTCCCTTCCTGTCACCCCGTAGCGCTTCAAGACGGCTACCTGGAAAAGCACCCACAACCTGTAACGACTCCGCTGCGTGCAGGTAAAGAAGTTTTTTCCTCGCCTGCTTCTCAATCGAGTGAAAACGAGCTACGCGCTTATCGCGAAAAAGTTTCTCTGTGTCTCTACAGAGGAAGGACCTGATCATAAGAATATAGCATTATACGCTTAGCATCAAACGCAATAGTCGATATGCATTGATTTCAATGTGTTGTAGCGAATTATCGTAGTCTCATTTCGCGTGTGCCCGCTGCAGCTCGGCGTTCCACTAAGGGGCGCGTAAGTCGGCGACGAACGATTATCGGAGAGCTCGGCCGGAAAGTTTCCTGGGGATGGTACCCCAATGCCAATTGCCCTACCCTCGGAGACCCTGGGGTCGGGAACAGAGTTGTTCAGTCGACAAAGTTAGCGGGGGGTCCCGCCATATATGAATATGATAACCTGATGAACCTGATGAATTTATAGAATTATCAAAGTAGCCCGGCTCCATATCGTAAAAACGTCAGCGATACTCGCCACCGACCTTCGGCTCTTTCCCAATAAGCTGATCGAGTTGACCTCTTAAATTTTCGAGCTCAATAAACAATTTTCCTCTAGGGAACAGCCCCAGAGAGCCGGACTGCTTCGGTGTGTTCGGCGACCAAGCGTTTCCATCGTCCAGGCGAATGAGTATGAGCCCTCCCCTTTCTCCCAACGCTTGAACTGAAGCGCTCGCGAAACCGACCGGAGTAATGCGCTTTATGAATGTCCGGGCTTTCATAATCTCGGCATCAATTTCCTGAATGCGTGCGCGAAGTTCTTCTTCTGTGGCTACGTCCCGCAGGACATCTTGAGCGACCGGTAAGACAAACGGAGCAACCGACCCCTGCTCACCACTCCACGAAAGCGTGCCTTGCTCGACAAGCTTTGAACCGGAGAGTGCATTCAACTCGAGGCCTGTCTGTACTCCCTCGGCGAATAAGTTGAGATTCATCAGAGTCGCACGGAGGTTTACGGAATCTACCTGAGGCCCTTGTTGAGTTTGGCCATTTGATCTTTCACCCGCAAACGCTGCTCTTAACTCTCGAATCGCCTCCGCCGGTGCATTGCCTCGCAACTCATCAAGAATTTTAGGATTAACCACCAGAGCCCGTGCAAGCTGGGTCATTCTTTCCCCATAGTGGCGCGGATAAAGGTCAGCCAAAATCGATTTTTCCAAAAAGAAGTCTTGGAGCGGAATTGTCTTTGCCAACCTCCTATATTGATCCCCAGAGTTCTTGCGCGCCTCTAAAATAACTTTATCGTCGACTACTTTGTATGCGCCAGAAACGGTGGCTTCCCGTGCACCCTCTTCCGCTGTCCACGACTCATTGAGCAAGGTATTCAGCAACGTCGGAATGTCCGTACCTTTCCAGGCGGCATTGAAATGGGCTGGAGAGCGAAGTCCTCCGGGGTGGCGATCATAATCGTAGCTCCAGTAGGGTGGAACCCAGTTGCCAGTCGAAGGCCCCCTGCCCCAGAGGCCATCCTTCTTGTAGCTCTCCAAATCCAAGCATGGAAATGTCGAATAGTTCGAAACGTACGCACTCCCATTTGCAAACTCTGGAGCCGCGGCTCCATCGGGAAGAAATCTGCCCTCATCAAACGAACGGCGGTAAAGCGGAATCGTCTCAGGGAGCAGTTTCGCCAACGCTCCCGTAGGATCGAGTTCATTCAGACGGTTCTGATCAATAACAATCGAGACGTTCGTGGTGAGTACGAGATGTCGCCCTTTAAAATTGGCGTTAAACATCTTGCCGTCCGCCGACATCGATGCGGAAATGTGAGCCACTCCCATCGCAAGCAACGACTTCGCTTCGTTTGGAATACGATCGGCTTCGATTTGAATATCTGCGCGTGTTCTCTGATCACCATGAGAGACGACGGGAGAGTTTATCTCGGTTGGAGCCATATGGTGCGAAGCGAGCAAGTCAATCGCCTCAGCCTCATGCCCAGGCTGCACCGGCGCAGATAAGGGGTGCTCTTCGCGCGTAAGGGCGGCCTCGAGGTGGGCTTTAATGCGTGCCCACGAAGTTTCATAGGCCGCGAGACTCACCTCAGCTAAAGCCGGCGTGCGGACATAGTCTTCCGTGAGTAGAATAGAATCGATTATGGGAAGAATGGGCTCAAGGTCCTCCGTGTTCAGCATCATCCTGTCCGGACTTCCTCTCAGCAGCGCGACCAGAGCTGAGCCGGCGTCAAGAACTTCTTGTGGATTGTGTAAGTTGGCAGGGAGGCCGCTAATCCAATTTACGTGCGCTTCAGGAGGCGGGGCTAGTATTAAGCTCAAGCCTTTCGGGCCAAGCAGATCGGACAGAGAACCAAACCGCTCTACGATCAGTCGATCGTCCCACGGCCCCTGCGATCGCCCTCCGTACTGGATAACATCTTCGACATTGAACCCACTCCCACTGAAGAAGCCTCTCCCGGAATACTCAACCACGTGGTCAATCAGATCAGATCTGAGTTTTTCGTAGCTTTCAAGCGGAACTAAGTTGCCAGTACCGGGATCAATCGTTCGATCATTGAAACTGAGGCGAAGAGCGGTTCGATAGTCAGGCAAGTTGAGCCCCGCCTCGGCGGCGAGTACCGGCAGTTCAAGTACCGAGCTTCTACGTTCGAGTCGCTCAAATCGATTTCGAAAGCGCGCCTGTTCGACGATTTCGCGATATAGGTCCACATGTATTCTATGGATACGAACATCGAGCGCGCCAAGGTCACGATTGATACCCGCTCGCAGATCGTTGAGATTGTCTTTGAGCGCTTCGAATTCATTGTCAATGTTGCCCGCGAGTTCTTCCACTTGGCGGCTGACCATTCGAATCAAATCCGCATTCTGAGTGATGGCCTGCAGGATAATTTTCTGATTTGCAATGATTGTTCCTTGGCGCTGATAAATGAGTTCCTCAATGCTTGGCCCATGATCGCCGCCTCCGAAAATCGACGAGAAAATGTTTGCTACCCCTGAAGCAATCCCGCCGATTCCGGTGAAGTCACCACCGCATACTCGAGCTATTCCGAACGCGAGATTGGCCCCACCCTCTAATCCAAGCGCGACTCGGTCTATGGTTCGGGCAGTGTCAGGATCGAAGTAGCCAACAATTTGGGCCACTGCGCTCGCCGTTTGTGCCGAGGTTTCCAAAGTTTTCCCGGCTGTTTCGGCATAGGCTGCAAAATCCTTCGCGGATATCTCACCTCTCTCAAGTTCGCGCCCCTTCTTAACGAGCTCTTCTTGGGTCGCGCCTGACCTAGCGGTGACAATCGCCAGAAGACGTTCAGTCTGCTCGGGAGTGAGGTAAATCTCGACCTGATTTTCGACACCGCCTGCCTCACCGGATGCGGTTTTCTCTTCAGGAGAGATTCCAGAGCTCGGGGAGTCTGAAGTTGGAGACGGGTTCCCCACGAGTCGCATTATTCGCTCCACCGCTGATGCCGTCTTTAGTGCGGTGTCAGGGTCCTGAGTTTCCAATTGGTGGAGGAGTTCGTCAGTGGCGGCGGTCAGCGCGGCCTGCTTATTCAGAGTGCTTTCTCCCGACGCGATATTGCGCGAGTACTCGAGTAGCCGCTCGCGCAGCGCCTTCAACTCAGGCGTCCGCAGGACGCTCAAATCCTTCCGGATTTGCTCTGCTTCATTAGCCAGCCGCGTGTTAGATGTTTGGTTAACGGGCTGCGCAAGTTGAGCCATTAGCTCCTGCGCATCAGCAGAAACTGCTTGGATGTACCGATCAAAACCATGCTCCTCAAGCGCGAGCTTGCTCCAATCAATCGGCTCCTCGAAAGAAAGTTTTGCAACGGGATCGCCCGGATTTCGGTTGGTGATAACACGCACTCCATTCGCGAATCGGTCGGTTGGCATGGGCGATCCAGCGGTAAGCACCGCGATGTTGGCGAGATATGTACTTGCTTGAACTCTAGTGATTTCGCCCTTCTTAACTCGATCGTTCAGCTCCTCCTGATATCGCCTAGTGGCATCTGCTGCATTGATTGCACCCTGACTGTGCCCTAGGAGAAGAAACGTCTTCCCATTTTCAACGGTGCCCTTCATGAGCAGCAGCAACGTGTCAGTGGCGCGTTCGCTGTTGAATCTTGGTGAAACAAATCGACCGCCGGAGGCATCGAATAGATCCTCGAAAATACCGGTAGTCGAGTCCGCTCCATCGAATGCACGACCGACAAACCCTCCCATTCGTTCTCGCAAGCTGGTGGCGGGATCGATAGGAAGTAGTCCCGGGGTCGGAAACACTGGCCCCAAGAAATCTTCAATCGGGCCCTTAAGATTACGCCGTGTCCAGTCTTGGTTACGTCCCACCCCGGACTCATTGTATACGGGGATTATCGGCAGCCGTATTCGATCCGCGAGCTGTTGGGACGTCGAATTCAGAATATCGAGCGGGGTGTTGATGCCGTTCGTATATGCGGCAGTAACTCGTTCGTGCAGTGGCGCCAGCACACGAGGTTGATAAGGAACTCCCGCGTTCCCATCCACAAGTAATGAATTGAGGAGCTGCCGGTTTAAGCGTTCATCATTTTCAACCCACTCTCCAAAACGCCCAGGAGCGTCTGGTTGCGGCCCAACAGCTGGCACTGGCGGAAGAGAGGCTTCCTGCCCCTGAACGGATGGCAGGCTTCCAAACCCGACGGCAAGACTTGCGGTAAGTAATTGGGTTTTCGTAGCTAGCGAGCGCATACACAACTCCATCTTCTAGCGGTAAAGCCGATCGAGAGTTTTATATACTCTGACCGGATTTGGAATGGCATCGCAGAGTCGCGAAGAAAGTCAATGAGTTAAGGGTGACAGGGTGAGTACTGCCCGGGCTTCTCCGTAGAGACCAACGCCACTTAGTAAGTTGCTAAGTGATTGCGTGCGCTCTACCTGCGCTATACCAACTGCATCAAAACCGCCCTGCTCCTTCGGAAATGTTGGCATGTACCAATGAGGAGCCAGGCTATTCAGTCGACAAAGCTATCGGTGTGCCCTCTTTCGGGAATGTTGACATGTACCAATGAGGTCCGTCTCTATTCCTCAATAAAATAATCCGAATCAATCCGCTTCACGGAATAACTCGCGACATCCGCCACGCCCAATCCAAAGTCGATCATATAGTTAGCAAGTTGCTCGCCGTCGATCAGAACGATCTTTGCTTCGACCTTACTAGCAAATTCGAGCGCCTCGGCGGAGAACCGAGACGAAGAAATGAATACTCCCTTCTTTGCGCGCTGGCCTTGCAGAGCGCCTGCAAACTTCTGAATTTCTGGGCGTGAAACAACCCCCTCCCAGCGCTGTGCCTGAATGTAGATAACATCGAGACCAAGGCGGTCTTCCTTGATGATACCGTCGATGCCTTCGTCTCCAGACCTGCCGATGGCCTGGCCGGCGTCGAGTCGCGAGCCGCCGTAACCCATTTGTACTAGAAGGTCGACAACGAGTTTTTCAAAGCGCTCTGGAGACATTTCTTTAACCTTCGCTAGCAGCTCGTCCGCTAGAGCGCTGCGAATTGTGCGGTAGCTGCTTTCGAGCGTTTCTTCTGGCGTTTGATTGGACTCAATCTCTGGCTCGCTTACCGGTTGGTCGGATGTAGTAGATCTGTTCTGAAACTTTTTAAAGTCAGGGAATTGATGAAGGAACTTCGTCCGAATGTCGGCATCGGTGCCAAGCGCTTCTTTGCCCTTCTGGGTAATCTTAACAAAGCCGCGTCGAGGCGATTCAACTAGCCCGGCCATTTTGAGGTACGTCTTGGCCCATCCTACGCGATTATCAAGCAACGACTGTGTGCCGGTGGGGATGCGCAGAGCGCGGTCCGCAGAGGTCAGCTTAAAACGTACAGCCATCGCCTCGTACATATCCTTAACAGCTAGCTCCTTCTCGTTTGAAAGGAGCGCAAGTAAGGGACGCATGAATGTTTGGTAGTCAGGGACCATGGGGGGATTCTATCTCGATGAGTCCATCGTGAATATAGGCGGGTCGATCCAGCTCCCGTAAAAGCCCGATCCTTAAGAACCCCCCGCGCCACTGGAGAGCTTAGGACCCGGGCCACTCTGGGGGAGCCGAAGGAGCGGGACGATCAGTAGCGGAGCTCTCTTCATAAATGAATATGATAACCCCATGAATCTATGGAGTTATTAAAGTAGCCCGGCTTCGAATCGTAAATTGTGTCGTGAAGAGGTGGTGCAGATCGGGCGGGTCAGGGCGGCCGTCGGAAATGTTTCGGCCTTCGGAAATGTTGGCATGTGTATGGTCCCGTCCTGTCAATCTCCTTGTGAGCGTTTGCCTGATGCCTCAGAGTAAAAGCAGGAGCGCTTGTGTATCCGGCTTCCGGAAGAGTGTCGTCTTCCTGAGCCATGATGGAATGCGCGACAACTCCAGACGACCTGATTGCACCACCGGCGTTTTCCGCCTCATACCAACGCAGGGTCCGCAGGAGTAGTTAAGCTACTTTCTTGCCATCAGCACCAATCTATTCAGTCCCACAAGGTTTGACGATATCTGTTACGCAGCAAGCTTTTCCTCCGTAATCGGAGATGGGCGAAACTGCTCATCGGGTTTCACCAGCAAGTGCCAAATTACCCGAGCGTTCTTTCGGAAATGTTGGCATGTACCAATGAGGTTACGAAAATCCTGGCCGGGGCTTGGAGTATGAGTGAATCGCTTTTAGGGGCAATTTAGAAATACCCTAAAAGCCCCTGAAATTTCTTGAAGTGTCCTAAACCGCCAATTAAGCGGCTAGTTTTCGAGCATCCACCTCGACTTCAGTTGATCTTCCACTGTCCATGACGTTCTCGAGAAAGGTATATAGATCAACAAGTTCAGAACACTTGGAAGTTAGCTTATGTAGAACAAAAAGCCTGATATCCTTCTCGGTCGCCCAGTTTACATCAGTGGATTTATTCTTCATGTTTTCCCACTTCATAACAGCAGGGTGAGTCACTCCGAATCTTTTCGCGAACTGCTGAAGGGTCATCTCGAAATGTTGCCTGATAAAACGGACTTCACTGCCAGTGAGTTTACTATTTTTTTCGCAGAGCTCCTTCAGAACAACTTCAGCAAGCAAATTATAATTGATTGCTGGAGTCCATTTGCCCCTGATTCTTGTCATGGGAACATTCAGAAGCTTGACTGGAAAACCAAATCCAAGATCAATGTGAGATCTCTTAAATTTTTGTTCCATCATCTTTGCTCCAATTCAATAGCCGTAATGATCAGCATGTTATTTTCATCAAACGAGATGATTACTCGAACATCTCGCTTATCAACCGTCTTGCCCCTAATGGCGTAGTTCCAGGCTTTATATCGATCTTGATACTGATCTTTACTTTTCTCATGTCTTCCATTCTTCAATACATAGAGAATTTCGGGTCTATGAATCATTCTCTCCGATTGCCTATCTGTCGCATGCCTCGTATCAAGATAAAGTCCATGGTCTATACAGTGCCGCACTCGTTCAAGGACGTTTGGTATTTTTTCTCTCTTGAACACGCATTGTAATTGTAACTGAGTTACAATGAGGTTTCAAGCAACTTTTTTGCTGGACAACACGCGGACGTAAGAGATTACGAAAAAATTTGCACAGGAATCCATATAACTAGCTGAGCTTATTAATAATTGCCAGGCTACTAGCTGACGGCGCACGACTGTCCGGTTAGCTAGCAAGTGCCAATCTTCATGCACGTCAGATAGTTACGTGACTGGCCCGGCTCGGAGGAAACTTTTCGTGCGCCCCGCCGATAAGACCGACTCCTGGCCCAAAAATAAACGGAGAATTATCACCAATGAAGTCAGCATCAGAAACAATTCGAACAACCCCCCTACTGGTCGGCCTCTACCATGAAGTGGCCTTCGGAAATGTTGGCATGTACCAATGAGGCTACATAAAGGGGCTCAACAAACAGGTAGAAGATATAAGCGAGGCTTCGAAATGTTGGCATGTACCAATGAGGCTGTGCTGATCGGGCGGGTCAGAGAGGCCTTCGGAAATGTTGGCATGTACCAATGAGGCTAACGCGCCCGCACGGGGCGCGACCCCCCGCCTTTTGCTGCTCCGCTTGAAGGTAGAGTTTCAATCCACGCGCCCGCACGGGGCGCGACAGGAAACCTCGCCGACATCAAATGGGTTTATAGTGTTTCAATCCACGCGCCCGCACGGGGCGCGACTTGCTTGTGTTGGGGACTTATTGACGCAGCAGCAGGTTTCAATCCACGCGCCCGCACGGGGCGCGACTCACGACA